>NZ_CP150951.2:2017716-2645433 GCF_038069655.2 Yoonia sp. BS5-3
AAAACTCGAGTGTCAGGATGCCAGTGGCAAAGAAAAGCGCGAGGCTTGCACCGAAAGGTGGTTGCCGGTCGATGAGCGAAAAGATGAATACCAACAGGCCGACGCTTGCGGCAGGCGTGATGATCGCCCAGAGATATCCGATCTGGGACGTCCCAAAAGCAGCGCGCGTTTCCCGCAATATCAGTGCAGCGATGACCCTTGCTTGCACCCCGAGCAATTGGCGGGTTGTCATCACGCTCATGAAAGGTGATCGCGCACTGAGTAGACAATAAGCGTCCCGATGCCCCAGACGCTGACCGCGATGGCAATCACAAGCAGGATATTTTGCAGGCGTTTAGGATACATCGCCTGCTCTGGTTTTGCGGGCAAAGTAAACACGGCAAGATAGCGCTGCTGGCGATCTGCATCCGTCCGTGCCTGTTCAAGCGATGTCAGCGCTGATTGATATACTTGCTGCGCAAATTCCTTTTCCACCACCAGAGTTTCAAATGTCGCCAAAAGGCCGGACATGGCCGCTGTTTCTGTTGCGGCCCTGGGGGCATCACCAGAAATGGCGGCCTGGCGCGCGGCAATCTGGTCTTCGATCGCCTCCGCCTGATTGCGCAACGCCCGCAAGGATGGCGCGTCGTCATCAAGGGCCCCTTCGATCGAGGCGATCCGCGCGCGCAAGTCGATCAAACGGCTTTCTAAGCCGCCAACAAGTTCGATATCAAGCTGGGCCGATGCAGCAGGGTTGATTGAGCTTTCTTGTTCTCGAAAATCCCGTATCTGCTGCAACGTGGTTCGCAGCCTTTCTTCCGCGCGCGTCACCTCAGCTTCGGCAAATCGTACCGAGTCCCTGCGCGCCGAGACGGACAATGCATTCACCAATTCGTCTGTGTATCGCAGGACAAGCGTCGCGATTTGCTCTGCCTGGTCAGCGGAGTAGGCTTGGACCTCGACTGTGACGATGCCCGAGGTGGAATCAAAACTGGTGCGGATCATGCGCCCCCAATAACGGACGACTTCTTCGATACTCAGCGCTTTGCCCATGCGTGAGAGAGGATCGATTTCCGGGTTTGTGAATGCGCTGCGGATATCCATATCGCTCTGAAGTCGTTCGACGATGTCGCGACTTCTAAGATACTTAAGCACGATATATGAATCCGAGGTTGTCGATCCCGCGCTTGCCAACCCTGTAAGGGCGCCGATACCGTCAATGCCTGCGCCCGCATTCACGCCGCGTACGGCGAAGCCTGCAGTCGCAGCATATCGATCCGAAGCGATCACCGCGAAATAGTAGCTTCCCAAGGCGCTGGGCAGCAGGACGCAAAGGATAAAAGACAATGTGAGAATGCGGCGCCGTTTCTGGCGTGGTCGGACGGTCGTGACAGACCCTACAGCCTCAGCTTTGGGTTTGCTGGATAGCGGAATGACTTTCGGCTTGGAAGCATCGGTTTCGGTGTCTTGCGCAACGTCCTGTGTCATCGATTAAGCACTTCGTTTTAAGCCAGATTGGGCCCAGAATCGTAGGATCGATCGCAAAATGCGTCGCACGAAGTGGGGGCGGGACGGCCCGCGGCGGCGCCATTCTGTCAGTTCAGTGATCGCTCTTTCCGGTGTCGTTGGCCGTCCCGAAACACGGCTGATGTAACGTGGGTAGGTGATCAATGTGCCTGCGGCCAGTTCCGCAATGGTCAGCCTTGTGCGGCGTCTGGGGACAGCAATGATATCCTGGGTGAGCCCCCACCCGGCGTAAAACGGTTGGCCGTAGCATGTGACAGGAATACCCCTTAACAAAGCTTCAAAACCCATGAGTGATGTCAGTGTGTGCACTTCATCCACATGCGCCAACATCGCGGCTGGATCCGTATCCGTCACAATCAGATCGCAGTACTGTTTGGCGGCATCATCCTGTTTGCCCGCGCGCCTTAGCCCTGCCACCACATCAGGATGGGGCTTGTAGATGATATATGCGTCTTCGTTTTGGGCGCGGACCGCTTGCAAGAGGCCGATATTCGTTTTGACGTTGGGACAACCCGCCCGAACCGATGCATCGGTTTCGACCTGACCCGGCACCAGGATGCGCCGCTTGTCAGTCTTTGGTGGATGCCAGGTTTTCCTGCCGGTGTTATATTTCGACACCCCAGCGTTCAGTATTGCGACGATCAGGTTTTGCGCGCGTTCAACGGTCTCTGCATCGAACGATTTGTTCTGCAATATGTTTTCCAGCCGCGACGGCTTTCGGGGGTCAAAATAGATACCAATATCATCAAAAACCCATGACAAGGGCCGGATCAGATCGGCGCCCAGCCCAGATGACCGAAGAAACCCGTCTTCGATCCTGAGAGGAGTTTGGTTTCCATCAGGGGGCGTGGCCTTTTGCCCCCAAACCGCGACTTTTGTATCATTGGACGGCGCCGAACCATCGCGGATAAATTGAATATCTGTCGTCGGGAGGAACTGTTGTAGGATCCGTTTTTTCCAAGGTGAAAACCCAACTGCTTGAATCCGCATTGGCGACGTCGCCATAATATGCCGTTGCAATCCGATATGCCGGATCACGATCTCTGCCTCGCATGGGCACTGTGTTTCAGGGTCAAGATAGCGCGGGTATTTTATGAGTGCGGAATGGACCAGTTGCGCCAAGCTGGCGGTGCCGCGTCGTTGCGAGGCTTGCGGTCTATCATTGGTCAATCCCCAGCCGGAATAAAACGCGTTCCCAAAGCAATGAACCGGTTTTCCCCAAATTAACGCTTCAAACCCGATCTGCGACGTTACTGTGTAGACCGCGCGCGCGTTTGCTATCAGCCGGACGGGATGGCAAGCATCAGCAATGATCTGTACCCGCGGATTTTGCTGCAAGGTGGCGATATTGAAATGACCGCATTTGGCTTGGTTGACCTGATCCGGGTGGACCTTCAGCAAGACTTGAGCGTTGGGGTTTTCTTCAAGAGCAGCGCTTAGCATTCTGTCGAAATCTGCGCCGGCCGCACCACCGTATGAGATCGAATGGTCCCCCGCGACCTGATCAATGACAAGGACATAATCCTGGGGCAGATTGCCCTGATACTCGGGTTGGTCATTGTATTTTGATACACGTTGGTCGCGCCATAGCGCCATGAGCGCAATTGTCCGTGCCTCGTCCGTTGCCGTCAGCGGCGTGGTGATATGACTTTCAAGATCATTGGCGGCGCTGGCATCGTAGTAGACACCTTGGGTATCACATATGATTGAGAGAGGCGGATCATCCCGTCCAACCGAACGCAAGAAGCCGTCCTCGATCAAAAGGCAGTCTTTCTTATCCCGTGCAGCGATCCGAGTTGCGCGCTGTCCTGACCACTTGCGGCCCCAACCGACGATTGTTTTTGCGTGATCTTTGCGCAACCTGCTGTGAAAACGCGGCTGCATTCCAAGAAGAAGCCCCAAATGTGGATCGTCACAAAGGTCCATTGACGTAGCGGAAATCGCGCCTTTTGACCCCAGGGTGGTCAACCTGAGCCATTGTGGCAGTTTGCGTAGCCTGTTTAGTTGGCGCCGAGCCCTTGTTGTAAGCAGCGACATCAATTGACCAGCCCATCAATTGTGTTCGTCGAGCTAAGTAGCGGCGACAAGATTGTCGCGGTGAATTTTTGTAAATCGGTGGCCGGAGCATTGGCGACATAGATGATGTCCTTGTCGTGCATGGCAAAGGCGCCGGCTATGAAAAACGCCTCGGGCTCTGACAAATCCAACCGGTAGATTGTAGGTATTTCCCGCGGATCTGTTTGTTCTGGCGCAGCAATACCAGCTTGGGAAAGGCGTTGCGCCGTTTCATACCGAAACAGGAAAACGCCATCTGCATCAGCTTGGTTGTCATCCAACCCACCAGCTTGGGCCAAAGCTTCTGCAAGTGTGACGTTTTCGGTGCGAAAAGGTTGCAGATTTTGTGCGCTGACGGCACCGAAGGCCGTGAAACTGCGTGGACGGTGCCGCACCTGAATCGTATCCTCGGGGCGAAGCCAGATGTTATTGCGTGTATTGGCGAGCACCGTGTCCATACGCGCGGTAGCGCGTGTGTTGCCGCGTGTGACGATCAACTCGGTTTCAAAACTGGGGGCTTGGGCGCCGCCAGCCCGCGCGATTGCTTCAATAAGCCGAATGCCATTTGGGGGGACATCGAATTGCCCGGGGGCCGTCACATCGCCGACAACAGTCAATTTTTGACTTTCGCGCGCCACAAGTGCGACCTGTACCTGTGGGTCAATCGCTTGCCCTTGAAGTTTTTCGGTGATTTCATCACGCAGATCTTCAACGCCGAAGCCCGCGACGCTAATCCGCCCGGCATACGGAATGAAGATGGACCTGCTTTGATCGACTGTAATGGTCAGCTGGGTCTGCTTGGTCTCGGCCGTTGAGAATAATCCGTCTGATGATGCCTCCCAGATTGAGACGGCAAGTGTGTCGCCGATCCCGATATTCGGACGAGCTGGGCGGGCTGAATTCGTTCCAAACTTATCCTCAATCGAACGAATTTGGGGTTGCCCCAAAATAGCAGCATTCTGAGCCGTCATTGGGATGACGACAAAGTCGGCAGCCTCGTTTGTGGCGTTCTCAGGGATGTCTTCAGCGGCCGGCCCGGAAGAGGGGAGCGCGGCGCAACCTTGCAATAAAAGCTGAACGACCAAAGTAAAGAGGACAAGACGGTTATGCATGGTCAGGAGGCAGCTTTCATTGGGATGACGGTGTCTGCAATCAACGCCTCTGGGGAGGACACCTCTTGCAATTTTTCAAAGACTGACTGCGCTGCCACGGTCATGCCGATGTGACTGTAGAAATCCCCAGGCTTAAGCGCCTCTTGCTTGATCCACTGAATATAGTTCTGGCGCAGCTCAGGGCTCGCAACATGCGTCGATGTCCAGAACGCATCGAAATCTGCAGTGATCATCGCTAGCTTTTCGTGCGCATAGATGGCTTTTCCCAAGACCATCAACGGGACGCCATGAAAGATGGCCGAAAGGCCCGACGTGCTGTTTACCGTGATCATACCCGCGCTGTGACGTGTCAAAAGGCCAAGCGACCCGGTATCGATGATATCGACGCGGCTCGCGACGCCGCAAGCGTTTGCGACGTTGTTGATCATGGGGTTCAGTTTGTTATGACCGCGGTCCATGGGATGAATTTTGAACACCAGTCTTGTGCCCGGCGGTGCATGTGTCGCGAATGACTTAATGCTTTCTGAAATCAGTCGTTTTGAGTTCCAACCGCTAGCAAATCGCGTCAGATTGGCGTCGCTGCTAACTTGAAGAGGGACCAGATAATAGCGCTTGTCCGTATGCTCTAAGAGCTGCTGCACCTTGGCGAAGTTGCGTTCACCGCCAATCACGCGGCGGGACAGATTGCGGGCCCAGTAGAACGCCTCTTGCAAGAGCGGGGTCTGGCGATGAAACATGCCGCGACGTTTGCCAAACGTCGTCAAATTGCGCAGGATATAATAAAGTGCGCCATAGAAAATAGCTTTGCGAAAGCTGCCATAAACTTCGCCGTTTCGGGGCGGTTCGCTATTGCGTTTCCACGTCTCTGCGACCTGCCCAGCCAAAGGAGAGCTGGCATTGTTCCCCCCCGTTTCCACGGTGACAAACCCCGGGCGAATATAACCTTCTTCCAATGAGATAACATCAACATTAGCGTTTGCAGCAATATCGCGGGCAACGATATGCGCTGGCCGTTCAGAGCCAAACAGTATGATCGTCTCAAAATCGCCAAATGCCAGTATCTGTTGGAGCCAATCCGCCCAACTTTCCTGCGGGCCATTGAACTGGAGTAGATTGTGCCCCTTGCAGAAAACCCTATCACCCATGTGAAAAGAAACCCGCCAAGCATCAATGTTTTGAGACAGCAGAAAGGACTGCAATCTACAGAAAAACGGACCAACTGGCCCCTGAAGCAGTAGAATCCGTTTCGGCAAACGCTGATGACTTACGATGTCACTGGCCAAAGATCTGAACACTGAATCAGCCCGTGGCGCAAATGTTTCATGGCCGATACGCTTCCAAGGTAGTGAATGCACTTCTCACCTCCGGCTCTAAAATGTTGGCACATCCGATGTTCTTGTGGTTTGGGACGCTCTTTCTCCAAAGAGCGGAAATTAGTTAACAAACCGCGAAGATGATTGGGCTAAGCAACGCCGAAGCAAAACTTTTGCCTGAGCTTGGCTTCATATCGATTTGTTTAACAGAAACCGAGGTTGGCGCTTGACCTTATCGCATCGTCTGCGTAGTCAAACAGACGCGGCGAGTTGGCGGAGTGGTTACGCAGCGGATTGCAAATCCGTGTACACCGGTTCGATTCCGGTACTCGCCTCCAATCATTCTTCTTGACCCCAAATACCCAATGATTTCAATTAACACCATGTTTTACAGGGTGTTTCGATCTAACGTGTGCAAACGCTTGTGCGAAATTGTGTACGAAGGCGGTCAGGACCAGGACATGAAATATCTCAAGCCACGAGGCGGTTGGTACCACTTTGAACGAGTGGTCCCTACTGATGTTCGGCATCTCATTGAGCAGAAGGAATGGTGGCATTCCCTTGATACCGACAGCAAAGTTGAAGCTGAAGCCCGTTGTAGACGCAGAACGGTCGAAACAGACGAACAGCTAAAGCAAGCCAGAAGCGGCACTTACGGCCGTCTGAGCCAAATTGAGGTCGAAGACCTTGCCGCTCAATGGAGCATCGACTTTCAACTGATCAATCGTGAGAACATTGCACGTGAAGCCTATCCAGATGTCTGGGGCGAACTGGAACCCATCGGAGACGAAGCGCCCCGCCCCATCATTCGGAAGAAAACCGACCTGACACAGTATGTGACGGACTGGATGAACAGGACAGGCATCACTGCGATCACAACTGATACGCCAGATTTCGAGGCACTACTTGACGCTTGTTTGGAGGAGTACCACGTGTCCAACCCTGAGATATCAAGCCAGTGGAAGGATATGATAGCTGAACTTGGCGGCCCCACCGCCTCGACTTTCGGGACATTGAAGAGGGTCAAGAAAGTTGATCCGAGCCGCAGGCTTTCCTGCGCTTTCAAGAAGTATTTGGAAGGAAACCCAGACCTTAGTGACAGCGCGGTGTCAGACTTTGGGACTGGCGTCCGTCGTTTCATCGAGTTCTGCGGTGATCTCGACGTTGAAGAGATAGATCGAACACATGCTGAGAAATTTCGCGATGGTCTGATCCGCCTTCCTTCCCGACCGCCCAATAAAATCCGCGAACTCACCATGCCCAAGCAACTCGACTGGGCTGACACAAACGAGACAAATACTCTTCAACGCGGTGCAATTAACAAAAACCTTCAGGGAGTGAAGCTGACGTTAGACTATGGACGGGACTGTGACGCCTGATCCGATCACCGAAGCGGTGTCTGGTCGTACGCTGGCGGCAGGCGACACGCGTCTCACCGCAGGTGCGAATGGGGCCTTGGTTGGCACTTTGGCAAACGGTGACACGCTGTCGGGTACATGGCGGATCAGCGGTGGAAAGTGGTGTCGGACCCTAACACAGCCAACGCGGTTTGTAGGACCAGAGGTCTGTCAGGACGCCGCATTGGCGGATGGCCAGTTGGTCGTCATTGGTTCCAACGGTAGCCCGACGACATATGTAATCGAGTAAACGTCTGTATTGGCGATGTCAGAATAATGGCATCGCCTGTCCAGCCAATTTCCGAAGAATACAAATGAAATCAATTGGCATAGGTGGCAAAGCCTATCGCCCAGACGATAGGCTTTGATCTGCTCAGCACATCCTCAGACCGACAGGCCATTCTGGAACGATTGTATCAGCGTCAGGCAATCCGCCGTGAAATCGGTGTCCGTCCGCTAAATATTCCTGTGCTTTACGAAAGGAAGAAACAGTTGATTGCTGAATCCCGATACGATGAGATTAAGAAACCCTATGTTGACGCCGCCCTACCGATTGAATGTAGCCTTCGTTGAACAGTCGCTGTGTGCGTCGATGACAGGTCGCGGCACTCACATTCACCTTAATAGCAAGGTCTGCGTTGGTCAGGCGTCCGTCCTGTTGGAGTAGGCGAAGGATGCGCTTATCGATTCGATTAAGGGTCCCGATGGAAGAATCTTTCATAACTGTCAGATCTGGTGATATTAACTTAAACTATCCCAGAAAAGATATACGTAATACCTAATAATGATCGGCAATTTAGAAAGCACTCATCAGATAAACTGCGCTACCCTGATCCCAACAACCAAATCAGGAGACACCCATGCTGGAAAAATTTGAACGTTATCCACTGACCTTTGGCAAAACGCCGATTGAGCACCTTCCCCGCCTGACCGAGACCCTTGGCGGTAAGGTCGAGATTTACGCCAAACGCGAAGATTGTAACTCTGGCCTTGCCCAAGGCGGTAACAAGCTTCGCAAGCTTGAGTATATCGTGCCTGATGCGATTGCTTCGGGTGCAGACACATTGGTGTCCATTGGCGGCGTTCAATCAAACCATACACGTATGGTCGCGGCGACCGCTGCTAAGATTGGGATGAAGTGCCGCCTTGTTCAAGAAGCGTGGGTTCCTCACGAAGATGCTGTCTATGACCGTGTGGGTAACATCATGATGACTCGTCTGATGGGCGCAGACAGTAGGCTTGTTGATGATGGTTTCGATATTGGCATCCGTACCAGTTACGAAGAAGCCATTGAGGATGTTAAAAACGAAGGTGGCAAGCCCTACGGTATCCCCGCAGGTGCGTCCGTTCACCCGCACGGTTGCCTTGGCTACGTTGGGTTTGCTGAAGAAGTCCGTGAGCAAGAAGCAGAACTGGGTTTCAAGTTTGACTACATCGTCGTTTGTGTCGTCACTGGCTCAACGCAAGGTGGGATGATTGTTGGCTTCAAAAAAGATGGTCGTGCAGATCGTGTCATCGGCATCGACGCATCCGGTACCGTTGATCAGACCCGCGCACAGGTGAAAGAGATCGCGAACAAGACCTGCGATTTGATCGAATGCGGCTACTCGATTGAAGACGAAGACATCCACATCAACCCAGATTATGCCTATCCCGCCTACGGGGTGCCAAGCGCCGAAACCAACGATGCGATCCGTCTGGCCGCACAAACTGAGGCGATGATCACTGACCCGGTTTATGAAGGCAAATCCATGCAAGGCATGATCGATTTGGTGAAAAAGGGTTTCTTCCCCGAAGGCTCCAAAGTGCTTTACGCGCACCTCGGCGGCCAGCCTGCATTGAACGGGTACAGCTATACCTACCGCAACGGCTGATGCGGCACACAGGGTGCGCCTATGCGAAACAGGCGCACCCGCACATCTGAACACCACTGAAAGTCCATCGGCATGTCTGAGAACTCGCAACACCTGAAGACCGTTGAGCAACGCCTGCTTTGGCTGTCTCACTGGATGATCCATCATGCCAATCATATCCGCCCCAAGGTAGATGGGATCAAAGTTGGCGGCCACCAGGCGTCATCTGCGTCGATGGTATCAATGATGACGGCGCTCTACTTTTCGGCATTGCGGCCAGAGGATCGGGTTGCGGTCAAACCCCATGCGTCACCAATTTTTCATGCGATGCAGTACCTGATGGGCAATGTGCCTCTGGAAAAGATGGAGAATTTCCGTGGCTTTAGTGGGGTGCAAAGTTATCCATCACGTACCAAGGACATAGATGACGTGGATTTCTCAACCGGGTCAGTTGGGCTTGGCGTTGCCATCACATCTTTCGCATCCATGATCCAAGATTATGTAAAGGCCAAGACATGGGGCAAAGAGGTCCCTTTGGGCCGTATGGTGGCCTTAATGGGTGATGCCGAATTGGATGAAGGCAACATCTATGAGTGCCTCCAGGAAGGTTGGAAAAACGACCTACGTAACACTTGGTGGGTGATCGATTATAATCGCCAGTCTTTAGACGGCATCGTCCGTGAAGGGCTATTTGAGCGGGCTGAAAAAATCTTCGATGCCTTCGGTTGGGACGTTGTACGAATTAAGCACGGTGCGTTACAGCGGGCCGCATTTGAGGAACCAGGTGGGGACAGGCTGCGTCAGTGGATCGATGATTGTCCAAACCAACTGTATTCTGCTTTGACCTACATGGGCGGTTCGGTTTGGCGGCAACATTTGATGGATGATCTTGGGGATCAAGGCGATGTCACAGCCCTGTTGGGCAGTCGCGATGATACCCAACTCGCGGCACTGATGGAGAACCTTGGTGGGAACTGCGTTGACACCATGGCCGAGGTCTTTGCTTCTATTGATCATGACCGCCCCGTTTGTTTCCTAGCTTATACGATCAAGGGTTGGGGCACCCCGATTGCGGGCCACAAGGACAACCACGGCGGCCTGATGACCAAGGCGCAAATGCTTGATTGGCAGAACGATATGGGTGTTCTTGAGGGGCAAGAATGGAACCCCTTCGCTACGATTGAAAATGAGGCGGGCTTTAAAGGCTTCCTTGATAGGGTCCCGTTCTTTGCTGCAGGGATACGGCGTTATGACGATGACTTTCTGCCAGTGCCCAAGGTTGAGTTAGAGAACGACCGCGAAATCTCAACCCAAATGGGTTTTGGCAAAATACTCGATACCTTGTCCAAAGGTAACTCCACGCTGGCAGATCGCATCTTGACAACATCGCCTGATGTTACTGGGACAACAAACCTAGGACCATGGGTGAACCGCCGCAAACTCTTTGCACGAACGGCACAAGCTGACACCTTCAAGGACTTTAAAATTCCATCCACAGCAAAGTGGGAGTTTGCACCCGAAGGTCAGCACATTGAGCTTGGCATTGCTGAGATGAACCTGATGCTCTTATTGGGTGCCGCAGGTTTGTCTCATTCGCTGTTTGGTAAACGATTGATCCCCATCGGTACCGTATATGATCCCTTCGTGTCCCGTGGATTGGATGCTCTGAACTATGCCTGTTACCAAGATGCGCGGTTCATCCTTGTCGGAACCCCGTCTGGCGTCACATTGGCCCCTGAAGGTGGTGCGCATCAATCTATTGCCTCACCTCTCATTGGTATGTCTCAGGATGGTCTAGCCGCCTTCGAACCAGCCTTTGTTGACGAGCTTGCCGTAATCATGGAGTGGGCGTTTGACTACGTGCAGCGCGACGGCAATGGCGACCCTGATGAACGCACATGGCTACGCGACGAAACTGGTGGATCAATCTATCTGCGTCTCACCACCAATCCTATTGAGCAGCCTGGCAAACGAGCCGATGACGCCTTCGTTCAGGGGGCTGTCGATGGGGCGTACTGGCTCAGAAAGCCAGGCCCCAATTGTTCAATTGTCATAGCCTACCAAGGGGCTGTGGCACCTGAGGCGATTGCAGCGGCAGGGCTGATTGGCGAACACCGCAGAGATGTTGGTGTCTTAGCGGTGACATCTGCGGATCGTCTAAATGCAGGTTGGACCGCCGCCCAGCGCGAACGTGCGCGTGGCAATGTCAAAGCGCAAAGTCACGTCGAAAAGTTGTTGAGCGATCTCTCTGGCAACTGCACAATCGTAACTGTAATTGATGGTCATCCTGCGACCTTGTCATGGCTGGGTGCCGTGCATGGTCACCAGACCATTCCACACGGCGTGGAACACTTCGGCCAGACAGGTTCCATTGAAGACCTGTACCGACACTTTCGCATTGACCGCCATTCCATTGCGGAGTCGGTTAGTGAACTGACCGTCGGGGATCGATCACCATCAGCAGCGTGGAGGTCATTGTTGCCATCATAGCTGCCCTTTACGAAAGTTCGAGTGCGGTAGAAACATTCGAACTTAGAATCCAATTTTCGAGCAAATTTGCTACAACAAAATGCTACGGTTGGGTGATCCCAATTGCCATATAGTTATAATTTATATTGATTTTATTAACATAGGCGTATCCTTCCTACGTCTACGCCACTTCATCTGGCACCCGAAGCCCTCTGGTGAAGAATTGTGTGAAAACGTGTGCGAAGACGAAAGTTTGAAAGTCAATTAAGTCATTGTTATTTAAAGATTAAGAGTATTCACTTCTTGAGTCCGGTACTCGCCTCCATTTCTTTCTAAATCAATGGGTTGGTGCTTTGGTTGTCGGGTGTGACACAAAGGGAGACACACCCAATCATGTTATCATCCTACCTCTGCACATCTCGGCATGGGGTTTTCTATTTTCGTTGGCCACTTCCACGTTACAAGGATGGAACTCGTAGAACTGTGAGGATAACGTCCCAAAGTGCTAGCTCGTTTGGGGCAGCGTGCTCTTAGAGATAACCGAATGGTACTACGGTTTTCGTTTTGCCATGAGCTCGGCAAGGGGTACCGGAAGTAATAAATCCCATGCCTTGAAGAACTTACATAAGATGCAATCTTCATCTGTTGTGTTCCACCTATGTGTAACACCAGATATTCAAGTATCTAAGTCATTGCGTTTAAGAGATATGGTGGAGCCTAGGGGAGTCGAACCCCTGACCTCTTGCATGCCATGCAAGCGCTCTCCCAACTGAGCTAAGGCCCCATCGTGGTGATCTTTGATCACCGGGTGCAGCATTTGCTGCGGGTTGCTGTCTACGCAGCACCCCGGGCGAGATCAAGTGCTAATCGCGCCCGGATGACAGGAAATCAATCCTCGTCTTCTGTTGGCACGTCCGCCAATTCATCCAGCGATACCGTATCTTCGTCATCATCTTCGAGAACGTCATCACCCAGATCGACGTCATCGGTGTCGGTGTCGTCATCATCAAGCACCAGATCGTCTTCGTCGCTGACGTCTTTTGCCTTGGCCGATTGCGCATCCTCGGCGTCGGCCACCATGGTGCGGGTTTTGGCCGTATCAACGGCGACTTCTTTGCCCGTGTAAGGGCTGACAATTGGTGTCGCGTTCAGGTCGTAAAAGCGTTTGCCGGTTTCGGGGCAAAGTCGCTTTGTGCCCCACTCTTCCTTAGGCATAGGCTATCCCTTCAAAATCTTGCGCCAACCCTTGCGGGTGATCGGTGCCAACTGCCATAAGCAGGGGGCGGTGTCAAAGCCTTTGGCACATGAAAACATGAGTAGCTGGATATGGGCCGTCATACGCTGAATGGCAACCCCCCGATCGACGTCAGTTTGCGCAGATCGCGCCGTGCAAAGCGGCTTTCTCTGCGTGTGTCGCGGCTTGATGGCCGTGTCACGCTCACGTTGCCGCATCTGGCGGCTGAGCGCGAGGGAATCAGTTTCCTGCGCGCCAAGGAGGCATGGCTTAGATCCCATCTGGATCAACTGGCGCCGGTGCAGACCGTGGCGATTGGTGAGCAGATCATGTTGCGAGGAAAAATGACCCCGATTGTTGCAGGTGAGGGCAAGCGGCTGGTGATTGCGGATCAGCAAATCGCGGCGCCAGGGCCTGAGGGTTTGGGGCTGAAAATCAAGGCGCAGCTGCGCCAAATTGCACGCAATGCCTTGGTCGAAGCGTCGGATCGGTATGCGGGGCTGCTTGGGCAGTCATATACGCGGATTTCGATCCGGGACACACGGTCGCGCTGGGGATCTTGTTCAAGCCAAGGGGCGTTGATGTATTCATGGCGCTTGATCATGGCACCGCCATCGGTGCTTGATTATGTGGCCGCCCATGAGGTCGCCCATTTAGTGGAAATGAACCATTCAGCCGCCTTTTGGGCGGTGGTTGAGAAGATATGCCCAGGATACAAGGCCGAACGTGATTGGCTACGTCAGCATGGTGACCGGCTGCACAGGGTTAACTTCGACAATTGACGTAACTTGTGTTTGTGATCACAACAGCACCATGATGATCCAGCCACGCCCTATCGATCCAAGTTCTGCCGCGCATGAGCGCGTCTATCGCGCCTTGCGCACCCGAATCATGCATGGCGAAATTGAACCAGGTACCGCCCTGACCCTGCGCGGTATTGGCGAGACCTACGAGGTTTCGATGACCCCCGCACGCGAAGCGGTGCGGCGTCTGGTTGCCGAAGGGGCATTGTTCCTCTCATCTTCGGGGCGGGTGTCGACGCCGGAATTATCAAATGACCGGATTGAAGAACTGGCGACGCTGCGCGCCTTGCTTGAGCCTGAGCTGGCATCACGGGCACTGCCCCGGGCGCATTTTGCGCTGATCGACAGGCTTGATGCGATCAATCAGGGTGTCAGTCAGATGATCGCACGACATGATGCAACCGGCTATATTCGGATGAATTTGGAATTTCACCGCACCCTTTATTTGCGGGCGCAGGCGCCTGCGATGCTGGCGATGGCCGAAACGGTTTGGCTACAACTCGGGCCCACGATGCGGGCGCTGTATGGGCGCCTCAACCGGACAGAGCCGCCTTATCATCACAAGTTGATCCTTGGCGCGCTTAAGGCGGGGGATGAGCCGGGCTTGCGGCTGGCTGTGCGGACGGATGCGACCAAAGGTCTGCGGATGCTCAAAGGGTAGCGGGGTATTTTTCCAAATCATCCATTGCCGTGCTGAGAACGCGGCGGAAATCTTCGGCGGGCATGCCCAAACCATGCGCCAGATTTGTCGCAAAGTGATATTGGCCATTTTGCATCCGACCGCTGGCCATGGCCACATAAAGGACACCCTGCATCATGGTGTCTTTTTCCCGATCGCGCAGGCCTTTGCCAAGGTCGATATAATCCTCGGGCAGCAAATTCGGATCAAGATGATCGGCCACCCGAACGACATCAGATGTTTGATAGTTCCGCCGGGTCAATCGGCGCGCAGCATTGTTGACAACCGCTAGCTCGCCCGACGCCATCACACCGCTGGCACTGCCCGCATGGCACATTGCCATCAATATCCGGGACGAGGCTTTGCTGCGCAACGGCGCGCGCAAGTCATAGCCCAGCAGTGATTTAATCCGCCGAATGATGACAGCGATTAAGCTAAGCCCAATTGCGACCCAAAGCCCATAGTTGCGTACATTGCGCTCAAGGCTGTTGCGGGCCCGCGCGGGCAGATCAGCAGGCACCAGCTCTAGCGACTGGGCTGTGATCATCTGTTCTTCCGTGAAGCCGCGCGCGATCGTGTTGCAGCCATCGCCAGACAGGACGTAGCCCTGTACATCGCTTACCATTGTCAGGCCGAGAATTTTGAAATCGCGAGTGGCATAGCAAAGCGACATGCTGTTGCTGGGGCCATCGGGAATCGCCGTTTCGGCCACGAATTCCAAGCCATCATAATATCCGGTATCGTTTGAATATGCATATGCTTGGCTACCAAAGAGGAAGGCCAAAAACGCTGCAAAAATGACTTGTTTCATCTGCTTCTCAGATCGTTTTACTCAGTACTGGACTATGTAATTCTAAAAATGTGGCGCACTTATGTTTGACTGGGACCTTGTCTGCGGCAATTTAATTAATTGGTCATCATTGTCCGCATGGAGGCAACAGAAAGTGGGTTAATGACCAATTTATTAACTAACTGTGGGGGATAGCGAAACAAAAATCGGACTTGTCAGCGGTTTTTGTTGTTGTGCGGCGTTTGCTATAAACTGCAGATGCGTTTCGCCATGACCAATTAGGTGACAGCGAAACGCGTTGATGGGATAACTTAGGCGTGGATTGCGCCATCGCCGCAAGCCAAAGCGGCTTCGCGCACCGCCTCAGAATAGGTCGGGTGCGCGTGGCAGGTGCGCGCCAGATCCTCGGCCGCAGCGCCGAACTCCATCGCGACGCAAATCTCATGGATCAGATCGCCTGCCATCGGCCCGATGATATGCGCCCCAAGGACCCGATCTGTTGCGGCGTCTACTAGGATTTTCACGAAACCGTCGGCTGCGAAATTGGCCTTGGCCCGCGCGTTCCCCATGAACGGAAACTTCCCGACTTTATAGGCACGCCCTTGTTTTTTCAGGGATTCTTCGGTCTCGCCGACATTGCCCACCTCGGGGTGTGTATAGATCACGCCGGGGATGACGCCGTAGTTTACGTGCGGATGCTGGCCGGCAATGCCTTCGGCGCAGGCCATGCCTTCGTCTTCGGCTTTATGGGCCAGCATCGGCCCGTCGATGGCGTCGCCGATGGCGTAGATACCAGAGACGTTGGTGGCGTAGCGGTCATTGGTTTTGATCTGGCCGCGCTCTGAAATTTCGACGCCAAGGGCCTCAAGCCCCAGACCATCGGTGTAGGGCTTGCGGCCTGTGGCGACCAGAACGGTATCAGCGACAACCTCATGTTCGCTGTCGTCTTTGCGCAGTTTGTAGGTCACTGTGGCCTTACCGCCCTTGACAGATGTGCCCTGCACGGCGGCGCCGAGGGTGAATTTAAGCCCTTGCTTTGTAAGCATTTTCTGGAACTGACGGGCAATCTCGGCGTCCATGCCAGGGGTGATGGCGTCAAGGAATTCGATCACCTGCACTTCGGCCCCCAAACGTGCGTAGACTGAACCCAGCTCAAGCCCGATGACACCCGCGCCGATCACGACCAACTTTTTGGGAACCTTGGGCAATTCCAGCGCGCCGGTCGAGGTGACAACGGTTTTCTCATCGACCTCAACACCGGGCAATGAGGACGCCTCGGACCCCGAGGCGATGATGATGTGCTTTGCCTCATGGACCTCATCACCGACCTTGACTTTGCCTGCTTCAGGGATGGACCCCCAGCCTTTCAACCAGTCTACCTTGTTCTTTTTGAACAGAAATTCGATGCCGCCGGTGTTCTGCGAAATCGTATCGGATTTATAGGCCAGCATCTGTTTCCAATCCACAGAAGGGGCTTTGCCCTTCAGGCCCATGGTCGCAAAATTATGCTCGGCCTCATGCAGCATATGGCTGGCATGCAGCAGGGCCTTGGAGGGGATGCAGCCCACGTTCAGGCAGGTGCCGCCAAGGGTTTCACGGCCTTCGACGCAGGCCACTTTCATGCCCAGTTGGGCGCAGCGGATGGCTGCGACATAGCCGCCGGGGCCGGCTCCGATTACGATGACGTCATAGCTGGACATGGGGTCTCCTTCGCGGTGCAAGACGTGGTACAGATTGCGTACAGAACCTGTACATACACAGGGGTTAAATCAGCGCTGATAGTATCATCAGCATGGTTGAGAGAAACCCCACAAACCAGATCAGCGACCGCCATGGGGCGAGGCCGAAATAGTAGGCGGGGACATAAAGGATGCGGGCGCAGAGGTAAGTCCAAGCGCAGATGGCGGAAAAGCCGGTGCCCTTGTCGGCAAGCGATATGATGACAACGGCGATGGTGTACAGGATCAGCGCCTCAAAATGGTTGTTCAGAGCGCGGTAAAGGCGGCCGGTCTTGTCCGACAAAAGCTCAACCATTGGTTTGCCAAGACGGCTGGCATCGCGGGGCGACATCGTCTTGCCGGGTCCCAATTCGATATTGGCCGGGATCGCCATCAGGCAGAATTGGAGCCCTTGTAGCAAAGCAGCCAGCCCCAACACGGTGAGTTCGGTTGTCATGGCGTTGCCTTTATGAGGTCCCGGGTCAAGCCCGGGACGGAGGTCCAGTTTGGCATGGCTTATTCCTCTATCCGGATCGGGGTGCCATTGGGTACCAGCGACCAAATTTCGCGCATTTCTGCATTGGTGACCGCAATGCACCCGTTTGTCCAATCAACCCGGCGCTGGAGCGCGCCGAGCCAACCCCAGCCGTTCAGGATTCCGTGGATCATGATGTTCCCACCGGGCGAGACGCCGCGTGCCTCTGCCTGGGTGGTGTCATTTGCATTGGGGTATGAGATGTGTAGCGACAGATGCGCGATGGAGTTTTCGTTGCGCCAGTCGATGGTGTAGTCACCAGTCGGTGTCCGTTCGTCGCCTTCCTGGGTTTTATGCCCTTCCGGATTGCCGCCCATTGAAATGTCGTAGGTGCGTATGACTTCACCGTTCCGCAACAACACCAGTGCGCGGTCGCTTTTGTCCACAAAGACCATGTCAGCCTGCTGCTCCATTGGGGCCATCGGGGGCGGGGTGCCGGAGCCTTTGCGCAGCATGACTTGGGTGTAGCCTGCGGTGCCGAGGCCGAGGAGGAGCAGGAGGGCGAGAGGTTTGAGGAGGCGGGTCATGGCGCCCACAACAGTCGACGAAGTGTTTCGAAAATACAGCCTGCCGTAAGAATTAGCCCCATAACGCCATATATCCAAATTGTGTCCATCTGCCTCGGAAAGTCAAATAATTCAAATGCTGCAGGGAGCGCGATGGCGAGCGCGATAAACCATGAGTTAAGTAGCTTGAACCTATTTAGGTGAACAGCGAACATGAATGTCAGTAGCGGACCCGTTGTCATAGCGATCACCCCTGCTATGGGAATAACAGCATGAATGAGGACATTTTTCGGCGTCCTGATCGATGTCGTTTCTTCTCCGAGGGGTAGGAATGGCCAAGTAACGACGGCTAGTATCACTGAGAAAAGCAGAATTTCACCAACGAGCTCTTTCCAGCCAATTGAGGGTATCTGTACTTTTTGATCAGTCATTGCGCATCATGGCTCTTGTTCCGCCCGGCATTGCCGGGCAGCGCCCGGACCTCCCCCATGGGGAGGGCGCTTCGCACCCACCCCGAGGTCCGAGCGCTGCCCTATGTTGTTACAAATCCATCAACAACCGCCGTGGATCCTCGAGCGCTTCTTTCACCCGTACGAGGAATGTCACCGCACCCTTGCCGTCGACGATCCGGTGGTCGTAGGACAGCGCCAGGTACATCATGGGCCGGATCACGACCTGGCCGCCGATGGCCATGGGCCGGTCCTGGATTTTATGCATGCCGAGGATGCCCGACTGCGGGGGGTTCAGGATGGGGGACGACATGAGCGAGCCGTAGACGCCGCCGTTGGAGATGGTGAAGGTGCCGCCTTGCATTTCGGCCATGCTCAGCTTGCCGTCGCGCGCTTTGGCGCCTTTTTCGGCAATCGCCTTTTCGATGGCCGCAAAGGACATCTGGTCGGCGTCATTGATCACAGGCACCACAAGGCCAGTGGGTGTGCCGGCGGCGATGCCCATATTGACGTAGTTTTTATAGACGATGTCTGTGCCGTCGATTTCGGCGTTCACCTCGGGCACTTCGTTGAGCGCATGCACGCAGGCCTTGGTGAAGAAGGACATGAAGCCCAGTTTCACGCCGTGCTTTTTCAGGAACAGGTCTTTGTATTCATTGCGCAGGGCCATGACCTCGGTCATGTCGACCTCGTTATAGGTGGTCAGCATGGCCGCTGTATTCTGGCTGTCTTTCAGACGCTTGGCGATGGTCTGGCGCAGGCGGGTCATCTTGACCCGCTCTTCGCGGTCGGCCTGATCGGCGGCCACAGGTGCGCGCGGGGCAGCGGCCGGAGCCGGGGCAGGGGCTGCGATGGCGTTCAACACGTCCTCTTTCATCACGCGCCCGTCTTTGCCCGTGCCAGTGACGTCGGTCAGGTTGTTTTCGGCCATCAGTTTCTTGGCGGATGGGGCGTCTTCGACATCCTTTGCGGCCGCTGCGGGGGCAGGGGCGGCTTCGGCTTTGGGTTCTTCTTTCTTGGCAGGGGCCGGGGCGGCGTCGCCTTCGGCGATTTGTGCCAGCAGCGCGTCAACGCCAACGGTTTCGCCTTCGGCGGCGACGATTTCAGACAGGGTGCCAGCGACGGGGCTGGGGACCTCAACCGTGACCTTGTCAGTTTCCAGCTCGCAGAGCATTTCATCAACCGCCACGGCATCGCCG
This sequence comes from Yoonia sp. BS5-3, assembly GCF_038069655.2. Lineage (NCBI taxonomy): Bacteria > Pseudomonadati > Pseudomonadota > Alphaproteobacteria > Rhodobacterales > Paracoccaceae > Yoonia > Yoonia phaeophyticola. The sequence goes on from NZ_CP150951.2 coordinate 2,037,335, forward strand.
GGCTGTTTGAACCATGTGGCCACGGTGGCTTCGGTCACGGATTCGCCAAGGGTCGGGACGCGGACTTCGGTACTCATGTTCTTATCCTTTGATCGTCAGCGCGTCATTCACGAGCGCTTCTTGTTCTGATTTGTGTTTGCTGGCCAGGCCTGTTGCGGGCGAGGCCGCGGCGGCGCGTCCGGCGTATGTCGGCCGCGCGTGTTTGGCGTTGATCCGTGTGAGGACCCATTCGATGTTGGGTTCGATAAAGCTCCAAGCGCCCTGGTTGCGCGGTTCTTCCTGACACCAGACCATTTCGGCCTGTTTGAACCGTTCAAGTTCCTTGACCGCCGATTGCGCGGGGAAGGGGTAGAACTGTTCAAATCGCAGCAGGTAGACGTCATCGATGCCGCGCTTGTCGCGTTCTTCGAGCAGATCGTAGTAGACCTTGCCCGAGCACATGACGACCTTTTTGATTTTGTCATCGGCCACCAGTTTGGTGTCGGAATTGCCTTGTTGCGCATCATCCCACAGCACCCGGTGGAAGGAGGACCCGGTGGTGAATTCCTCTTTCTTGGAGACCGCCAGTTTGTGCCGTAGCAGCGATTTGGGCGTCATCAGGATCAGCGGTTTGCGGAAGGTCCGATGCAGCTGACGCCGCAGCAGGTGGAAATAGTTCGCAGGTGTTGTGCAGTTGGCCACGATCCAGTTGTCGCCGCCGCACATGGTCAGGAACCGTTCCAGACGTGCGCTGGAATGCTCGGGCCCTTGCCCTTCGTAGCCATGGGGCAGCAGGCAGACGAGGCCGGACATGCGCAGCCATTTGCTTTCGCCTGAGCTGATGAACTGGTCGAACATGATCTGCGCGCCATTGGCGAAATCGCCGAATTGCGCTTCCCAGAGCGTCAGCGCGTTGGGTTCGGCCAGCGAGTAGCCATATTCAAAGCCCAGCACCGCATATTCGGACAGCATCGAGTCGATGACTTCATACTGCGCCTGTCCCTCGCGGACGTGGTTCAGCGGGTAGTACCGGTCTTCGTTGTCCTGGTTAATCAGGCCTGAGTGCCGGTGGCTGAATGTGCCGCGTGTGCAATCCTGGCCGGACAGGCGGACCGGGTAGCCTTCGGTCAGCAAGGAGCCGAAGGCGAGTGCTTCGCCGGTGGCCCAATCGATGCCGGTGCCGGTTTCGAACATCTTGGCTTTCGCGTCCAGAAGACGCCCGACGGTTTTGTGCAGCGGGAAGTTTTCAGGGGCTGTCGCCAGCGCCTTGCCCACGTCATCAAAGGTCTTTTCGTCAATGGCGGTGACGCCACGCTGGTAGTCTTCTTTGCGGTTTTCCAGGTGGGACCACTTGCCATCAAGCCAGTCGGCTTTGTTTGGCTTATAAACCTTACCGGCCTCGAACTCTTCATTCAGCTGCGACTGGAAGGCCGCCTTCATATCTTCGATTTCGCCTTCCGGGATAAGCCCATCCTTGACCAGCCGTTCGGTATACAGCGTCAGTGTGGTCTTTTGCTTTTTGATCTTCTTGTACATCAGCGGGTTGGTGAACATCGGCTCATCGCCTTCGTTATGCCCAAACCGGCGGTAGCAGATGATGTCCAGCACCACGTCTTTGTGGAATTTCTGGCGGAATTCGGTGGCCACCCGGGCGGCATGCACAACCGCCTCTGGATCGTCGCCGTTCACATGGAAGATCGGTGCCTCGACCATCAGCGCGATGTCGGTCGGATAGGGGCTGGAGCGGCTGAAATGCGGCGCAGTTGTGAACCCGATCTGGTTGTTCACCACGATGTGCATCGTCCCGCCAGTCTTGTGTCCCTTGAGCCCCGACAGGCCGAACCCTTCGGCGACGACGCCCTGACCGGCAAAAGCCGCGTCACCATGTAGGAGGATCCCCATGACCTTTGTCCGGTCTTCATCGTTGATCTGGTCCTGTTTAGCGCGGACCTTACCCAGAACAACGGGATTCACCGCCTCAAGGTGGGAGGGGTTCGCGGTCAGCGACAGGTGCACACTGTTGCCGTCAAAGGCCCGGTCAGAGGACGCACCGAGGTGATATTTCACATCGCCAGAGCCATCGACATCTTCGGGCTTGAACGATCCACCCTGGAATTCGTTAAAGATCGCCCGATAGGGTTTTTCCATCACGTTGGCGAGCACCGACAGACGCCCCCGGTGGGGCATGCCGATAACGATATCCTCAAGCCCCAACTGGCCGCCGCGCTTGATGATTTGTTCCATCGCGGGGATCAGGCTTTCGCCGCCATCAAGGCCAAAGCGCTTGGTACCCATGTATTTAACATGCAGGAATTTCTCGAAACCCTCAGCCTCGACCAGGCTGTTCAGGATCGCCTTGCGCCCTTCTTTGGTAAAGGCGATTTCCTTGCCATAGCCTTCGATCCGCTCTTTCAGCCAGCCGGCCTCTTCCGGGTCAGAGATATGCATATATTGCAGCGCGAAGGTGCCGCAGTAGGTACGGCGGACGATGGCGAGGATCTCGGTCATCGTGGCCATTTCCAGGCCCAGCACATTGTCGATAAAGATCGGACGGTTCATGTCCGCATCGGTGAAACCGTAGGATTTTGGGTCAAGTTCCGGGTGCGGCGTGTTTTCCCGCATCTCCAGCGGATCAAGATCGGCGATCAGATGCCCCCGGATCCGGTAGGCGCGGATGATCATCAACGCGCGGATGCTGTCCAGGACAGCGGCGCGCACCTGATCTTCGCTGAGATCAACGCCTTTGGCGGCGGCTTTGTCCTTGATCTTTTTGCCTGCAGCTTCGGGTTCGGCAGGCCATTGCCCGTCAAGTGCTGCTGTCAGGTCATCGTTCGGCACCGGTGGCCAATCCATGCGCCCCCATGATGGGCCTGCGGCCTCCGCCTTGGCCTCCGTTGGCGCATCGCCCAAGGACCTGAAGAAGGCTTGCCAGCTTTCGTCAACCGCATTTGGGTTGTCGGCATAGCGGGCGTAGAGCTGTTCGACATACTCGGCGTTATGGCCTTGCAGGAAGGAAGATGCATGGAGGATGTCGTTTGGGGAGTGATCGTTCATGAGGGGACCTCATTAGGGTTAGGGCCGTATTTGTTAGTACTGGGATCTGATGGACGGCGTAGGAAAACGACCAACGCCATAAGCACAAATGAAAAAAGCGAATATCCTGCAATCAGTGTTGCTAGGGTCGGCATGCTCGCTGCAACGTTACCCGATTGATATGTGTCGATAAGTTTGGGAATTTCCGCTTCGCTAAATCGTGCGATCTGCATTGTCACTGCGATTATCGCAAAAGGTACAAACACCAACCAGCCCGGTTTTCCAACATCTTGTATTCTTCGATAAGCTGCTGCGAAGAGTGGTATCGCAAATAGCATTGCAGCTGTGATGTAAGACACGTCCATTTCGGAAGCACCGGTAATTTCAAGACCAAGTAGAGCAACTACCATAAATCCATAAAACCACCAAAATTCAGACCGTGAGGCGCGGCCTTTGAATTGGAATGACCTGGCAAGGCAAGTCTTGATGGATTGTGCGGGTCCCATGGCGGGGTCCTGTATGAGCTCCCGGGTCAAGCCCGGGACTGCGGTATCACGGTTTGCGAAGTCCCGGACTTGATCCGGGACCTCAGAGTCAATTTATCCAATTGCTTTCAGCACGGCTTCGCCCAAAGTCGCGGGGCTGTCGGCGACGACAATCCCGGCGGATTTCATCGCTTCGATCTTGCTTTCCGCGTCGCCTTTGCCGCCTGCGACAATCGCACCGGCGTGGCCCATGCGGCGGCCCGGAGGCGCGGTGCGTCCGGCGATGAAACCGGCTGTGGGCTTCCAGCGCCCTTTTTTCTTCTGTTCGGTCAGGAATTCGGCGGCTTCTTCTTCCGCAGATCCGCCGATTTCGCCGATCATGATCATCGAATGTGTTTCATCATCGTCCAGGAACATGTCGAGCACGTCGATATGCTCGGTCCCTTTGATCGGGTCGCCGCCGATGCCCACGGCTGTGGACTGGCCCAGGCCGCTGTCGGAGGTCTGCTTGACCGCCTCATAGGTCAGTGTGCCGGAGCGTGACACGACGCCGACCGAGCCGCGCTTGTGGATGTGGCCTGGCATGATGCCGATTTTGCACGCATCAGGCGTGATCACGCCGGGGCAGTTGGGCCCGATCAGGCGAGAGGAGGACCCTTCGAGCGCTTTTTTGACGCGCATCATGTCCAGCACCGGGATGCCTTCGGTGATACAGATGATCAGTTCCATTTCAGCATCGATCGCTTCGAGGATACTGTCTGCCGCGAAGGGCGGGGGCACGTAGATGACCGAGGCGTTGGCTTCGGTTGTGGCTTTCGCCTCATGCACGGAGTTGAAGATGGGCAGGTCCAGATGGGTCTGCCCACCTTTGCCGGGGGTCACGCCGCCAACCATCTTGGTGCCATAGGCGATGGCCTGTTCAGAGTGGAACGTGCCTTGCGAGCCGGTGAGGCCCTGGCAGATGACGCGTGTGTTTTCGTTTACGAGAATGGCCATATTGGTGGCTCCATTAATTTTGATGATTGATAGCTATTCGGATGCTTGATCTGGGGAGGATCAGGACTTGAATTGCTTCCGATGTGTAAGTGAGCGTTCCCTGTTCTTCGACGAAGTCGTTTTCCGAAATGTCGAGCCGCGCCGCCAATTCAGACTTGACGACGTCGAGCGCAGCCAAGGTTCTCGCTACATTTGCCGATATACTGTCGTCGGGCGCATCAACATTCGGATCATATGCAAAGACGCATGAAAAATTATCACCGGAACCTGCGAGCAGAATAATAATCCTCCCAGAAGCGTCTGTCGCAGAGTTTGGGCCCGTAAACTCGTAACCATCAAGCGCAATGATTGCTTCCTCAGCCTTCGCTTTGTCGCCGCCGGATGCCAAGCATATGGATGCAAGATCATCAATTGCACTGACGATGGCGGGATCGTCAGTGTCCGATTGCGTCACCGCAGCTACGATGGCGGGATCATCGGTTTCCGATTGCGGAACCACACCTTCGTTAGAAACAATCACTAGCCAGTATGCGCCCGCAAAAATAAGAGCTGCCAGAACTAGAAACTTCACCCCTTAACCGCCTTCACGATCTTCTCAGCGCCGTCCTTCAGGTCGTCTGCTGCAATCACGTCAACGTCGGAGTTGTTGATGATATCTTTGCCTTTTTCGACGTTTGTGCCTTCGAGGCGCACGACGAGGGGAACTTGCAAGCCGACCTCTTTCACCGCAGCGATCACGCCTTCGGCGATGACGTCGCAGCGCATGATGCCGCCGAAGATGTTCACAAGGATGCCCTTAACGTTCGGGTCAGAGGTGATGATTTTGAACGCCTCGGTCACTTTTTCCTTGGTCGCACCGCCGCCCACGTCGAGGAAGTTGGCAGGCTCAGCCCCGTAAAGCTTGATGATGTCCATTGTCGCCATGGCAAGGCCCGCACCGTTGACCATGCAGCCGATTTCACCGTCGAGCGCGATGTAGTTCAGATCGTATTTTGAGGCGGCGAGTTCCTTGGGGTCCTCTTCCGTCTCATCGCGCAGGGCGGCGACATCGGCGTGGCGGTAGACCGCGTTGCCATCGAAGGACACCTTTGCATCCAGCACCTTCAGGTCGCCACCATCGGTCACGATCAACGGGTTGATTTCCAGCATCTCCATGTCTTTTTCGACAAAGGCTTTGTAAAGCTGGCCCATCAGTTTGACGCATTGCTTGACCTGCGCCCCTTCGAGGCCAAGCGCAAAGGCGACGCGGCGGCCGTGGTAGGGCTGGTAGCCTGTGGCCGGATCAACGGTGAAGTTCAGGATCTTTTCAGGGGTTGCTTCGGCAACCTCTTCGATGTCCATGCCGCCTTCGGTCGAGCAGACAAAACCGATCCGGCTGGTGGCGCGATCCACGAGCAGGGCGAGGTACATTTCTGTCTCAATCCCAGAGCCGTCTTCAATATAGATGCGGTTGACCTGCTTGCCTGCGGGGCCTGTCTGATGCGTGACCAGCGTGCGGCCCAGCATTTTCTTGGCTTCTTCGGCCGCTTCTTCAACCGATTTGGTCAAGCGGACACCGCCCGCTTCGCCTGCGTCAGCCTCTTTGAATTTGCCTTTACCGCGGCCACCTGCGTGGATTTGCGCCTTGACCACCCAGAGCGGTCCGTCAAGTTCGCCAGCGGCAGTTTTTGCGTCTTCGGCTTTCAAAACGGCGCGGCCGTCGGATACTGGCGCACCAAAGCTGGCGAGCAGCGCTTTGGCCTGATATTCGTGGATATTCATAAGAGCATGTCCAATTTGGCTTCGGTTGCCCTTGGTTAGACCACAATGGTTTACGCTATTCTAACCCATTTTTTGCGAAATCCGGAATAATGCGACATTTGTGATCACACGGTGAAAACGTGTGATCACAAATGTCGCCATCAATCGCGAAACCGCGCGTAGCATGGCCGTTTGAAAAGATTCGTGTAGATGTTACGCAGGGACATGGAAGCGCAGAAATCAACTTGGGCGGTCGTTGCAACTGTGGATGAGCCGCCGGTGCTGATCCGGACGTTTGTTGCCTGGTATTTGCATTTGGGGGCGTCGGAAATCTGGCTCTATTTTGATCGCCCGGACGACCCGGCGGCGGCGGATGTCGCCGAAATGCCTGGCGTTGAAGTGATTGCATGTGATGCGGTGCATTGGAGACGGCTGGGCAAGAGCCGCCCGCAAAAGCATCAAATTCGGCAAATGCGCAATGCGGGTGACGCCTATCGGCGCAGCCATGCCGATTGGGTGCTGCATGTTGATGCGGATGAATATTTGCGCCCAGGTGGGTCTGTTGGTGAATGTTTGCATCAGCTTGGTCCGCAGACCCAGGTGGGTGTTGTGCCCGTCGCGGAGCGTATTTTTTCGGACCCAGAAGGTACGATTTTTGACGGGGCCTTTCGCCGCCCATATCTTGGCAAGCCTCGCGATGGGCGGAAATTGTTTGGGCCAGCCTATGATCTGACCTATCGCGGGCTGACGGGGCACGCGATTGGCAAGAGTTTTGCGCGAACTGGTGCGCCCCTACAGATGTCTATTCACAGACCCAAACCGCTTGGCGCGGCCGATTTGATGGCGCAGACCCTTGATCACGCAATCCTTTTGCATTTCGATGGGCTGACCCGGCTACATTGGGTCTATAAACTGTTGCGCAAGGCAGATGCTGTGTTGAACCGCGGCGGTATGGCCCCGTCACCGCATCGGCAAAGGCAGATTGATGCTGTTCTGGACTGCCCAAGCAGTGGATTTGATCTTCATGATGAGCTGAAATGTATAGGGCCTGCGTTGCAGGCGATTTTGCAAACGCATGATCTTTGGCTTGATCCAGGATTTTCGCCTGTCTCGGTTTTGCAGGAGTGGTTTCCGAAGGATGGCAGTGATGTTTCAGCGGCTGCATTTGATGCTTGGCTTTGGCACAACAAAGGCGATGTGCTAGATCAATTTGGGATGGAGCGGGAGGCATAGCCCATGCCTCTGGTCGTTTGCGATATGGCGGGGTAGGGTCGTCGCCAATAGAAAATATATCGTGAGGACATCATGAAAAAGTTGGGTTGGGCAGTTGCGGCGGCGCTGGTTTTAGGCGCTTGTTCCGGCGGTGGTGGCGGAGGAACGTTGCCAGAGGGGGCAGTTGAGGTCACAGAGAACCGCGTTGATGGATATTTGGCATCCGATAGCCGACGTTATGACGTGCGCACATATGTCGTTCCTTTTGAGACACCGTATTACATCACGTTAACGCCTGCGGGTCGTACATTTGGCTTTGCGGAGGCGGGACGTTTGGCAGGATCTACCGCCGCCCAATATATCAAGACCCGTGGTTGCACAGATACGCTGAGCCGCTTGGCCAGTCAGGATGTGTACGATCCGGTCAGTGATACTTGGACGATTGTGATCAGTTGCTGATCAAGAAGAATAGATCGTCTGGCCATGGTTCATCGCGCGAATGCGCCGAACATGGTCTGACAAAGCAAAACGGGCGTCCATTTGGGACGCCCGTTTTGTATTCGTTTGCGAAGTCTTAGCTAAGGCTGCCGTCGATCCCTTTGCAGGCTTCGACCAGACCTTTGACCGCGTCGACAGATTTGTCGAACATGGCTTGCTCTTCTTTGTTCATTTTGATTTCGACCACACGCTCGACGCCGCCAGCACCGATGATGGTCGGCACACCAACATAGAAGCCGTTCAGGCCGTAGCCGCCGTCAACGTAGGCTGCGCAAGGCAGAAGACGTTTTTGATCTTTCAGATAGGCCTCGGCCATTTCGATTGCGGATGTGGCGGGAGCGTAGAACGCGGACCCGGTTTTCAGCAGGCCAACGATTTCTGCGCCGCCGTCGCGTGTGCGCTGTACGATCGCGTCCAGCTTGTCTTGTGTGGTCCAGCCCATCTCAACCAGATCGGGCAGCGGGATACCGGCAACTGTTGAATAACGTGTCAGCGGCACCATTGTGTCGCCATGTCCGCCAAGCACAAATGCAGTCACGTCGCGCATGGAGACATCAAATTCTTCGGCAAGGAAGTGGCGGAACCGCGCAGAATCGAGGACACCAGCCATGCCGCAGACTTTTTCAGTCGGCAGACCAGAGAATTCGCGCAGCGCCCAAACCATCGCATCAAGCGGGTTTGTGATACAGATGACAAAGCTGTCAGGCGCGTGGGCTGCGATGCCTTCGCCAACAGATTTCATCACTTTGAGGTTGATCCCAAGCAGATCGTCGCGCGACATGCCTGGCTTGCGTGCAACACCCGCTGTGACGATGCAAACATCTGCGCCAGCGATGTCCGCATAGTCATTTGTGCCCTTCAATGCCACGTCGATGCCAGCAACCGGGCCCGACTCTGCGATGTCGAGCGCCTTGCCGCGGGCGATGTCACCCTCTTCGGCGATATCGAACATGACGACATCGCCAAGTTCTTTGATTGCAGCGAGATGCGCAAGGGTGCCGCCGATTTGTCCGGCGCCGATAAGGGCAATTTTGGGTCTGGCCATGGGATCATCCTGTCCTGGTTCGTTTGGCGGAGTCCCTAGTCCTTTGCGCCCTTGGGTGCAAGTGTGCGGCATTTCAAGCCCGCCCACATAACCGTTATAACGGCTAAAATGAGAGACTAGGCGAAGCGTGCCGAAACGCCTTCAGGACGCAGCACTTACCCAACAATTTTTGGTGGTTATAGGTATTGCGCCGCCTGTTGTCGGCTTCGCAATGGGTCAGGCGATATTTTCGTCAAGAAAATAGCTTACTGCTGCAAAACAAAGCGCATATTTGCGCGAGGGCAGCGCCCGGAAAAAGGAGGCGAGGCGCGGGAAACCCCCTACGATTCGGGGAATTTCCTTGCCAGTTCTAGGCGCGCAACATTGCCGTGATGCGCGCCCGATTTTCATATTGGGGGATCAGTTAGGTGCCTTGGTCGACATTCGGCAAGGCTTCATTCAGATGTTGAAAGGCTTGGCCAGCCGCCACGAGGCAGGTTGGACCGCCGGGGCGTGTCATCGTAATTGTCCATGTGCCGGTATCGGTCGATGCGAAGACTTCGATGACCGAATTATCGGCGCCGAGTCCGATGGATTGCCGGCTTTCGCCATACCGGACGGCCAGACGTTCAACCACGGTTTCATGGGCGGCACAATTGCGGGTTTGCGCATGTGCATGATTGGCAGCAAGGAACATCGCACCGATGCCGAAAGACATAAGAAATAGATTACGCTTCATTTGGTTCACCTTCTAGCGAGAGGACGACCGCGGCACAGTTCCGTCGCAGTCAGGCAAGTGGAACAAATTCTGAAAGTAACTTGACGCAAATTGGTTAATACACCGTGACGGGCACTGTATTTTTGGATCAAAAGCCTTTTGCGCTTGAGTGGCTAGCCATTGTCTGTCGTTATCTAAGCACCAGATTCATAGGTGAAAATTGTGTCAGACCGCCCTTATCGTTCGGCTCTTTATATTCCTGCTTCAAAGCCCCGCGCGCTGGAAAAGGCGTTGGGTCTTGCGGCTGATGTCATCCTGTTTGATCTGGAGGATGCGGTTGCCCCTGCCACCAAGATTGCCGCGCGCGAGACGTTGAAAAATGCGCTGGGCGAAAGGGGCAGCTATGTTCCTCGGATGCGCATTGTCAGGATCAATGGGCTAGATACCGAGTGGGGGCGCGATGATGCGCGGGCGCTTGCCGTCATGCAATGTGATGCAGTGTTGTTGCCCAAGGTGGGCTCACCTACGCAAATCGATGAGATCACCAATATGCTGCCGGGATTGCCGATATGGGCGATGATCGAAACACCTGCTGGTGTTCTGAACGCGCCCAAAATTGCCGCCCATCCGGCGGTGACTGGTTTGGTTATGGGTACGAATGATCTTGCGCATGATTTGCGGGCGCATGGGCGTGCGGCATTGGGGGCCGCCTTGCAAATGACGGTTTTGGCGGCGCGCGCAGCTGGGATTGCTGTTTTGGATGGCGTCTATAATGCGTTTCATGACCAGGATGGGCTGCTTGCCGAATGCCAAGAGGGCCGAGCCTTGGGGTTTGACGGCAAAACCTTGATCCATCCAGACCAGATCGCCACGGCGAACGCGATTTTCGCCCCAACCCCCGATGAATTGGCCCAGGCCCGTAGGCAGATCGTGGCCTTTGAGCAAGCCGAAGCGGCCGGGCAGGGGGTGGCCGTTCTGGATGGCCGGATCGTTGAGAACTTGCATGTCACGTCTGCTCGGGCGATTTTGGCCAAAGCTGACGCCATCGCCGCATTGGAGACATCATGATCATCCTTACCTTTGGCGTCGCCCTTTGGTGGGCGGCGCATTTGTTTAAACGGCTTGCCCCTGCGGCGCGCGGAAGCCTTGGTGATAGGGGCAAGGGGCTGGTTGCCCTGCTCATCGTGATCAGCGTTGCTTTGATGGTGATTGGATACCGCGCTGCGGACGGTACCTACTACTGGGGCCGTGATCCGATGAAGGTTGGTATCAATAATCTTTTGATGATTTTTGCATTCTATCTGTTCGCTGTGGCCGGTCCAAAGGGCGCCCGCGTTTGGTTGGGCACCAAACTGCGTCATCCACAATTGACCGCTATCGCGACCTGGGCCATCGCCCATTTGATTGTAAATGGCGACACGCCATCATTCGTTTTGTTCGGTGGTCTGTTGGTTTGGGCAATTGTTGAGATCGCGCTGATCAATGCCCAAGACGGACCATGGACACCGCCCGAACGGGCGCCTTTTAAGAAAGAAGTGATCGCGATTGTCGCCACTTTGGTGACCGTTTTCATCGTGATGGGCATACATTACGCATTGGGCGTCACACCATGGGGATAGCGACATGAAGATCTACAGAATGCTAACTGCGGACGATACGGCTGCGTTTTGCCACAAAGTGTCTGAGGCCCTTGCAAAGGGTTGGGAACTATATGGCGATCCGACTTATGCGTTTGATCATGCAAATGGGGTGATGCGCTGCGGGCAGGCGGTGACAAAGGATGTCGACACCCCCTACAGCCCGGATATGAAACTGGGTGAGCAGTGAGTAACCCTACTAAGGCATAATCGGGCAAGACGCCTAGTGTGATCAAAACGGAAGCTTCGATCGAATTTTGTGATCACACTTTTTTCGACTGTGATCACAATTTGAAAAAACTCGCTCTGCTGTGACCATTTTTCACAACTTAGTAGCTTTCGTCTGCGTGACTCTTATGTCTGAATGGTGCAAACAAGTGCCAGCTATCGTCTTGCCGACGATGAAGCCAGCGAAGGGAACCAACAATGGCCGACGTGAACCGAGGCAACCGCCCGTTATCACCCCACATTTTGATTTACCGCCCGCAGATGACGTCGATGTCATCGATCATGGTGAGAATTACAGGTATCGCAGTCTTTGTTCTGGCCATTCTGGTCGTCGCATGGCTCATGGCCGCTTCTACATCTGAAACCGCTTTCGCCGGGATGAATGGATTTTTGACCGGTTGGTTTGGCGATTTGATCTTATTCGGCGGCACATGGGCGCTGATCTATCATATGCTGGGCCGCCTGCGTCACGTGGTTTGGGATTTTGGCTATTGTCTGGATGTCAAAAAGTCGGAGGACCTTGGCGCAGGCATGTTTGTCTTGGCCACCCTCCTGACCATCTTCTTCGTCATCGTTCTGTAAGAGAGGGCATGAGCATGAAATATGTTACCGACCGCAAACGTGCCCAGGGTTTAGGAGCCTCCCGTCAGGGTACGCATCATCATTGGCAGATGATGATGACCTCAATCGCCCTTGTTGTGATTGTTCCCGTATTCATTATGACTTTTGGCTATGGTCTTGGCGGCACCTATGAAGAGGTGATCGCCTATTTCAGTAAACCTTTCCCGGCGCTTGTTCTCGCGGTGAGCATTATTGTTATCGTCTATCACACCATGCAGGAAACGCTTGTTGCGATTGAGGATTACGTTCCCGGCAAAGCCGGTAAGCTTACAATCGTCGCAGTGACCGCATTTGGTTATCTGCTGATGTTAACTGGTCTTTTCGCCGTCGCGAAAATCGCGCTTTAACCCCCGGAGCAACTTTTATGGCAGCTTACGAATACGAAACCCATGTCTATGACGCGATTGTTGTAGGGGCCGGGGGCGCTGGTTTGCGCGCTACATTGGGTCTGGCTGAACAAGGCCTGCGCACGGCTTGTATCACCAAGGTTTTCCCGACACGCTCGCACACTGTGGCGGCTCAGGGCGGTATTGCGGCATCCCTTGGCAATATGGGCCCTGATAGCTGGCAATGGCATATGTATGACACCGTAAAGGGGTCCGACTGGTTGGGTGATACGGATGCGATGGAGTATCTGGCCCGCGAAGCCCCCAAAGCGGTTTATGAGTTGGAGCACTACGGTGTTCCATTCAGCCGGACGGAAGAGGGTAAGATTTACCAGCGCCCCTTTGGTGGTCATACGACCGAATTCGGTGAAGGCCCCCCGGTGCAACGTACCTGTGCAGCGGCTGACCGGACTGGTCATGCTATTTTGCATACGCTGTATGGCCAGTCTTTGAAGCAACAGGCTGAGTTTTACATCGAATATTTCGCCCTTGATCTGATCATGTCAGACGATGGCATCTGTCAGGGCGTCATCGCGTGGAAGCTGGATGACGGCACCATGCATGTGTTCAACGCCAAGACAGTTGTTCTGGCCACTGGCGGTTATGGCCGCGCCTATTTCAGCGCGACCTCAGCCCATACCTGCACCGGGGACGGTGGCGGTATGGTTGCCCGCCAAGGCCTGCCTTTGCAGGATATGGAATTCGTGCAATTCCACCCAACGGGTATCTACGGCGCCGGTTGCCTGATCACCGAAGGCGCGCGCGGTGAAGGGGGTTACCTGACCAATTCTGAGGGTGAGCGCTTTATGGAGCGCTATGCCCCGAATTATAAAGACCTTGCCCCACGCGATTATGTTAGCCGCTGCATGACAATGGAAATTCGCGAAGGGCGCGGTGTTGGGGCGAATGGGGATCATATCTCTTTGAACCTCAACCACTTGCCATCTGAGGCATTGGCCGAGCGCCTTCCCGGTATCTCTGAATCGGCCAAGATTTTTGCGGGCGTCGATGTGACGAAAGAGGCGATCCCGGTCCTGCCGACTGTGCACTACAACATGGGCGGTATCCCGACGAATTATCACGGTGAAGTTCTGAACCCGACCAAGAAAGACCCCAACAGGATTGTGCCAGGTCTGATGGCTGTTGGTGAGGCGGGCTGCGCATCTGTTCATGGCGCGAACCGCCTTGGATCGAACAGCTTGATTGACCTTGTCGTCTTTGGCCGCGCCGCCGCGATCCAGGCCGGTAAGGTCGTCGACCGCGATGCGCCAAACCCAACGTTGAACCAGGCATCTGTTGATGCGTGTTTTGATCGGTTTGATGGGGTTCGTCATGCAGACGGCAGCGTCCCCACTGCGGACCTTCGTCTTGAGATGCAGCGCGCCATGCAGGCCGATGCGGCCGTGTTCCGCACCGATAAGACGCTGGCCGAAGGTGTTGAGAAGATGACCGCGATTGCAGGTAAAATGGACGATCTGAAAGTGACTGATCGTAGCCTTGTCTGGAACAGTGATCTGATGGAAACGCTGGAGCTTGAAAACCTCATGCCGAACGCGTTGGCGACTATTGTCAGTGCTGAGGCACGCAAGGAAAGCCGCGGCGCCCATGCGCATGAGGATTACGCAGAGCGAGACGATGAAAAGTGGCGCGTACATACGTTGTCACATGTTGATGCTGCGAAGGTAAAGCTCAGCTATCGCCCGGTTGTGACCGCGCCGCTGACCACCGAAGCGCAAGGTGGTATCAGCGAAGCAAAGATTGCGCCGAAAGAAAGGACGTTCTAATGCGAATTCTTCCTCTTACACTGGTGGCTGCGTTTGGTTTGTCAGGCTGCCTTGACGGGGCAACCTCGGTTGATGACGTTGCCCGAAGTGGTGCCAAGACAGTTGTGAATGGCATTGTTGAGGCCCGGTTCCCCGGCGTTGATGCATCTGTCGCAACGGATTGTATTATCGATAACGCCTCGGCGTCTGAGATTGTGACGATTGGCCAAGCCGCTTTGACGGGAACGACGGATGCAACGACATCGCTGGTGCTTGAGATTGCTCAGCGCCCGGATACCGTTTCCTGCATCGCCGAAGATACATTGGGCGTCGGGGATATCCTGTCGGTGCTCGGCTGATGATCTGCCGGGCCCCTGCCTATATACTGACAGTTTGTGGGGTGCTTTTGGCGGCCTGCGAGACGACACCACCAACGCCTGAAGAGGCGGCGCAGCGTTGCGAACAACGTGCGCAGGCGGCGCAGGCGCCAGATGTTTCTGGGAATGTTGGCATTAACAGCCAAACTGGCACCTCAGTCGGTCTCAGTATCGGCCTAAGTGCAGACTTGCTGCGTGGACGGGACCCTTTGGAAGTTTACGAGTCCTGTGTGATTGACCTGACAGGAGAGCCGCCGATCCGGCCGCCTCGCTTGTTGGTCTTGTGATGAAGAATGTTTGGATGCTCTTGACGGAAGGAACATCAAAATGGTGCAACTGACACTGCCCAAGAATTCCCGTATGACAACGGGCAAGACATGGCCAAAGCCTGAGGGCGCGACAAACCTGCGCAAAGTGCAGATCTATCGCTGGAATCCAGATGATGGAAAGAACCCATCGCTCGATACGTATTTTGTCGACATGGATACATGTGGCCCGATGGTTTTGGATGCGTTGATCAAAATTAAGAATGAGATTGATCCAACACTGACATTCCGCCGTTCTTGCCGAGAGGGCATTTGTGGATCCTGTGCGATGAATATTGACGGGATCAATACGCTCGCCTGTATTTATGGGATGGATGAGATCAAGGGCGATGTGAAAATCTACCCGCTGCCGCACATGCCGGTTATTAAGGATTTGATCCCAGATCTGACCCATTTCTACGCACAGCATGCCAGCATCATGCCGTGGCTTGAAACCAAGACGAACCGGCCTGCGAAGGAATGGAAGCAGTCTATTGAAGATCGCAAAAAGCTGGACGGTCTTTATGAATGTGTGATGTGCGCCTCTTGTTCCACATCTTGCCCGTCCTACTGGTGGAACGGCGATCGTTACCTTGGGCCTGCTGCCTTGCTACACGCATATCGCTGGATCATTGACAGCCGGGATGAAGCCACCGGCGAGCGGTTGGATGAGCTGGAAGATCCTTTCAAGCTCTATCGCTGTCATACGATCATGAACTGCGCCAAGACCTGCCCCAAGGGCCTTAACCCTGCATCGGCAATTGCGCATATCAAAAAGATGATGGTCGAACGGGTCGTTTAAGACACTGCCGTTTTAAATGGGAATGCCTGGAAAATGATCCCGTCAAATTGGCGGGATCATTTTTTAGGTCAATGGATCAGATTTCCATAGCGTCTGGCGTTGCGCCGCTGGCGATAGCGGCTTTGAACCATTCCGGCTGACGTCCTTTGCCTGTCCATGTTTGGTCAGGGTTATCGGGGTTACGGTATTTTGGTGCAGATGCCGTTTTCGGGCCCGGTTTGCCTTTACGCGTTTTCTTTTCCGCAACGCTGCCGGTGATTTCAGCAAGCGAAAATCCATGAGCCGCCGCCGCTTTCTCTGCAGCTGCAAGCGCATTCTTTTTGTCTTTTGCAGCTAGCTTATCGAGTGCTTTGTCGATTTGTCCCTTGAGCTTTTCCAGCTCTTTGCGTGTCATTGATTTGAGGTCGGGTTTCATTTCTGCCTTCCTATGCGATGATCATCGCCCTTTATCAGCTTAAACGGTATTTTCCACCTCTCAATTAATGCGTCTCTATCCAAAAGTGTAGTCGGCTCGGGATTTCGCGTTGATAAGTTTGTGATCGGAATGGAACGTGCCCTTCGTCAAGGTTTCAGATTCTGTCGGTGGGAAAACACTTTAGTCACAGCTTCAAAGCGCTGTCGAAGATGGGATTTACGCGGCAATCGAACCCTGTCACCCTTGCGCCATGACGCAAACTGTTTCCTTACCTTTGTGGGTTTTTGTACTGATTGTCCTTTTTGCTGGCGTCACGTTTGCATCCCATTTCTTGTTTCCATCGGTCCGTTGGTTTTTCCGCAAGCGTGCCGAACGTGTCATTGCGCAGTTGAACGAGCGTCTGCAGCGCCCGATTGAACCGTTTAAGCTGGCCCGCCGCTATGATATGATCCAACGCTTAATCTATGATCCTGAAGTCACGCAGGCCATCGTCGAATATGCCCGCAAAGAGCAGGTTCCCGAGAATGTCGCATTTGAAAGGGCTAGTCGTTACGCGCGTGAAATTGTGCCGTCATTCTCTGCGACCGCGTATTTTAGTATCGGTATTCGCTTGGCGAAATGGTTGTCGAAGTCGCTGTATAATATTCGATTGGGGTCCTTTGACCGTAAACGCCTGGCTGAGATTGATCCTGACGCGGCCGTTGTTTTTGTCATCAATCATCGCAGCAATATGGATTATGTATTGGTAACATATCTTGCGGCGAATGCTGGCGCGTTGTCTTATGCGGTTGGTGAATGGGCGCGGGTCTGGCCACTTTCACCGATAATTCGTGCGATGGGGGCTTATTTCATCAGGCGCAAATCGCGGGGTGCTTTATATCGCAAGGTATTAGCCCGATATGTCCAAATGGCCACGCAGGGTGGGGTGAGCCAGGCCGTTTTTCCAGAGGGCGGGCTGAGCTTGGATGGAAAACTAGCATCGCCGCGCCTGGGATTGCTCAATTACATCATCGATGACTTCGACCCTGAAAAACGCGAAGTGATCTTTGTTCCCGTGGCTTTGAACTACGATCGCGTTTTGGAGGACACATTCCTGATTGCTGCGGACAAATCCGGAAAGCGCCGGTTCCGCCCGCCATTACTCAACGTTCTGCGCCGGGTGTCTCGTCATTTTTTGTTGCGTATGACCGGACGTTTTCGCGGATTTGGAACGGCATCGGTCAGTTTTGGTGAACCTTTGGAATTGTCGACATTCATTCAAGATGAAACAGGTGATCCAACATCAAAGGTTGCCGATGAACTTATGCGCCGCATTTCGGATGTCGTTCCCGTCTTGGGCATGCCGTTGGTGGCACGACTAATTTTGCAAAGCGGCCCGATCCTACGAGAAGAGCTTGAGACGCGCGTTGACGATATGGTCCGCTTTTTGACAGACCGTGAATTGCCAGCGCCAAGCCGCCATCCACGTGTGATTGTCGCGGATGCGTTGAGCCGCATGTCAGCCAGGCGATTGATCGATGAGACAGATGAAGGCGTTGTCGTTACTGAACTTGGACGGGACATCCTGACCTATTATGCGAACTCAATTGCCCACCATTTTCGCGCGCTAGAAGGCGCCTGATAGTCGTAGCTGTTGATGCTTTTAGTCAGGTATTTGCCCAATAAAATATGGATTTCCTTCCAAAAAACCGCTGTCGACCCGCCATTATTGGGGGGTTTGAAGACGTGAATAACTTTGTAAGAATCTTCATGCTACCATGGGTTGTTAACACTTCGTTAATGATTAATAGAGAGTTTGGTTATGGGACATGAATGGATAATCGATGTACTCGCCGATCTGAAGTCGTTCGCCAGCACGAATGATCTTCCGATTTTGGCGTCACAGCTCGATGAGGCTGCGCTGATCGCATCTGCTGAGATCAGTAGCGCGCATGAGAAACCGTCCCGACAGGTGGGAGGTAACGGCCCTGGAACTGGACTCGTTTTTGCAGGAACTGGAGCAAGCAGACGCGCTTGAGCAAATCCAAGACTTGATCATTGGGCTGCGTGATGCATTCGCAATTGATCATGTCGTTTATCACTGGGTCAGCGCCGATGGGGAGCAATACGGCTTTGGCACCTATGACCCGGCCTGGGCAGAGCGTTACGCCGAAAAGGATTATATTCGCGTTGATCCCGTGATCATCGGGTGCTTTCAGCGCTTTCATCCCGTCGATTGGAAACGACTTGATTGGTCTTCAAAGGCCGCGCGCGCATTTCGGAAAGATGCGCAGACCTATGGCATTGGCACGCAGGGCTTCTCAATTCCCATCCGTGGTCCAAATGGGCAACTCGCCTTGTTTACCGCATCTCACACAACGGATGACGAAAGCTGGGCGGAATTCACGACCAATCATCAACGTGACTGGATTTTGATTGCCCATTACTTGAATCAAAAAGCGTTGGAATTGGAAAAGGGGCGGGCACCCGAGCCTATCCGCGCGTTAAGCCCGCGAGAAACTGACGCCCTGACATATTTGGGGATGGGCTATAGCAGGGGGCAAGTGGCCGATTTGCTAAGCATTTCTGAGCATACTTTGCGAGCCTATATCGAAAGCGCGCGCTTCAAGCTAGGCGCCTTGAATACCACCCACGCGGTCGCCCGCGCCACAAGTGAAGGTTTGATCCTGATTGGTGGGGCTGCACGGGCGGCCAATGGAGGGTGGCCGGGGCGCAAAACTGATGACAAAGTCCTGAAAATTGCGGCTAGTTAATAATTATTAACAAATCATTAATAGCTCGACCGACGCGTTAACCTTTGCGCGGCAGAGCCAGCCTAGTCTCAAGCCATCATCAGCTTGAGAAGGGTCAGAAATGCTTCGTTACATTTATGGAAATGCGCTATCGGAATACCCTGTTTTGCAGGACACCATGCATCGTGATCGGGCCAGTCAATTTGCCGAACGTTTGAAGTGGGACGTTCATGTCGACGACAAGGGCTGGGAGCAGGATGAATATGACGCCATGAACCCGCTTTATGTCATTTGGGAAAATCGGGACGGTACCCATGGCGGCTCAATGCGGTTCCTGCCGACGACCGAGCAAACGATGGTCAATGACCATTTCTCGGAACTCTTAAACGGCGTCGATATTCGCAGCCCTTTCATTTGGGAATGCACGCGCTTCGTCCTTGGCCAGGGCGCAAATTCGCGGGTGGCGGCAGCGATGATGCTTGCTGGGGGCGAGCTGATGCGCGCATTTGCCCTGACCCATCTATTGGGCGTGTTTGATCCGCGCATGGTACGGATCTATTCGATGATTGGTGCATCGCCCGAGGTGTTGGGCAGCGCGGGTGAGGGCCGTGATAAGATCAGCGTTGGTCTGTGGCCTTTCCGGCCAGAGGATCGCATCAAAGTTCTCAAGCGCGCTGGACTGTCGTCTGAGATATCAGAGCATTGGTTTGCCCGATCATTTGGTCATGCCGTATCTGAGGTAAGAAAGGCCGCTTAGGCCGACGATCTTTCACGCGCGCACTGGTGATGCCGCGACAGCCAAGATAGTGTCGCGGCATGAACGCACCCAACATTACATTCTCCGACGATCAGGCCGAGGCCTGGGACAGCGTTGCGCTCGCGATGCGTCAATCAGGTGTCGATCTTGACGACAGTCTGCTGCAACCGCCGCAGGCCGATAGCACGTCTGTGTTGGCCGTGATTGGCAAAGCTGGATCCGGCAAGACGATGCTTCTTGCTAAGCTCTATGAGGCGTTGGAAGAGGCGGGCGTTGACGTTATTTCGGGTGATTGGGAAGGCAAGAAACGCAAGGACCGGCGCACCTTGGCCATTTTGGCGCCTACCAATAAAGCCGCCAGTGTCTTGCGTAATCGCGGCGTGCCTGCCACGACCATTCACCGCATTCTTTATACGCCGGTTTATGATCCCGAATACGAAAAGGTTGCTGAATGGCTTGCCGGGCAGGGGGAGCGCCCTGAAATTGAAGGCCTGACTGAAATCGCGCTTGATCGCGCGTTTTCTTCTTACCAGGCAAATAAATCCGTTCCGGCGGCGCTGGCTGCCGCTGGGCTGCGCGGGTCTGATTTCATTACAGGTTGGAAACGTCGGGAAGAGCCTTTGGATATCGGGTTCGTCGATGAAAGCTCGATGCTTGATGAAAAGCAGTTCTCGGACCTGCAAGAGATTTTCCCGACGCTTCTTCTATTTGGTGATCCGGCGCAATTGCCTCCTGTACAAAGTTCTGGCGGCATGGTGTTTGAAACGCTGCCAGAAAAACGTGTTCTGACCTTGAACCGTATCCATAGACAAGATGCCGGTAATCCGATCCTTGATCTGGCGCATGCTTTGGCCGATCCGCAGCTTGATTTTCGCAGCTTTGAACAGATGGTCGAAGAGGCTGCGAAGACGGATGAACGTGTCGTGCTGGCGCAGCGTGTTGAGGCTGATCTGATGGCCCGATCACCCTGTTTGGTCTGGCGCAATGCGACCCGCATCCGTTTGATCCATGCGTTTCGGGCGGCCTTTAATGCCCCCGCGGATGAGCTGCTTGCAGGTGAGCCCCTGATTTGCGACGGTATCGAATTGCCACTGAAACATCGCAAAAGACGACTTGATCTTGAGGCGAAGGGCCTGATTAAGGGCGCGCAGGTTATCTATCTGGGGCCGGGAAAGCGCCCCGGGTTTTCCAAACTGCATGTCATGGGTGCCGAGGACCCGCGCGTCGGCGTTGCCAGCATTGTCAAAATCGAACAGGGCGGCGAAGAAGAACCATTTATCCCTTTTGCTGCCAGCATGGGCGCCACTTTTCTGCATGGTGCAGCCGTCACAATACATAAAGCGCAAGGGTCGCAATGGGACACGGTGCAGGTTTTTGCACCGGATATTTACGCCGCGTCGCGCATGGGACGCGTAGAGGCGGGCCAACCATTGTGGAAGCGACTGGCCTATGTGGCGATCACGCGGGCAGAGACGCAATTGCGCTGGGTGGTGCGCAACCGCCTTGGCCGTCCTGAAGGTGTTCTGCGCATTGATGATCTTGCTGTGCCCCAAGCCCCGCTTGAGCTAAAAAGCGAGGAAGGCTAAGCCCGCTTAGCGGCGTAGCATTGTGAATGCCGCAGAAGCGCCCCAACCTGCTGCGATTGCAATGGCCAGCGACATCAGCCCGTAGAGAAACGCGTTTTCATGGGCCAGATTGTACAGCCAGCGTTCGAGCCCAACTTTTTGAACCGGAATTGTCGTCAGATATTCATCGATCACCCGCCCATTGCGGGTTAGGAAAATCCGCGCTTCGTATTCACCCTCGGTCAGATTGGCAGGCAGAGTGATCGCTGTACGAAAAAGCGTTTCGTCCTCAAGGTCTACCTTGCCTTCCAGGACTTGGTACAGCTCTTCTCCGGCGCGGATACGGATCAACGCTTGCGTGAAAGCAGGGCTATCATTGACCCCAGCCCCGACAGAACGAATGGCGCGTGGGATTGTGATGCGATATCGCAGGTCCTCAACATCGCGCAGAACGTCGCCTATTGGGGCATTTGTGGCAACTGCATAAAATGAAGGAGCTGAGTCAACCTCGACCTCATCGCTATTTACCCAGATCCCCAGCCGCCTGTCTTTACGCCGCACGGTGACAGGCAGATCAGGGCCAGCGACTGTCACGATGACGCCAAGTTCGCTTTTGTCGGGGATCGGGGCTTCGCGCTTGATTGCGCCGAATAGCAGGATTTCGGACCCTTCGAATGTGGCGGTGATCGCCACTTGGTCCCGGCTGAGGCCAAGTACAATTTCTTCGGCCTTTGCGGGGGCAGCCAGGGACAGCATTAGGATGAGCAGGCGGAGCATCAGTGACCTCCTGCGCCAAGCGAATACAGCTCGGCTGGCTGCACCAGAAGATCAAAGGCCAGTTTGCCGCAGACGGCGAGCACCATAATGGCCAACAGAATACGCAGCTGCTCAGCCTTCATCTTGACCCCGATCCGGGTGCCAATTTGTGCGCCAATAACACCGCCAACCAGCAGCAAGACAGCGAGCACTACGTCAACAGTGTAGTTCGTGGTCGCATGCAGCATCGTGGTAAATGCAGTCACAAAGATGATTTGGAACAGCGAGGTTCCGACCACCACTTTCGTGGGCATGCCCAACAGGTAGATCATGGCGGGCACCATGATAAAGCCCCCCCCGACACCCATGATTGCAGCAAGAACACCAACCAAAACCCCAACCAAAAGCGGCGGGATGACCGAGATATAAAGCCCCGATACCCGAAACTTCATCTTGAAGGGCAGGTTATGTACCCAATTATGTTTACGGCGCGTTGGCATCGGTGCGCCGCCTGCTTTGCTGGCTTTGCGGATCGCTTTAAGGCTTTCGATGAACATCAGCGTGCCGATCATGCCCAGAAAGACGACATAGCACAGCTGTACCAACAGCTCGACCTGACCCAGCGACTTCAGGTAGTTAAACAGCATGATCCCAAGGCCTGATCCGATTAGGCCCCCGATCAGCAGCACCGTTCCCATTTTCAGATCGACGGTCTTTCGTTTGAGATGCGCAAGAACGCCGGAAAAGGATGAGGCGACGATCTGGTTTGCTTCGGTCGCTACGGCCACAGCCGGTGGAATGCCGATAAAGAACAAAAGCGGTGTCATCAGAAAGCCGCCGCCGACACCAAACATGCCAGATAAGACGCCCACAATCCCGCCAAGCCCGAGTAACAGGAAAGCGTTCACCGAAACCTCGGCGATGGGAAGATAAATCTGCATGAACTATTCCGGGCGCTTGTGCCCCTGCGCGACACCAAAACGATTTCGGTGCCGCCTGTCAAATGCTGTGGCGCAGTTTATGCTGCAATTGCAGCATTTCCGTCACGTGGAGCTATCGGTGCGAAGGATCTGGACCTATGCGCGGGCCTTCAAAAAGCTGCGTAGAACAGTTTCCAGCTTGGCGGCGCCGATGGGTGCCATGGCTTTGGTATGTTCGTGACTGATTGATTCATCGCTCATGCCGGCGGCCATGTTCGTGATGGTCGATATCGCCGCCGCCTTCAGCCCCAGAAACCGCGCCAGGATCACTTCGGGCACGGTTGACATGCCCACAGCGTCTGCCCCAAGCATGGCAATGGCCTTGATTTCGGCCGGGGTTTCGAAGGACGGGCCCGAGTACCAGGCATAGACGCCCTCGGCCATTTCTGTGTCAGAGCCCTCTGCCGCGGCCCGCAATGCCTGCTGCAGCGCTGGATCATAGGCGTCGGTCATAGGTACAAACCGCGCATCTGTCGGCTCGCCGATCAAAGGGTTCAGCCCGGAAAAGTTGATGTGGTCGGTCAGGCACATGATCGAACCGGTCGGCATATCGGGCCGCATCGATCCGGCGGCGTTCGTTGCGATCATTGTATCCGCGCCCAGTTCTTTGAGCACTTCCAAGGGCAGCCGCATCACATCCGCTTTGCCACTTTCGTAGTAATGCGCACGCCCGCCGAAGACCGCAACCCGGACCCCTTCCAGATCGCCAATCACAAGATTAGGGTTGTGCCCCGAGACACCCGCATGGGGAAATCCGGGTAGGTCGCTGTAGGGGATGCTGACCCCATCAACGGTGTTGGCGATATGCCCAAGGCCTGACCCCAGGATCAGACCGATACTGACCGGGGCGTCCCCTGCGGTGGCTCTGATTTGGGTGGCGAGGGCTTTAGCGTTCTTTGACATACGGGTCGCCTCCGGCACGTGGGGGGATGGCCTTGCCGACAAAGCCCGCAAGAATGACGACCGTCAGGATATAGGGCAGTACGTCAAGCAGTTGTCCGTTCACTTGGAAGCTGAGCACTCTTTCGATGACGTCAGGCCGCAGCGACATCGCCTGCAAGAAGCCGAAGAGCAGGCAGGCATAAAGCGCGTACCAAGGCCGCCATTTCGCAAAGATCAGGGCGGCCAGGGCGATAAACCCACGTCCGGCGCTCATGTCTTTGACAAAACCGGCTTGCAACGCTGTGGCCAAGTAGGCCCCGGCAATACCGCATAGGATGCCGCAGATGCCCACTGCCGCGTAACGCAGCCAGATAACCGATACACCTGCAGTATCAACTGCCGCAGGGTTTTCACCCACGGCGCGCAGGCGCAGACCAAAGCGGGTCCGGTATAACACCCACCACGTCAGGGGCACCATCAAGAGTGCCACATAGACCAAGGCAGTGTGACCGGAAATAAGTTCATAATAGATCGGCCCAATGATGGGCACATTTTGCAAGGTTTCCGCAAAAGGCAGTGTGATCGGATTAAAACGTGCCCCGCCAGATAATTGTGGAGTCCGTCCACCTTGGGAAAACCAGCTTTGTGCGATGACCACGGTTAAACCGGCGGCAAGGAAATTGATCGCAACACCGGAGATCAATTGATTTCCGCGAAAGGTGATTGAGGCAAGGCCGTGGATGACCGAGAGGCTCATCGAGGCACAGATGCCCGCCAAAAGTCCTAGCCAGACACTGCCTGATACAGCGGCTATTGCCGCTGACAAAAACGCTGCTGCGAGCATTTTCCCTTCCAACCCGATATCAAAAATACCGGCCCGCTCGGAATACAGGCCTGCAAGACAGGCCAGCAAAAGCGGGGTTGCCAGACGCAACGTGGCGTCCAGCATTTGTAGAAGGGTCGCAAAGTCCATTTAGGCTGCTTTCTCCATCAGGAAGGGGAAGAGGGCGAAGAAGCGGTCAGCCACTTCCGGATTGCTGCGCAGGGCATCTTCGGCCTCGGCCTGGGTGATGTCGTTTGCCTGCGGTTTGTCGCGCCGCATGAAAAACTGCAGCCCCAGCATGGCGTCGAAACGCTCGTCCGTGATGAACGGATCATGCGGGATGCGGCGCATCACGGCTTCATTTGGCCGAAAGACGTTGGCCCGGTTCTTGACCGCCAGAAGCGCGATCAGATGCGGGGGCACGTCGTTGCCGGGGATGTTTTCGATCACCATGTGAATCCATTGATGGAATTCCTCCATTGTGATCATGCCAAGTGCCAGACAGCTGAGCACAAAGCCCAGATCTGCACCGGTGTCGTCTTCGACACCTATTTTGAGTGGTCCTGTCATTTTCATTATTATGCTCTCCTCATGCTCAGGAATAACCGCTGCAGCGGCATGCGCACCATATTGTCCAGTGCGCCCGTAAAGAGGATCACCAATGCCTGTATTACGATGATCAACTCACGGGGTATCGACGTCCATAGGGCGAGTTCTGCGCCGCCTTGATATAGAAAGCCGAAAAGAAGGGCCGCCACCAATACCCCGAAAGGATGGTTGCGCCCCATCAGTGCGACGGCGATGCCAATAAAGCCCGCCCCCTCCACTGCGTTCAGGACCAGCCGTTCGGCCTCGCCCTGTACGTTGTTGATGGCCATCATGCCGGCGAGTGCGCCTGAGATAAGCATGGAAACCATAATGATCTTGGTCGGGCTGATGCCCGCGTATTTTGCGGCCGATTCGGATTGTCCGAAGGACCGGATTTCATAGCCCAGCCGCGTCCGCCAGATCAGCGCCCAGACAAGGACGCAGGCCGCGATGGCCACAAAGAAGGTCACATTCGCCGGGGCACCGCGAAACAGCGGTGTTTCACCGAAGCTGAACATGTCTTGGAAAGACGGCAGTTGCGTCGCTTCTGGGAATTTGGGTGTTGCGGGCTCCATCCCTGGGGCTTTCAAAGCGCCGATCAGCAGATAGTTCAGCAAAGCTGCCGCGATAAAGTTGAACATGATCGTTGTGATCACGATGTGGCTGCCGCGTTTTGCTTGCAGGAATGCTGGGATTGCAGCCCAGGCCGCGCCAAAGATTGCGGCCATCACGGATGCGCCCAAGAGTGCGAGCGTCCAATGGGGCCACGGGATGTATAGACAGGCTAAGGCAACGCCAAGCCCGCCAAGGACGGCTTGCCCCTCACCGCCGATGTTGAACAGGCGCGCATGAAAGGCAATCGACACAGCCAAGCCAGTGAAAATGAAGTTTGTTGCGTAATAGAGCGTGTAGCCCCAGCCGTAGGTGGACCCAAGCGCGCCTTCGATCATCAATTGCAGTGCGGCCAACGGGCTTTCGCCAATTGCCAAGATCACAAGCGCAGACAGCACAGCCGCAAGCAGGATCGAGATCAGTGGGATCAAGATCACGTCAGCCCATTTTGGCATCGCGTCCATTACGCTGGTTCTCCGCTCATACCTGCCATGAGAAGGCCCAGTTCTTTTTCGTCCGTTTCTTGAGGCATGCGTTCGCCCATCATTTTTCCGTCGAACATAACGGCGATGCGATCTGAGAGCGACAAAATTTCCTCTAACTCTACGGAAACTAACAAAATAGCTTTGCCCTGATCCCTAAGTGCAACAATCTGCTGGTGGATGAATTCGATGGCACCGATGTCTACGCCTCGTGTGGGTTGCCCGATCAGCAGTAAATCAGGGTTGCGCTCAATCTCGCGGGCGAGCACGACTTTTTGTTGATTTCCGCCGGAAAAGTTCTTGGCTGCCAGCTTTGGGTCAGGGGGCCGCACGTCGAAACGGGCCATCTTTTCTTCGGTATCCTGCCGGATTGCTGCATGATCCATAAACAGTTTTGAGCGTTGATAGCGCGCGTCATGGTGATAGCCGAAAGCGGTGTTTTCCCAGGCCTGAAAGTCCATGATCAGCCCCTCGCGCTGCCGATCCTCGGGTACATGGCTGATCCCGCGCGCGCGGCGGCTTTGCCCGTCAGATTTCGCACCCGTGAGGTCAATTTCCTCGCCATTGACCATAATTGTCCCGGTGGCGGCGCCATAGCCGCCCAAGACCTCAAGCAATTCCGATTGGCCGTTGCCCGCAACCCCAGCGATCCCGAGGATTTCACCAGCATGCACATCGAAACTGACACCTTTGACCCGGTGAACGCCTTTGTCATCGGTCACATTCAGGTCTTTGACTTCAAGAATCTTATGCCCGACCTGCGCAGGTGCTTTATCAACCCGCAACAGAACCTTGCGGCCTACCATCAGTTCGGCCAGCTCAGGCGGGCTTGTGTCGACGGTCTTGACGGTTGCGGTCATCTCGCCCCGCCGCATCACGCTGACCGTGTCGGTGATGTCCATGATTTCACGCAGTTTATGCGTGATTAGGATGATCGTCTTACCTTCGCGTTTCAGGTTTTCGAGGATGCGAAACAGGTGGTCGGCCTCGGCAGGGGTCAGAACCCCGGTGGGTTCGTCCAGAATGAGGATGTCGGCCTTGCGGTAGAGCGCTTTCAGGATTTCGACACGCTGTTGCATCCCGACGCCGACCTCTTCGATCAAGGCGTCAGGGTCGACGTTCAGTTCATATTCTTCAGCGAGACTTTTCAGCTCGCGGCGGGCGCGGGTCAGTGACGGACGCAGTAGTCCGCTATCTTCGGCACCCAAAACGATGTTTTCGAGGACAGTGAAGTTTTCAACCAGCTTAAAGTGCTGGAACACCATGCCGATGCCCGCAGCAATCGCTGCTTGGCTGTCAGGAATTGCAGTTTTGCGACCTGAGATGAAGATTTCCCCGGCATCTGCTTTGTAAAAACCATACAAAATCGACATCAGCGTCGATTTGCCCGCTCCGTTCTCACCAATAATCCCGTGGATTGTGCCGGGCATCACGCGGATCGAAATATCCTTGTTTGCCTGGACTGGTCCGAATGCCTTGGAAATGCCTTTTAGCTCAATAGCGGGGGCTATGTCGGTCATTGCGATATGCGCTCCTGAATGCAAAAGGCCGCGCGGAAAACATCTGCGCGGCCTCTGTTTTTGTGGCCTATCTGGCGGTCTTAGAAGTCAAGCGCCGGGCAGGTTTCGTCGCTTGAATAGTCATGTACGACCAGCGATCCGTCCGCCATTTGCGCCGCTGCTGCATCAACTGCGGCTTTCATTTCATCAGATACCAGTTCCGCGTTGAACTCATCCAGCGCATAGCCAACGCCTTCATTTGCAACGCCCATCACGTTAAAGCCTGTTTCCAGGTCGACGCCTTGTGACATGGCCTCATAAACCGCGTTATCGACGCGCTTCATCATAGATGTCAGAACCTCACCGGGGTGCAGGTAGTTTTGGTTTGCATCAACGCCGATGGACAGGATGTCTTCGTCAGCGGCCGTTTGCAGAACACCAACGCCGGTACCACCGGCAGCAGCAAAGACAACGTCGGAACCCTGGCTGATTTGCGCCAGTGTCAGCTCAGAGCCTTTTACCGGATCGTTCCAAGCAGCAGGCGTCGTGCCGGTCATGTTGGAAATGACAGTTGCATCTGCATTCACCGCCTTGACGCCCTGGGCATAACCGCAGGCAAATTTGCGGATCAGCGGGATATCCATGCCGCCGACGAAAGACACGGTGTCTGTCTCGGATGCCATCGCTGCCATCATGCCAACAAGGTAAGAACCTTCATGCTCATTGAACACAACAGAGCGGACGTTTGGCGCATCGACAACCATGTCGATGATCGCAAATTTTGTGTCTGGATAGTCAGCTGCGACCTCGGACAAGGGTGTTGCCCAGGAAAAGCCTGCCATCACAATCGGATTGGCGCCTGATTCAGCAAAGCGGCGGATCGCCTGCTCACGCTGTGCATCGGATTGGATTTCAACCTCGGCATAAGAACCGCCTGTTTCTGCCGCCCAACGCTCGGCACCGTTATAGGCGCTTTCGTTGAAAGACTTGTCAAACTTGCCGCCAAGATCGAACAAGATGGCAGGGTCGGCAGAGGCCGCACCGGCTGTCAGTGCCACTGCGGCGGATGCACCAAGAAATTTTTGAATAAGGGTCATATTTGTCTCCCAAGTCGTTACAAGAAGGGGTTCGCGCAAAACACGCCCCTCAGTTTAAAGCCGAGCCGATCTTTGTCGGGTCATCGTAAGATAAGGCCTTGCCTTGCTGGGAAGATCAACAGGTTTTTGGTGCTTAGGGCCAGAGTTGCGGCCATATTTGCGACTTATCTGCCGCCTGACGCCGCGTTATCTTGCGCCAATGTCCTTGCTCAGGACACAAGCACCGATAGGTGCCCCATCTTTAGGCAGATAATATCCGGGCCGATACCCAACCTGCCCATAGCCCGCCCCTGAATAGAGGGCCAAGGCGGCTGCATTGTTTTCGGCGACTTCCAAAAACATCCGTGTTGCGCCAGCGTTTACGCAGTCTGCTTCAGCATCAGCCAAAGCATCACGGGCAAGCCCCTTTCGGCGAAAGGCGGGATCTGTTGCAAGCGTAAGTATCTCGGCCTCATCTGCGATCACCCTTGTCAGGACTATGCAGTGCGTATCCCCATGCAATTGCACCCCCTTTTGCCCCAAAAGCGCGCTGAACTCAGTCTCGGTCCATGCGCGGGTCTCGCGAAAGGCCTTGCTGTGCAGTTGCGCAAGCGCCGCCGGTGTCATGTGAGGATCTTTGGCGCGCGATCACGCGGCGGGGCGGCGTCAGCGCTGCGAATGTACAGTGGCGAGGGACGTGTATGATCCGTGCCGATCCTGCTGGCAGCGATGCGTGCCATTGCCCCGATTGTCGGGCTGTTTTGCTGTGCGACCGCAAGTCCCGTGATGCCGGACAACATATCTGCGACGGGCCCGACAAGGCGCGGCGGGTCGCCGTTGATCTGGCGCAGGTGTGGGTCCACTGTATCGTAGATCGCCGCATCCGAAATCGGTCCATCGCCTAGAAACATCTGTGCATAAACCCGATCCCGGCGCGCATCGAGGCATGACAAAATGCGGCCTTCTAGCCCGTACGCTTGGGCTTCGAGGGTCGAAATACCAATGGCCGGTTTGCCCAGGCCCAACGCAAGTCCGCGCGCGGCGGCGACAGAAATGCGTATTCCGGTGAAATTACCGGGGCCAATCCCAACGCCGATGGCATGCAGATCGGACCAAGCAAGACCATACTCTGCCAACATTTCATTGAGCATTGGCATCAAATGCTCGGCCTGACCTTTGGCCATTTCATCGATGCGGGTGATGACTTGATCGCCCAACAACAAAGCGGCGGCGCAATGCGCCGCCGATGTATCAAAGACAATCAGTTTGGGTTCAGGCGGCAACGGGCCGTACCTCGACCACCTCGGGGATGTAGTGCCGCAGAAGATTTTCGATCCCCATTTTCAATGTCAGTGTTGAAGATGGGCACCCGGCGCAAGCGCCTTGCATGTGCAAATAGACAACGCCCCGATCAAACCCGTGAAATGTAATGTCACCGCCATCTTGCGCGACAGCGGGGCGCACACGGGTATCGAGAAGCTCTTTGATCTGGCCGACAATTTCAGCGTCTTCACCGGTATGTTCTGCATGCCCGGTGGCGGGGGCATGGTCTGCGGCCATGACAGGTTGACCCGATTGGTAATGCTCCATGATCGCGCCCAGGATGCCGGGTTTGATATGATCCCATTCTACATCATCGGATTTCGTAACCGTCACAAAATCAGTGCCAAAGAACACGCCCTCAACGCTGCCAGTGCCAAAGATACGTTTGGCCAGTGGCGAATGCTCTGCCGCCTCGGCGCTGGGGAAGTCAGCCGTGCCAGCCTCAAGCACATTTTGCCCGGGTAGGAACTTTAGTGTCGCGGGGTTCGGTGTGGATTCGGTCTGGATAAACATAGCGGGAAACCCTTTTTGTCAGGCTTCAGATATGCGCCTGCGTGGTGCATATGTCAAGGATTAGAACGGTTCTAAGTTTCGGGTGTGGCCACAATCAAGTGATCGCCTCAAGCCGTTCTTTCGGCAAATCCCCGGGTACAATCGTGATCGGGATCGGCAAGCTGCCGGATTGGCGGCTCAGATGCGTGACCAGTGGACCAGGTCCTTTACCGTCATTGCCTGCACCCAACACAAGAACGCCAATCTCAGGATCTTCCTTGATCTGGTTCATGATTTCATCAAGCGGCTCGCCCTCACGAATGACCAGCTCAGGGTGAACATTTTGTTTGTCGCGCATCCATTTTGCAAAGACTTCGAAATGAACTTCGATCCGCTCGCGGGCCTCGGCGCGCATGATTTCCCCGACGCCGATCCAATGATTGAACTCATCTGGGGGGATGATCGACAGGATTGCGACGCCGCCACCTGAATGCGCGGCGCGCATTGCCGCAAAGCGCATTGCATTCAAACATTCCCGGCTATCGTCAAGAACGACGAGAAATTTACGCATGATCGACTCCCTCTGGTGGCCAACTGTGCCGCAACATGCAGGCGGTGGCAACGATTGTTGCGCATGGGGAAGTGCATTGATCTTTGTGGCTAGCGGTCATGGGCGTCCGGTGCCGGGGAACACCGGACGCTTGCAAGACCAAGGCAGCAAGGGACGGGACAAGACGCTGCTTGGGGGCAGGTTTGTGACCTGCCACACCAACGGTCGCATTTGATGGATTCAATTTTGTGACAGAACGGACGCCCCGATCAGGAACGGAGCAAACCCACAATATCATATGTCTTGCGCAGAATAGGATCCGCAATCGCGCGGGCTTTTTCGGCGCCCGCGCCAAGGATGCGGTCAATCTCGGCCGGATCATTCATAAGACGCGCCATCTCATCCGAAATCGGGGCCAGTTTTGCCACGGCCAAATCCGCAAGCGCAGGCTTGAATGTACCCCAGCCCGCACCCGGATATTGGGCAATAACGGCTTCGGGTGTTGTGTCGTCAAGGGCGGCGTAAATCTCAACGAGATTGCGGGCTTCGGGACGATCGGCCAGACCTTCGACTGTTTCGGGTAAAGGCTCCGGGTCAGTTTTGGCCTTCTTGAATTTCTTGGCAATCCGGTCCGCATCATCGGTCATGTTGATGCGTTCCATATCGCTTTCACCGGATTTCGACATTTTCTTTGTGCCATCGCGTAAGTTCATGATGCGCATGGCAGGGCCTTCGATCACCGGGTCGGTCATCGGAAAGAAATCCGCTTTAAAGTCGTGATTAAACTTGGCCGCGATATCGCGGGTCAGCTCGACATGCTGTTTTTGATCTTCGCCAACGGGCACATGGGTCGCGTGATACAGCAAAATATCGGCGGCCATCAGTGACGGATAGGCATAAAGACCCAGCGATACCTTTTCGGCATTGGCGCCAGCTTTGTCTTTGAACTGGGTCATCCGGTTCATCCAGCCGACACGGGCGACGCAATTAAAGATCCAGCCCAGCTCTGCATGGGCAGGGACCTGGCTTTGGTTAAAAAGGATTGACTGGCTCGGGTCCAGACCAGCCGCCAGATAGCCAGCTGCGACTTCTCGGGTCATATTGGCCAGCTCTTTGGGGTCCTGCCAAACGGTGATGGCATGCAAATCAACAACGCAGTAGATCGTCTCCATCTGCCCCTGCATCCCGACGAACCGTTTGATCGCGCCCAGATAATTGCCCAAGGTCAACCCACCCGAGGGTTTGATCCCCGAAAAAACGCGCGGTGTGAAAGATGTATCAGTCATGGTGCAAAGTCCGGGCTGGATTTCAGGGCAGGGGTCGCATACCCATGCCAGACGCACCCGTCAACTTCAACAGCCCCGGACGATCGATATGGAGCCTGAGCAAGACACCCCGCTTGAAAGCCCGTTCAACGCGCTTCCACCGCTTATCGTGGCGCTTGCGCTATTGATCATTGGAATTGAGGCGTTTTTTCAACTGGCAGAACATGGTGTGATTGGCGGCCCGACAGCCATTGGCTGGCGTTTGGACGCGGTCAACCAATATGGCTATTCGCCCAATGTGCTGGACCGTGTGTTGACGGGCGGCGATTACTCTTTTGATATGTTGATCCGCTTTGTGACCTATCCGTTTATCAATATGGCCCTGACCCAGGTCGCATTTTGCGCGGCACTGACGTTGGCCTTGGGTAAGTTCACGGCAGAGTTCTACGGCAGTTTCAAAACCGGGGCCGTATATTTTTTGACTGCTGTTGCAGGTGCGGTAGTCTACGGTCTTTTAGTTGATGGGCAATTTCCACTACTGGGTGGGTTCACGCCCGTTTACGGGCTGATCGGCGCGTATACCTACGCGTTATGGCTGCAGTTGGGCAAACGGAACGAAAATCAACTGAAAGCCTTTCGCCTGATCGGCGTGCTGCTGTTCCTGCAACTCGTCTTCGGCATCGTCTCAGGCTTTCTCTATGAGGTGGCGCCGCCGCCAACATGGATCGCAGAGCTTAGTGGGTTTGCGGCGGGTTTTCTGATGGCTGTGCTTCTTGCACCTGGAGGCTGGGGGCGGTTTCTGGCGCGGATGCGCCAAAGGGCTTAGCCGCGCAGACTACGCCGAAATTCGGATAATTTGAACGCGCCGATGGTTTGACCGATTGCAAAATAGCTTGCCATCCCGGTCAGAACGAGGGCGAGCAAGGCCAGATAACGCAGCCTGGCCAGATCAAACCACGGTCCCATGATCTGTGAAGCAACCGCAAGAACGATACCCATTCCGATGGCCGCAATCACAATCCGTGGCAGACGGGTTTTGAATTGGGTGTCTAGCTTGGCGGCATCCCCCATCGTGCGGGTGCCGCGTACCAGCAAAACAACCATCGCCCAGCCCGTCAGCGTCGTGCCGATCGCGGCCGCCGCAAAGCCAATCAGCGGCGATAGGCCAATGGCCAGCACTGCATTCAAGACCATGGCCGCCACCGCATAGTAGAATGGGCGCTTTGTGTCTTCGCGTGCAAAAAACAGCGGCTGCAATGTCTTTTGTAAGACAAATGCAGGCAGGCCCAGCCCATAGATCGCAACCGCCAACGCGGTTGATTGGGTGGCTTCGGCGGTGAACGCGCCGCGTTCGAATAAGACGCTGACAAGGGGGACGGGAATAACCATCAAGGCAATGGCGGCTGGGATGGTCAGTGCCAGGCTGATCTCGGATGCGCGGTTAAACGCATCGCGCCCACCTGCTGCGTCGCCTGCGCGCAGCCTGCGGGATAGCTCTGGCAACAGAACGATGCCGACCGCGATGCCAACAACCCCAAGAGGCAGTTGGTAAAGCCGATCGGCATAGTTCAACCAGGCGAGCGCTCCATCAAAATAGCTGGCCACCTGACGGCCAACCAGCAGGTTGATTTGCACAACACCTCCAGCCAGTGCCGCTGGGGCGGCGATGATGGCCAGACGTTTCAGCTCTGGCGTCATGTGCGGGCGGCTGAAACCAAGGGAGAAACCAGCGCGCTTTGCGGCAAACCAGACAAGGGCCAGTTGGGCCAGGCCGGCAAGCGGGATTGCGTAGACAAGCAAACGGCCCATACCGCTTTGATCTGCGCGGTCCAGCACAGCGGCGCCGATGATCAAGGTGGCGACCAGAATGACGTTCAACAAAACTGGGGCCGCTGCAGCGGCTGCAAAGCGGCCCGTCGCGTTCAGAACGCCCGACAGAAGGGCCGATAATGAGATGAAAAGGATGTAGCAAAAGGCGATCCGGCCATATTGGACGGCTAGATCAAACCGCTCCGTACCGCGCCAGCCGCTGGCCATAAGGGTCACCAGCACAGGCATAAAGATCATCGCCACAATGGTGAAAATGATCAGAATGCTACCAAGCCCGACAAAGGCATCCTGTGCAAATTTGTGGGGGGCTTCATCGGCTTCGAGCTTTTTGGAAAACATCGGGACAAAGGCCATATTGAACGCGCCTTCGGCAAAGAAACGGCGAAACAGGTTGGGCAGCGAAAATGCGACAAAATAGGCCTCTGCCGCAGGGCCGGTGCCCAGATAAGCCGCAATCATGATGTCACGGACAAAGCCCAGGACGCGGCTTAGCAACGTCCATAAGCCGACCGTAAAGAAACCGGCCATCAGGCGGATCGGTTTCATTGGTATGCCTTCATGCGTTCGCTCTTTCTGCACCTTGGACAATCGCCTCGCGCAGCTTGCGTTCGAGATTGGCAATCTTGGTGTCCGAGTGGAATTTCAGGCCGACCATGTCCTTGACGTAAAAGGTATCGACGACCTGCTCGCCATAGGTCGCGATGACAGCTGAGGCGATATAGACACTGTTGTTGGCCAGGGTGCGCGTCAGGTCAAACAGCAGACCCGGACGGTCGCGGGTGTCGACCTCGATGATCGTATAAATCTCAGAGCCATCATTATCAAAGCTGATTGTCGTCGGAACCCTAAAGGCGCGTTCGCGTTTGCGGATTTTGTCCTTATCTTTCAGGGCATCACGCGGTACGACTTCGCCCTTCATCGTACGCTCAATCATCTTGCGCAGGCGGGGCAGTCTGGATGCCTCATAAGGGCTGCCATCGCCATCTTGGATCCAATAGACGGCGGTCGCATAGCCATCTTTGGAGGTATAGCTGCGCGCATCCACGATATTGGCGCCGACAAGCGCCAGCGCGCCGGTCATGCGGCTGAAGACGCCGGGATGGTCAACCATGGCAAAGCAGGCGCGGGTTGCGTCGCGATCCTCGTCCAGCATGATATCGATACGGATTTCGTCATCCGGGATATCACGCAGCAGACCTGCGATGACGACCTTCGCTGACAGCGGTAAGCTTTGCCAATAGGGGCCGTAATGCCGGCCAATCTCGGCCTTGATTGATTTGGCATCCCAGTCGCTGAGTGCAGCGCGCAAGGCGCGTTTGCCTTCGGCCTCCAACGTGTCACGGTTAAGATCTTCCAGACCGGTCTGCAGGGCCTCTTTAGTGGATTTGTAAAGATCGCGGATCAGCACGGCTTTCCAGTTGTTCCACGTTCCCGGCCCGACACCGCGAATGTCGCAGACAGTCAGCACCGTCAATAGGTCAAGGCGTTCAACCGTTTTGACAGCTTTGGCAAAGCCCTTGATGGTGCGCGGTTCAGAAATGTCGCGCTTTTGGGCGACGTCCGACAGCAACAGATGATTGCGGACCAGCCATTCTACAGTCTCGCATTCCTTTTTGTTCAGGCCAAGACGCGGCGCGATCTTGCGTGCCATCTGTGCGCCCAGAACCGAATGATCCTCATCCCGGCCTTTGCCAATATCGTGCAGCAGCAACGCCACATAAAGGACACGGCGGTTGATCCCCCGATCCAAAATACCTGACGCGACTGGCAGTTCTTCGATCAGCTCTTTGCGCTCAATCTGGGCAAGGTGGCTGATGCATTGAATAGTATGCTCATCGACGGTGTAGTGGTGATACATGTTGAACTGCATCATGGCGACAATGGGCGTAAATTCGGGGATGAATGCGCTGAGCACACCCAGCTCATTCATCCGGCGCAACGCGCGTTCGGGATTGCCATGTTTCAGCATCAGATCAAGAAAAATGCGCCGGGCTTCTTTGTCCTCGCGCATATCCGCATCGATCAGATGCAGATTGGCGGCCAGCAGGCGCATCGCATCGGGATGCACCAAGGTGCCGGTGCGCAGAGCTTCCTCAAAAATGCGTAAGAGATTTAGCTTATTGGCCAGAAATTCGGTCTCGTCGGCCACCGTCAATCGGTTCTGCTTGATGGCATAAGGCGCCTTGGCCCGCTTGCGGCGGGTCAATAAGCGGGCCAGCATGGGTTCGGATTTGGTATGGTTCGCCTCTAGGGCGGTCAGGAAAATCCGGGTCAGCTCGCCAACCCGGGTGGCCTGCCTGAAATAGGATTGCATGAAATGCTCAACCGCGCGGCGCCCGCCCTTATCAGTGTAGCCCATGGCGCTGGCGACCTCGACCTGTAGATCAAAGGTCAATTGGTCCATTGCGCGCCCGGCGATCAAATGCAGATGGCAGCGCACGGCCCAAAGATAATCCTCCGCGGTGACGAATGTCTCAAACTCTTGCGGC
Organism: Yoonia sp. BS5-3; assembly: GCF_038069655.2. Classification (NCBI taxonomy): domain Bacteria; kingdom Pseudomonadati; phylum Pseudomonadota; class Alphaproteobacteria; order Rhodobacterales; family Paracoccaceae; genus Yoonia; species Yoonia phaeophyticola. Next base: position 2,074,255 of record NZ_CP150951.2, read on the forward strand.
GTGAAAACCTTAAGATCGACAAGATCAGCGGCGTCTTTGACGTCATTGACGTATTTACTGATCCAGAAAAGCGATTGCAGATCGCGTAGACCGCCCTTGCCCTCTTTGACGTTCGGCTCAACTACATAGCGTTGGCCACCCTGTTTGGTGTGGCGCTTGTCCCGTTCGGCCAATTTGGCCTCAATGAAGTCGCCGGCTGTTGTCTTGAACAAATCAGACCAAAGCCGCGCGCCCAACTCAGCCGAGAGGTTTTCATCACCAAACAGATGCCGATACTCAACAAGCGAGGTGCGGATGGTATAGTCTTCACGCGCCAGACGCAGGCAGTCTTTGACGGTGCGGCTGGCATGGCCAACCTTCAATTTAAGATCCCACAGAATATAAAGCATCGATTCGATGACGCTTTCCGCCCAGGGGGTGATTTTATATGGCGTCAGAAACAGCAGATCGACATCCGAATAAGGGGCCATCTCGCCGCGCCCATACCCGCCGACTGCAATCAGGGACAGACGTTCACCATCTGTGGGGGTTGCCAAAGGGTGCAGGATTTCCTGCGCGATCTGCATAACGATGCCGATAACCTGATCGGTCAGCCAGCTATAGGCGCGGGTGGTCGGGCGGGCGGCAAATGGCTGGGCGCGAAAGGCGGTTTTGATCGCCTCCAACCCTTGGTCGCGCGCAGCGGTCAGCCTGGCGACGGTCAGTTTGCGCACATCCTTTTCAGGCATACCATTGGACAGCGACGTCATGATGTCTGAAATCACAGCGTCACGGTCAAAAATAGAAGACGCCGGACAGATCAATCCATCCGGCGCGTCGATGTGTTGCGCGGTATCGGGGTTAGAGCCCGGGGCTACCAAAGCTGCGTGGAGCTGAGTCAAGGATCACTACCTGCTTGTCTTGAATGGTCGCAATAGCCAATGCCCGCTCGTTCAGGCCATTGGGTAGCAGACGGAATGGGCCAGAAGTACCGCTAAAACCTTGGGGTGTCGTTAAAGCATCTTTCGTCAGTGCTTGATCACTGCCAGATGCGACCAGTGCGCCAATAGCCGCAATACCATCGTAGGCTAGCCCGGCCACAGGGTGCGGTCGCGAGCCATAAGTTGCCGCATAGCGGTTTTCAAACAGGGTCGTTGTCGATCTCTCAGGCATCGCGAACAAACCGCCGTCCAGTCCGGGTAAATCCGCCAGCTGCGGCAGGCTATCCCAACGGCTAAGACCAATAAATCTGATAGTGTCATTGTTCAGCCCAGCATCGGGCAGTGCCGTAGCAATAATTGGCAGGTCAGCGTTCCCCGTAGCTGTCATGAAAACAGACTGCGCGCCTGAGTTGCGGATTGCCGAAACAATTCTCCGTGTCGATGAGAAAATACTCTGCTGAGAAAGCCCGTAGCTTTCGACTGCGACAAGCTCAGCACCATAGGCTTGCACTGCGCTAGCGATTGCATCCCTACCGACCGTGCCGCCATCATTCTGGGCATGCACTATTGAGTAACGATTGATACCTTGCCTTGTTGCGTAACTTACTAAACGTCGCGCCGTATTATCGAATGTAGTGCCAAGAACGAATACATTTCCTCCCGCAATTGTCGTTGTGTTTGAGAATGCGAGAACATTAATATTGTCGTTTGCTACGGCGACACCAGCGGCATTCGCGGCCTCGCCATAGAGCGGCCCGATAATGATCTGTGCACCTTCGTTTGCGGCTTGCGCAGCTGATGCGGCTGCCTGGGTTGGGTCACCACCCGCAGTATTGTAAACACGCAACTCGATCTTTGCCCCCTCGAGATCCGCAATCGCCAGCCGGGCGGCGTTCTCAAGGTCTTGTGCTATTAGATTGTCATTTGACTGTAACGAACCACCAGGAACCAGCAGCGCAACTTGCACTGGATCGTCCGGGTCGATTTCGGGGCCGACATTCGCATTTGGATCGACGGTGATGTCGCAGGCGGCCAGCCATGCGAGCGATAGAAACGCAAAAAGATGCGCCATTGGCTTGCGGGCGTTCTGAAAACGGGCAAACATGGTTGGTATCCCTCCTGAATCGTATGACCGCAATAACACCGGCCTTTCGTTGGGGACACCATAAAGCAGGGGGCAGGGGGGTCCAGATATGAATTTCAATACCAAGCCACTCTCTGCCGGGCTGTATTTTGTCGCGACACCAATTGGCAGCGCGCGTGATATGACGTTGCGGGGGCTCGATATTCTGGCCTCTGCCGATCTGGTCGCCGCCGAAGATACGCGCACAGCCCGCAAACTGATGGAAATTCATGGCGTTCCGTTGAATGGGCGGCAGGTCGTGGCGTTTCATGATCACAGCGGTGAGGGACCAACCAAACGGTTGACCGATGCGATCGCAGCAGGAAAATCGGTGGCTTATGTCTCAGAGGCGGGCACGCCGCTTGTTGCCGATCCAGGGTATGAGCTGGGGCGTGCGGTGATTGCACAAGGGCTGCCCGTGACATCAGCGCCCGGCGCATCGGCTGTTTTAGCGGCCCTGACGGTTTCAGGGCTCGCGACAGATCGCTTTGCGTTTGTAGGGTTTCTGCCCGCAGCGAAACAGCAGCGCGAGACCGAGATCGCGATGCTTCGTGATGTGCCATTTACGTTGGTTTTCTATGAAAGCCCGAAACGCGTTGCAGAAATGTTAGCAAATCTACGCGATATCTTGGGGGCAGACCGCGAGGCGGTGCTGTGCCGCGAGCTGACCAAAAAGTTTGAAGAGGTCGTGCGCGGGAACTTGGGCGATCTTGCCGATCAATTTGCGGCGCGGTCAGTGAAGGGCGAAATCGTTGTGCTGGTCAGCCGCAAAGGGGCTGTCGATATCGCCGCGCAGGATGTGGATGCGGCATTGAAAGAGGCGATGAAAACAATGCGGATCAAAGATGCAGCGACGGTGGTTGCGGGTGCGCTGGGGTTGCCGCGCAGGCAAGTTTACCAAATTGCCCTTGGTCTAAAGGATGATGAATGACCGGATCTGTTGGGTATCACGCAGGGCGGGTGGCCGAAGATATTGTTGAACGGGATTACCTGCAACGCAATTGCAGGCCGCTCGCGCGGCGATGGCGGGGACACTCTGGCGAAATCGACCTTATCTTGCGGGATACGGACGGTGCAGGGCTGATTTTCGTTGAAGTGAAGAAAAGCAAAAGCTTTGGGCAGGCATCCCGCAAGCTCGGGCCGCGCCAGATGGAACGCATTTGCAGCGCAGCCAGTGAATTTCTCGCGAATGAGCCATGCGGTCAACTGACCGATCTGCGGTTTGATGTGGCGCTTGTAAACGGCGCCGGGCAAGTCCAGGTGATTGAGAACGCTTTCACAGGCATGTGATCCCCCCGTTGCACCCGGCATCCAGCTGCGTCATGTATCAGTCAGACATTCTGATAGGGTTGCCTTATGCCTCTTAAAATCGCTTTCCAGATGGACCCAATCGGCCCGATCGATATCGACGCCGACAGCACCTTTCGCATTGCCGAAGAAGCGCAGGCGCGGGGGCATGAGCTGTTCTATTACACGCCGGATAAATTGGCCTTTGATCAGGGGCGCGTAACCGCCCGCGGCTGGCCGTTGACCGTACAGCGGGTCAAGGGCGATCATTTCCACTTGGGCGACGAAACCACTCTGGATCTTGCCGATGTCGACGTGGTCTGGTTGCGTCAAGATCCGCCATTTGACATGGGTTACATCACGACCACGCATATCCTGGACATGGTCCATCCCGATACGTTGGTCGTGAATGATCCGTTCTGGGTGCGTAATTACCCCGAAAAGCTGCTGGTGTTGAATTTCCCTGATCTGACGCCGCCGACCATGATTGCGCGCGATCTTGAGACGCTGAAAACCTTCCGTGCGGCGCATGGCGATGTGATTCTCAAACCGCTTTATGGAAATGGCGGGGCAGGCGTGTTCAAGCTGAAAGAAGGCGACAGCAACCTTGCCTCCCTGCATGAGCTGTTTTCGGGCATCAACCGCGAGCCACTGATTATGCAAAAATTCCTTCCCGATGTCTCAAAGGGGGACAAGCGGGTGATTTTGGTGGACGGTGAAGCTGTGGGCGCGATTAACCGCGTCCCTGCCGCTGGTGAGACCCGCTCGAACATGCATGTGGGCGGGCGACCAGAGAAAGTGGCGCTGACGGACCGTGACCGCGAAATTTGCGCTCAGATCGGCCCACTTTTGCGCGAGAAGGGACAGGTTTTCGTTGGTATTGATGTGATCGGCGAGTGGCTGACCGAAATCAACGTCACATCACCCACCGGCATTCAAGAGCTTGAGCGTTTTGACGGTACGAATGTGGCCGCCAAAATCTGGGAAGCGATTGAGGTCCGGCGCTAAACCTCTTTCGACATGGCCAAACGATAGCTGACAGCCTCGGCCACATGCGGTCTGCGGACGTCTGGCGCGCCATCTAAGTCAGCGATGGTGCGCGCGACGCGCAGCACACGGTGATAGCCACGCGCCGACATGCCAAAACGCTCGGCCACTTTGACCAGCAAGGCGCGCCCTTCTTCATCCGGCGTGGCCACATCATCCAGAAGATGCCCCTCAGCATCGGCATTTACACGCGCCGTTGGATGGTCGGCAAAACGCTCGTCCTGCACTTGGCGGGCCGCGGCGACACGCGCCGCCACATCTTGGGACTTCTCGCCATCTTCAGGTAAATCCAGATCGGTAAAGGCGACAGGCGGCACCTCAATCCGCAAATCGAACCGGTCCATCAAAGGCCCGGAAATCCGACCCATGTATTCTTCTCCGCAGATCGGCACCCGGGCACATGCCCGGCCCGGATCGGTCAAATATCCACATTTGCAAGGGTTTGCTGCGGCCACCAGCATGAACCGGCAGGGGTATCGGACATGGGCATTTGCACGGGCGACGACAACCTCGCCGGTTTCAATCGGTTGGCGCAGTGTTTCTAACACAGTGCGGGGGAATTCAGGAAACTCATCCATGAACAAGACGCCATTGTGGGCCAGACTGATTTCACCCGGTTTGGCATTGCGTCCTCCGCCAACAATGGCGGCCATGGATGCGGTATGGTGCGGTTCACGAAAGGGGCGTTCGCGGTTGATACCCCCTTCATCCAAAAGGCCTGAAAGCGAATGGATCATTGATGTTTCCAGCGCTTCGGCGGCCGACAATGTCGGTAATATGCCGGGGATGCGGGCGGCCAACATTGATTTTCCTGACCCGGGTGAGCCGACAAGCATCAGATGATGACGCCCTGCCGCTGCAATCTCAAGCGCGCGTTTGGCCCGTTCCTGGCCTTTGACCTCTGACAGGTCACGGTTGCCGGCGCTATTGTGAACCTCGCCCGGTTCGGATTGGGTTAGCACATTCTGACCGGTATAATGGCGGACGACCTCTGCTAGGCTGCGCGGCGCGATTACCTTTGCGGCGCCGACCCACGCAGCCTCAGGTCCGCAGGCATGGGGGCATAACAACGTCCTGTCGTCCTGCGCCGCGGCCATGGCCGCCGGCAGCGCGCCAATGACCGGAACCAAGGCACCATCCAAAGACAACTCACCCAGTGCAACGGTCTGTTCTGCATCTTCTTGGGGAATGATCTCAAGCGCCGCAAGAAGCGCCATCGCTATCGGCAAATCGAAATGCGATCCTTCTTTGGGTAAATCTGCTGGGGACAGGTTGATCGTGATCCGTTTCGACGGCAATGCGATGGCCATGGCGGTCAGGGCAGCGCGCACCCTTTCGCGCGCCTCGGATACGGCCTTGTCCGGCAATCCGACAATCGTGAAGGCCGGAATACCAGGCGTGACGGCACATTGCACCTCGACCAGGCGGGCCTCAATCCCTTCAAACGCCACCGTGTAGGTTATGGCGACCATTGCGAACTCTCCGTTTTGGTTAACGGGTAGTTGGCGGTGGTTTAAGAATGGTTAACCAGCATCACCTGGCCAGGGGCGGCGGCCCAACGGCATCGGATACGGCCATGGATCGTAGTGTTCTTCCTGTGAGGCCGCGCGCCAGGCTAAGAAAGAGGGGTCTTTGAGGTGGCTGTCCACATAGCTTTGCGCCGCCTCGCTGATCGGTAAATCATAGGCTGTGATCCGCAGGGCAACCGGCGCATAAAAGGCATCAGCAATGCTGTAATTCCCAAAAAGCCAGGGCCCATCCGCCCCATGCCGCGCGCGCGCCAAGGCCCATAGCTCTTCGATTCGGGCGAGATCTGCCCGGACGGCATCAGATGGCGCGAACCCTTCCCAAACATGGGTGATCATATTGGGGCAATCTTCGCGTAAGGCCATGAAACCAGAATGCATTTCCGCCGTGATGCACCGGGCAAGCGCACGCGCGGCAGGATCTTGCGGATAAAGGTTCACCTCGGGATGACGCTCTGCCAGTGTTTCGGCCATTGCAAGACTGTCGGTCAAAACATGGCCCTCGGGGGTCTGCATCGCAGGTACGGTCCGGGCCGGGGCAAGATGGGCGAGCTCTTCGCGGTAGGTCCCGGCGTAAAGCCCCACCATATGGGTTTCGAAATCCAGACCGAATTTTTCAAACAAAAGCCAGCCACGCAACGACCAGCTGCTGAAGGTGCGATCACCGATATAAAGTTGATAAGTCATAGGCCCAACTTACGGACAGGTGCCCCGACGGCAAACGACCATTTTTGAAAAGAGCTATCACGGAAGGTGATTGATCTTGCCGATCTGCCATTCACCATTCTTAACGGACATATCGGTGACCGACAGGTTGTCTATCTTATGCCCCATTGCGTCATAGGCATGACACGCGGCTGCCTTTTGAATTTGGGTCATAATCACGCCAATATGGGCCACAAGAACAATATCAGAGCCTGAATGGGCCGTGCAAAGCTGCGCGACAGCGTCGTTGACACGTTGGGCCACCGCATTCCAGCTTTCGCCGCCGGGCGGGGCCAAATCTCCGGGTTCTTCCCAGAACCTGCGGCTTAGCGCCGGGTCGCGTTTTGCGACCTCGTCAAAATGCAGACCGTCCCAATCACCAAAGTTAAACTCGCGCAGACCTGGTAGGTTTGGCAGACGGCGACGCTCCTGGCCAATCGCATCTGCGGTGGCCGATGCGCGGATCAGGTCGGACGAGACGACAATTGCGTCCTGCGGTAGATATGCAGAAACCCGATCAATCAGCGGCTGGTTGGACAAATCGGCAGGTACATCGCGCCAGCCGACAAAGGCCTTCTCATGGGTCGGGCCATGGCGCACCCACCAAAGTCGGGTCATGCACCCGGCCCCTTCAACATCATGGGAAGTCCCGCGATGACGTTTACAACATGGTCGGCTTGCGCTGCGATCTTTTGATTAAGCAGACCTTGTGCGTTCCGAAAGTGACGCGACAGGGCATTGTCTGGCACGATGCCCATGCCAACCTCGTTTGAGACAACCACAACCGGGCTTTCGCATGCGCCCAAAGCGGCCAACAATTCTTCCGATTTGGCGGCAACGTCATGCTCGCCTAAAATCAGATTTGTCAGCCAAAGTGTCGCGCAATCGATCAAAACGGCCTGGCCTGATGAAAGGGGCTTTAAGGCCGCGGCAACGGCAATCGGCTCTTCAATCGTGTGCCATCCGGGGCCGCGCTGGGCCTGATGGCGATCAACTTTTTGTGCCATCTCATCGTCAAAAACCTGCGCAGTCGCGATGTATACAGGATCTAACCCCATGCGATGTATAAGGTTTTCAGCGTAGGCAGATTTGCCAGAGGCAGCACCGCCAAGAACTAGCGACAGTTTTGGTATCATTTTGTTTTGGCTTTGCGTGATCCATTCAGCTTACCCTTGCGTAACAACACCAGACAAAAAAGTTAATGGCTCGCACGCTCACTTGGGAGAATAAACATGGCTGGTACCGGTTTTTCTGATCAGACGTTGTCACGCACCGCAATGAAAGCTGAACTGCTCGATGCCGAGACGGAACTCGCGCTTGCATATGCTTGGCGCGATGATCGCGATGTCCAGGCGCTGCACCGGCTCATATCGGCCTACATGCGTCTTGCGATCTCAATGGCGTCCAAGTTTAAACGGTATGGCGCGCCGATGAATGACCTGATCCAAGAAGCGTCGGTTGGTTTGATGAAAGCTGCCGACAAATTTGACCCAGACCGGGGCGTGCGATTTTCGACCTATGCGGTCTGGTGGATCAAAGCGTCGATCCAAGATTACGTCATGCGAAATTGGTCGATGGTGCGGACCGGGTCCACTTCGTCGCAAAAGTCTCTGTTTTTCAACATGCGCCGCGTGCAAGCACGGCTAGAACGCGAAGCGGCTGCAGAAGGCAAAGAGATCGACAAGCAGGAATTGCGCGAGCTGATCGCGATTGAGGTCGGCGTGCCGCTGCATGATGTCGAAATGATGGAAGGGCGCCTATCGGGGTCTGACTATTCCCTGAACGCCACGCAATCGACCGAAGATGAAGGGCGCGAGTGGATCGACGTTCTTGAAGATGATGGTCCGCAAGCCGCAGAAACCGTCGAAAACGCGCATGACAATGACACGTTGCGGCACTGGTTGACGACCGCTTTACGCTCTTTGAATGAGCGCGAACAATTCATCGTGCGCGAACGTAAACTGCGTGACGATCCTCGGACCCTGGAAAGCCTGGGTACCGAGCTTGGCCTTTCCAAGGAACGTGTGCGCCAGCTTGAGGCAGCGGCCTTCGGCAAAATGCGCAAAACGCTCGAGTCGCAAAGCCCCGAGGTTCGCGGGTTCTTGAACTGATCCTGTCATTGTCTTTCCGGTCTGATCTGACCTAGTGTCGGCTGGAACAAGACCGGGGAGCCAGATGCTGGCCAACAAACATATTTTGCTGATCATCGGGGGTGGTATTGCCGCGTTCAAATCGCTTGATCTGATCCGGCGACTGCGCGAGCAAGGCGCGCATGTTACCCCGGTGATCACACAGGCGGGCACCGCTTTTGTGACCCCGCTCAGCGTCTCAGCGTTGTCAGCGACAAAGGTCTACCAAGACCTTTTTGATCTGACCGATGAGGCCGAGATGGGACATATCGAATTGTCTCGGGCCGCCGATCTGATTGTCGTGGCACCAGCCACCGCAGACCTGATGGCCAAGATGGCAGGCGGCCAGGCCGATGATCTGGCCACGACGCTTTTGCTGGCAACCGACAAAAGGGTACTGATTGTCCCCTCAATGAATGTGCGGATGTGGACCCACCCCGCGACGCAGCGCAATCTGAAAACACTCAAACAGGACGGCATCCTTATCGTCGGACCAGATGAGGGTGATATGGCCTGCGGTGAATATGGGCCAGGTCGGATGGCCGAAGTGCCAGATATCATCGCTGCAATCGACGCGGGTCTATCCGGCGGGCCTCTGAAAGGGCGCCATATCCTTGTGACGTCCGGGCCAACGCATGAACCGATTGATCCGGTGCGCTACATCGCAAACCGATCATCTGGCGCGCAAGGCACGGAGATAGCGCGTGCGCTTGCCGGGCTTGGGGCCGATGTGACCTTTGTGACTGGTCCCGCTGATGTCCCGCCGCCGCAGGGTGTGAATGTGATCAAGGTCGAAACAGCGCAACAAATGCTGTCGGCTGTGCAAAACGCGGCTCACGCCGATGCGGCCGTCTTTGCGGCGGCTGTTGCCGATTGGCATGTGGCCAATGCCGGAACAAGCAAAATCAAGAAAGACAAGACAGGCTTGCCAGAGCTGCACTTTGCAGAAAACCCCGATATCCTCGCGACTGTTTCACAAATGACGCAAGGACGGCCCGATCTGGTGGTTGGCTTCGCCGCCGAAACTGATGATGTCGTCGCGAATGCAACGGCCAAACGTGCGCGTAAGGGCTGCGACTGGATTGTTGCAAATGATGTCTCTCCGGAAACGGGGATCATGGGGGGCAGCGAAAACGCTGTCACGCTGATTACTGCAGGCGGGGCCGAGGAATGGGCGCGGATGGGCAAAGATGCCGTCGCCGCAAAGCTAGCAAGCCGGATCGCTGAAGCAATAAAATGAGCGTGGATATCAAATTTCAATGGGAGGACGGCGCAGACGCCGATCTCGGCTTACCCCGCTATGAGACGGCAGGGGCTGCGGGTGCGGATTTGCGGGCGAACTTGACCGATCAGCAAGATCTTCTTCTTAAGGTGGGGTGCCATACGCTCATCCCGACGGGGTTGCGCATGGCCGTTCCTGCTGGGTTCGAGGTTCAGATCAGGCCGCGTTCGGGGCTTGCCCTGCGCTATGGGATCACATTGCTAAATTCGCCAGGCACGATTGACAGCGACTATCGCGGACCGGTTGGCGTTATTTTGGTCAACCTGGGGCAAGAAGATTTCACCATCATGCACGGTATGCGGATTGCGCAAATGGTGGTCGCACCGGTCGCGCAGGCACAGTTCATGGTCACGTCGGCGCTTGACGATACAGCGCGCGGATCAGGCGGATTTGGATCGACCGGTCTATGATCATGGTCGGCGCTATGATTGCCGCGCTCTGGGGGATTGGCGCGGCAATGAAAACCCCGACCAGCGTGCGCTGGAACATGATTTCGATCCTGCTGGTTGGCGTGATGGCGATCCATGTTGCCCTGCCCGACGGTCATCCGTTGCGTATGGCACTTGGCGGCGATGCGCGGCTTTGGGGGCTTGTTTTTGCGTTCGGTTTTATCGTTTGGGGATACCGGAAGCTGTTGCAAAATTTGCGGGCGAGGGTGCGCCAAAGGGATGAACCCAAACCGCAGCAAGGCAGTTTTTCGGACGCCGAACTGGACCGCTATGCCCGGCATATTATCCTGCGCGAATTGGGCGGACCAGGCCAAAAGGCGCTGAAAGACGCCAAGATCCTGGTCATCGGCGCAGGTGGGCTGGGCGCGCCCGCGCTGCAATATCTGGCTGCTGCGGGGGTCGGGACAATCGGGGTTATTGATGATGACCTGGTTGAAAACGCCAATCTGCAGCGTCAGGTCATCCACACGGATCGCAACATCGGACTGCCTAAAACCCGCTCAGCAGCTGAGGCGATGACTGCCCAAAACCCGTTTATCACCGTGCGCCCCTATGCACGCCGTCTGACCGAGCAAATCGCAGCCGATCTTTTTGCCGATTATGATCTGGTTCTGGATGGCACCGATAATTTTGAAACGCGCTATCTGGTGAATCAAACGGCCGTTGCGACAAAAACACCGCTGATCGCTGCAGCACTGACCCAATGGGAGGGGCAAATCAGCCTCTATGATCCGCAGCGCGGCACGCCGTGCTATGCCTGCGTCTTTCCCAATGCGCCTGACCCAGCGCTAGTGCCCAGTTGCGCCGAGGCTGGCGTGATCGGGCCACTTCCCGGCGTGATCGGTGCGATGATGGCGGTTGAGGCGATCAAACTTGTGACAGGCGCAGGTGACGGGCTTGGCGGGCGTTTGATGATTTACGATGCGCTTTATGCGCAAACCCGGACCATCGCGATCAAACCCCGCACCGATTGCCAGGTCTGCGGCGGGCAAGGGTTGCATGCATCGCAGTGAGCCCCATACTGCAGGAACAAAATTCATTCAGGGGAGATGACCATGAAATTCCTTAGCGCCTTTGCCGCTGCGCTTTTTGCCACCGCTGCCGCCGCTGACGGGCATCTGCCCGATCTTGAGGGGCGCGAAATCGTTGTCGTCACCGAAAATGCCTATCCGCCCCTGCAATTCATCGATCCTAATGGGGACGCGGTCGGCTGGGAATATGATGCGATGGCTGAGATTGCTGATCGGCTGAATGCGACCATCCTGTATGAGAACATTAGTTGGGATGCGATGATCCCTGCTGTCTCGGAAGGGCAGTTCGATCTGGGCATGACCGGGATCACTATTCGCGAAGACCGGGCTGAAGTTGTTGATTTTTCTGATAAATACATGACCTCAGAAATGGTGATGATGGTGCGCGGCGATGAAGATCGCTTTGCCGATGCGGCCAGCTTTGCCGCTGATGATGATCTGTTAATGGCCGCACAACCCGGCACCACGCCGTTTTACGTGGGCGTTTATGACGTTCTTGACGGCGATGAGGCAAACCCGCGCATCAAGCTGATGGAAACATTTGGCGCCACGGTCCAAGCTTTGCGGACCGGCGATGTTGATTTGGTTCTGACAGATGGAACTGCGGGCAATGGCTATGTTGAAGCCTCTGATGGCGGTTTAAAGATCATCGGCGAAAAGCTTGGGACCGAGGATTTTGGTTTTATCTTTCCCCGCGGCTCTGATCTTGTGGCGCCAATCAATGCGGCGATCGCAGATATGCATGCCGATGGTACGATCGATGCGCTGAACACCAAATGGTTCCTGGACTACAAACTGGGTGAATAACCCCAAGCAAGAGGTCCCGGGTCGCGGCCCGGGACGGCGGAGCGCCGTTTGATCCCCACATCCCCCAATGACAAGGATTTCCCCTGGTGGTTAGTAGCTGTCGTGGCGATTGGGGGCTATCTGTTTTGGCAGGTGCTGACCGTTGATGCATATAGCCGGGTGCTGTCCACGCTACGGCGCGGGATCTGGGTGACGGTCTATGTGACCTTCGTGTCCTACTTTTTGGCTTGTCTTATAGGGCTGGGTTTGGCGTTGGCAGGACTGTCCAAATCGCTGATTTTGCGGCAGGTTGCGCGGTTTTATATCGAAATCATGCGCGGTATCCCGATCATCGTCCTGCTGCTTTATGTGGCTTTCGTGCTTGCACCCGCTTTAGTCGCCGCATGGAATGTGGTCCGCGAAACCTTGGGTTTTGATCCCATTCGTAATCGGGATTTTTCGCTTTTGTGGCGCGCGGTTATCGCGCTGACCCTTGCCTATTCATCCTTTCTGGCAGAGGTTTTCCGCGCCGGGCTGCAATCCGTTGATGAAGGTCAAATCGAAGCCGCCGAGGCGCTGGGCCTGTCCCGCTGGCACCGGTTCCGCTTTATTGTCTTTCCGCAAGCACTGCGCATGATCCTGCCGCCGCTGGGAAATGACTTTGTGGCGATGGTCAAGGATTCCTCGCTGGTCAGCGTTTTGGGCGTCACCGACGTGACCCAATTGGGCAAGGTCACAGCCGCCGGGAATTTCCGGTATTTTGAGACTTATAATGTCGTGGCATTGGTCTATCTGACGATGACCATCACATTATCGCTGGCCCTACGCCGTTTTGAAAAACGCATGCGCGATCGATAGCTGGTCACCTGCCAGCCCCCAGACTAGATTAAGCGCAAAGGAGATTTGCAATGACAAACCCACTGCTTGAGACATGGACGACCCCCTTTGGCTTGCCGCCGTTTGATCTGATATCAGATGATGATTTCATGCCAGCGGTTGAGACGGCGTTGACGCAGTCCCGTGCGAATATTGCCGCGATTGCAGAAAACCCGGACGCTCCGGATTTTGCCAATACGATTGAGGCACTTGAACGCGCGGACGAACAATTAAGCCGCGTGCTGGGCGCGTTTTACAACCTTGCAGGCGCAGATAGTAATCCAAAGCGGGAAGAACTGCAGCGCAGCTTTGCGCCGATGCTGAGCGCCTACAGCTCGGAAGTGTCTGAAAACAAGGCGCTCTTCGCCCGTATCGAGACGGTTTGGGATGCTCGGGATGATCTTGATCTGACGGATGAACAACAGCGGGTGCTGATGCTGACACGGCGCGGTTTTGTGCGCGCCGGGGCGCAGCTTGAAGGCGCCAAGGCCGACGACTTGCGCGAGGTGACATCGCGCCTATCGGTGCTTGGCACGGACTTTATGCAAAACCTGCTGGCAGATGAGCGCGACTGGTTCATGAAGTTGTCTGATGATGATCTGACTGGCCTGCCGGACTTTGTTGTCGCAAGCGCGAAGGCCGCCGGTGAAGAAAAGGATGCAGGCGGGCCTGTTGTGACTTTGTCGCGTTCATTGATCGTGCCGTTTTTGCAGTTTTCTGACCGCCGCGATCTGCGCCAGAAAGCCTATGAGGCTTGGGGTGCACGCGGGGCAAATGGCGGGGAAACCGATAACCGTGCTATTGCCGCTGAAACGCTAAAGCTTCGCCAGAAACGCGCGGAATTGCTCGGTTATGATAGTTTCGCAGATTTCAAACTGGAAACCGAAATGGCCGGAACACCCGATGCCGTGCGCGACCTGCTGATGCAGGTTTGGACCCCCGCAAAAGCGGCGGCAGAGGCCGATGCCGCGGTGCTGGAACGGATGCTGCATGCGGATGGGTTTGACGGCCCGCTTGAGCCCTGGGATTGGCGTTATTACTCTGAAAAGCGCCGCAAGGAATTGCACGATCTCGATGAGGCCGAGCTGAAACCATATCTGCAACTGGACCGTATGATCGAAGCGGCTTTTGACTGTGCAAACCGGTTGTTTGGGTTGTCTTTCAAGCCCATCGACGGCCCCGTCTATCACCCGGATGTCCGCCTTTGGGAGGTCACCCGCGACGGTGCCCATATCGCTGTTTTTATTGGTGACTATTTTGCGCGCGGCTCAAAACGATCCGGCGCGTGGTGCGCTGCGATGCGATCCCAGCAACGGCTAAGCGGTGATGTGCGCCCCCTTGTGGTGAATGTCTGCAACTTTGCCAAGCCCGCGCAGGGGCAGCCTGCGCTGTTGTCTTATGATGATGCCAGAACCCTGTTCCATGAATTTGGGCACGCGCTGCATCAGATGCTGTCAGACGTGACTTACGAAAGTATTAGCGGCACGTCCGTCGCGCGGGATTTTGTTGAATTACCCAGCCAGCTTTATGAACATTGGCTTGAGGTACCTGCGGTTCTGGCCGCGTTCGCCACCCATGCCGATACCGGCGCGCCAATGCCAGACGATTTGCTTCAGCGCATGCTCGGTGCGGCGACCTATGACATGGGTTTTCAGACGGTCGAATACGTCGCATCGGCCCTTGTTGATCTGGGTTTCCACGACGGGCCTGCACCAGCGGATCCGATGCAGAAACAAACTGAAATCCTTGAAGAAATCGGCATGCCTCGCGCCATTCGGATGCGCCATGCGACACCGCATTTTGCCCATGTCTTTGCCGGTGATGGTTACTCAAGCGGCTATTACAGTTACATGTGGTCCGAGGTCATGGATGCGGACGCGTTTGCCGCCTTTGAAGAGGTTGGTAACCCGTTTGATCCGGCCACAGCCAAGCTGCTGGAAGAGACCGTTTTGTCATCGGGCGGTTCGGTGGATGCGGCCGAGCTTTACAAATCCTTCCGCGGCAGATTGCCGGGGGTTGAGGCGCTGCTAAAGGGGCGCGGTCTGGACAAAGCGGCCTGATTTACGCCGTACAGACGGCGTACAGAAGCTGTACATATTCTGTATGTACAGCGCCCGGCGTTTAGTCCCGAATTTCGGCGGGGAAAACACCCCACAGCTGCGCCTTGGGCACCCAGCCCCGGTAGCCGCCAGCGTTCAACTGGCACCAATCGGGATTACATTCGCCCAGTCGGGCGACCACGCCAGGCTCTAATATCGCGTTCTCAAGTGCATCTGGTTCGGGGCGTGCGCGCAGCGGCGTCGCTTCGCCTTCGATCACAACGGTGCGTGCGCCCGACAGCATGGTGTAATGCACCCAGCCACCTTGCCCGTCGCGGTCGATCACCCGGCGCCAATGGCCGTATTCGGCAATTACCTGCAAGGGCATGTTCCGGCGTTTGAACACCCAATCGATCCGGTGCGACAAGGATGGCCCCCGCCGGACATTGGATTCGGACGCTTTGAGCGAGACGAAGCGCGGTAGTGGCAGATTTGTTTCCGGGCCAAGCGTCGGGGCGGAGGCTTGCTGTGCCTGCAGCGGGCCTGCGAAAAAAGCGCCTGCGCATAACACGACCAAGACCATGCGGAACCATTGCAAGCATGCACCCATTTCTTTGCCTTTTACCACTCGTATTCGGCGCGCAGTTCTTGTGCTGCGCATCCCTTTGGCGCAACCTGCCATGACAGAGCCGTTTTGAAAAGCCGGGGGAGGGATTTGCATGTCAGCGCGACGTCTGAGTGTTGTTGTTACGCGACGGTTGCCCGAAACCGTTGAAACCCGGATGAAAGAGCTGTTTGACGTCACCTTGCGCGACGATGACACCCCCATGACAGCCGATGCGCTGGCCGAAGCGATGGCGAACGCCGATGTTCTGGTGCCAACCATCACCGACCAGATTGATGCCGCATTACTGGGCCGTGCAGGCGATACGCTAAAGCTGATCGCGAATTTCGGCTCGGGCATCGACAATATCGATGTGGGTGCGGCCCGCGAGCGCAGTATTCACGTCACGAATACTCCGGGCGTTGTGACCGAAGATACCGCAGACATGGTCATGGCCCTTATTTTGGGGGTGACGCGCCGCCTTGCCGAAGGTCTGCGCCTGGCGCAATCGCGCGATTGGACGGGTTGGTCGCCCACGGCGATGCTGGGCGGCCGGATCAAGGGGCGCCGTCTGGGCATCCTGGGCATGGGCCGGATTGGCCAGGCCGTCGCCCGCCGTGCCGCCGCCTTTGGGATGCAGGTCCATTACCATAACCGCAAACGACTGCGGCCCGAGATCGAGGATGATCTGGACGCCACCTATTGGGAAAGTCTTGATCAGATGGTTGCCCGTGTCGACGTGCTGTCGATCAACTGCCCCCATACACCGTCAACGTTCCATCTGATGAACGCCCGCCGTCTGAAGCTGATGAAACCTGAAGCCGTCATTGTCAACGCATCGCGCGGCGAGGTGATTGACGAAAATGCACTGACTCGCATGTTGCGTTCCGGCGAGATCGCAGGCGCTGGTTTGGACGTTTTTGAGCGCGGACATCAGATAAACCCTCGCCTGCAATCCCTGCCAAATGCGATATTGTTACCGCATATGGGTTCGGCCACTCTTGAAGGTCGGATCGAAATGGGCGAGAAAGTCATTGTAAACATTAAGACCTTTGCTGATGGCCACAGGCCACCAGATCTGGTCGTCCCATCCATGTTGTGATCTTCCCGTGACGTTAAGGTTTTAGTGATCTCTGGGGCTGTATATTAGTACAAAATATAAATCAGAAGTTTTGTGCTTTGACACAAACTCGTCTGCCAGAGGA
Organism: Yoonia sp. BS5-3; assembly: GCF_038069655.2. NCBI lineage: Bacteria > Pseudomonadati > Pseudomonadota > Alphaproteobacteria > Rhodobacterales > Paracoccaceae > Yoonia > Yoonia phaeophyticola. The sequence goes on from NZ_CP150951.2 coordinate 2,091,264, forward strand.
GTGTGTTATGCGTATACTGTTACCTCTGTATGGTTTGGTTCTGACAGCATTTGCGGTTGCTGTTTTGTTTGTTTTCAAATCCGGTCTTGATGATTACGTCGCGGCGCGTGGTCTTGCGGCAAGCGCTATCGTGGCCCCCGATGGCTGGGAGCTGCGGGACTATAAGCGCGCGGATGGTGAGTTGATCACGCAAGCCGTTTTCGACCCGGCTGTCACGGATACCACGCAACAGCTTTTGGCACGTTTTGAAACACGCGATGGCGGGATTTCTCAATCAACCTTGACCACGTTCCTACGCGGGGATGAACGGCTTGCTTTGCGTATCAGCAAAGCCCCGCATATGCCCCCGCGCCAGTCGCTTGCTGCGCGCTTTGGCCGGGTGGACGATAGTCCTGATACGCAAGAGGAACGCGAAGGCGTGTTCGCCACCTTGGCGGGTCTGCCGATCATTGAAGAGCCTCGTTTTTCACATGGCGACGGTGGTTCCGATCCCATGCCGGTCAATTACCGACATTTCACAACAGTGATCGGTGATCAGGCCGTTGATGAGGTGCTTGAAGTGTCCATCCTGACCAATGCCAGCGATGCCGCTGTTCTGACGGTGCTCAACAGCCTCGATATGGAGGTTTTGCACGCCCAATTGCCCACCCCGGACCCCCGTGTGATTGTGTCGGCTGGTGTGTTGAGCCGCGACCCCCTGCCGCTGTCAGATGCGCCGCCACTGCCATCGCCGGCCTATCGCGCCATGCAGCTGCTGGCTGCGGGTAAGGTTTTTGATGCCCCTTGGCAAGATGCGCTGATGGATATCCGTATGGGCAAAATCGACAGCTGGGATGATCTAAAGGTGCGTTATCCGCAAGTTGATACCCTGCCTGTGGCTTTGCTGGACGTGCTTGACGATGGCACCCATGAAAACGCCGCCCGTTATTTTGCAGCTATCCTTAGCAATAGCGGACGTGCCTGGTCGGCCCATGAATATCACGTGTTGGCGACAATTTCTGCTGCCGGGACAACGCAATCTGATCTGGCTGAGTATCTTTCGGGCCAGTTTGATATTGCGCCAGAGGTTATCGCCTTGGCACAGCGCCTGCCCGAAGCAGCACCTGATCTGGGCCCGGAAACGCAAGTTGTCCAATCTGAGGTCGCGGCGCCCGTCACGGGCCTGCGTAACGGCGCCACCTGCGTCATGGAAAACGGTTTTCGTCGCTGCACCGTGATGAGCAATTGACGCGGCGGGCTATTGCCCGCCCGCCCAATGGGTGGGCAATGCCCCATTGCCTTGCCCCAAATCAACGATTTCCCGGTAATGCCTCATCGCGTGCGCCGGGAAACGGCGTTTGGGATTTACCGACAGTTGTTTGACCTGTCCCATGTGGTTGAATGCACCTGGCAGGTTGGGCACGACATCATCAAATCGATTGATCAACAGGCATTTTTCATCATGCTTCACCGGCCCTTTCACGGATTTGGGCCGCGGCGCTGCAAATCCAATCCCTGGCGCGCCATAGCTTTTGGATAAAATCTGTGTGGCTGCCGCGCCCAATGAATGTCCGATGACATATTTTGGCCGGATATTCAGCGTCTTGAGCCAGTCAAAGATCACGATTGAATAGGCCAAAAAGCCCTGATGCCAGGTTGTCCCGGAATGGCCCTTGGCCGTGCCATCGTCGCTCATTTGCAGCTGTTGGTGGCCCAGTCGCAGCGGGCGCAGGTTATAGCGCAGATAGTCCCGGACCGAGTTGGACCCCGGTAATAGCAGGATATCACCCTCTAGAATATGCGCCTGCACATCCTGATGCGGGCAGGAATGCATCACCTTCGGCGATGTGATCCGGTTTGCGGTATAGCTTGCCTCGGCCAAAATTGCCGCGTCTTCGATTGAAAATCTCATCATGTTAAATCCCTCTCCTAAGGGCGAGCAGAGCATATTCGCGGGCCCGCCGTATAGTGAGGAAACCCTGACTGTAGCCGCGTTGCTGTCGCAATCGGGCAATGAGGCGTCGGCTGCTTCTGACGCGGCGATGCGGTTTCGCGCATCTTATGCTAGAAGTGGCCAAGAGGAGTTGCCGTGATGAAAACGCAAGTCAAAGCATTGGTTGTCGGCGGCGGCGCCGTTGGCACATCAATTGCCTATCACCTCGCCAAGGCCGGGTGGGACGATGTGATGCTGCTGGAACGGGACGAGCTGACCTCTGGCTCGACCTGGCATGCGGCGGGTCTTTTGCCGCTTTTCAACATGTCGTATGCGACGACCCATATCCATAAATACTCGGTCGATTTTTACAAAACACTTGAAGCTGAAACGGGCCTGAATGCTGGTTTTGCCGTCGTGGGCAACCTGCGTATCGCCCAGACGCAGGAACGGATGGATGAGTATATGCTCTATGCCGCCACTGCCGAGACCTGCGATGTGCCCTACGTCTGGATGACCCCGGATGAGATTAAGGAAAAATGGCCGCTGGTCCGCACCGATGATCTGAAAGGTGCGCTTTATCACCACACCGACGGCTACATTAACCCGGCCGATGTCACCCAGGCCATGGCCAAGGGCGCCCGCCAGCGCGGCGTGATGATTGAACGCAAATGGCAGGCGGATGCCTTTCACTGGACGGGCGAGGCCTGGGAAGTCACCTGCACAAAGATGGTTGAGAAGGGCGGCAATCTTGTTCCTTCAGAGGAACAGATCGTTATCACCGCCGAACATGTCGTCACCGCCAGCGGCAATCATGCCCAGACCACGGCTGCCAAGCTGGGCATCAAGATACCCGCCATTCCCGTCGAACATCAGTTCATTGTCATGGATCAGGACCCGGCGCTGGTGCAGTTCCGCGCCGATGGCCAGGCCGAACACCCGGTGATCCGCGATGCGGATGCGCAGTCTTATGTCCGCGAAGAGCGGGGCGGATGGATCCTGGGCGTCTATGAAAAAGGTGCCCCGGCCGTTTTTGAATTTGGCGTGCCGGACAGTTTTCGTGCGGATCTTTTCCCGCTCGATCTGGAGCGGATTGAAGAGCAGTACATGGCCATGATCCACCGCATTCCGTCTTGCGAGGACAGCGGGCTGAAGGATGATTTCAACGGGCCGATTTGTTACACGCCGGATGGTAACCCGTTGGTGGGGCCTGCGCCGGGACTGACCAATATGTGGCTGGCCGAGGGCTTTAGCTTTGGCATCACGGCGGCGGGCGGCACTGGCTATTATCTGGCCCAGATGATGGTCGAAGGGGAGGCCGAGATTGATATGGCGAGCCTTGATCCCAAACGCTATGGCGATTGGATGACGACTGAATACGCGGCGCGCAAGAATGAGGAATGCTACAACCACGTCTACATCCTGCATCACCCGGATGAGGAACGGCCCGCTTGCCGGCCATTGCGCACCTCGCCTGCCTATGACCGGCAAAAAGTCCGCGGCGCACAATTTGGTCAGGTCAATGGCTGGGAGCGTCCGAATTATTTTGCCCCTGAAGGCTTCAGCGATCTGGAAAGCCGGTCATTCCGCCGTGGCGGTTGGTGGCAATACGCGGTGGAAGAGGCGAAAGCCATTCGGGAAGGCGTCGGCCTGATTGATGCCACCGCCTTTGCCAAACACCGGATCAGCGGGCCGGGGGCGACGGGTTTTCTGGATTGGTTTACCTGCAACAAGCTGCCGAAGGTGGGTCGGATCAACCTGACCTATGCGCTGACGGCCCATGGCACGACGCGCACGGAATATACGATCATCCGGGTGGCTGAGGATGATTATTACCTCGTCTCGGCCGGGGCCTGGCATGCCTATGATCAGGATTATCTTTACAAGGCAGTGATGGCGCAAGAGGCCGAATTCGGCCGCATCAACGAAGAGGACGTGACGACCAAATGGGGCGTCTTCGCCATCGCCGGTCCGAAATCTCGTGATGTATTGGCCGAGGTGATCAAGGATGCTGACCCGAAGACGGCCCTTTCGAACAAGCGGTTCCCTTGGCTGTCCATGCGCGAAATCGAACTAGGCATGTGCCCGGTACGGGCTGTGCGTGTAGCCTACACAGGCGAGCTGGGCTGGGAGCTGCACCACCCCATTGAGATGCAGAACTATCTGTTTGATTTGTTGGAAAAGGCGGGCGAAAAGCACGGGATGAAGCTGGTAGGTGCGCGCGCGCAGAACTGGCTACGTCAGGAAAAATCGTACCGCGCTTTTGGCAATGAGCTCGGGCGGGATGCGACGCCGCTTGAAGCGGATTTGCCCCGCTTTGTCGATCAAAGCAAAGCGTTCCACGGCAAGACCGCGATGCTGGACAAGGGCATCCGGTCAACTTGTGTGACCTTGCTGATCGATGGACCTGAGGATGCTGATCCCTGGGGGCGCGAGGTGCTTTATGATCAAAACGGCGCCCGGGTTGGGCGGCTGACATCGGGTGGTTACTCCGTGGCCTTCGGCAAGTCGATCGGTCTGGGTTATGTCAAACCGGACGCGGCGGCGGTTGGCACGAAGCTGCAGGTCAAGATGCTCGACCGGCTTTGGCCTGCGGAGATTGTTGAAGACAGCCCCTATGACCCGCAAAATGCACGGATCAGGATTGACGGATAAGCCGCCTGATCCCGTAAGATGGTCGCGACAGGATTCTACAATGCGAGGTTGATCATGGCGGACAAAATTGAGGTTGAGAATATCAACACACCCGGGCGTGTCACCCGAGTGGATGCTGCGAAATATCAAGCGATGAAAGCTGCGATGCTGGGGACCTTGCCGACAAGCGCGCCGGGGATGACGGCAAAGGAATCTAAAGAAGCTGCAAAGCCGCACCTGCCTGAAGACCTATTTCCGGGCGGCGCCACATCCGGTTGGTGGCAGAAATGCGTGCAGCTTGATCTAGAGGCAAAGGGGTTGGTTGTCCGTGAAGACACCAAACCCCTGCGGTTCCATCAGGTGCAGCAGGATTAGCATCACGCAGCGTTACCGGTCGGCAAAACGAGCGGGCGACAGTTGCGCCATCGTTTCTATGGGCAATGCATATGTGCCCCCACCGATGATGTCGGCCAAGGCTTGGCTTGCGCCCGGTGCCGATTGCATCCCGTATCCTCCTTGCCCTGCACACCAGATAAAGCTGCTATCGTTGACATCTGGACCCAAAACCAAATTGCGATCCGGCGCGAAGGTGCGTAACCCGGCCCACGTGCTGAGCGGCCTTGTGACTGGTTCGGTCACATAGGGCTGATAGCGGGCGAAACCTTCGGCAATCGTCATGTCATCGGCATAGGCATCATGCGGCGTTGTTGGGTCTTCTTCGGCGGGTGACACGATCAGAGCGCCTGCATCCGGTTTGGCGTACCAATCCTCGCCCGGGCCGAAAAGCATAGGCCAGTTGCGCGGATCATGCCCGCCTGGGGCCGCGATCCGCGCCATTGAGCGGCGCAGGGGCGTGAAACCCAAAGGCGGGATACTGGCCATATCTGCAATCTGATCGACCCATGCGCCGGCCGCATTCACGATGTTTTTTGCGTCATAGGTCTCGGCCGCGGTTGTGACCTGCCAGCCATGACTTGCGCGTCTGATCTGCGTCACTTCACGGCCTGTCAGGATTTGCGCCCCGTTTTCTTGGCCCATCTGGCGGAAACTTTGCAGCAGGCGGTCGGTGTCGATATCCCAAGCATCCGCATGATACGCAGCGCGATCGATGTTGTCTGCCCGCAGAATGGGGATCATGTCCTGGGCTTCTGACACTGCGATGTCTGTCAGCTTGAGCGATTTTTTGTCTGCTTCAAATGCCTCTGCTTCGGTTGATGTGCCAACCAGCATAATGCCGCGCGGGCTGAGCAGTTCTTTGTCTTCGTGAAATGCGCGGCTGGCTGCGTTCAATGCGATTGTTGTTGGTGCGCCATAGTTTTCTTCAAACATCGCGGCCGAGCGGCCCGATGCGTGGTATCCCAAAGCGGTCTCGCCCTCTAAAACGACGGTCTTGCCCAGCTTAGATAGCCTGGCCGCGGCGGATATCCCCGCAATCCCGCCGCCAATGACCAGAAAGTCGATCACGTCTCTTCAAGCCGATCAGTGGCGGGTGCGGGCGTCACGCTGAGCTGCGTGATTTCTGCGTAAAGGGCAGGGGGCATATCGAAGGCTTCGGCTGCGAGGGACGGTTGCAATTGCGCGACCGAGCGCGCTGAGATGATCGGTGATGGCCTGGCTTGATGTGCTGCAACCCACGCCACAGCAAGCGTTGCCGGGGCCACGTCAAGCCGCCCGGCGAGATCCAGCAAGGCCTTTGCCGTCTGGTGCATCCATTGTTGATCGTACCGCGCTTTGTATCTTGGATCATCGGTTAGCCGCCCGGCTTCGCCCTTGGCGTATTTTCCGGTCAGCAACCCGCCGCCAAGCGGCGAATATGGCATGATCGCAATCCCTTGATCCCGGGCCATTGGCAAAAGCTCGACCTCGGCTTGCCGTTTGACAAGGCTATACATCGGCTGGATCACGTCGATTTTGGTGCCAAATGATTGCGCGACGCTTTGGGCTTTCATCACTTGCCAGGCTGCGTAGTTTGACACGCCGATATGCCGGATATGCCCTGATGATTGCAGCTTTGCCAATGTCTCGAACGTTTCTTCGAGTGCGGTGTCATCGTCAAACCGGTGCATGTAAAGAAGATCAACGGTATCCTGATCCAACTGTTTGCGGCAGGTGTCGAAATGCGCGGTGATATTTGCCGCCGATGCCCCGCCAACATAGCCGACCTTGGTCGCCAGATAGATGTCATCGCGCTGGTCTTTGATCAGTTGCCCCAGGATCGTTTCAGACGCGCCGCCGGTATAGCCAACGGCTGTGTCAAAGTGATTGATCCCCGCTTCGCGCGCAGCATGATACATCGCAGTGCTTGCGCCTTTATCAGCAGTGCCGCCAAATTGCATTGTTCCAAAGGTCAACCGTGAAAGAGGTTGGCCGTTTCGTGTTGTCAGTTGTTCCATACCAGCACAGTGGCATGGTTGTATGGCAGTGAAAAGACAGAGGCTGCTGGCCCGCGCAATGCGTGCGCGGGCCAGCTTTTATTCTGCGGCAATTTGGCTGTTATCCGTCACAACCAGATCACATGCGTGGCAGGCTGTTCGCCCTGTTTGGCTATACCAGCGGCATGTGCCACGGATCGGGCAGGGCGGCAGATCATCGCGAAGCGGGACTTTATGTGCCTCAAGATGTCCAAGCACCCTGTCGATCACGCCGCATCTGTCACCGGTCCATTGGCTGCAGCCGCTTGTTTCGCATTTGGCCGCAAAGCGCATCCTTTGTTCGGGGGCACCATGCGCCTTGGCCTGCTGAACGAATGCTTCATCGATAGGCATTGCCGTGCGCAGATTATGAACCCGGCCATCGGACCCTTTGACGCCAAGCAGCGTAGCGCCCGGGGCGCAGCGTGCACTGGGGCAGGTGCGATCCGCCCCAGTGTCTGGGTCCGCTGTATCGCCCCCATCGGGGCGGGCCATCAGAAGCTGCCGATGCGTTTGCCCCATTCCCCTTCGATATCTGGGATACCGTCGAGATCCGGGTGCAGGATAATTCCCCACCATTCACGTGGGAATTTCACGGCGAAGGGCTTGTCGTATCCAAGCCGCGCGATATGAGCCAAGGTCACAGATTGCAGTTCATTTTGAAGCTGCGCCTGATCTTCCTTGGACATGGGGACATCCCCGGTATCGATTGCAAAACGTGCCATAAGAGCACTCCCTTTTTTGTTAAATTGAATGCCGCTAAAAATGAGTTGCGACATCGTCATTCTATCATAGGGCGTGCCTTCGCGAGGGTAGGGATTTCCAGACCCTTGTGGATTGACTTCGTGGACGTTGCATGGTGCGTTGCCCCCGAAATCGTTATAGGGAGCATCCGATGGCCTACCATCCAGCTGAAGACCGCTATGAGCGCATGCAGTATCGCCGCTGTGGCGCGTCGGGGTTGAAACTGCCTGCGGTCAGTTTGGGGCTCTGGCACAATTTTGGCCATGATACGCCGCATCAGACAAAGCAGGCGATTTGCCGCAAAGCCTTTGATCTTGGGATCACGCATTTTGATCTGGCCAATAACTATGGCCCGGCCCCGGGGGCCGCAGAACATGCTTTTGGATCGATCCTGTCGGAGGATTTCGAAGGCTACCGGGATGAGTTGATTATCAGCTCAAAGGCGGGATACCGCATGTGGCCCGGCCCCCATGGTGAGATGGGTAGCCGCAAATATCTGGTTGCCTCTTGCGATCAGTCGTTGAAACGGATGGGGCTTGATTACGTCGATATTTTCTATTCGCACAGGTTTGATCCTGAGACCCCGCTTGAGGAAACAATGGGCGCGCTTGACTACATTGTCCGTTCAGGGCGGGCGCTTTATGCCGGGATTTCGTCCTACAACGCCGAGCGGACCCGCCAGGCCGTTGCGATACTTAAGGATTTGGGCACGCCCTGTCTGATCCATCAACCGTCCTACAATATGCTCAACCGTTGGGTGGAACGCGACGGGTTAAAAGACACGTTGACCGAGCTTGGCGTCGGATCGATTGCATTTACGCCCTTGGCACAAGGCATGCTGACGACAAAATATCTGGGCGGTATTCCCGAAGGCAGCCGCGCCAGCCAAGGAAAATCATTGGCCAAAACGATGTTGTCAGAGGCGGCGCTGAGCAACATTCGCAAGCTGAACGAAATCGCCGAAGGGCGGGGGCAAACACTGGCGCAAATGGCGATTGCCTGGGTTTTGCGTGATGGCGGGATTACCACGGCGTTGATCGGGGCTTCGAAACCGTCGCAGGTTGAAGATTGTGCAGGCGCTATTACCAATTTGGATTTCACCACCGAAGAATTAGCGCTGATCGATGAATATGCGGATGAAGAGCAAATTAATCTTTGGGCGGCGTCCTCGGAGACCTGACAAGGCCACCAACGGGATGGGTTGGGACCCACCATATGTTGACATTGCTGTGCCTAAGCCAAGAAACCGTGCGTTCGATCATTGACATGCCCCATTTCGAAATGGCTAGTACAGCGGGACGGAAACGAGCCCTTTTATATGTGCAAACAGGTAGTTGACCCAGGATGAACCGGTTGGCGTTTAAGCCCAAGATGCAGAGAATGCCAAAGTGAGCAGTCACGCCAAGGCACATCGCGGTCAGGTTGTTGGCCTGCTGGGTGGCTCATTTGATCCGCCACATGCGGGGCATGTGCATATCACACGCGAGGCGCTGAAACGTTTTGGACTGGATCGCGTATGGTGGCTGGTATCGCCGGGCAACCCGCTTAAGACCCATGGGCCAGCCGCCTTGCCTGATCGGATGCAAGCGGCCCGCGCCATGATGCGGCACCCGCGTGTCACCATCACGGATATCGAGGCGCAACTGGGCACGCGCTATACGGCGCAGACCCTGTCGGCCTTGCGCGCCCGTTACCGTGGCGTGCGCTTTGTGTGGCTTATGGGGGCGGATAATCTGGCGCAGTTTCATCGCTGGCAGGATTGGCGCCAGATCATGAATACTGTACCGGTGGGTGTCATGGCGCGGCCCGGCGATCGTATCGCGGCGCGCATGTCGAAGACGGCCCGTATCTATGCGCATGCAAGGTTGCCAAGCGGCGCGAGCCACCTTCTTGGCCGGTCGCATGCACCTGTTTGGTCCTTTGTTAACCTGCCCATGACAGATCAATCGTCATCAGCCATACGGGCAAGAGGGGAATGGTCATGAGCCTGTCGCGCCGTGCCTTACTGGCCACTGGTCTGTCGTCTTTCGCCACGGGGCTTGTTGCGGCGCCTTTGCAAAGTTCGATGCGCCCTATCGCCCGTGTGGTGCCCGAGGATGCGGTGGCCCAGCATATCGCCCGTTCGGGATTGTCCGGGCAGGTTGCTTTTGTTGCGGCTGATATCAACACGGGCGAGATTGTCGAAAATATCGCCCCGGATTTGCCGCAGCCACCGGCAAGTGTGACCAAGGCTTTCACCGCGCTTTATGGGCTGGAAACGCTAGGCGTGGATTATCAATTTGAAACCCGTATTATCGCAGCCGGGCGCGTTGAAAATGGCATTTTGGAGGGTGACCTGATCCTGGCGGGCGGAGGGGATCCCAATCTGGTGACCGATGACCTTGCCGCCTTGGCGCAAAGCCTTAAAGAGACGGGTCTGCGCGAGGTAAAGGGCGATTTTCTGGTTTGGGATGGGGCGTTGACCAATCTTGATGAGATCGACGCCGAGCAAGAGGATTATTTGGGTTATAACCCAACGGTCACCGGGCTGAACCTGAATTTCAATCGGGTGCATTTCGAATGGAAACGCGCCGGTGAACGGTTTGAGACGACCATGGATGCGCGCAGCGAAAATTACCGCCCTGCCGTCTCAATTGCACGGATGCAAATTGTCGATCGGGCATCGCCGGTGTTTACTTACCGCGATTTGGGCGAGATTGATGCTTGGACAGTTGCCAGATCGGCCCTTAATAACGCAGGTTCCCGTTGGCTGCCCGTCCGTCACCCCGCGCTCTATTGCGGTGAGGTTTTTGCGACATTTGCGCGAAGCCACGGCATTGTTCTGCAACCCCCAAAGGAAGTCGCTGACCTGCCAGATGGGCCGGTATTGGCGACCCATCGCGGGGTGCCGATGACGAATTTGATGCAAGGTATGTTGCGTTATTCAACCAACCTAACGGCTGAGGCGACGGGGCTGAAATCAACCGCGCATGCGGTGCGGCAAAATCGCGGGCTGCGGACATCGGCGCTTGGTATGGCGCGTTGGGCGGCTGATCGGGCGCCCGGCACCGCCCCTGCATTTGTCGATCATTCGGGTCTTGGGGATGCCTCGCGCGTAACAGCAGGCGATATGGTGCGATTTTTGCTGGCCGATAATGTGCGCCCAACGCTGCATCCGATCATGCGAGTGATCCCATTGGTGGATGCAGATCGGAACGCGATTGCAAATGATCGGGCGCTGATCCGCGCAAAAACCGGAACCTTGAATTTTGTCTCAAGCTTGGCGGGATATATGCGCACATCTTCGGGGCGTGATTTGGCATTTGCCTATTTCGCATCCGATCTTGAAGCGCGTGACGTCGGCAAACAGCATGGCAGCGAAAACCCACCTGGATCGCGGTCTTGGAATACCCGTGCGCGCCGGTTGCAGCAGCAGATCTTGCAGCACTGGGCCCTCCGCGCAAGCTAGAGGTTATAGAGTCATATGCCGTGCGCGCGCGCCGCGCTCGATGGCTGCGGCGTGCAGACGATCAATATTCAGCTCTTCGCGGATTTCCTCAAGCATCCGGTTTTCGGGCCCCGCGATTCGACCATCGGCGGCGGCAACATCGCAAGCCAGCGCATAGGCGGTTTCAAACAGGTTTTCGGGCAGGGCATCACGGATCAGTCCAAACAGGGCTTCTAAGCCGTCAACAGGCTCAAGCAGTTCAAAAACCATCTTGGACATCCGAGGTAGCCGTTCGGCGTCATATCCTGCGAAGACGGGTAGGTTGTTGATCTCATTGCTCATTTTGACCAATTCTGCGGTGCGGATATTCTCATCCGAAGCAGACATTGCAATCATCAATGCGACAAGCGCATCCTGGGCGGTCATTGGGGCGTCTTCGATCATGGTGCAATCCTTTGGTTACCCGCGACATTTATTGACGCTTGCCCCTTGTCGCAATAGGGAGTGCGCTGTGTTGTCGCTATTGGGGCGGTAACCTTTTTCAAACGTGAGAAAAATCATGAGCAATTTGCGTGACGCTGCGATGAATTCCAAGGCTTGGCCCTTTGTTGAGGCGCGCGCATTGCTCAAACGGTACGGGGGCAAGGCCCCTGAAAAAGGCTATGTTCTGTTCGAGACAGGTTATGGCCCTTCAGGGCTGCCCCATATCGGCACCTTTGGTGAGGTGCTGCGCACAACGATGATCCGCCGCGCGTTTGAGGTGATATCTGATATTCCAACCAAGCTGATCTGCTTTTCCGATGATCTGGATGGGATGCGCAAAGTGCCGGGCAATGTGCCCCAGCAAGAGATGCTGGCCGCGCATATTCAAAAGCCGCTGACCAGCGTGCCTGATCCGTTCGGTACCCATGAAAGCTTTGGCGATCACAACAACGCGATGCTGCGGCGGTTCCTTGATACTTTCGGGTTCGAATATGAATTCTATTCGGCGCGCGAATTCTACCGCTCGGGCCAGTTTGACGAGGTGCTTTTGCGTGCAGCGGCCCGCTATGATGATGTCATGGCCGTGATGCTGAAATCCTTGCGTGAAGAACGGCAGGGCACTTATGCAATCTTCCTACCGATCCATCCTGAAACGGGACGCGTGCTTTATGTGCCAATGAAGCACGTGGATGGCGAAAAAGGTGAGATCACTTTTGACGATGAGGATGGGCGCGAATGGACGCTGCCTGTCACGGGCGGCAACGTAAAGCTGCAATGGAAGCCCGATTTTGGCGCCCGGTGGGCGGCGCTTGATGTTGATTTTGAAATGTATGGCAAAGAGCACGCCACGAATACGGCGATCTATGACCGGATTTGCGAAATCCTTGGTGGCAAGAAGCCGAACCACTTTTCATACGAGCTGTTCCTTGATGAGAAGGGTCAGAAGATTTCCAAGTCTTCTGGTAATGGGATTTCGATTGACGAATGGCTGTCCTATGCGGCGACCGAAAGCCTGTCCTATTTCATGTATCAAAAGCCCAAGACGGCCAAGCGTATGCATTTTGATGTGATCCCCAAGGCGGTGGATGAGTATCACCAGCAGCTGCGCGCCTATGCCGATCAGGATGACACAGCCCGTTTGAACAACCCGGTCTTCCATATCCACGGACACAATGTGCCTGCCTCGGATATGGTGGTACCCTTTGCGATGCTGTTGAACCTGGCGTCGGTTTCCGGGGCTGAGGATAAAGAAACCCTCTGGGGCTTTATCCAGCGCTACGCGCCCGAGGCCTCGGCCGAAAAGAACCCGCAAATGGATCAGGCCGCAGGCTTTGCTGTGCGCTATTACAATGATTTTGTGAAGCCGACGAAAGTCTACCGCGCGCCAACCGATCAAGAGCGTGCAGCCCTGCAAGATATGCTGGATCGCCTGAAGGTGTGGGATACCGGACTGGACGCCGAAGAGCTGCAGACCATGGTTTTTGCCGTCGGAAAAGAGCATGGGTTTGATCCACTGCGCAGTTGGTTCACGGCGCTGTATGAGATTCTGCTTGGCGCCTCGCAAGGCCCGCGCTTTGGCGGTTTTATCGCGCTTTACGGGATCGATGAGACGATGAAGTTAATCACCGAAAAGCTGGCAGAATAGCATTGATCTGGCATCGCGCCCCTTTTGTCGCGATGCCATCAACCAACCAAAAGAAAATCTGAAGGCCTAGTTCGCCCGTATCAAGAATGTCTGGATATGGGAGCGCGGAAATGAATAGGTTTTTGGGATTTTTCATTGGATTTTGGCTGCTGTTGTCGCCTGTATTCGCGCAGGATGCGCGTGCGATCGAGGGCGTGATCGGAAACCAGCTGCAAGCATTCAACGATCGTGATGTGGATGCCGCTTGGCAATATGCCAGCCCGAACATCCAAGCCATTTTCAGAACACCCGAAAACTTTGGCCAAATGGTGCAACGGGGTTATCCAATGGTGTGGAACAATGCAGATGCGCAATTCCTAGAGCTTCGCGAAATTGCTGGCAGGCTTTGGCAAAAAGTCATGATCCGGGATGCGCGCGGCGGGCTGCATCTGCTTGATTACGAAATGATTGAAACCGGGGCAGGCTGGCAGATTAACGCCGTGCAACTGTTGCCGGCCCCCGATGTTGGTGCCTGATCGGTTTCGCGACATAAAGCAGTTGATCATAGCCTTTCTTTGACGGCCTACGCACATGTTGCACTGCACACCGTCACGGTTGTCCAAGCTGCTCTTTAGAAATCTTGCATAGCTCTTACCGCTGGTAGCCGCGCGTTTTGGCGGGGCGTTTTGCTTTCAGCTGTCAAAGAGGATTTCAAGATGAACAAGGCGATTACGGATGGTATTGTTTTTCAACCATTGCCCTTTTCCGCCGGGCTTAGCATTTGGTCAAGCGGCGATGGGACGCCCGGGTCTGATACCTATGCTGTCAGCGGATCAGGGGTTTTTGTCGCTGCGGATCAGGATTTTGCCGGTTGTCTTGAGGTCCTCAAAGTCGATTCCGTTACCAATGTGCGCTATATGGGCGAGACACCTGTTTTGCCGGGCTGCTATCTGCGTGTCACCGCGCGGGTCAAGGCTGTTGCGGGTGCACTTCCATCGGTGCGCATCTCTGGCTGGGCAGGGCTTGCTGGCGGTGCACAGGCGACCGGGTTGACCGAATATGGACCAGCCACTCAACTGACGACATATGGCGAAGTGGTCGAGGTCAGCGCCGTCATCGCAACCGCCGATCGGACCGGCGTTGATATGGTTTGGACTGGCGCGAATTACGGGCATATCGGGCTTGATCTGACAGGTGCAAATGGCGGGCTGGTGCGGATCGACGATATTCAAATCGAAGATATCACATCCGTTTTCACCCGCGATTTGGTCGGTCTGGTTGATGTGCGTGATTACGGGGCCAAAGGCGATGGTGTCACTGATGACAGCGCGGCGTTCGATGCCGCAGATGCCGCCGCAAATGGTCGGACCGTCATTGTCCCCGAAGGTGACTACCTGCTTGCCAGTGATGTCAGCATGCAAAGTTCGGTGAACTTTATCGGGCGGATTGTCCAAGCGCCGGATTATCATTTCATTTTGCAGCGCGAATACAACTACGACAGCTATTTTGACGCTTTCCAGGACGAGGAAACCGCCTTTAAGAAAGCCTATCAGGCGTTGATCAACTTTGCCGATCATGAATCGCTGGATCTATGCGGTCGCCGGATCTTATTAACCGAGCCTGTGGACATGCAGGCCTGCGACCCAAGCCGCGACCGCTTTGAGACCCGCCGCGTAATCCGCAATGGCCATTTCCAGCCCGAGGATGGGGCGGTCTGGGACACGACCGAGGTCACATCCCAGGCGACCTATTCTGCCAGTGATGACAACCGCCTGACCAATGTCGTCAATATCGCCAGCATTCCGGTCGGTGCCTTGGTGCAGGGCAACGGCGTGGGCCGCGAGGTCTATGTGACGTCCGTCAATGTCAGCGCCGAGACGCTTGAGCTAAGCCGCCCGCTTTATGATGCGGAAGGGTCGCAAGAATTCACATTCACCCGCTTCAAATACATGCTGGATTTCTCAGGCTATGTGAAATTCAGCCAGTTTATCATTGATGATATTGAGTTTCAGGGGCGTGGTATCGCGAGTGGCATCATGTTGGCCCCCGATGGCTTTACTTTCCATATCCGCGATTGTTTCATCAACAAACCCAAAGACCGCGGTCTCACCTCGCCGGGTCGTGGTTGCCAGGGGATGATGATTGACCGCTGCAATCTGATCTCGGATGAGCAGGATGTGCCGGTGGCTGACCGGGTCAGCATCGGGTTCAACGCCAATGCCAATGACGTCAAAATCCGCAATAACCGGACCAGCAAATTCATGCATTTCTGTGTGCTTGCCGGATCGGGTAGCTTGATTGCCGGAAATCACTGGTTCCATGGCGATGATGAAGTCAATGGCGTCCGTAAGGGCGGGGTCGTCATCACATTGCCTAACCCCAAAAGCATATTCACCGGCAATTATTGCGATAACAACTTCATTGAATGGACAAATGAGCATTCCAGCTCGCCTGCGCTGGGCGCGCAGTTTTCCTTTGGTGGGCTGACGATTACCGGGAATATGTTCACCACCAATGATGTGGCCGATTGGTTCAATTTCATTGTGATCAAACCTTATGGGGCGAACCACTTTATCAACGGATTTGCTGTGGTCGGAAATGTGTTCCGGTCGCTCAATGGTCGTATTGACCGGGTTGAGAATGTCGACACGACTTTTGCGGATCTGGATTTCAGCCGCACCCGTAGTTTTGAATTCACCGGCAACACGTTCCACAACGTGAATGAACCTGTCTCGAACCCCGTTTCGTTGTCCCATACCCAAGCAACCGAGGCCTCGACATGGGTGATGGATACGGACACCAGCCTGCCATTTGGCGGTGTCGCTAAGACTGTCGAAAGCGTGATGCCAGTTGGGGAAATTACGGATACCAGCGACGCCCGCCGCCATGATTTCCCATGGGCCGAGGGCGGACAGGGGGCGGATTCGCGCTCGGTGCACCTGAATTGGCCCGTCGCGGTAAAAGGGGCTGTGCGTTATCAAGTTCGGATGGACGATACGATCTAGAGGCCATGTCGCCGCCTATGTTTGGTTGACAAAAAGGGCACCCTTTGGGTGCCCTTTTTCTATTTATGCGATCCTATTTGCCTGCAAATTAGGCAAGCGTTCGCAATCAGGGCAAAACTTGACGCGATTTTGCTGGTCCTCTCTGGCCTCATTGCCTGTTTCTTTGGCAGTTTGTCCGGCGAAGACTGACCGACAGGATCCGACGATCACCTACGCTGCCGAAATTCGTACCACTGATGCCGAACCGCTTGCGCCCCGCGCGCAGGGCGTTTTGCGTTTGGCCGCCAAGCGCCGCGATGCACAGACGGTGATCGCCGATCTGCGCCAGGAAGGATCGCTGAAGGCGCTGTTTCCGCAGGTCCGTGGTCATGCGCTGGACGCGGTGTTTCTGAATACGGCTGGCGGGCTGACGGGCGGCGATCGGATGCAGATCGACATACAGGCGCAGGCGGACGCGCATGTGATTGTATCCTCGCAAGCTGCGGAGCGGGCCTATCGCGCGCAGCCAAATCAGATTGCGCAAAGCGAAGTTCGTTTGCAGGCCGCACCGGGTGGACGCATCGATTGGTTGCCACAGGAAACGATCCTGTTTGATCAGGCCGCGCTGAACCGCCGCTTGGAGGTCCGGCTGGCTGGTGACGCGTCGGCCCTTTTGGTCGAGCCCATTATCTTTGGCCGCGCTGCGATGGGCGAAACGGTTGAGACATTGCATTTGCGCGATCAATGGCGCGTGTGGCGGGATGATGAACTGGTGTTCGCGGATGCGGTCCGCCTGATTGGCAAAGCGCAACAGATGCTGCGCGAAACTGCCATTGGCGGCGGGGCAGCGGCGATGGCGACGGTTTTGTTTGCCAGCCCGCAAGCGGCCGCATTTGCCGAACGGCTGACCTTGCCTGACACAAGCGGTGTGAGCCTTATCCGCGATGACGTTCTGCTGGTGCGGATGCTCGCGGCGGATGGCTTTGCGCTGCGAAAGCAGGTAATCCCTGTTGTTGAAGCGCTGTCCACAGCGCCCATCCCTCGTGTTTGGAGACTATAGACACATGCAACTGACCCCTCGCGAAAAAGACAAGCTGCTGATCGCCATGGCCGCTGAGGTCGCGCGCAAACGGCTAAACCGCGGTGTGAAACTGAATTACCCCGAGGCCATTGCCCTGATCACCGATGCGGTGGTCGAAGGCGCGCGTGATGGGCGGTCTGTGGCAGATATGATGGAGGCCGGGGCGCAGGTGATCACCCGCGATCAGGTTATGGACGGGATCGCCGAGATGATCCACGAAGTCCAGGTCGAGGCGACTTTTCCAGATGGCACCAAGCTGGTGACCGTCCATGATCCGATCCGCTAGGCGGATCGGTGAGGCTGAACAAGAAGGGGATACATGAATGAAACCCGGTGAATTGATTGTCGCAGATGGACATCACACGCTGAATGGCCAGGCCCATGTTTTGACGATAGAAGTGGCTAATACAGGAGATCGACCAGTTCAGGTCGGTTCGCATTTTCATTTTGCCGAAACAAATGCGGCCCTGGATTTTGATCGGGATACTGCGCACGGGATGCGTTTGGACATCGCCGCTGGAACCGCCGTCAGGTTTGAGCCCGGCCAGCGCCGCGAGGTGCATTTGATCCCGATTTCCGGTGCCCGCCGGGTCTTTGGGTTTAACGGTAGGGTCATGGGGGACCTGTGACGCAGGCAGCGTTCATAAGGCCTCTTATGCTGCGATGCAGAAAAATGCTGCATCGCAGAGCAAAACACGCTATGATTGATGCAATTGCAACTCTGCCCAAAAGGGGACAAAGATGACGCCTGCATTCACATTGACGATCTCAGCCCAAGCCCTGCGCGTTTCCAGCGCGGTCATCGGACAGCAAATGCAGCTGGCCGACCTGATTATTGACCAAAGCGTCGCGATGCAGCGCGCGATGTTGCCCGGTGAGGTTGTAAAAACCCCCAAGCCGGTGGCCCCCAAAGCCCCGGCCTCGAAGCCCAAAAAAGCCAGCGCTGCAAAGAAGCCTGCTGCGAAACAAGCATCTAAAAAGGCGCCGCCGCAAACCAAACCTGCCGCTTCAACAGTAGCCAAAGCTGCGAAAGTCACGCCAAAGCCCGCTGTGAAAGCTGCGCCAGCGAAGCCTGCGCCGAAGGTGGCTGCCGCGCCCAAGCCAGCAGCACAGAAGGCTGCACCTGCCTTGAAAGTGGTCAAACCAGAGCCCCAGGAAACACCTGCCGCACCTAAGGTTGAGACCAAGAAAGCGGATGCGCCGAAACCGGTTGCCAAAGCGGCGCCAAAGCCGGCTGCACCGAAAAAAGCCGCAGCAAAACCTGCAACTGCGAAAAAACCTGCCAAGAAAACGGCGACGGCCAAGACAAAGCCAGCCGCCAAGAAAAAACAAGCAGCGGCGACCAAGACGCCGCCTGCTACGACTAAAAAAACCACAAAATCAAACACAATCACGGTGCCTGATACCCCTTGGGATGGTCAGACTGCACCTGCAAAGAACTAACCGGAGACACCTATGCCAGCCACGATCTCGCGCGCCGATTATGCCGCAATGTTTGGTCCAACAATCGGAGACCGCGTCAGGCTGGCCGATACGGACCTGATTATTGAAGTCGAGCGTGATCTGACGGCTGAAAATGCCGGTGCAGCGACGACGGGCGGCGCCGGGGCGAACGCCCTTTTATATGGCGAAGAGGTCAAGTTCGGCGGTGGCAAGGTGATCCGCGATGGGATGGGCCAAAGCCAGGTGACCCGCGCAGATGGCGCTGTCGATACGGTGATCACCAACGCGTTGATCGTCGATTGGACGGGCATCATCAAAGCAGATGTTGGCCTGAAAGACGGTATGATCGTGGCTATCGGCAAGGCTGGCAATCCCGATACGCAGCCGGGCGTGGATATCATTATTGGCCCAGGGACCGAGGCAATCGCCGGTGAGGGGCGCATTCTGACCGCAGGTGGTATCGATAGCCATATTCACTTTATCTGCCCGCAGCAAATCGAAGATGCGCTGCATTCAGGCCTGACCACGATGATCGGCGGCGGCACTGGCCCCGCGCATGGCACATTGGCCACTACATGTACGCCCGGGCCTTGGCATATCGGGCGGATGTTGCAGGCGGCGGATGCTTTTCCGATGAACCTTGCCTTTGCGGGTAAAGGGAACGCATCAATGGCTGCCCCGCTTGAGGAACAGGTGCTTGGCGGGGCTTGCTGTTTGAAATTGCACGAAGATTGGGGCACCACCCCGGCTGCGATTGATACTTGCTTGTCGGTTGCTGATGCCATGGACGTGCAGGTGATGATCCATACCGACACGCTGAATGAAAGCGGCTTTGTGGAAAATACGGTTGCGGCCATGAAGGGCCGGACCATTCACGCCTTCCACACCGAAGGCGCAGGTGGTGGGCATGCCCCTGATATCATCAAGATCTGCGGAGAGGCGCATGTGCTGCCGTCCTCTACAAATCCAACGCGTCCGTTTACTGTGAATACGGTGGATGAACATCTTGATATGCTGATGGTCTGCCATCACCTGGACAAATCGATCCCCGAGGATGTGGCCTTTGCCGAAAGCCGTATCCGGCGCGAAACCATCGCGGCTGAAGATATCCTTCATGACATGGGCGCGTTTTCAATCATCGCATCTGACAGCCAGGCCATGGGCCGCGTGGGCGAGGTGCTGATCCGCACATGGCAGACTGCCGACAAAATGAAAAAGCAGCGCGGCGCGTTGCCTGAGGAAACCGGCGACAATGATAACGTCCGCGTCCGCCGGTATATCGCGAAATACACGATCAACCCGGCCATCGCGCATGGCATTTCGGGGCATGTGGGGTCAATCGAGGTCGGCAAACGTGCCGATCTGGTGCTGTGGAACCCCGCCTTTTTCGGTGTGAAACCGGAAATGGTTTTGATGGGCGGCACAATTGTTTGTGCGCAGATGGGTGATCCTAATGCGTCCATCCCGACCCCGCAGCCGGTTTATACGCGGCCCATGTTTGGGGCCTATGGCCGGTCGGTTGAAAACTCGGCCGTAACCTTTGTCAGCGCCGCAGCGCAGGATGCCGGTCTGGGGGATCGTCTGGGGCTGGCCAAAACAACGCTACCGGTTGTGAACACGCGCGGTATCGGCAAGACTGACCTAAAGCTGAACGATGCAATGCCGGCGGTTGAGGTAAATCCCGAAACCTATGAGGTCCGCGCAGATGGCGAATTGCTGACCTGTGAGCCCGCGCAAGAGCTGCCCATGGCGCAGCGTTACTTCCTTTATTAAGTCTTAAAGGATCAAGTTTTGCGAAACCAAAGTGCCGTTTCAGGTACTTTGGCTTCCACGTTTTGCCCGCTGCACAAGAAATCACCAGTTTTGAAAATTCAGCCAGATGCTGCTATGCAGCATTTGCATAGGCGTTTTGCAGGATCAATGATTGTCCCGATCGCTGCCGCCGCCTACCTTCGTGTCAGGGAGGAAACAACGCAAACACGAGGTTTCCTAAGATGAGCTACACTGCTGACAACACATTGATTTCCAATCGCGAAATGATTGGGCAGCTTCTGACACGGATTGGCAACGCACTTGCTATTCCCTTTGTCGCCATGGTCGAGGCCAGCGCCGCCAATGCCATTTTGGAAGAGCTGAACGAAACAACAGATGAAGAATTCGCAGCGCAAGGTACGACACGTGCTGACGCGGCACTAAAAGCGTTCGGTCGCTACGGCTACTAAACGGGTTTGGGGCCTTAGGGCCCCATCTTCTGCCATTGCATCCAGCGCAAGGTTGCGTAGTCTACCGGGGTCTTTGATCGAAGGATTGCCCCGATGAAACTGCAAATCTTGCTGCTGAGTGCCGTTGCCGCTCCAGCCATTGCTGAATGCCCTGCTGCGGGCGATCTATCCGGTGGTATCCGCGCCTATACGGACGATGGTGGCTATGAGGATTATCAGTCGCTCCGTGACGGGGTCGTTGAAATCAATGTCGTCTATGACGATGGCTATACCGGCCGCATGCTGCTGGCACAGGGGACTTACATTCTTGATGCGGTGGATACCGAAAACGGCAAACCCGTTGCCGATACGCGGCTGACCTACGCATATCCCGTCAACGCGCAAGACATGCCGATCCCGCAGGCCGATGCGCGCTGGTCTGGCCGGATCAATCTGCGCGACCTCGATGGTGTTTTCCAAGAAAGCCAATCCCATCGCTGGGGGCCAGTCACACGCGCTACTTTTGGCGCTTGCAGCTATGATACGATCGTCGGAAAAATCGATTACAAAGGGGATGGCTACAGTTTTCAGGAAGAGATTCAGTACCTTCCCGAACTGGGGATTGGTCTATTGACCGGCTATACTGATGCTGCCGAGGGTATCGATGATGTATACACCTATATATCCATCGAAAAGCTGCAGAACTGACGATGACTGCTACGGCCTACAAGCTTCACCCACATACCCATGGCGCGCCCGCCGCGACGGTGTCGCTGACTTATGATGCGCGATTGCTGCGCCGCAAACGTCTGGTGACGGATGGTGGCGTGCCTTTTCTGGTTGATTTGCCGCAAACCACATCCGTCAATGCTGGCGAGGCCTTTGTGCTCGAAGATGGCCGCGAGATTCAGGTTGTGGCGGCGGATGAGCCGTTGATGCGCGTCACTGGCGATCTGGTTCGCCTGGCTTGGCATATCGGCAACCGGCACGCGCCCTGCGCGATAGAAGCGAGCGCAGTGGTCGTGCAGCGCGAAAAGGTCATGCGCGCAATGCTGGAACAATTGGGCGCCACAGTCACAGATTTTGACGGCCCCTTCACGCCGGAAGGCGGCGCATATGGCCATGGGCGCACCATGGGCCATGATCACAGCCATACACATGCGCACTGATCAGCTTTTGACACTGACGCAATGGCTGTCGCCGGCTTACCCGGTGGGGGCTTTTGCCTGGTCGCATGGGCTAGAGCGGGCCGTTGGCCGGGGCGATGTCAGCAATGCCGCTGATCTATCGGATTGGCTGGAGGCGGTTTTGTCCAAAGGGGCAGGGCGGTCGGATGCGATATTGCTTTGTGCGGCCTATGGCGCGGACGAGATTGACGATATCGCCGCACTTGCCGCCGCACTTGCCCCATCGCTTGAACGTAAAATGGAAACCTTGCAGCAGGGCGCAGCCTTCGCCGCGACAACGCGGGCCGTTTGGGGGTTCGATCTGCCTGATATGGCCTATCCGGTTGCCGTTGGGCGGGCCGCAAGCCTGGCTGGGTTGCCGCTGGAACCGGTGGTTCATGTCTGGTTGCAGGCCTTTGTCAGCAATCTGGTGCAATGCGCCCAGCGGCTTTTGCCAATTGGGCAAACGGCAGGCCAGCAGATCTTGCATGCTTTGAACCAGGACATCGTTGTCGTGGCGCAAGAGGCGCTGAACGCGTCGCTTGATGATGTCGGATCGGCTACATTCGCGGTTGATACAGCCTCGATGCAGCATAAGGGAGAATATGCGCGGATCTTCCGTTCATGACGGCTCTTTTGACAGGCGCTTTGGTTATTCTGGCAGTGATTCATGCCCTTTGGGGGCTTGAGATTTGGGTGCCTATCCGGGATGAGGCACGACTGGCCCGCACGGTTGTCGGCGCGCGTGGTGTCACGCGGATGCCCGGCGCGATCCCTTGCTTTTTGGTTGGGCTTGGCCTGCTGATCATCGCCATTGCGCTTTGGTTTCCGCAGGTTTTGCTTGGAAAACTCATCTTATGGGGCGCTGCCGCTGTTCTCATGGGGCGCGGTGGTATTGCCTACACGCGGTTCTGGCGCAAAATGACCCCCGAACAGCCCTTTGCAACCTATGACAAAAAATACTACGCACCGCTTTGTCTGCTGCTGGGCGGTGGGATTGTCTTTGTTCTGCTAAGAGGTATCTAAATGTCGCCAAATGGACCTTTGCGCGTGGGGATTGGTGGGCCGGTCGGTGCCGGGAAGACCACGTTGACCGCTGCTTTGGCGCAAGCCCTGAAAGACAAGCACAGTCTTGGCGTGATCACCAACGATATTTACACGCAAGAGGATGCCGAGGCGCTCATGCGCATGCAGATCCTGCCTGCGGATCGGGTGATGGGGGTCGAAACCGGTGGTTGCCCACATACCGCTATTCGCGAGGATGCTTCGATCAATCTTGCTGCCGTGGCCGAGATGCGCGAACGCCATGATGATCTTGAGCTGATCCTGATCGAAAGTGGCGGGGATAATCTGTCAGCGACTTTCAGCCCTGAATTGGCGGATATGACGATCTATGTAATCGACGTGGCCGCGGGCGAGGAAATTCCGCGCAAGGGCGGGCCAGCGATCACGCGCTCGGATATTCTGATCATCAATAAGGTTGATCTGGCGATGCATGTTGGTGCCTCGCTTGAGGTGATGGAACGGGATGCCGCGCGCATGCGGGGCGATCTGCCCGTTGTCTTTGCCAGCTTGCGGCACGGCAAGGGCATAGATGAAATCTGCGCGTTGCTGCAAGAGATTGGCGGACTGTAAACCTAATAAGTGGTCCAAATATCGAATTTCAGCGCGCTGCCCCTGTCCCCAGTCAGCGCCTGCACGGCCCCGACGCCAACCCGATACCTGTCATTAATGGTAAATAGGATCGATGGGCTGATCTTTGCATAGATATCGTCGTCAAAACCTTCGCCGGTTTGAAGCTGCAGCGTTGTCGTCCAACGATCCGTAAGGTTATGCCCCCAGGTGAAATCGGCCTTTGACCGGAAAACCTGATCGATATCGCCATATGTGGCCGTGTAATCGACCGCGAGCCAGCCACGATCCAGCCCGCGCCCCCAGGACAGGCCGCCCCGCATCAGCCGCTCCATCGGGTTATACTCATCCACGCGGGCGCCCAGCGCAAAGCTGGCAGCGACCTTGTCACGCCGCGTTGTGTCGCCCAATGGGAAACGCGCAAAGGCAAATCCGGTGTCAATCCGACCCTGATCAGCCGTGTGGTAATCAATGCCCACAGTCATCAGGTGCGATAGCCCATATTCGACATAGAGGGTCGGGTCATAATGGACAGGCAATTCGGCCCCGTCAGATAGAAGTAAATTTCCGCCCGATGCGATGAATAGCTGGCCCTTCTCGCGGGCCCAGGCCCCTGCATGGGCAGGCTGCGCCGCGATCAGGCAGATGAAAACGATGAAAAAGCGCATGAAAAACCCTAAAGACCAGCAAGACTTTGTCTGGTTTTGGTTAATGCGCGGTTAAACGGCCTTCACCACGAGATGTAAATTTATTGACACCGCATACGTTGAATTGGTGTCAATATTCACAAATTCAGAACATGCCGCCCCCTGCCGCTTGGATTCTCGGGCGATCTGATGATGATAGCCAGCGGAGGACGGCGTAGCTTTGCGCCAACAGAACGATCGATAACGAACAAGGGGGAGCGGCGATGACCAGCCAACCAGACACGACATATCCGCCATCAGCCGATATGGCTGCAAATGCGCATGCCGATAAGGCGACTTATGATGCGATGTATCAAGCGTCTATCAATGATCCAGAAGGTTTCTGGGCCGAGCACGGCAAGCGCGTTGACTGGATCAAACCCTATACCAAGGTCAAGAATGTCAGCTTCGCGCCGGGCAATGTTGATATCAAATGGTTTGAAGATGGCACGCTGAATGTAAGCGCCAATTGCATCGACCGCCATCTGGCGACACGCGGCGACCAGACTGCGATCATTTGGGAACCTGACAGCCCTGACGACGCTGCTTTGCACATTACCTACAAGCAGTTGCACGAAAAAACACAGTTGATGGCCAACAGTCTCAAGGCGCTTGGGGTTGGCAAAGGGGACCGCGTGGTTCTTTACATGCCGATGATCCCGGAAGCGGCCTATGCGATGCTGGCCTGCGCGCGTATCGGGGCCATCCACTCGATTGTCTTCGCTGGTTTCTCGGCTGACGC
The DNA here is from genome assembly GCF_038069655.2 of Yoonia sp. BS5-3. Classification (NCBI taxonomy): domain Bacteria; kingdom Pseudomonadati; phylum Pseudomonadota; class Alphaproteobacteria; order Rhodobacterales; family Paracoccaceae; genus Yoonia; species Yoonia phaeophyticola. The sequence goes on from NZ_CP150951.2 coordinate 2,116,434, forward strand.
CTTGGCGGCCCGGATCTCTGGATCGCAGGCAAAGGTTGTGATCACCGCAGATGGTGCACCACGCGGCGGGCGTGTGACGAACCTTAAAGACAGTGTCAATCAGGCGCTGATCAATGTCATGCATGATTGCAAGTGCCTGTGCGTCCAACGGACCGGTCAGCAGATTGCCTGGCGCGAGGAAGGTGACTACTGGCTGCATGAAATGGAGGCAGAGGTCAGCCCCGATTGCCCGCCCGAAGAAATGAATGCCGAAGACCCGCTTTTTATTCTATACACGTCCGGCTCGACCGGTCAGCCCAAAGGCGTGGTCCATACGACAGGGGGCTATATCGTTTATGCCTCAATGACCCATCAATACACGTTTGATTATCATGATGGTGATATCTTCTGGTGCACCGCTGATGTGGGCTGGGTTACGGGCCATAGCTACATTGTTTATGGGCCGCTGGCCAATGGCGCCACGACCGTGATGTTTGAAGGCGTGCCCACCTATCCTGATGCCGGCCGCTTTTGGCAGGTTTGCGAAAAGCACAAGGTCAACCAGTTCTACACGGCACCAACGGCCATTCGGGCGTTGATGGGCCAAGGCAATGAATTTGTCGAAAAATATGACCTGTCGGATATCAAAGTGCTGGGCACGGTGGGTGAACCGATCAATCCCGAGGCGTGGAATTGGTACAATGATGTGGTGGGCAAAGGTAAAGCGCCCATCGTTGACACATGGTGGCAGACCGAAACCGGTGGGCATCTGTTGACCCCACTTCCGGGCGCCATCGCGACCAAGCCGGGATCGGCCACGGTGCCTTTCTTTGGGGTGCAGCCGGTAATCCTTGAGCCAACGACGGGGGAAGAAATTCACGACCTGGCGGCCGAGGGTGTCTTGTGCATGAAAGACAGTTGGCCCGCGCAAATGCGGACGGTCTGGGGTGACCACGAACGGTTCGAAAAGACCTATTTCAGCGATTACAAGAACTACTACTTCACCGGGGATGGCTGTAAGCGCGATGCGGATGGCTATTACTGGATCACAGGCCGCGTCGATGACGTGATCAATGTCTCGGGTCACCGGATGGGCACCGCCGAGGTGGAAAGCGCATTGGTCGCCCATGCTAAAGTGGCCGAAGCCGCTGTTGTCGGCTATCCGCATGATATCAAGGGGCAGGGGATCTATGCCTATGTGACCTTGATGAACGGACAAGAGCCGTCCGAAGAGCTACGTAAAGAGCTGGAAACTTGGGTGCGGGCTGAGATTGGACCGATTGCGAAGCCCGATTTGATCCAATGGGCACCTGGGTTGCCCAAAACCCGCTCGGGCAAGATCATGCGGCGCATCCTGCGCAAAATCGCCGAGGATGATTTCGGCGCGCTGGGCGATACATCCACGCTTGCTGACCCATCCGTGGTGGACGACTTGATCGAAAACCGGATGAACCGCGAAGCTTAGTTCTCGGAAGAGTAATATCTGCCGCCCTGAAAGGCACGCTTTTGGCGTGTCTTTTTGGGTGCGGATTTCGCGGGTTATGACCCGCCGATCACGCCTAGAGGATAAAAGGCGCATGATGTCCCACTTGACCAATTTGTGGACATTTTGGACTCTCTGTCCTGTTTTCTTGACGATTTTTCACAGACGAACACTTGTGACATTGATCTCCAGCGCCAAAGCATGCAAAGGAATTGTTCGATCCCTGCATTGCCGAGGATCGCTTAACTAGCATAAATGAATGAAAGATGATCTTGTGAAAAAAAATTCAATTGCGATTGTATGTTTTGGAATTACCGCATTTTCGGCCGTGCCTGCGTGGTCCCAAGTACTGGGTTACGGTGAAATCACCGGCAGCTATACAGAAGGTGACCGGGGTGATAATGAACCAACCGATGATTTCAGTACCATTGGCATAGCAGGGGCTGTTGCTTATGCGATAAACCCTCAAATGCGCCTTGCCTTTGACATTGCGCTGAACGCCAATAACGGTGGCGAAGATATTTTCGATGGCCAAGAGGTCGGCAATGACGGCGAAATCGCAGTGCATTTCCTGTATGATCTGTCCGCAGGTGCAACCATCGGTGCATATCTGAGCGGGGGCATTGCACAATCCGAACGCGACGAGCCTTTGGAAGAGTACCCTTTTGCATCATTTGGCATTGAAGGTAGCATGGCTTTCAACGAGCAGTGGAGCGGGTACGCACAGCTTGCCGCGGTTGATCAATCAGATGACGATTTGGGCAGCGGCGGCTATAAGGAAGGGTACGCGCTGCGCCTGGGTGGTACTTATCAGTTCAACGAAAGCACTTCATTCTATGCAGATGTCCAATATGGCGAAGCCAAAGATTATGAAGATGCAGATGAAGATGGCGAATTTGCACGTCTTGCGCTTGGTGGTGAAACCCTCATCAACGCGACAGATTGGGCCGTAACCTATGAGATTTCGCGTGAATCCTATGTTCCTGATGAGGGTGCTGATTCAAACGATACCCAGGTCGTCACGGCCACATTGGGTGCGCGTTATTATTTTGGCGGTGCACGGCCCTCTGATTTGCGGGATGCGGGTGTCATTGGCACGCCCGACATCGTCAGTCGCGCAAGCTTGTTCACCAGCGCCGCTGACTAGTTTTGGTGCCAATGGGGCGGATACTTCGCTCCATTGGCGACCTGAAACGTTACTATGAGACGTTATGCATCACGATATCGAACCCTTCATTGGGGCCTGGCATAACGAAGTGTTTTGCGAGCTGATGAAACTGCGGGGCGCTTAGGGCAAACGGGTGGTCTCCGGCGGCATTGCGTGCCCGCAGGCGCTTAAGGCACGCCGCGTCTGAGACATCGAGGACATGCAATTGATGTGCCGCGCCGCTTTCGTCGATGATCTGGCGCAGCCAGCGGCGGGCAGCCAAGGTGTTTGCCTGAAAATCCAAAACAACCGCGTTGCCTGCTTTCAGCAATGACACAACATGCGGGCCCATCACGGTGCGCAGTTTTGTCATGCAGCGCGTATAGTCTGACAGGCTGGTCAGCTCGCCTATGAACAACGCATTCAGCCAATCATCCTCCGAGATGATGATGGTGCCTGATGCTTGCCCCAAACGGGCCGCGAGGGTGGATTTTCCTGATGCGGGTTTGCCGCACAGCATGTGGAGAACTGGTTTTGTACTCGTCATCAAAAGCGGCCTTTTCTATCCGCATGAAACTCATATTACTTTTTTATGTCCAGCCCGTTGCGACCGGGCGTCAATGATCCTCTTCTTCGCCTTCACTATGGATGACGAGGTTTTCAAGGAAAGCCACCAATTGCAGCTGCGCATCTTCTGAAAGCGCTGCATAGGCATCACGGCTTTGCGTGCCTTCGCCAGCATGCATCATGATGGCTTCATGCAAGGTTGTTGCGCGCCCATCGTGCAGCCAGGGTCCGGTTGTGCCAACACCTGCCAGCGAGCGGGTCATGAACATCTCAGCCCCGATCCCAAGCGGGCTTGACGGATCAGCCAATGCCGCGCCCATATCGTGTCTCTTGAAATCGGTGTACCAGTTCACAACGCCCCGCCCGGTGGTGTCGGTCTTGACCGCGCCCAGATGGTACATTTCGCCCGAAGCCAGCGTGACCTGATTGTTTGGTGGGTCGGTGCGCATGTCAAAGGCCAGCGCCGTATCCTGACGTAGACCATGATCGACAGGGGCTGATCCGTCAGGAAACACCATATCGTAATAGCCGGGGGTCCGGCTGGGTTCGCGGAAGATAGGTTCGTCAAGCACCATCTCGGATACATGGCAGCTGGTACAGCCCACAGCAGCAAAGCTTTCCTGTCCGGCCATGATTGCGCTTCGGTCTTCATCTGCAAGTTCGGTCAATCCAAGATCGGCTAGCTCGACAAGGCTGGTTGGACGTTCCAACGCGGCCATGTAAATCGTCAAGGCCGTCAGATCGCCAACCGTTAGTTCGCTTGTGACCCCGTCATAATCGCCATCTGCATCACCAACCAATTCCACACCCTGAAGACCCATTTCATTATGGGCAGCGCCGCGGGTAAAGCTCCGCAGGGTGGCTTCATTCCCTTTCCAGCCAAAGGGTTTGATGACCAGATCGTCGTCGATGCCAGACAATCCGCTGACATCAATATCGACCGAGCAGGGCGCCTCGGCGGTGCGTGTAAAGCCTAACGTGCCAAAGGCGACACCCTTCGTGACCAGGGTCGCCGTTGCGCTGCCTTGTTCGCAGGCCATCATGCGGGCACCTTCGCGCTGCAGATATAGATCAAGGCTCATCTCTTCGGCCAGACGCTGCGGTATGGCCAATGCAAAAAGCGGGGTCGTATTCCGCTCCAGATATTGGGACGGATCGCCGGTATGGGCCGGATCAAGCACAACATTCATGGCGACACCGCCTGCACCATTGGCCAGCGGGGCACTGTGACAGCTGATGCATTGGGTCGCGTTCGCACCGCCCTCACGCGCTGGGAAATGGGTGCCCCATTCGCCGGGGCCGTTCAGATCAGCGCGGGGAAAGCGGCTGAAACGGCGCCCTTCCCCGATATTGGCGCCCACGCCCTGTTCGGCGGTAAAGCTTGCTTCAGTCAGCTCATCGCCCATCTCAAAGGCAAAAGCGAATGCCTCTTCCCGCTGGCCACTTGTGACGAGCTGGTTCAGATAGAGCTGATCAATCGGTTCCAGCGCATGTTCTTCTTCATCGGCCTCTGCTGCGACGTCAACGGCGTCGGGGGTTGCCGGTTCGGTCGTATCACTAGAGCCAGCTTCAACCGCGGCGGACATCAAAGCAGGTGTATCTGCTGATGCTGTGTCTTCGGGATCGGGCTGTATGCTTTGGAAATAGATGAAGCCACCGACAAGGATGCCAACAAATAATATTGCTCTGATAATATTCATGTCCGCGCGCCCCCGCATGTTGTGAACCACGTCCAAGAAGCAGCATCACAAACGCGTGATCAACCGGGAATCAGGTAGAGCCTGAGTATTGGCGCATCGCCGCCGATATACAGGTAGGGGTCAGCGATAATATGTCTGGAACGTTGCAGTCTGTATCAAACGTGGCTCAGTCGCTGACAGTCTTTCTGATGCCAGGTTCTGACGCATCCTGGTTCAGCATCGTTACCTCACGCTGTGGGAATGGAATGCTGATCCCGTTCTCGGCAAATGCATCCCAAAGGGCCAGATAAACATTGCCTCGGATGTTGGTCAGGCCGCCAGTCGGGTCTCTGATCCAGAAACGCAGCACATAATCGACGGAACTGTCCCCGAAGCCCACGATATGACAAACGGTATTCTTGTGCGTCAGCACGCGGTCAACACTTTGGGCGGCCTCAATTGCGATCCGGCGGACATCATGGGGGTTGTCGTGATATGCGGTGCCAAAATGAATATCGAGCCGTACGAAATCGCTCGAATGGGACCAGTTCACCACCTGCCCGGTGATCAGGTCTTCGTTGGGGATCAGATATTCGCGTCCGTCCCGGGTAATGACCGAGACATAGCGTGCGCCAAGCGCGTTGATCCATCCAAATGTATCGCCCAGGCTGATCACATCGCCAGGTTTGATGGATTTATCCAGCAGGATGATGACGCCTGAAACGAGGTTGGACACAACCTTTTGCAGCCCAAAGCCAAGCCCGACACCAATCGCCCCGGACAGCACGGCCAAGCCTGTCAGATCGATCCCCAAAGCGCGCACACCCAAGAAAAACGCAGCGCCGTAAAAGGCGATTTGCGCGGCTTTGACGATCAGGACCTGCATCGATGGGCTGATATCAGCGTTGCGCTTGATCCGGCTGGCCGTCGTGGCGGTAAAGAACCGGGCCAAAGTGATCAGCACTCCAAGGATGACCAAGGCCTGGATCAGCAACAAAAGCGAAAAGCGGATATCGCCGACCGAAAACCCAGCGCTGTCCAAAAGCTGCTCGGCGGGGTCTAGCAGGTTCAGGATGCGCAATGTGACATAGGTCCAGGCGCCATAGCGCACCGTTTTACGCAGGCTGGGGCTTTTGATCAGGCGGGTGAGAAAGACAACAGACAGCCAAGCGAAGGCCAATGTGCCAATGATTGACAAAAGGTAGCTGCGGCTGGGCCAGGTGACCTCGCGCATGATCCAGATGGTCGCCCAGATCAGGGTGACAAAGAAGATGGCGCGCAGCCGCTGATGGATAATGGCCAATATGCGCATACGCCATTTGGGCCAGTCCTGACGGGCACCCATCCATGCCCTGATGCGGGGGCCCAAAACAGCGCGCAATATATGTGCCAGCGCGAATAGCCCCAGCGCGATCCCAATCTGATAAAGGTTCCACGTACGAAAAAGGCCTTCAAACGCGGTTTGTCCTTGCGCCAGTAAATCAGTGCCAATGCTCAGCACTTGATCAATCTCAGGGTTGGTCCCGGCGATGACATCGTCGGGGCCGCGCATGGTGACGTGGCGAGACATCGTTTTCCTTCATTTGAACCTTTGTTCAGAAACTGTCGCATGGGGTGGGGTCACCAGGCAAGTGACCCTGGGATCGGCGCAGGATTGCAACATCGATAACCATGTTTCCAACGCGGCCTTGCTGCATCTATAGACAAGGGTTAATAATCCCCTAATTTGCGATTGACCGGACTGGAGCTGACGATGGACCTCACCTTATTACTTGCCCTTCTGGGGTTGGGCGTTCTGGTCATTCCTGCCCTTGGGGGCGACGATGATGATGACAGCGCGGATGAAGATAACACCATCCGCGGCACCTCCGAAGATGATGAGCTTGAAGGCACTACTGACGGAGAAGAGATCCTGGGCTTTCTGGGCGACGATATCATCAACGGCAATGGCGGCCTTGATATCCTGCGGGGCAGCGGCGGTGAGGACACGATCACTGGCGGTGCGGACCGGGATGAGATTTATGGCGGCGCGGATAATGATGAGCTTTTCGGACTTGGCGGTGACGACACTATCGAAGGCGGCGGCGGTAACGATGTTATCGACGCAGGCGAAGGTAGCGATATCGTACGTGCCGGCGCGGGCGATGACACGGTCTACGGCAATCTTGGCACCGATACACTGCGCGGTGAAGATGACGATGATGATCTGTTCCTGTGGGGCAATGAAGGTACAGCCTTTGGCGGCGAAGGGGATGATGATCTGATCATGGTCACAGGGCGCGGTGTGCTTGACGGCGTTGCTGGGACCAACACGTTTTACGCGCTGGCCAATGATGACGATGAACAGCAGACCGTCGCGATCATTCAAGAATTGGGCGACGGTGATCAAATCGTCATGACAATCGATACCGATGATGCAACGGTGGTAGGCGAAGATCTTTTGGTGACAGTCACCGAAGGCACAATTAACGGGATCGAAGGTTACAATGTTGAAATCGCGTTCGCCGACGAATCTGATGAACCTGCCCAGTTTGAAACCTCACGGGTCTTCATTTACGGGCGTAGTTTAGACATCGAAGATGTTGTCGCCTCAATCCAAGTCGATGTGACTGTTGACGCAGAACTGACGGTCGAAGGGGCGCAAGCGACATTTGACGCCCTAGAGCCAGATGCACCTGCGCAGACCGACCCGGTCGTGACCCCATAAACCCGGTCGAAATCCCACCCAATGCCACAGCCCTTGCGGCATTGGGCTTGCCTGTGTATCTGAGCGGGTATGATTCAGGTTTTTGATATGGACGATCGTGCACGACTGCCTTGGCGGTTTTTTGGTGCGATCTGTACGATTCTTGCACGGGGCTAATCCCTGCTCTGCCCGCATACCTGACATTTACTGACATTTGAAAACGGGAGAGGACCCATGTCCCCCAAAACGCTCTACGATAAAATCTGGGACGCCCATGTCGCCCATGAAGCCGAAGATGGCACCTGTCTTTTGTATATCGACCGCCATTTGGTGCACGAAGTCACCAGCCCGCAGGCCTTTGAAGGGCTGCGTATGGCAAATCGCTCGGTCCGGGCACCGGACAAAACGATCGCCGTGCCGGATCACAACGTGCCCACCACGCTTGACCGGGCCGATGCGACCACGATGACTGAAGATAGCCGCATCCAGGTGGCCGCGCTGGATAAGAACGCCAAGGAATTCGGCATTCACTACTATCCAGTCTCTGACGTTCGTCAGGGGATTGTGCATATCGTCGGGCCTGAGCAGGGTTGGACATTGCCCGGCATGACCGTCGTTTGCGGCGATAGCCACACGGCGACCCACGGGGCTTTCGGGGCGCTTGCCCATGGGATCGGAACCTCTGAGGTTGAACATGTGCTGGCGACCCAGACCCTGATTCAGAAGAAATCGAAAAACATGAAGGTCGAGATCACAGGCAAGCTGCAGCCGGGTGTGACCGCCAAGGATATCACCTTGTCCGTCATCGGCGCGACAGGCACGGCAGGTGGCACCGGCTATGTTATCGAATATTGCGGCGAAGCGATCCGCGATCTGTCGATGGAAGGCCGCATGACAGTCTGCAACATGGCGATCGAAGGCGGCGCGCGCGCTGGTTTGATTGCCCCCGATGAGAAGACCTTTGAATATTGCAAAGGCCGTCCGCACGCGCCCAAAGGGGCCGAATGGGAAGCAGCAGTCGCATATTGGAAAACGCTCTTCACCGATGAAGGGGCGCATTTCGACAAGGTCGTAACAATCAAAGGCGAAGATATCGCACCGGTTGTCACTTGGGGAACATCGCCAGAGGATGTGTTGCCGATTACAGCCAATGTTCCTGCTGCCGGCGATTTTGAAGGCGGCAAAGTCGGGGCGGCCCAGCGGTCGCTTGATTATATGGATCTGACACCAGGTACGCCGCTGTCTGATATCAAGATCGACACTGTCTTTATCGGGTCATGCACCAACGGGCGGATCGAAGATCTGCGCGCTGCTGCTGAGATCCTGAAAGGCAAGAAAATCGCGGTTGAGCGTGCGATGGTTGTGCCCGGCTCGGGCCTCGTGCGGGCGCAAGCCGAAGAAGAAGGGCTTGCGGAGATCTTCAAAGAGGCTGGCTTTGAATGGCGTCTTGCTGGCTGCTCAATGTGTCTGGCGATGAACCCAGACCAGTTGCAACCGGGCGAGCGTTGTGCGGCCACGTCAAACCGCAACTTCGAAGGGCGGCAAGGGCGGGGCGGACGCACCCATCTGATGTCGCCGCAAATGGCTGCCGCAGCGGCGGTGACCGGAAAACTGACTGACGTGCGGGAGATGATGTAATGCAAAAATTCACAAAGCTCACAGGCATCGCCGCGCCGCTGCCCTTGGTGAATATCGACACTGATATGATCATCCCAAAGCAGTTCCTGAAGACGATCAAACGCTCAGGCCTTGGGGTTAATCTGTTTGATGAGATGCGCTACGATGATGACGGCAATGAAATTCCCGATTTCGTGCTGAACAAACCGCAATACCGCGAGACGCAGATCCTTGTCGCAGGGGATAACTTTGGCTGTGGATCGTCACGTGAACACGCGCCTTGGGCGATTGCCGATTTCGGGATCACCTGCGTGATTGCGCCCAGCTACGCGGATATTTTCTATAATAACTGCTTCAAAAACGGTATCCTGCCTATCGTGCTGCCGCAAGAGCAGGTAGATGTGCTGATGAAGGATGCCGAGAAGGGGGCCAACGCACGCATCGAGATCGACCTAGAGGCGCAGACGATTACTTCTTCGGATGGGGACGTCTTCAATTTTGAAGTCGACGCCTTCAAAAAGCACTGTCTGATGAACGGGTTAGACGATATCGGCCTTACCATGGAAAAGGCATCAGCCATTGATGCGTTTGAGGCACAGATGAGCGCGCAGCGCCCCTGGACCTGATCAAAAAACAAGGGCGGCAATCATAGGTTGCGTGATTGCCGCCCGGCCCCGAATATGTGACAAGTTTCGTATATCGTTTCGTATCTATTGCTTGCAAAGACGCACCACTATCTGTTCAAATTGTTGAATAATTTGCCGTGTGTAGCTAGACTTGTTGTATTATAAGATGGCCTCCGGCAAATTTTCGAAAACAGGATTTGCGGCCGGTTTTTTGACTGACGCAGTAATAAGACAGGGGACGCGACCGATGTCGCAAAGTCCACAAGAGGGCAAATTTGCAGTTTTCTCGCGCCTACCTGCCGCGTTCGTTCGCGCAGTTATGGTCGTGATCCTTATTGTGCTGCCCTCGGCTCTTTTGGCAACAAATGCGTCTGAGGGGACGCAAATTATTGCGCTTGTTGCTATATTTGCGGCGCTGTTCACCATTGTCGAATACAGTGCGAGCAGCCCCAGCCTGGTCGAGTTTCGGGATGCGCCACCGTTTAATCGGACCCGCTTTTCGGCGCTTTTTGCGACAGTATTGTGCCTATCCGTAATCTTCCGGGGCTATCAATCGCCCTCAATCATTACCGAGTTTTTTCAAGACAGTGGCAGTCAGATCGGACGGGCGATTGATTTTCCGTTTTCGCCGGTCCGGTTGATGGTGCTGACCATGCCTGCCGATAGCGACCCACGGGTGGTTGAACGTCTGCGCGACGCGGCGGGGCTGGCCTATATGATCGCGATGATTTCGATTGCTTGGTTCGTGATCCTGCTGCGCCTGCGCCATTGGCCGCGACGCGGTGGAGCATTTAATGTCTGGGTCAATCTGCCCACATTCGATCCGACAGCAGGCGGTGATGTTGTCCAGCGGCTACAACGCGACGGACGGGTTAACATTATCTTAGGGTTTCTTTTACCATTCCTGGTGCCAGCAGCGTTAAAGCTGATCTCGTTCTTTGGGACGCCGATCCAGCTTGACGATCCACATACGTTGATCTGGACAGTAACAGCATGGGCCTTTCTTCCAGCCAGTATCCTGATGCGGGGCGTGGCGCTCAGCCGGGTGGCAAGCATGATCGATATTCAGCGCAAGATGGCCTATGCGCGCGCAGCGTCAGACGATTATCAACCAGCCTGATCCTTTGTTGCCTGCCTTGTCTTGGGCAGGCTGAACAGCTTCGGATTGCGACATTTGCTGCCCCGCTTAGCCGGGATGGACCGGGTCTGCTGCTGCGGGACATTCGCAAAGGTGAGGATGATCAGATCGCAGCCATCGCGCAGGTGATCGCACATACTGATCCTGATATCCTTGTTCTGACGGATTTTGATTATGATCTGGAAGGGCAGGCGCTGACGGCATTTAATGCCTCGCTTTCTTCAGGTTACCCCCATGTCTTCGCGCTGCGGCCCAATACTGGGATCGCGACGGGCCGCGATATGGACCAGAACGGACGCCTGGGCGAGGCCCGTGATGCGCAGGGCTATGGACGCTTTGCGGGCGATGGGGGCATGGCGATCTTATCACGGTTGCCGATCATGGCCGAAGATGTGCAGGAATTTTCATCGCTGCTTTGGAAAGACCTACCCGGGGCGATATTGCCCGAACTGGACGGCGCACCGTTCCTACCAGACCAGATCACAGCGGTGCAGCGTTTATCCTCAAGCGGGCATTGGTCGGTGCCGATCCAAATGGAAGATGGTGAGGTGTTCCATCTTTTGACGTTCGCGGCGACCCCGCCTGTGTTCGACGGACCCGAAGATCGCAATGGGCTGCGCAATCGTGATGAATTACGTCTGTGGGAGGCGTTCCTGGACGGCAGTTTTGGCCCAGTTCCGGCCAGTTTTGTGATCGCGGGCAATGCAAATCTTGATCCCGAAAACGGGGCTGGACTGACAGGCGCCATGGCGGGTTTTCTGGCACGGCCTGATGTGCAAGATCCCTTGCCTGGCCTGCCAACTGCTGATTGGGATGATGATGGGCCAGGTGATCTGCGGGTTAGCTATGTCCTGCCGTCGGTAGATTGGCAGATCAGCGCTGCGGGCGTGTTCTGGCCCGCAGCAGATGATCCAGCGGCCGCCTTACTCGGCGATGATGGTCTGGCCGCCGGGGTGCATCATCTTGTCTGGGTGGATGTCCGCCGGTAGCCCGCTGAGCATGACAGTCTCAAGATCGGTCGCATGAAAACCGGGCAAAAGACGTTCGAATTTCGCAGACCCGATCTGATGGGGCATGTGATAAAGATAGCGCATCTCGTGCATTTCGCGGGCCAATTCCCAAAATGGGCTTAGCAATCGCATAAGCCACCAGGCGAATGCACCGACCTTGATCTTGCGTCCGCTGCGCGCCTCAAGAACTTTGTGCAGATCAGTGATGGTGAAAGCATGGCCCGGAAAGGGGATATCCTCAAACGAGGCGAGTTCACCGCGCATATCGGCTAGCATCACTGCTGCGCGCGCCCAATCGGGGACATAGGCATAAGCCAGCAAGATGTCAGGATCGGCGGGGGCGGCGATACGGCCTTTGGCAATCTCGCGCATGATCAACATGCTCATGATGTCGCCATTGCCGAGCGGGTCAATGAAGTTGCCGGCGCGCAGGACGATGGTTGGTACGCCTGCATCGCGATAAGCTGCCTCCATCTCGATCCTGATTTGGCCCTTGCGGGTCTGGGCAGTCTGCGGGGTGTTCTCATCCAAAAGGCCGGGACGATCACCATAGTTATAGATATTGCCGGGCAGGATCACCGCCGCGCCGCTGGCTTTGGCGGCGGCGATAACCTGGGCGGTGATTGCCGGAATGGTGCGTGCCCAATCGTGATAGGCAGGCGGGTTTAGGCCGTTGACGATCACATCCGCGCCCATGGCGGCCTGCGTCATATCACCTGTCTTGCGATCATAGTGGCGGACCTGCCAACCGGCATTCCAAAAGGCGTCTGCGGAATGGCTTCCGATCTTGCCTGATCCGCCTAAGATCAACACTGTCTTTGTCATGATACGCTCCATTTGTTGTCACGGCGACATTCGGCTATTCATTCATCGATTGAAATTGCTAAAAATTGCAGATCATGTATTCATTTGTGAATGGATAAATCGATTGATAAGTTGGATTGGTCACTTGTGCAGGCGTTTTTGGCTGTCGCGGAGACCGGCAGCCTGTCGGGCGCGGCACGGGTGATTGGGGCCAGTCAACCAACGCTTGGGCGGCAGATCAAACTGATCGAAACGCAATTAGGGGCCGAGCTGTTCTATCGCCAACCGCGGGGCCTGATGCTGACCAAGACGGGTACTGATCTGGTCGGACCGGCAAAGGCAATGCGCGACGCTGTGCGGCAAATCGCATTGACGGCGGCCGGGCAACAGGAACAGTTGGAAGGGACAGTGCGGATCACGGCAAGTGTGACCACCTCAGCGATCCATCTGCCGCCGATCATCGCGCACATTCGGCGGCTTGAGCCTGATATCGCCATCGAACTGGTCCCCAGTGATGACACCCGCAACCTTCTGTTCCGCGAGGCCGATATCGCCGTGCGCATGTACAGGCCAACGCAACTGGATCTGGTCACGCAGCATATCGGCGAAATCGAGCTGGGGATGTTCGCCGCCAAATCATATCTGGCAGCGCACGGGACGCCGCAAACGCTTGATGACTTCGCTGCGCATGATTTTGTCGGCTACGATATCAATACCCAGATCATCGAAGGGTTTGCCGCCTTCGGGATGACGGTGAACCGCGATACGTTCAAAACCCGATGCGACGATCATCTGACCTATTGGGAGCTGGTGCGCGCAGGCTGCGGGGTCGGCTTTGCGCAGGCCGATATCGGGCGTGCTGATCCCGATATTGTTGAAATCGACATGGATATTGATTTGCCAACCCTACCCATTTGGCTGACAGCGCATGAGGCAATGCGGCAGACACCCCGTATAAGACGGGTATGGGGCCTTTTGGCAGAGGGGCTGAAACCCGTGGTGATCTAGTCAATCGGAGGCATGCCAAAACGCTGGCGCATTTGCTGATAGATTGCCGCACGGGCTTTGTCTTTGGTCCTGTTGCGCGGTTCAAGCGCTTTGAGAACCCGGCGCGGATCACAGACCCAATAAGACACGCCCTCTGCCACATGCTGGGCCGCGCCCTGCATCAAGGATGCGTAAGGGTCAGCATGTGCAATGACGATATCAAGAGGGCCGAAAGCCGTTACAAAAAGCCAATCCAGATTGTCGGCATCCGGTGGGTCAGGGCGCCAGTTCGCACAGGCCTCAAGCGTGCCGCGTGCGCCGCCCCAGCCATCCAGATAGGCGGCCACAGCATTCAGATGTTTCAGACAATCGGCCAGACGGCGCAGATTGTCCTCCGACAGGTCCGGGACAACATCCAGATCGTTCGGAATGATATCGGCGCCATGCAAGGATAGCACCGCTGATCCGCACATGACCCAGCGCACCGCATAGGCATCCAGTGCCGCGATCAGCGGGGCAGGTTGCAAAGGCGGGCGATCCTTGGGGCCAAATGACGACATATGCCGATCATAGCACAACCCGCGGTGGGCTGCTGCACAAGGCTCTTGCTTGAATATTCCGGTGGGTCGGGCTAGTGCACTGGCAACGCAAAACCCAAGGAATTTATGTCATGTCCAACCCATCCCTTTTGATCCTCGCCGGTGACGGTATCGGCCCCGAAGTCATGGATGAGGTGAAACGGATCATCAACTGGTTCGGGGACAAGCGCGACCTGACATTCGATGTGTCCGAGGACCTGGTCGGCGGTGCAGCCTATGACGCGCATGGTGTGCCCCTGCATGATGACACAATGGCCAAGGCACAAGAGGTGGACGCCGTTCTACTGGGCGCGGTTGGCGGGCCGAAATACGATGATCTAGATTTCAGCGTAAAGCCGGAACGCGGCCTTCTGCGCCTGCGTAAGGAAATGGATCTTTTCGCCAACCTGCGTCCCGCCCAATGCTTTGACGCTCTGGCGGATTTTTCATCCCTCAAGCGCGATATCGTTGCAGGCCTTGATATTATGATCGTGCGCGAGCTGACATCGGGCGTCTATTTCGGTGAGCCACGCGGCATCCATATGGAAGACAATATGCGCGTGGGTGTAAACACGCAGCGCTATACCGAGGCCGAGATTGAACGCGCCGCCCGCGCCGCCTTTGAGCTGGCGCGCAAACGGTCGAACAAGCTTTGCTCGATGGAGAAAGCGAACGTCATGGAAAGCGGTATCCTGTGGCGCGACGTGGTGAACGAAGTGCATCAGGCCGATTACGCCGATGTGGAACTGTCCCATATGTATGCCGACAACGGTGCGATGCAGCTTGTACGTGCGCCCAAGCAGTTTGATGTGATCCTGACTGATAACCTCTTTGGTGATATCCTGTCCGACTGCGCGGCAATGCTTACCGGCTCGCTTGGCATGCTGCCATCGGCTTCGCTTGGCCTGCCAATGGCCAATGGACGGCCCAAGGCGATGTATGAGCCGGTACATGGCTCAGCCCCCGACATCGCAGGGCAGGGCAAGGCGAACCCGATTGCCTGCATCCTGTCCTTTGCTATGGCGCTACGTTATTCCTTTGATGAAGGGGCCGAGGCTGATCGTCTGGAAGCAGCGATTGAAAAAGTACTGGCCGATGGCGCCCGCACCGGCGATCTGATGGGGCCAGAGGGTGGCACCCCGCTGAGCACGACGCAGATGGGCGATGTGATCATCGAAGCGCTTGAGGCTTCGCTCTAGATTCCGGCAATCCTTGGCATGCGGCCAGCAATTGATCGGCCGCGTGACCAGCTCAGTCTTCGCGAACAGGCATGGACGGGCGGGCGCATGCTTTGCTAGGATCGGGGCATGGGTTCACTATATGCAGCGCAAGCCTACAATAACGCCTGGGCAAATCACCGGCTGATCACGGCATGCCGCCAGTTGCCCGCGGATCAGTTATCGCAGGACCGGCAAGGCTTTTTCGGCTCGATCATTGCAACGCTTAATCACATCCTCATCGTCGATTGGTTTTATGTCTCCGCATTAGAGGGGCGCTGCATGGGGCAAAGCGCCTTTGTTGACGAGATTCCGCATCCGGGCATCGCAGAATTGGCTTTGCAGCAACGGCAAATCGACGAACGGTTCATCAGACTGTGCGAGGCCCCGACGGCAGAGCTGGAGGGGCGCAAAATTGAACTACTGCGCCGCGGCAGTATTCAGATTGAACGGTTCGACCGCACGTTTCTGCATCTGATCCAGCATCAAATTCATCACCGGGGCCAGGTGCATGGCATGCTGTCCAGCACTGATGTTCCCCCGCCACAACTGGATGAGTTTTATATGGCCTGGGACGCAGACCGGCAATTACGTGCACCTGACTTTTCCAAACTGGGTTTTTTCGAAGACAAAATCTGGGGTTAAGACCAAACCCTTTTCGCGGGATCGCATTTCTCTTTTGCAACGCCGGTGGTTGACAGAACGTCAGGATCAGCCATCACTGTGCCAGGACACAGGAAAAGGAATGACCCATGTCCCCTAACGCAAAGGGCGCGCTATTCGCCTTATTCGCCTTTGGCGTGTTTGCGACCCATGACGTGGTCGTCAAGATTCTTGGTGGGATTTATTCCCCCTTCCAGATCGTGTTCTTCAGTGTCTTGCTCAGCTTTCCCTTGGCAACAGTTACGCTGATGCGTGATGCGAAGCCGGGCAATCTGCTGCCGGTGCATCCGTGGTGGATGGCGCTGCGGACGGGGGCTGCGGTGGTGACCGGGGTCTGTGCGTTCTACGCTTTCTCGGTCCTGCCATTGGCGCAGACCTATGCGATCCTCTTTGCTTCGCCGTTGCTGATAACCATTCTTGCGATCCCGGTTTTGGGCGAAAAGGTGCGGCTGCGCCGCTGGCTTGCGGTTCTGGTCGGGCTTGTGGGGGTGTTGATCGTGCTGCGGCCCGGCTCTACCACGCTGAATCTTGGCCATCTGGCGGCTATGACATCGGCGGTTGGTGGGGCTGTGGCCTCAATCGTGGTGCGCAAAATCGGCGCGGATGAACGGCCCGTCGTTGTCCTGCTCTATCCGATGATGGTGAACTTCGTTGTGATGGCCTGCGCGCTGCCATTTGTTTATCAGCCGATGCCGATTGAACATCTGGGGATGCTGGGGATCATCGCGGCCTTTGCCTGGACCGCAAACAGGCTTTTGATCAAAGCCT
Source organism: Yoonia sp. BS5-3 (assembly GCF_038069655.2). Lineage (NCBI taxonomy): Bacteria > Pseudomonadati > Pseudomonadota > Alphaproteobacteria > Rhodobacterales > Paracoccaceae > Yoonia > Yoonia phaeophyticola. The sequence continues at coordinate 2,133,383 of NZ_CP150951.2, forward strand.
ATCAGGACGGCGAGGCGGCCATCATCGCGCCCATGCAATATAGCCAGATCATCTGGGCCAGCGTCTTTGGGCTGATGTTCTTTGATGAGGTCATCGATCAGCCGACGATGATCGGCGCAGGTGTGATCATCGCCAGCGGGCTTTACATTGTGCTACGTGAAAGCAAGGGCGGCGGATCCGAGAACACGCCGGTGCTGCGGACCAGATCGCGTTCAGAAACAGGGACCACTCCGCGCGTGTCGCTATTCATGCGGATCGCAGGCAAAACCCCGCCCCGTCAAGAGGATTAGAGCGTTTTGATCACGCGGCCTCTGGGGGCGCAAAGCTATGCGGTGTCGCGCGCGCCCAACGTTCCCGGTAGATAGGGTTATCGTCGCCATCATCCAGCAAAAACCCCTCGCGCAGATAGCTATAGACATCAGCAGCTTCGGTCATTTGCCCATCTCCGGCACGCGTCATGAAATGATAGGGCAGAAAACCACAAGGGTTATCAAGGCCGGCAGCGCCGGCCATTTCGCCCAAGGCTTTCAACGTGTTTCGATGAAACCGCGCAACGCGCTCTGATTTGTCCGGCACGTTCAGCGCCTTTTGACGCAGCGGATCTTGGGTGGTCACACCGACGGGGCAATGGTTCGTATGGCAAGCCTGCGCCTGAATGCAGCCGATGGCAAACATATAGCCCCGTGCCGAATTGCACCAATCGGCACCCAGCGACAGGGCTCGGGCAATATCAAAGGCACTGACAATCTTGCCCGCAGCACCGATCTTGACCTGATCGCGGATACCGGCACCGCGCAGCGTGTTATGAACAAATGTCAGCCCTTCTACCATGGGCATACCAACATGATTGGCAAACTCTAGCGGGGCAGCGCCAGTGCCGCCTTCGGTGCCATCCACAACGATGAAATCTGGAATGATATCGGTCTCAAGCATCGCTTTGACCATGCACATAAATTCGCGCCGGTGGCCGATGCATAGCTTGAAACCAATCGGTTTGCCGCCCGAAAGCGTGCGTAACTGACCAATGAATTGCATCAACTCCATGGGGTTGGAAAATGCGCTATGGGCAGCGGGCGAGACACAATCAACGCCCATCGGGATATCACGGGCCTCGGCAATCTCGGGGGTGATCTTGGCGGCAGGCAGCATACCACCATGGCCGGGCTTTGCACCCTGGCTCAGCTTGATTTCAATCATCTTGACCTGATCAGCGCTGGCCTGTTTGGCGAATTTATCGGGGTTGAACGTGCCGTCATCATTGCGGCAACCAAAATAACCAGAGCCGATTTCATAGATCAAATCGCCGCCGCCTTCACGGTGATAGCGGCTGATACCACCTTCGCCAGTGTCATGGGCAAAGCCACCCGCCTTAGCGCCGTTATTCAAAGCCAGAATGGCGTTGGCCGACAATGAGCCAAAGCTCATAGCCGAAATATTATAAAGCGACGCGCGATAGGGTTGGGTGCATTTGGGCCCGCCCACAGGAACGCGAAAATCGGTATCTTCGAAATGGGTCGGTTGAACAGAGTGGGTCAGCCAGGAATAGCCAGCTTCATAGATCTTTTCATGGCTTCCGAAGGGGCGCTTGTCTTCGGCACCCTTGGCGCGCTGATACACAAGCGAACGTTGCTCGCGGCTAAAGGGCTGCTCTTCCTGATCGCTCTCGATCAGGTATTGGCGAATTTCAGGCCGAATTTTCTCGAATAAGAATCGCAGATTGCCTAAAACCGGATAGTTGCGCAGCACGGCATGGCGATCCTGGGTCAGATCATGCAGACCCAGCAGGGTCAGCCCGGCAAAGACGATGAAAAAGACAAAGACCCAGGGTACCCAAAACCCGACAATCACGCAGATCAGCGTCATGGCGGCGACGAAAACAAGGGTCGCGTAGCGTTGTAGCGAAATCAATTTGTCCAAAACGGGTCCTCCTTGGACGTACAGTAGGGCCCTGTTTTAGTTAAAGAAAGGTAGTTTGCTGTGCTATCGATGACAGGTTGATCAAAAATCCGGGACCACGCCGGGCAAATCAAGCGCCTTGATCAGCTCGCGCAGCTCTTGGCGGGCGGCGACGTTTGAGATATTCATGCCCTTCACGCCAATATCGCGCAGATCCAGCAAGGTCAGACCGCGGGGGAACAATTCGCGGAAAATCACGCGCTCATTAAAACCGGGGGCGGTACGGAACCCGATACGCTTGGCCAGTTTCGTGATGGCGCGGTGCATCTTTTCTTTATTGACCATGGCCTGCGCACCCAACCGGTTGCGTACGACAATCCAGTCAATTGGTTTCAAACCCGCTTGCGCCCTAAGCTGGCGGGCATTCCAGACCATTTCGGAATAGACGGACGGGCCTGTGATCTCTTCGCCATCACTATCGACATGGGCGAGCAGATCGAAATCGATAAAGCTGTCATTAAGCGGGGTGATCAGCGTATCTGCCAAGGAATGGGCGACCTGGCTTAGCCTTGTGTGCGAGCCGGGGCAGTCGATCAGAATGAAATCGCAATGGGGCTCCATCTGGGCGACAGCCATCGATAGCCTGCGATCATAGGCGTTTTCACCTGGCTGCAGGCTGTCCTGATCGATATCAGGCAAATCCTGATAGCTTGGGGTTGGCAAGCTCAACCCCTTTTTGTTCAGGAAAGCATTGCGGTTGGTGATATAACGGGCAAGCGTTTTTTGCCGCAGGTCAAGATCCAAAGTGCCGACAGAATGGCCGATACGGGCCAAAGCTGTTGCCACATGCATGGATACGGTCGACTTACCCGCACCACCTTTTTCATTGCCCACAACGATAATATGCGCCAACGCACCCACCCCAGATATAGTATTCAGAGGCAGTTTATTTGGTTCATGATGGGTTTGGAAGGCAGGAAAGGGCTTTGGGACGTGTTAAAATGCACGCAGCTGATCGGGTGCGACCGGGCGAACCCTTGACACTGGGGCCGCAAGCCATCATTTGCCACACAACCGACGCAAGCTGCCGCGTGAGCAGGGCGCGGGCTTATGCCCAACGCAAGGCGTCGCTTAAACATTCAGGTTCCCACATCACGCAGGGGGTCCCGCGCCAAATCGGCGCCCGGACAATGCGGTCTTGGCTGTCAGCATATTGGCGCAACCTTGCAGAAGGCCCCGGCATCCGGTCGGCGGCCAATGATATGCGCAGGCGCTCTGCCTGCTGAAAGATAGGACAATCCTTTATGGATTTTGATATGCTGGGCCTCGCGCCCCGACTTGTAAACGTGCTCAAAGAGCAAGGGATCACCGATCCTACGCCGATCCAGACCCAAGCCATCCCGCATGCGATGAACGGGCGTGATGTCATGGGGCTGGCCCAAACTGGGACCGGCAAGACCGCAGCTTTTGGGCTGCCCATGATCAATGCGCTGCTGAAGGCCGGATCGAAACCTGGGCCCAAGACGGTGCGTGGGTTGATCCTCGCGCCCACGCGGGAATTGGCCAAACAAATCGCCGATAACCTGACCGCCTATACCAAAGGAACACATCTGAAAGTGGCCCTTGTTGTAGGCGGGGCCGGTATTGTGGGGCAAACCAAACGCCTGGCGAATGGTGTTGATCTGCTGGTGGCAACACCGGGGCGGCTGATTGACCTGATCGACCGGCGGGCTGTACGGCTCGACCAGACCCGGTATCTGGTGCTGGATGAGGCCGATCAGATGCTTGATATGGGCTTTATTCATGCATTGCGGCAGATTGCGCCGCTCTTGGCAAAAGATCGGCAGACGATGATGTTCTCGGCAACGATGCCAAAGCTGATGAACGAGTTGGCCAATACGTATTTGAACGATGCGGTACGTGTGCAAGTGAACCCGCCCGGACAGGCGGCAAAGAAGATCAACCAATCGGTGCATTTCGTGGCACAAGCGGCCAAGACCGATCTGCTTGTCGAATTGCTGGATAAACACCGGGATGAGCTGGCACTGGTTTTTGGACGCACCAAGCATGGCTGCGAAAAACTGTACAAGACGCTTGAAAAGCGTGGCTTTGCGGCGGCTTCGATCCACGGCAATAAATCACAGGGGCAGCGTGACCGGGCGCTGACGGCCTTTAAAGAGGGCAAAGTGCGGGTGCTCGTGGCGACAGATGTGGCTGCGCGGGGGATCGATATTCCTGATGTGCGCCATGTCTATAACTACGATCTACCGAATGTGCCCGACAATTACGTGCACCGGATCGGACGAACGGCGCGGGCCGGGGCTGATGGGGCGGCAGTGGCGCTTGTCGCACCTGATGAGATGATCGAACTGCAAGACATCGAAAAGACGATGAAAGAAAAGATCCCCGTGGCATCAGGGCGGCCATGGGAAGTTCAACCGGGTCAGAAAAAGCGGCCCAATGGCGGCGGACGACGCGGCGGTGGCGGCGGCGGTGGAAACCGGCAGGGCAAACCGGGCGGGGGGAAGCCTGGCGGCAACCGGCGGCGCGGCAGCGGCAATCGGTCACGCGGAAAATCTGCAGCCTAAGGGTATCGGGGGCATCATGCCCCCGTATCTATTTTGGGGGTCAGCCCCAATTGACCGGATCAAGATGAAGTAGCTTTGAAAGCTGCGCATAAACATCAGGCTCTTCTGCCTGCAGCTTTGCGGGCTTTTCAAAAAAGGCTTCAATGATCACGGCAAAGAACTCTTGATGGTTTTCAGCGCCGTAGGCATCGATCACGGTTTTGCGGCCCTTGGCGACATTATCTTCGTGACGCGCAAACGCATCCAGCATGACCCGTTCCCATTCTGCAAAGCTTTGGCCCTTGCTGAGCAAGGGAACGGCATTGGTCGATCCGGACAGATTGTCCAGCTGATGGGCAAATTCATGCAAAACAAGGTTCTGGCCGTCTTTTTCGTCCAAACCGCCCTGCGCGCTATGCGGCCATGACAGCACCACCGGCCCGAACGCCCAGCTTTCGCCCAACCGTATCTCGCTGGTTTCGTTCACGATAAATCCATCATGCGATGTCTGCCGGGATTTGAAGGCGCCGGGATAGACCAAAATGGTGCGCAATGATTTGTACCAAGCGTCGGAATTGGCAATCAACAGACAGGCCTGTGCGGCAATAGACAGACGCATTGGTTCTGTCACCTCCAATCCGGCGCAGCCGATGATCTCGGTCTGGTGCAAAAACAGATTGATTTTCCCTTCCAGCTTAGGGGCAATCTGGGGCGGCAATTGCTTTGTCAAAGGGACCTGATCGGCAACGATCCGTCGCTGCTCTTCGGTTAACGGACTTGTCAGCAACCGGCGGTGCAACGCCTTTTTTTGCATCAGCCGAAAACCGGTAAAACCACCAAAAAGGACGAGCAATGTAAAAAGAAATGGGATCAAAATAGCGCGCCGATCAATCAACCATATTTACGAAATGCGTCCATCTCGATGGCCAGTTTCGTTTGAAGTTCAGACAGGTAGGTCATTTCTGCCTTGCGGGCATCTTCGTCCACCAGCGTTTTCAATCGCGCCTGAGAGGCCAGTATTTGCTGGCGCAAGATGACCACAGGTGATTTGGCGTCGGCCTCTTGCATCATGCGGTTCAGAACCGCATTTTGGGGATCGTCCAGATGTGGCAAGGGTTTACCTGCGCCTGGCAGATTATCAAGATCACCGCGTTTCTCGGCGTCTTGGACAATTTGATCGATCAAGTGGCTTAGCGGGTGATGCATAGGGTTATCCTGAAGATATGCGGAAACCTACCACTCTGACAGGGCGTCTTCAAAGACAGAAAAGGCGGGTTTTTCCCTTCCGCGACGATCAAAAAGTCCTGACCGGCTGTGGTAAGAGCCATTGTCATCGATCAACTTGAAATAATAGGCGCGTGCGATGGGAAGTTGCCGGATCGCCGCCAAATAGGCTGCCAGACGCGCGGCCTGATAATAAGGATCATCGGGCTCCAACTCGGGCGAAGGGCCGCCGAACTCGGTCACCCACACGGGCCGCCCCACCGTAAGGCCAGCAAACCAAGCCACAGCGCTTTGCCAAAGCCCATCGGCATCATAAAGATGGATATCAGCCACATCATAATCGGCGTTCTGCAAGACATAGGTGACCTCTGCAATCGTTCGTGCATTGCGATCGGCATCGGTTACGCAAAACCCCTGCTTGATCTCGGTCAGGTCGATACCGGGCAGGGTAAAGCTCTGCGCGTTCTGGCAATAAGCATGGGCGTATGCCGCCCGGCCAGTGATGCCGCCAAGAACAATCGTCAGATCGGGGGCCTCACGGCGTATGGTGTCGGCAAAACGGGTGTGCAAGGCAAGGAACTCTTGGGTAGAGCCGACAAATTGGTTATCCCATTCGTTCCCAAACTGGATCGCATCAATATCATTGCCGACAGCGGCCACCAATGCAGTCAAATATGCCTCTAGCGGGGCATCCGCCGTAATCAAACAGGAATGGGCATTGCGCCTGGCGCAGGCGGCATCGGGCGCGTCGCTTTGGACAGTCAACAAGATCGACAAGCCAGCTGCGCGCAGATCATCGATCCGGCGGCGCAGGGGGGTGAAGTCTGGCGCCATGCCCCGGCGGTTCCAATTCTCGGCAAAGCGGATATGGGTCAGGTCCAACTTATCCATGACGTCGATGGTAAAGTCGCGTTGTTCGCCGGTCGCGACCGGCGGAAAGCTGATACCCAATTCGGGGGAAGCTACGACATAGTTCGCAACGCAACAAAAAACGCCGGCGCAGAGGGCACCGGCGTTTTTAAATTGCACGATGGGTTGTATCCCATCCACGGTCTTAGAAACCAAGACCTGCGTATTTGTTTTTGAACTTGGAAACACGGCCGCCCGCATCCATCAGGCGTGTGCCGCCACCGGTCCATGCAGGGTGCACGGATGGATCAATATCCAGCGCCATTTGGTCGCCTTCTTTGCCCCAAGTGGATTTCATCTGAACCACAGTGCCATCGGTCATTTTGACGTCGATGATGTGATAATCTGGGTGAATATCTTTTTTCATGACGGCGATCCTTACGCTTCAGCGCCCTTAGGGGCCTTGTAGTTGGTAACTTCTGCGATCCGTGCGGATTTACCACGGCGCGAGCGCAGATAGTACAGCTTGGCGCGGCGGACACGGCCACGGCGCACAACGGTGATGCTGTCGATATTGGTGGAATGCAGGGGGAACACACGCTCCACGCCTTCACCAAAGGAAATCTTGCGAACGGTGAATGAGCCAGCGATGCCCTTCCCGTTCTTACGTGCGATGCAGACGCCTTCATAGTTCTGCACCCGGCTACGCGAGCCTTCGGTCACTTTGTAACCAACGCGGATGGTGTCACCCGCTTTAAAGTCGGGGATATCTTTCCCCAGCGCAGCGACTTGCTCCGCTTCGAGTTGTGCGATCAGGTCCATCTGACACGCTCCTTTGATATGCTTGCGGTTATCCGCAATGGTTTTTGCGTGGCTCAGAGCTCTGTGTCGTTACCGGGTCCGCTTATGCGCCCGCCAGAGATGCGTCATCATTGTTTCTTGTGGCTGTCCGGCCTGTCTGGTGAGGAAAGGTCAACGCAGACCTGCTCAATATCCAGGTGGTTCCATAAACCAATACCCGGAATCAGCAGGCTGACCGGGGATGGCTGCGTATAGGACGCGCGGGACCTGTGATCAAGAGCTATTGGGCAGGCGATATGCATGGCGGCGTGCATTTCTGCCGCGCCGCCACGCCTTGCAAGATTACATCAGGTTCTGGACGTTGATCCCAAATGTGATGGCCCCGATGACGGCGCCAGTGGCCGGATCGACAATCGGCAGTGAGGCTTGGGATTGATAAAAACCGGTGCTGTCGTCAAATTCGACATCCCCGACATGCAGCGCCTCGGCGCCGACCAGATAAGTCTCTTGCCATTTAGCCTCATCACCTTGCCAGTAATCGGATGTCTCAACGCTTTGGGCGACATTCAGCCCCTTGTTGTCCATCACAAAAACCTCGGTCACAAAGCCGGCCGTCCCGGTCTGCTGAGACCGCAACCACTCTGACACAGGATGTTCCAATAGGCCGCTGATCAGCGGGCCGCCATCTGCACCGGCCTCGGCGCGCCATTCTTGATCAAGGGCGATCACCTCGTCGTCGGACAGATCCGCATGGCGAACATTTTGTGCGTTGATGGCGGCGATCAAGGCCGGATCGGTCAGCCAGTTTGCCAGTTCACCCTTGGCATAGGCTTCCAGCGGCACGCGATAGGTGCCCTGTTTGCCAGGGGTCGCGATCAAATACAGGGTGATCGTATTGTTCATGCTAACGACAATGTCATGCGCCAGATCTGTCACGGCGATCACGTCATCAGAGCCGGGGGTTTGACCGGCAAGGAAAGCATCAAGAAAGCCGCGCTCTTCCTGCCACAGGGCTAAGGTCTGATCCAAACTATCGGCAACAGCATCCGTCGGGGGCGGATTGATCCCGGCTTCGGGCATGCCGCTGCGCAAGGCAACCAATGTACGCTCAAATAGGTCAGCGGCGGTTTCCAGATCGGCAAGGGTTTCGGGACCACCTGTGCCTGTAGCCAATTGGCATATGGCCCGGGACATCCGGTGTGCCAAAGCGCGTTGGCGGCCAGCAAAGTTCAAAATGGTAGCATCACTTTGCAGCAATTCCTGCGGATTGGAATATTGCCCCGAAATCTCGGCGGCCAATACCACGGTTTGCTCGAACAGGGCCGCGCGACCGTCTGCGATTGCGGCTGCGTCTGTCTCAGTGCCGCGATCCGATACAAGGCGTGCGGCGGATGCGGCGATTGGGGTCCAGGCGCCGATCGTTTCCTGGATGGTCGCTAGGGTACGGCCGCGGGTTTCGGTGGTGGGAATACCAAGCGCCGGGTTGCCATGTTCAAGACCTGCGAGGATCACATTGAACCGGTCCATGTCAGCGGCCAAATGCTGCTTGGCGTTATCTGTGTCGATACCTCCGTGGAACCGGCAGCTGGCAGCCGCCACGGATTCGCTAAGCGCACGCAAGCTGGCCGAGCGGTTCACACGCGCTTTCCCGCCATCATAAAGGGCAGGGTCAATAAACTCGGCGGTTGCGATTGTGGGGGTTGTTGTTGCACCAAAAACAGTCGGGAGGCCTAAAACGGCCGCAAGGATCGTGCCCTTTTTCATCACTCAGTACCTTCATTTTACTCGTAAAAAACATAACAGTTTTGAGATTAATCTGCGCAAATGGCGGATTTAGGGCACGAAAGAGGCAGGGCTGTCAGGACTTTGTTTTGACTTTATGTGCGTCCCACAAATCGGGCCGCCGGGTCTTTGTGATCTCTTCGCTTTGGTCTTTGCGCCATTGGGCAATCTTGGCATGATTGCCTGATAACAGCACATCCGGCACAGGCCGTCCGCGCCATTCAGCTGGCTTGGTGTATTGCGGATGCTCCAGCAGACCGCCCGAATGGCTTTCATCAACAGCGCTTTCGGCATTGCCCAATACACCGGGCAACAGGCGGACGGTTGCATCGATCATGGCTTGGGCTGCGATCTCGCCCCCTGTCATGACAAAGTCGCCCAGGCTGACTTCTTGAATGCCGAAATGTTCCAGCACACGCTCATCCACGCCCTCAAAGCGGCCGCAAAGCAGTGTGACGCCGTCCTGGCGGGCCCAATCGCGGGCCATGGCCTGATCAAAGCGGCGACCACGGGGGGACAAATAGACCAAAGGCATCACGCCCTTGGCAGCACGGCGGGCATCGGTGATGGCTTTTTCCAGCACATCGGCCCGCAGAACCATCCCCGCGCCGCCACCGGCCGGAGTGTCATCCACATTGCGATGCTTGCCAATGCCGTAGTCGCGCAGATGATAAGTCTCAAGGCGCCAAAGCCCGTCTTGCAATGCTTTGCCCGTCAGGCTTTCGCCCAGAACGCCGGGGAAAGCCTGCGGAAAAAGGGTGATCAGCTGCGCCGTCCAAGCCTTGGCGAGTGCAGGGACATCCGTCATCAACTCACGAGGTTTCAAGGTCGGGCGAACAGCAATACGGCCAGCGGATTTGGGGGTCTTTTTACTCATGGCCTTCATCTAGATTATTCGGAGGCACATGGAAACCATCAGCCCTTGGCGACGAACTCTACCTTGATCCGATCCGGGTCTTCGATGAAAAGCGCGTAATAGTCCGACCCGCCATTTGCAAAAGGGTAGCGATCCTCATAAAGGCGGGAAATGTTCTGTTCGACGCAAAATTGATGCAGCGTGTCGACACCCGCACGGTCAGGCACCGTAAAAGCCAGATGGTTTAGGCCAACCGCGCAGCGATGATAAGGTCGGTCTGCGTGCCGATCTTCAACGTGTACGAAGGTCAGATAGGTCTCTTGTGCCGCTTTCAGGGTGAACCCGTTTTCCCAATGATCGGTTTCCAGATAGCCGACATGTGCCAATAGCGGCGTCCAAAAGGCGCGCGACAGTGCCAAGTCAGAGACGTAGATTTCCACGTGATGCAGCATTGGTTCGGATCTCGTTACGGGCAGTCTTAGGCTAGCATGCCCGGCCCACCTGCACCACGCTGGTAGCAGCTGCCCGCAGCTTTAGGCGAAAAGCCCCTCTGGGGGGGCCGCGATTATCCGTTTTGTGGCCAGATCTACAGTAGGTACAATCGCCTTAGTAAACGGCAGCAGGACCGTTTCCGATTGGCCAACAGGTAAAATCTCAAGTAGATCACCGGCGCCGTGGTCCATGACGTTTTTGACGGTCCCAAGCTGCACGCCGCCTGTGTCCAGCACCGTCAAGCCAATCAGATCGGCGTAATAGTATTCATCATCGGGCAGCGTTGGCATCGCATCCCGGTCGGCGTAAAGGGCGACGTTGCGCAGCGCATCGGCCTCTTCTTTGGTGACGATCCCATCAACACGGGCGGTAAAGCCGCCCTTCAGCTGGCCGGTCAGCACGATCTGGGCAAAGCTTTTGCCGTCTTCGGTATAAAGCGGTGTATAATCGGCGATTGCTGCGGGGTCGGCGCAAAAGGACTTCAGACGCACCTCGCCATGCACGCCAAAGGCGCCGCCTAACGATCCAACCTGTACGCGTTCTGCCATTACTCCATCCCGATGCAAATATCGTAGATCCAAAGACCACCCACGTTACGGCAATTCTCTTCTGCTTTCGACCGTTCAAACAGGATGCCAGCCACAAAGGCGAACATGACCAGAATGATGGTACGGATTAAACGAAACATGAGCCTTCCCGAAACGAGGGGCGATGGCCCGGGGAAGAACCCCCGGGCCATATGCGTTGGCTTATTCTTCAGCCGCGGCTTCTTCTGCTGGGGCTTCTTCGGCCGGGGCGTTGGCAGCTTCTTCAGCAGCTTTTGCCTTTTCAGCCTTTTCCTCAGCGCGGGCCTGCGCGGCCTTGCCTGGGGTGCCCTTCTTGGGGTTGTTGCGCTCTTTCTTGGGCAACTCGCCGGCAGCTTCCAGCATGCGGCTGACACGGTCTGTTGGCTGTGCGCCTTCGCTGAGCCAGTATTTCACGCGCTCCATGTTCATTTTCACGCGCTCTTCGCTGTCTTTGGGCAGCATGGGGTTATATGTGCCCAGCTTTTCGATGAAGCGGCCATCGCGCGGCATGCGGCTGTCGGCCGCCACAATCGCGTAAAATGGACGTTTCTTTGAGCCGCCACGGGCCAAACGGATTTTCATAGCCATCAGATTTTCTCCTTAAAGATGGTGGTGTTAGCGTGGGTTTCACCCACCCTACGATTGGTGTTGTTTGTGGTGTTGGATGACTTCCTGAATGATGAAATTCAGAAATTTCTTGGCAAATTCCGGGTCAAGATCGGCCCGGTTTGCAAGATCAGTAAGCCGCGCGATCTGCTTTTCTTCGCGCGCGGGGTCGGATGGGGGCAAATCGTGTTCGGCTTTGAGTGCGCCGACGGCCTGCGTGTGTTTAAAGCGCTCGCCCAAAGTATAGACGAGGATCGCATCCAGCCGGTCAATGCTTTCGCGATGCCCTTTGAGGATTTCTGCGGCGCGGGTGACATCATCAGCCATCTGCCTGCTCCTTTAGTTCGTGTCGAAAAACAAAAGCTGTATCGCTCAGGGCCGCCTCGGCAGCAGCATCGCGCTGCCCGCCCAGCCGGGTGGAAACCGCTGCTGACCGCGGATGACCTGCATCCACATAGCTGACGACGCTGCTGCGCCCTTGGCTGCGGGCAAAATCCAGCAGGGCTTGGCCTGCCTCGGTTGCGACGCCCTGGCCTTCAGCATGATCGTTCAGCATCCAGCCAATCTCAACCTCTGGATCGCCCCACTCGTGATCAATGGCGGCAAAGCCCAGATGGGTGCCATCCGCCTTGGCTTCAATCGAAAACAGCCCGATGCCGCGCAAAAGCCAGCTGGCGATCATCTGGTTATAATCGAGCCAGGCATCCAGATCGCTGCCGCCTTCATGGGGCCAACGCTCGGAATGGAAGATCGTGCAATAGGCGTCAAACTCGTCGATCCGGGGCGCGCGCAGGCGCAACCGCTCGGTTTCCAGTACCGGAACCGTCGCTTGCAGCTGCGCGGTCAGTGCCGCTGCGAAGCCTGTCGGGGGTGTCAGCCAAGGTTTCATGCGGCACCTCGGGTATGCCGATAGACCAAAGTGCTCGGATACGGCGGGGTGCGCGCGTCCGGATCATGCACCGCACCCAGCTTTTGCGCGACCTTGATCGAGGCCGGGTTTTGATCCCAGATATAGCTGACAGCACTGTCCAGATCAGTCGTGGCGAAGGTGTGATCAAGTATGGCGCGCGCGGCTTCTGTGGCGATGCCGCGATTTTCGAACCCGTCAAAGATAAACCAACCGCATTCAGGTTCGGGGAAATCAGGAGGGTGCACCAAGCCCACACCGCCGATCATGGCGCCATCCAATTCCACGGCCAAAGTGCCAAACCCGTAAAGCGGCCAGCTGGCAGTATCATTGGTAAACCAGGTCCATGCTTCATCGCGGGTCTTGGGCCCACCCATCGTGACAGAGCGGGCGCCGGCCATAAACGCCGCGTAGGTGTCAAAATCGGCCCGCGCATAGGGACGCAACGTCAGCCGTTCGGTGTGCAATGTCGGGATCATGCGAGAACCTCTGGGATCGGGTGCCGCCAGATATGCATCAACCCATGGGTTGCATGTTCATAGGTTTCGCCATCTACGCAGCCCATCCGTCTGGCCAACGCGACAGATCGGGTGTTTGCAGGGTCCACAAGGCTGACGGCCGTGGTCCAGCCCAGCGTGCCATAGGCATAGCTGCGGGCCGCAAGGGCGGCCTCATAGGCGATGCCGCGCCCTTCGGCTGCTTCAAAGACGGACCATGCAATCTCGGGCTCGGGCCAGCCTTCGGGATAGAGCAACCCTACAATTCCCAAAGGTTCATCGGTCTGGCGGTCGGCCACCATCCAGCGCCCAAAGCCGCGCAATGTCCAATGCCCGATGATCTCGGCCAATTGCGCAAAGGCCTGCGCCCGGCTGAAAGGCCCGCCCAACATCTTGGCGCGTTCCGATCCGCGAAAGGCGGCATAGGCCTCAAAGTCGTCCGGCCGTGGCGCACGCAGGGTCAGGCGCTCTGTGTGCAATGTCGGGATCATGCGATGGCCTCGGCGGCTTGGGCCATGGCGCGTTTGTCGTTGTAAGGCAAATGCCGGAAAAAGATTACCTTTTCGCCGTCGACCACATCGCGGCGTTCTTCCATGGCCCCAAGACGCGAGGCCAGACGGATCGACCGGAAGTTCTCTGGCGCGATGAGCGAGATCAAAGGCTCAAGCCCCAATGTGCGCCCGGCCCATTCCCGTACGGCACAAGCCGCTTCAAAAGCGTAGGATTTGCCTTCAAACCCGTCGAACATATGCCAGGCCAGCTCAGGCTGGGGCCATTCAATATGGTTGATGATGCCGACCCGGCCAGCCGCGACGCCCGTGGCGCGTTCTGTCACCGTAAAGAACCCGTAGCCATGCCACTGCCAGTGGCCGATCCCTGCCAGAAAGCCGCGCCATGCGTCGCGCTCCGACCCTTTGCCGCCCACAGCCTCCATCCGGTCAGACCGGGTTACCCACGCGGTAAAGGCGGCCATATCGCTTTTCTGCGGGCCGCGCAGCACAAGGCGTGCTGTGGTGAGGGTCGGGGCGGGTGTCACCCTTGGACCCTCCGGGAGGAGTATTTTGGGAAATAAGAAGTCATTTTTTCTTGCCGAAACCGGACAGACCTGGAGGCAATTGCATGCCGCCGCCGCCGAGGCCTGGCATCCCCGCGGGCATTTTGCCTTGCAGGGCTTTGGCAGCCTCTTCCATGGCTTTGGGGTCATTCATATCGGGCATCCCGCCTTTGCCCATCATGCCCTTCATGGCCTGCTTAAGCATCCCGCCTTTGCCCATCTTTTTCATCATGCCGGCCATCTGCTTGTGCTGCTTGACCAGCTTATTCAGCTCGGACACTTCCAGACCGGCACCCTTGGCGATGCGTTTTTTGCGGGATGCGGCCAGTAGATCGGGGTTCGCGCGCTCTTTCTTGGTCATGGAGTTGATCAGGGCGATCTGGCGTTTGAGAATGCTGTCATCAAAGCCAGCCTGATCCATCTGTTTGGCCATTTTGGCAGCCCCGGGCAGCATGCCCATCATGCCTTCCATGCCGCCCATCTTCATCATCTGTTCCAGCTGCATTTTCAGGTCGTTCATGTTGAACCGGCCCTTCTGGAACCGCTTCATCATCTTTTCGGCCTGTTCCGCCTCGATCGTCTCTTGGGCCTTTTCAACCAGGGCGACGATATCGCCCATCCCAAGGATGCGGCCCGCGATCCGGTCTGGCTCGAAGGTCTCAATGGCGTCGAGCTTTTCGCCCAAGCCCACAAAGCGGATCGGCTTGCCCGTGATGGCCCGCATCGACAGAGCCGCACCGCCGCGACCGTCACCATCCATCCGGGTCAGGACAACGCCGCTCACGCCGATCTTGTCGTCAAATTCCTGGGCCACGTTCACCGCGTCCTGCCCGGTCAGGCCATCGACCACCAGCAAGGTTTCACGCGGGTTGGCCACATCGCGCACCTCGGCGGCCTGCGCGATCAGTTCCTGATCGATATGCAGCCGGCCTGCAGTGTCCAGCATATAGACGTCATAGCCGCCAAGGCTGGCCTGGGTCTTGGCGCGTTTGGCGATTTGGACCGGTGTTTCGCCTGGGACAATCGGCAGCGTATCGACGCCGATCTGCCCGCCCAGGATCGCCAGCTGCTCCATCGCGGCAGGGCGGTTGGTGTCGAGCGAGGCCATCAGCACGCGCTTGCCCTCACGATCCTTTAGCCGTTTGGCCAGCTTGGCGGTTGTCGTGGTTTTACCCGAACCTTGCAGGCCGACCATCAGGATCGGGGCAGGTGGGTTGTCGATTTTCAGTGCGCCAGGATCTTCGTCGCCGGTCAGGATATGTTGCAGCTCATCATGGACGATCTTGACGACCTGCTGACCGGGGGTGATCGATTTGGTGACAGCCTGACCTGTAGCCTTTTCCTGCACGGCCTTCACGAAGTCGCGGGCGACGGGCAGCGAAACGTCCGCTTCGAGCAGAGCGACGCGTACCTCGCGCAGAGCGGTTTTCACATCATCCTCGGACAGCGCACCCTGTTTGGTCAGCTTGTCAAAGACGCCGGAGAGGCGGTCGGATAGATTTTCAAACATCGGCCATGGCCCTCGTTTCGTTTCAGTTGCCCGCTTCATATAGGAAGCGATGCGATAAAGCAGTAGCGCCCCCGTGGGCGCGACGCGCTGACGGAGGGCGATCCCCTAAAGAGCGGGGACCGGAAAGCTGGTGCTATCCGGGTGTTGGAAAGGCGTTTATGCCTGCGGAGGCTGTGAGTCAACATCCATGGATAGCCAGGCGTTGATGGAATTGGCCACGGCGACAATGGCGCTCTCGCCGGTGCGCCAGCTTGGTAGGATATGAATATCGGGAGGATCGGCTGTGGCAAATATCAGCGCGAGGTTTGGTGGTGGACGAACGCCTTTGTAAGCGAGAATCAGGCTCAGGTCCTTCCAGATATTTGCCTCAATCATGTCGGTCAGCTGATGGCTGATTTGATCCGTTTTGCGAAAGTAGGTTTGGGTCACCGTCACGGTTCCCAAGCCACGGTCCAGTATGACGCGCACAGCATGAAAGGAAATGAGCCCGGTCGCAAAGGCGATAAGACCACCGGCAATAAGTGAGGCCATCGCCATCTTAGCATTATTTGTGACGACCCCCATGACAAGACCGCCAATCGCGCAGGTCGCGACAGTTGCAAAAGCAGTATCCATGGGTGTGGTTTTGCCTCGGCGATCAAAAGATCGGGCGTGTTCTGGATGATTTTCAAGACAGTACCGCACGTGATTGTCCCGTGACTGACATTCGTATCGGTTCGACCTCATTGGCGTGCTTTATATCGATCTCTGCAATGCCCAAAAAGCCGAGCACTTGGCGCAGATGGGGCGTTGCGAAATCCAAGGGGCCGCCGATCTCAGTTCCGCCCGAGGCGGTTGCGATAATGGCGCGCTTGCCCGTGAGCAATCCGACCGGGCCGTCGGATGTATAATGGAATGTGACCTTTGGGCGGGCGACCAGGTCGACCCATGCTTTCAGCGCGGCCGGCATGCCAAAATTATAGACCGGCAAACCGATCACGATCGTGTCGGCGGCTTGCAGCTCGGCAATTAACGTGTCGGACAAGGCCAGCGAAACATGATCGGCATCGGTTCGGGCGTCGGCTGGAACCAAACGGGATGCGATCCAAGTGCCGTCAATCTGCGGCAAAGGGGTTGCAGCTAAATCACGGCGGATGACGCGCTCCGGGGCGAGATTTGCAACCAGTTTGGCGGTTGCCGCACGCGTGGTTGACCCGCTCAGGGTGCCTGATGCGTCGATATGAAGGACAGTTCCGGTCATTGCTTTTCTCCTGCAATATGCATGTAGGGGTAATCTAGGCATTGCATTTTTGAACGAAATGCCGGACTTTCCACATGTTATGTTTGCACGCGCACAGGTTTGGCATGGACAACTGGGACGAAATACGGACGGCCTATCAGGTGGCCAGCAGAGGAACCGTTAGCGGGGCGGCTGAGGCGCTGGGCGTGCACCACGCCACGGTGATCCGGCATATCGATGCGCTCGAGCAGCGGTTGGGGGTGAAACTGTTTCAGCGGCATCCGCGGGGATATACGGCAACCGAAGCGGGGCAGGACCTGTTGCAAGTGGCCAAAGCCACTGACGATCAATTCACGCAGCTGGCCGGACGGATCCGGGGGCAGGGGGAAGGGGTCTCGGGGGATCTGGTGATCACCTCGCTTGATATGCTGTCCTCGGCGCTGACGCCTGTGATGGTGGCATTTCAGGTGGAACATCCTGAAATCACGATCAGATACCGGACGGGGGATCGGGTGTTCCGGCTGGAATACGGCGAGGCGCATGTGGCGATCCGGGCAGGGTCGATGCCCGAAGAGCCGGACAATGTGGTGCAGCCATTCATGTCACAGCGGTTTTCGCTGGTAGGGTCAGAGGCTTACATCGCCCGGCACGGATTGCCCCAATCGGAAGAGGACCTGCCCAATCATTCCTTTGTTGTCTTCGACAATGAAAAATCGCGGGCGCCTTTCGGGATCTGGCTTCGGGAAAGGGTGCCCGAGGCGCGGCTGACTTATCGGGCGACGGATAACCGGAACATGCTGGATGCCATTTTGGCCGGGGCAGGGCTTGGCTTTGTCGTCACTCAGGAACTAGAGCGGCCAGAGCTGACCGAAGTATTGCCAAGCCAAGATGAATGGTCTGCGCCGCTCTGGCTGGTGACACATGTGGATTTGCACCGGACCACCAAAGTACAGGCATTCCTGACCTTCTTGAAGGCACATATGAAAGACATACCCGGCAGATGAAACCAGCTTATGCAGGGCATCTGGCGATGCTGGCTTTTTCACTTCTGGTGGCGGGATCATTTGCGCTTGGGGTGCTGTCGGCCAATGACATTAGCCCGATGGCATTGAACGCGGTACGGTTCTGGATCGCGGCGGGGGTGATCGGGGCGACGGTTCTGGCGACAACGGGGATGCAGCGGCAGGCCTTGGCGGCGCCATGGCGTTATGTTGTGCTGGCGGGGTTCTTCACAACCTATTTTGTATTGATGTTCGAAGGGCTGAAAACGGCCCCGGCGGTCAGCGCTGCAGCAGTCTTTACGCTGACGCCGGTGCTGACAGCGCTCTTTGGATGGTTGCTGTTGCGGCAGGTGCTGACCCGGCGAATGGCGCTGGCGCTGGGGGTCGGGGCTATCGGGGCGCTATGGGTGATCTTTGAGGCAGATTTCGACGCGCTGCTGCGGTTTGAAATCGGACGGGGCGAGCTGATCTATTTCTGCGGCTGCATCAGCCATGCAGTCTACACGCCAATGGTGCGCAAATTGCACAGGGGTGAGCCCGCAATCGTCTATACATTCTGCACCCTGCTGGCCGGGGCGATGATCCTGACGGTGCTGGGCTGGGGGGATTTGCGGGAAACGGATTGGGCATCCTTGCCAGGGATCGTCTGGGTGACGATCGGCTATACGGCCGTTTTCGCTAGCGCCGCGACATTTACCTTGCTGCAATTTGCCACGCTGCGGCTGCCCAGCTCAAAGGTGATGGCCTATACCTATCTGACGCCCAGCTGGGTGATCGCTTGGGGGACCGCCCTGGGGGGCGGGACGCCAGCACCTGCAGTACTGCTCGGGGTTGGGCTGACAATCATTGCTTTGCTGCTTTTGCTGAAGGACGAACACCCGTTCACGGGGTAATCACAAAACTGTTGCGACGGAAACATGCGAAGGCTGCGTTGAAGGTGCAGGTTTCGCAATGGAAGCCAGATCAATACAGGAGCATGAAAATGCAAAGAACAACAACAGCAATCGCCGGCGCAATCGCAACTGTACTGGCCCTTTCCGTCGCATTGCCAGTGATGGCGCAATCCGCAGATGACCAGGGCGCACGCGAAGATCGGCGCGGTCAAAGCGAACAAGGTCACGGCCAACGCCGTGACAGACAGCGCCTGGCCGAATTCCTTGAGCTGTATGACACCAACGCCGATGGCGATATCACACAAGAAGAGGTGGACGCCGTCCGCGCGGCACGGCTCGCTGAGTTTGACGCCGATCAAGACGGGCAGCTGAGCCTTTCGGAATACGAAGCGCTGTGGCTGAATGCGATGCGCGAACGCATGGTCGACCGGTTCCAATCCCATGATGATGATGGTGATGGCTTGGTAACCGTGGATGAGTTTGGCGAAAATTTCGCAAATCTCGTTGAGCGGGCAGACCGGAACGATGACGGCGTGCTGAACGCTGATGATCAGCGCCGCCCCGGCGGCGCGCGCCCAGATACTGAAACCGAATAACAATATAATCGGTTTTCAGTGCATTCTGTCATAGCCGTGTCGCCGGGATGCAGGACCTCTCTCCAGCGTTTCGATTTTAACTTGAAACTTCATGCATCACAAATCGCATTCGACCGTCAGGGAGAGACAGCGAATTGTGATTCAAGTGTAAATCGAATTGCTCTTGTGCTGCATCGGGCGATCATGCCGCGGCAATGATTGGCAGAATGTAATCACCCACCCTGTCACGTCCCTGCAGGGTGGGTGATGCTTTTCTTAATTTAACGGGAAAGAGCGGGCAGCGTTATCCGGTGAAAAGCTCAAGCAACGGTTTGTTATTGCGGAGATGCCGGTCCACCAACTGCCTTTGCATTTTGCCCGATGGGATCAGACAGGCATGGGGCCTTGTCAGCGCCTGATCGGCCAATTGCGGAAAAATCGCAAACAGCTCCGCACGCGCGGCAGCAGGCAGACTTTTCAACCCTTCTGGCCCGGCAAACAGGCTCTCGGTTGGGGTGCCTTCCGCAAACAGCACCTCGTGATCATCCAGCAAGATGTGAAAATAGGTGATGCTATCGACCTCTTCATCGATATAGATGCCGGGCAGCGCGGTCAGCTTGATTGCCGCGATCAAGACATCCGTTTCACCGAACATACGCGCCGCCACCTTTGATGAGACCAGCACACGATGCTGGCGGGACACCAAAAGGTCACGCTCTGGCAGCCCGTGGCCCAAAGCCCCTGCGGTGATCCGCACTGGATAAAGATGGGGCTGACAGCCAAGGGTTCCGGCCGAAAATCGCCTTGATCCAAGCCAGCGAATTGGTTTGTCCGTCCCATCGCGGGTGCAGATCAGATCACCCTCACGCAGGGCCTCAACCGGTTGCGGGCCCGATGGCGTCAGGATCAATGTGCCACCTGCGAAACAAACGATGTCAAAGACGGTATCATCCAGCCCGATTTCGACACCGTCGAAATTACCGGGGGATTGACCGCTTGAACCGACAGCACCAAGCGAGGTGATCGGAATATTGAACACGATCTGCCCGACACTGCCGTCCCGGAACTGGCCGCCGGAAATTGTACCATCGGGATTGATCGTGTGGGTGGATGTGGTGCCGACATTTGCAAAAGACGCATCGCCGCTTGCAATCATATCGGCCAGATCGACGACCACACCGTCAATGATGACGTTGTAAAACTCATCAACATCGCTGCCCTGAAAAGTCACGGATGCGCCGATCACAGGTTGATCAAACGTGACCAGAACCGTGTCTTGGCCCTGCGCGCCGATCTTGGCGGAATTGTCTCCGTGAAAGGCCTGATTGATGGTCTGCGCACCGTCAGTGACGGTATAGCCAACGCTCTGCCCGTCGCCATCGGTCAACGTGCCGGTGGCGCCTTGTGTGTAGTCATCAATTACGTCGACAAACGCCATCTTCGCTGCAAACCCGTCTTTCTTATGTAGGGTTTATATAGAAGAACGAAAAAAGGATAACATACCTAAAAGATAGGAATGTCTCTGGGTGGGGCGGGGCTGTACATACGGCGTATGTACGCATTCTGTACGGTATCTTGCAGCCGTCAATCCAGCTCTTTGGCCAAAAACGCCTCAAACGCATCCAGATCCAAGGCTTCCATCTGGCCAAAGCCCTGCATCCAAACTGACGCCTCACGCAGCGCATCTGGTTCCAGCTTGCACCACTTCACACGGCCGCGTTTTTCCTGCGAAATCAGTCCGGCTGCAGTCAAAACGCCCAAATGTTTAGAGATCGCGGCAAGTGACATATCAAAGGGTTCAGCCACATCCGTTACCGCCATGTCATCTTCAAGAAGCATCGACAGAATCGCCCGGCGGGTCGGATCTGCAAGAGCTGCGAAAATGATATCAAGCGGTTGGCCCATGACCTGCACTGCTAACAGTCCAGGCAGGTGCAGGCCAGCCTTTCATAACAATGGGTGATCTGCGCTTTCAGAGGGCCAGACAAAGCGCAGCCGGGCTAATTCTGCGACGGACAGGCCAATATCCCGTGCCTGATGGTCACTGATTTGCTTTGAGAATCCCGCGTTAAACCGGGTTGGAAATTTGGCAAAGCGATCCCGTTTGCCCACGCGTGTGGTCATTATTTTCATGGTCGTTCCTGACATGATTGATGTTTTGTGCCTCAAGGATGCGGCATCAGGTTTGAAACATCAAAGTGAATTTCTTGACATAACATGTGCAAAAAAGGCACGTTTTATCGATGGTGCGTTCCCTTCCTCCACTGAACGCTTTGCGGGCCTTTGAGGCCGCAGGGCGCCATCAAAGCTTTAGCCGCGCAGCCGATGAGCTGGGTGTCAGTCACTCGGCTGTCAGCCGTCATGTGCGCGGGCTCGAAGACCGATTGGGCGCGCAGCTTTTCCGCGATCTGCCGCGCGGGGTCGAATTGACCCAAGCAGGCGCGCGTTATCTGGCCACGCTCACCCCCGCCTTTGATCGGATCGCGGAGGCGTCTGAAATGTTCGACCCGCAGCCCGCCGGGCAGGTCACCGTGGATGCCGAGCCTCTTTTCGCCGCCAAATGGTTGATCCCCCGCTTGAGCGATTTTTACACGCGTTTTCCTGACGTTGAACTACGCCTGAAGGGCAGTAACGCCCTTGCGGATATCGATAGATATGAGGCTGATCTTGCGATCCGCTTCCTCCATGCCGGCCCTGCAGCCCAAAGCGGACCGATGATCAGTAATCAGCCACTATATCCCTTTGCGGCGCCATCTTTGGTGCCAGAGGCAATATCGGCCGAGGCATTGCTGAAATTGCCGCGCCTGCGGGACAGGCGCGAAGATACATGGCAACATTGGGCCGCGTTGGCGGGATTGCCATTGCCTGAAACGGCGGACGGCGCATGGCGGATGCCCGTCGCCATGGCCTATGAGGCCGCATTAGCCGGACATGCTGTGCTGCTTGTCTCAAGTGAGGTGACCGCAGATGATGTTGCCGCCGGACGATTGGTGCAATGCTCTGACATTGGGTTTCGGATGGGCAGTTATCACTTTGTGCTGGGCGAAGGGGTGACGCGGCGCAGCGCGGTGCGGCTTTTTCGCGATTGGTTGCTGGATCAAAGCGCCGGGCTGCGGTCAGATTTGGGATAGTCAACCGCTAAGTTGAATATCCCAAAGCCCCTATTGGACGCTGTCTGCGGGTCAGGCAGGGTCACCGATAGAGTTTATTATTCCGATAAATCAAATACTTATACGGGCGACTCTGTTGCTTGACTCTGATCGGGGGCGCACCTAGACAACCTTTAACCTTCCGAGGGGCTGAAAACCGATGTCCGACCCGCAAGATGCTGACCGCCTCAAGGCGCTTGAAGCAAAAATCGCGGCGCTCAAAGCACCGGCTGACGACAAAAGCCATTCGGAGGAACATTATTCGCAAGCGCAGCTTGCCTGGCGAATGGTGATAGAGCTTGTTTCCGGTCTTGGGATCGGATTTGGCATCGGATACGGGCTGGATACCGTTTTTGGAACCCAGCCTTTCTTGATGGTGCTTTTCATATTCTTGGGCCTCGCGGCGGGTGTTCTCACCATGGTGCGGTCGGCCAAGGAAGTGCAGGAAAAACAACTGGCCGCAGCCAGTGAAGACGAGGGTGACGCACGTGGCGACTGAAACTGACGCACATTCCGAAGGTGGTCTGGTATTTCATCCGCTGGACCAGTTTATCGTCAAGCCGCTTTTCGGCGATGGCGCAGTGCACTGGTACACGGTCACGAACGTAACGCTGTGGATGGCCGTAGCGCTGCTGGCGATCGTTGGTGTCTTTGTGCTGGGCAGCCGGGGCCGCGCTGTCGTCCCCACGCGCATCCAATCCATTGGTGAGCTGATCTACGGTTTTGTTTACAAGATGGTTGAAGATGTTGCAGGCAAAGATGGGGTCAAGTTTTTCCCATACATCATGACGCTGTTCCTGTTCATCTTGTTCGCCAATTACTTGGCCTTGATCCCGCAATCCTATTCGGCGACATCAATGATTGCCGTAACAGCGGTGCTTGGTTTTGGTGTCTTCATCGCGATCACCGTTCTGGGCTTTGTCCTACATGGCACCGCGTTTCTGGGTCTGTTCTGGATGAAGGACGCACCAGCATTC
Organism: Yoonia sp. BS5-3; assembly: GCF_038069655.2. Classification (NCBI taxonomy): domain Bacteria; kingdom Pseudomonadati; phylum Pseudomonadota; class Alphaproteobacteria; order Rhodobacterales; family Paracoccaceae; genus Yoonia; species Yoonia phaeophyticola. Next base: position 2,156,804 of record NZ_CP150951.2, read on the forward strand.
TTGCGGCCGGTCATTGCCATTATCGAGTTGATCTCTTACTTCGTGCGCCCCGTCAGCCATTCGATCCGTTTGGCCGGTAACATTACCGCAGGCCACGTTGTTCTGAAGGTTTTTGCAGGCTTTGCGCAGGTCGCGTTGGTCAGCCCATTTGCCATCTTGGGCATCGTCGCAATCTACGGTCTTGAGGTGCTGGTTGCCGGTATCCAGGCCTACGTCTTTACCATCTTGTTGTGCGTCTATCTGAAAGATGCATTGCACCCCGCTCACTAAAGGTTTGGTTGGGGCAAATCCCAATCTTCGTAACTTCCAATCGTAAGGAGATTTCTCATGGAAGGTGATATCGCAACACTCGGCGCTGGTCTGGCTGCTATCGGTTCTGGTCTGGCTGCTATCGGTGTCGGCAACGTGGCTGGCAACTACCTGGCAGGGGCACTGCGCAACCCATCTGCTGCTGCGTCGCAGACTGCCAACCTGTTCATCGGTCTGGCATTTGCAGAAGCTCTGGGGATCTTCTCGTTCCTCGTCGCTCTGCTGCTGATGTTCATCTAAGCATCAACACCCATATCCTTACGGCCGGTTGGCGCTGCATGTGCCAGCCGGTAAACTTTCAAGGTATTCGGGGGCCATCATGGCAACAGAAACAACAGAAGCCGCAGGAGCATGCGTCGACGCCGGGGGCAGCGCCCTTGGGATGCCGCAACTTTGTGCGGATTGGATGTCCAACCAGGTTTTCTGGCTGGTGGTCACGCTTGTCGCGATCTTTTTCGTGATGACACGTATTGCATTGCCGCGCATTGGGGCTGTGCTTGCGGAACGGTCTGGTACGATCACGAATGATCTGGCCGCAGCCGAAGAGCTGAAGAACAAAGCGACAGAAGCCGAAGCTGCCTATGAAAAGGCCCTGGTGGATGCGCGCGCCGAAGCGGCCAAGATCGTCGCTGAAGCGAAAGCCGAAATTCAGGCGGAATTGGATGTCGAGCTGCAGAAGGCCGACGCCGAGATTGCCGCCAAGACAGCCGAAAGCGAAGCGGCGATTGCCGAAATTCGCGATGGTGCTGTGAAAAGCGTGACAGCCGTCGCCAAGGACACCGCCAAAGCACTGGTGGCGTCGATGGGCGGTACGGCAGATGCGAAAACCATCACCGCTGCGGTGAATGCACGGATGAAAGGCTAGACCATGAGACTGACACTTACAGCGCTCATTGCCCTGGCTGCTTCCCCTGCATTCGCAGCTGGCGACAAACCTTTCTTTTCGCTGGGCAATACTGACTTTGTCGTCTGGATCGCCTTCATCATCTTCGTTGGCATCCTGATTTACTTTAAGGTGCCCAGCCAAGTTGGTGGCTTGCTTGACAAACGTGCCGAGAGCATCCGGTCTGAGCTGGACGAAGCCAAGGCGCTGCGCGAAGAGGCGCAGTCTTTGCTGGCCTCTTACGAGCGCAAGCAAAAAGAAGTCCAAGAGCAGGCCGCCCGTATCGTTGCATCTGCTAAGGAAGAGGCGACAAATGCCGCCGCTGCCGCCAAGGATGATATTGCTGCATCAATCACACGCCGTCTGGCTGCTGCGGAAGAGCAGATTACCAGCGCGCAAGCCTCTGCTGTGAAAGAGGTGCGTGATCAGGCGATCACAGTTGCTGTTGGTGCTGCCAAAGACGTGATGGCCAAGCAGATGGATGCGAAATCGGCCGGTGCGTTGATTGACGAATCCATTGCAACCGTCGGCGAGCGTTTGCACTAAAACGCCCATGACACGATTTTCAAAAGCCCGGATGATCTGTTCATCCGGGCTTTTTTATTGACAGGGCGGGCCTGCATTGGAAGGTTTGTCACCGGGGCCGAGCGGGAGAGTTCACATGCCCAGCCTACGGCTGGCGCTGCGTATGATGCTGGTTTATTTTGCTGTCATCGCACTTGCCACTACCTATCGCTTTGTCTTGAACGATCCGCCAGGCGACACAATGGCGATGCTGCGCGGTCTGCTGCCCGTGCAGCTATTTATGGCCGCCTTTCTCGTCTTCGTTGTGACGCGTTTTGCCGGTTGGGCGATAGTTGGATTTGGGCCGCTGCAATGGCCGGTCCTGCTCTGGCTGTGCCCTTCTGTGTTTCTCATGGTGATGATGCTGTGGGGCTTGGACCTGGCGCAGATTTATGCGCAGGTTGGTCCTGGCCTGTGGCTGCTGGTTCTGGTTCCGTTTCTGATCGGGTTCAGTGAAGAGCTGATGTTTCGTGGGCTGTTGCTACGCGGGGTCATGACGCGCCTACCGGCCGGTCAGGCGATGTTGCTAAGCGCTGTATGCTTTGCACTTTTGCACGGTTTCAACGGGATCGGTCTGCAGGCGGTTTGGCCGACAATCCAGAATATGGCCTTAGCATTCTGTGTTGGGTTTTTCCTGGCACCGCTTGCGCTAAAGCTGGGTAACTTGTGGCCGGTGATCATCTGGCACGCAATCTGGGATCTTCTGGTGTTTTCCAGCCAGATCAGTGGCCTGGTCCATCCGGGCACGCTGTTTGCCATTCTGATCCAGGCGGTGCTGTGTATCTGGTTATGGGCCGATATGGCGCGGCAGGACAACGCCGTGCGGAACGTCGCCTAGTTAGCGGCGCAGCTCATGTTCGAACCGTTTTTGGGCATAGGTTTCGTTCTGTTCGGATTTTTGATGATTTGACAGTGAAACCTCGACAAAGTTCAAATGCATCTCGACCGCGGCGCGGGCTGCTTCTGGGTCGCGCTGTTGCAGGGCGGTGTTGATCTGCCGGTGCTGGTCGAGCAACACGTCACGCGTGGTCCGTTGCTTGAACATGATCGAACGGTTGTAAAACACACCTTCGCGCAGCAGCTCATACATTGAGCGCATCATGTGCAGCATGATGATATTATGGCTGGCCTCAATGATGGACAGATGAAAATCGGCGTCCAGACCGGCCTCGGTCGCGGGATTGCGCTTTTGATGGGCCGCTTCCATCTTTTGAAAGATCGTGTCGATGACCTTCAGATCGGTATCGCTGCCCAGCTTTGCGGCACGCTCGGCGGCTAAACCCTCCATATCGCGGCGGAAGCTGATATAGTCGAAGACCGCTTCGTTATGCTCTGAAAACAGCGAAACCAGTGCCGGTGCAAAGGCCGAGCCCAGCACATCGGCTACATAGACCCCGGCACCCGCCTTAGAACTTAGCAAGCCGCGATTTTGCAGATCAGCCAGTGCTTCACGTAATGAGGGGCGTGAGACATCCATACGCTCGCTCAGCTCGCGCTCGGACGGGAGCCGCTCACCAGGCCGCAAAATGCCGCGCAGGATCAGACCTTCGATCTGGCGGATAACGCCATGCGACAGTTTTTCTTGCTGGACGGGTTCAAAGGGCATGGAAGGGGCAATCAGTCATTGGTCAAATGATATGACCAATCCTGCCGGGCGACAATGAAAAAGGGGCCGCAATGCTGCGACCCCTTTCAAGACAGATCAAACCGGAATTAGTTTGGTGTGATGATGATCTCAACCCGGCGGTTTGCCTGACGGCCAGAGGCTGTCTGGTTTGACGCAATCGGTTGGTTCTCACCGGCACCGATTGAGCGGACACGGCTAGGTGAAACACCGCCGCTGAACAGAACCGAAGAAACAGCCTGCGCGCGGCGCTGGGACAGATCCTGGTTATAGGCGGCCTCGCCTGTGCTATCGGTGTGGCCGATCACGTTGACGGTTGTGTCCGGATAATTGTTGAGCGAGCTTGCAACGATGCGCAATTCACGCTGCGATACGGACGAAACGGCTGTGCTGTCTGTCGCAAAGAGCAGGTCCTGGCTAAGGACAACTACCAGGTTGTCGCCGTTGTTGGAAACGCCCACATCGCTGCGCAGCTGGCGACGCAGTTCTTCGGCCTGACGGTCAAGGCTGTTGCCGATGCCAGCGCCGACACCCGCGCCCAAAGCAGCACCGATCAGTGCGGCTTGGTTCCGCTCGCGGACGGTGCCGTCGTTATTTGTCAAAGCACCAACTGCGGCGCCGCCCAACGCGCCGATCAATGCGCCCTGCTGCGTATTCTCGTTTGCGTTAGGGCCCGTTGGGTCACATGCCGCTACAAGTGTCAGCGATGCCGCCGCAAGTACCAGGGGAAATCTTTTAATAGTCATGGTCATGGTTCCATTTGATATGGGTGCGCAAACTGCGCGTTTTGGATAGCACAGCATATGCCTTGTTTGCCCATGATATCCAATAACGATAGAATGAATAGCAAGGTTTTGCCTACTTTACTGAGGTATTATACCTGCATCCGCCCGCGCCGACTCCCACGCCAGCATGGCCCGCTTTACCGGCAATCCCCAATGATAGCCGCCCAAAGCGCCGGATTTGCGCAGCGCCCGGTGGCACGGGATCAGCCAGCTGACAGGGTTGCGCCCGACGGCGGTGCCCACGGCGCGCACGGCTTTGGGGTTGCCGATGGCTGAGGCGATTTCCGAATAGGTGGTCACATGTCCTGAAGGGATGGTCAGCAATGCCTCCCACACTTTCAATTGAAAAGGTGCGCCGATCATATGCAGCTTGGTTTCGCCGTGCATCCCAAGCGCAGCTGTCGCCCAGTCCCGCAGAAAACTGGGATCTTCGACAAAGCGGGCCTTGGGCCAACGCCCCTTTAGATCGGCCATTGCAGGTTCCGCCCCGGCTTCGGCTGCGAAGGCCAATCCGCAGATCCCGCGCGTGGTGCCCATGATCAAGGCCGGGCCAAAGGGGCTTTCGAACCAGCCCCAGAAAACCGTCAGGTCAGCGCCATCACGGGCGTAATCACCGGGGCTCATCGCTTCCCATTTTACAAAGAGATCATGCAGCCGCCCGCTGCCTGACAACCCTACCGCATGGGCTGTCTCAAGCGTTGTAAACCTGTCCCGCAGCAGCGTTTTGGCGTGGCTCAGCGTCAGATATTGTTGGTAGCGTTTGGGCGAGACCCCGACCCAGGATGAGAAAAGGCGCTGAAAATGGGCGGGGCTCATGTTCATCTCAGCGGCCAGATCGGCCAGGCTGATTGGGGCGTCGCTGGCGGCATCAATTGCCTCAATGGCGCGCCGCATGACCTGGTAATGATATGTCTCTGTCTGTTCCATAGGGTCAAACTATGGCGGTGTGCGACCATTAGCGACCCGGAAATTGCGCATCCGGCGCTTGCCCCGCCTTTTGCGGCAAGGCATACCGGCCCAATGGCAAAACAGCTTGATTATCATACGATCCGCGAGATTTTCAGCCGGTTCCACGCGGCAGAGCCTGAACCCAAGGGCGAGCTGGAACATGTGAATGTCTATACATTGGTCGTGGCCGTTGCATTGTCGGCCCAAGCCACCGATGCGGGTGTGAACAAGGCCACGCGCGCCCTGTTTCAGGTTGCTGATACGCCCCAAAAGATGCTGGATCTCGGCCTTGAGGGGCTGACCGAACATATCAAGACAATTGGTCTTTTTCGCCAAAAGGCCAAGAATGTCATGAAGATGAGCCAGATACTGGTGGATCAGTTTGGCGGCGAGGTCCCCAATTCCCGCGCCGCCCTGCAATCGCTTCCCGGGGTCGGGCGCAAGACCGCAAATGTTGTGCTGAACATGTGGTGGGCACAGCCCGCTCAGGCCGTTGATACGCATATCTTTCGGTTCGGCAATCGCAGCGGCGTGGCCCCGGGCAAAGATGTGGACGCCGTTGAGCGGGCGATCGAAGACCATATCCCGGCCGATTTTCAGCTTCATGCCCATCATTGGATGATACTGCACGGGCGCTACACCTGTGTCGCCCGGAAACCAAAATGCGGGGCTTGTTTGATCCGCGACCTATGTCAGTTTGAGGAAAAGAACCTATGAATAATTACGATGTGATCGGGATCGGCAACGCGATTGTTGATGTGATCAGCCATGCCGAGGATACGTTCCTTGATCACATGGGGATCGAAAAAGGCATCATGCAGTTGGTCGAACGTGACCGGGCTGAGGTCCTTTATGCTGCGATGCAAGACCGCGTTGAAACCCCCGGCGGGTCGGTTGCCAACACCATTGCCGGCCTTGGAAGCTTGGGTCTTTCGACGGCCTTTATCGGCAAGGTCAAGGATGATGCTTTGGGCCGGTTCTACGCCAAGGGCATGGAGGAGGCCGGGACTGCGTTCCCCAATCCCCCGACCCCTGAGGCCGAAGCGCCCACATCCCGGTCGATGATCTTCGTCTCGCCAGATGGGGAGCGGTCGATGAATACCTATCTGGGGGCCGGGGCTGATCTGGGACAAAAAGATGTTTCAAGCGACCTATTTGCAGGCAGCAAGATCCTTTTCCTTGAGGGATATCTTTTTGACAAGGATGACGGGAAGACGGCCTTTACCGCGGCGGCGCAATCTATGCGGGCGGCGGGCGGCAAGGCGGGGATCACACTTTCTGATCCGTTTTGCGCCGATCGCCACCGGACAGATTTTCAGCGCTTGATCCGGGACGATATGGATTTTGTTCTGGGCAATGCCGCAGAATGGACAACGCTTTATGAAACAGATGACCTGGGTCAAGCGCTCGATCAGGCGGCTTCTGTTTGCGATACGGTGGTTTGCACATGTTCTGGCGATCCAGTGCTGTTGCGCCGCGCTGGCGAACAAGTTGCTGTTCCGGTGCAGAAAGTTGTCCCTGTTGATGCAACCGGGGCGGGTGATCAATTTGCGGCCGGTTTCCTTTATGGATTTGCGACGGGTCAGTCGCTTGAAACCTGTGGGCGTATGGGGGTCGTTGCCGCAGCCGAAGTGATCGGCCATATCGGCCCACGCCCCAAGGCCGATCTTCGCAGCCTATTTGCCCAACAAGGGCTTGTATGATTCAGGTTGAGCTGACTGCGGGCGATACGTATTTCTGATTGTTTTTCATCGGATTGGGGGCGCTATGCCCCCTTTTTTTCGCGCAAATATGGGAAAACTTGCGTGGCTTGGCTGATTAGCCCACAATAAACCATCTTTCGGCAGATTTTGGTCTCATTGTTCCCTTAGGTCATACAAACTGGAAACTGAGTCGCGACATGATTGACCATTGGTACCTTCGGCCTTGGGGTCGTATGAAAGTCTAAGACCAGAAGAATGAGATTGAGAACAAGAGTTCAAATGAGGAAGGCCACATGTTTCGTCTAATCGAAAATGCCAATCGCTCTCTTGCAGCAGCGTTTTGTGTATCTGCCGCCCTGAGCATGCCAAATCTGGCGGGCGCGCAGGAAGTTACTCTACAGACCCAGGACGGGAACACCGTATCGGGCCAATTGATTGAGTTTACCGATAACGTTTACGTAATCGACTCGGTCCTTGGCCGTTTGAACGTGCAGGCCGACCAGGTTGAATGTATCGGTGCCGCTTGTCCGAGTCTGGACGCAGGCCCCGTTGTTTGGGAGGTCTCGCTATGGGGTGGCCGCCGTGCGTTTACCGAGCACCTTGAAAAACTGGCCGAGCTGGTCGACGCAAAAACGGGCGGTGATTTCACGCTGAACCTTGTTTATGGTGGTTTGGCTGCGCCTGCGGAAAATCTGGATGGGATTGCGGCAGGGACTTTTGAAATGGCCCAGTTCTGTGCGGGCTACCATCCCGAAAAGAACCCTTCCTTGAACGTGTTGGAGTTGCCTTTCTTGGGTGTGCAAACGCTCGAGCAGGAGCTGGCCGTGTCTTGGGCCGTTTACGAGCATCCTGCCACGCAAGCCGATATGGCACGCTATAATGCAACGCTGTTGATGCCGACACCGCTGCCGCAGCAAAACATCATGGGTACAGGTCAGCCGCCAACATCTTTGACCGACTTCCAGACCATGTCGATCCGGGCAACCGGCGGTATTGGTGACGCGGTTGCGGCACTGGGTGCCAACCCCGTCGTTCTGCCTGCACCTGCGACGGCTGAAGCCATGGCATCAGGTGAGGTCCGGGCCGTCAGCTTTGCACCGCACGCCCACGTTGCTTTTGGTACGATTGAGAACGGGTCCTGGTGGACAACAAACCTGAACCCAGGAACGGTGAATTGTCCTGTCGTGATCCACACGCCTGCATTGGACGGCCTGTCGGCTGAGCACCGCGATGCACTGCTATCTTCGGTGGATGAAGCGCTCGATCACTACATCAACTACTACACCGAAGTGACGCTGAGAGCCTGGGATCCTGCGCTGGAAGAGCGCGGCGTGATCCAATTGACCTTCGGCCCTGATATCCTTGCGACCATTAACAGTGCGGTTGCCGCACCGTCGGCAGCGAACTGGATCATTCAGAACACAATTGACGGCCTGCCAGCGCAAGAGCTGTATGCCTTGGTGCGCGATACATTGGCGGAATTCTAGGCGCCAAACGCCTTTGAATAGCAGTTAGTGAGGCCTCCCGCGACATGCGGGAGGCTTTTTTATTGCGTGTCGAAGGCCTTCAGCCACAGCGCGTCCAGCGCATCGATTGCTGCTGGGTCAAACCTGTTTTCTTCTTTCCAATATTTGCCAGATGGCACGAAATAGCCAAGCCGCTGCTCCTCTGATTTGGCGCGCTCGAAGATCGTCAGATTGGGTTTCTTGCAGACCACAGACTTAAGAGATTCTGGACGGGCACGGGGAAAAACAAGGCGGCTTTCATCGGTTGAAAGATTGACCATGGCGCAATTCCGCTGCGCTGCGATGGCCATCAGCCGGGATGATTTTGCTTCAAGTGATCGCAGCGATATGTCTTTGCGCAGTGGATCTGCCGTACCCTTTCCGTAGAAATGGGTTTTCTGGGCCGATGTGTAAGTCATATCGCACCCCATCATCGCGATGACCTTGGGCTTTAGGGCCAGCAGGGCCCAATAGGCTGCTGTGAAGGCCATCGTTCCGCCCGCATAGACAAACCCGCCCAACTGATTTTGCAGCGGAACATAGTCCTTTGCGGTGATGATTTGCTGATCGGGGCGCAGATCGACAGGCTGGCGTTCCGTTGGGAAATCTTCGGGATGGATCAGGATGTCCCAATCAGGGCGGACCGCCCAGGCGTTGTTTATGGTGACAATCCGGTCGAACAGATCGCGTGACCAATCGCGTGCCGCAACGACGTTTGGAGCACTCCCTAAGATCAATACAACGGACATGCATTCCCCATTTCACGTTCAAACTGAGGAGTTAGCGCAGGATGTATAACCGTCCAGCCAGACCAAATTTCGCGAAATTTGGTCGCCCCGGTTCTACTGTCCTAGTTTTGCGTGCACTTCGTCTAAATCGATCTCACCGATTGGCATCTTATTTGCCGGATTTTCGAAATCATATTTGAAAATCCGGAAATCCTTTTTGTACATCTCATAGACGATATGCATCGACAGATCGTCGAAATAATCCTCAACTGGATGGGCGCGTCTGGGGCCGTGCCCTTCGCTTTCGTTGAACCTTGGGATGTCGGACAAGATCACGGGCTGGGCCGTTTCGATTCCGTCCAGCACTTGCTGCATCCCTTCGTTGAATTTCTCGGTCCAGAATATCTTGTCATAGCGGCCGCCATTGACGATGAAGGTCGCAATATGACCAGACATCGCAGACCAATGAATGTCCGGCTCCATCGGGCGTCGCCAACGGATGGTATCACGCGCAAATAGCAGAAAACGGCGAAAACTCTTGATCTGGTCAAACTCAAAACCGCTCTCTGGGTCGCCCACCTCAATGCCGTATTTCTGTACCAGGAGAGGAACCAGATTGCCCCGATAATATTTGCCATTGCGTTGCACGCCGCAAATCTTGTCAAAGAACGAGGACAAAATACGGGTATAGGGATTCCGCACACATGTGAAAGCATAGCTTTGGTGTGAGCTGACGTTTGACCGTATCAGATCCTGACTGTCATCCAGCGCCCATTTATGGATACCGGATTTCGCGTCGTGGATATCCCCATCGTAAAAGCTGCCATGATCCGAATAATACATGATCTGCCCAATGGTCGAGCAGGCACATTTCGGTACAACGCGGTAAACGACGCTTTGGCTTGTCGTCATCCAGGTTCCGGGAAAATTCGGCACAGGGTACTCCTTTTACTGCCGACGCAGCGACGTCCCTTTCAAAGCAAAGAAACCCTGTCACTTCAACGCCTGTTCGCGCTATGAAGCAGATCAATAGTGTAAAACGAGTCAATCACGCAAGAAATGGCAAGAATCGCCTTCATTCTTCTCTGTCACAAGAACCCGGATGCAATCATCCGGCAGGCCGAGCAACTGACGGCAGCTGGTGACTGTATCGCTGTGCATTTTGACGCCTCGGCCGATGCCGCCGATTACAATGCCATCCTAAATGGTTTGCAAGACAATCCCAATGTTACTTTTGCCAAGAAGCGGGTGAAATGTGGTTGGGGCGAATGGAGCCTCGTCCAAGCTACGTTAAATGCCGTCGAAGCGGCGGTTGAGGCCTTCCCCCATGCCAGCCATTTTTACATGGTCTCGGGCGATTGCATGCCGATCAAATCCGCTGGGTTTGCCCATCAGTTCCTGGATGCACATGATTGCGACTTTATTGAAAGTTACGACTTCTTTGACAGCAACTGGATCAAGACTGGTTTTCGTGAAGAGCGGTTGATTTACCGGCATTTCTTTAATGAGCGTACGCAAAAACGCCGTTTTTATTGGGGGTTAGCCTTGCAACAGCGGCTAGGGCTGCGCCGCAAGATACCTGAAGACCTGCAGATTATGATCGGCAGCCAATGGTGGTGCCTGCGCCGGCGCACGATCGAAGCCTTGCTCGATTTTGTTCAAGAACGCCGGGATGTGATGCGTTTCTTTCAACGAACCTGGATCCCGGATGAGACGTTTTTCCAAACGCTGGTCCGCCACCTTGTGCCGGGACGCGAGATTGAATGCCGCACGCTGACCTTCTTGATGTTCACCGATTACGGCATGCCGGTGACTTTCTATAATGACCATTATGATCTGCTCTTGGGACAGGACGCGTTGTTCGCACGCAAGATCAGCGTAGAGGCGTCCCAGCTTCATGAACGGCTCGGGGGTCTTTATGCCAGTGATCAGATGGAATTTGAGATTTCCAATGAGGGGCGAACACTGTTTCAGTTTTTGACCGGGCGGGGCCGGGTGGGGCGCCGCTTTGCCCAGCGGTTCTGGGAACAGGAAACAACGTTGGGGCGCAACCGCGAGCTGATGATTATTGCCTGCAAGAAATGGCATGTAGCCAAACGGCTGGTGGCAGGCATACGCGATCATACGAATGTGCCTGCGGTCGAGTATCTCTTTAATGAGGAAGACGCCGCTTTGCCCGATCTTGGCGGCATAGAGACGACCCTTGAAAAACGGTCGCGTCATCGCCGGGCCCTGATGCGGATGATCTTTGATCATTTCGAGAGTGACCGGCTGATCATCTGTCTTGACCCGTCCAGTCTTGATCTGATGTCCGACTTTTTTGCAGATCGTGCGACGGTTCGTCTTCTGGAAATTTCCTGTAGCTTCGACGATGATTATCTTGCCGGTCACGCGCGCCGCGTCGGTCTTGCTGGACCCCAAACCGGGGCAGACACGATGGCCCGCCTTTTGCCGACGATCCGCCACGATATGGTGTATGAACGGGATATGATGCGTGATGCGGATTTTCCGAATATGACACGCATATCCGACACCGGATCGGTCGATGCGAATGCTCATGCCATCGCCCAGTTTCTTGGGGTAAGCCTTGAGACGGGTAAGACATTGGCCGAAACCCCGCATCTTTTTGTTGATTGAGGACTCCGATGGAATACAGCTACGACGATCAGAATATCTTTGCCAAAATCCTGCGGGGTGAGATCCCGAACCAGACGGTTTATGAAAGCGAGCATGCGCTCGCGTTTCGCGATATCAACCCGCAGGCGCCGGTGCATGTGCTTGTGATCCCCAAAGGGCCCTATGTCAGCCTAGACCACTTTGCCCGCGACGCATCACAAGAGGAACAAGTTGGCTTTATGCAGGCTGTCGCGGAAGTGTGCCGGTTGACCGATACCGATGGTGGTTTCCGCGCGATTTGTAACACGCGCACCCACGGCGTGCAGGATGTGCCGCATTATCATATGCATATCATTGGTGGTCGCCAATTGGGACGCATGCTGCAGGGGTGATCAAAATTCTAGAATTTTGATGGCGCTATCCCTCACGCGATGCGGTGAGGGATAGGAAAACCTCTTCCAGATGCGCCTCTTGCGTGTGTACGTCTTTGATCGTGATTCCGGCATCACGCACCAATGACAGGATCTGCTCTGCCGGCGTTTCACTGCTTTTGTAGGTAAAAGTCAGCCGGCCATCGGTCTGACGCGCACCGGTAATGTTGTTCGGCAAAGAGGGCAGTTCAACCGCCTGATCGGGGGTGATCACCAGTGTCTTGCTATCCAACCGCCCCAATAAGTTCGTGGTACTGTCACGTACAATCTGTTCGCCGTGATTGATGATGGCGATCTCATCACACATTTCCTCGGCCTCTTCGAGGTAATGGGTGGTCAGGATGATTGTCATACCGTCATCATTCAGCTTGCGTACATTGCGCCACAGCATATTGCGCAATTCGATATCGACGCCTGCTGTAGGCTCGTCCAGGACCAAGACCTGCGGGGTATGGACCAAGGCTTTGCCCAACAAGAGCCGTCGCCGCATCCCGCCTGATAATGAGCGGGCATAGGCGTCGGCCTTGTCGGTAAGGCCAATCAATTCCAGGATTTCTGCAGTTTTGCGCTGCGCCTTTGGAACGCCGTATAGCCCGGCTTGGACATCAAGCGAACCTGCGGGCGTAAAGAACGGGTCAAGATGCGGTTCTTGCGGCATGATCCCAATGGCCGCGCGGGATTGGCGCGGGTTCCGATCTTGATCAAAGCCCCAGATATTGACTGATCCGGCTGATTTGACCACCAGCCCGGCTAAAATATTGATCAGCGTCGATTTTCCAGCGCCATTTGGCCCAAGAAGCCCGAAGATGGAGCCGCGCGGGATGTTCAGATCAATTCCCTTCAATGCTTCTTTGGCGGGGCTTTTGCCTGTCGCGGCATAGGTCTTTTTCAGGCCTTTGATTTCGATTGCGTTATCGGTCATGCTGCTACTTCCCCAAAAGCCTGGGCTGCGTTATATCAACAGTGATCTAAGGCGGGCAACGGCCCGCGGCAAGCAGACAGGACGCTTCATGACGACACCCGCCCCGGAAACCCGAATTGTGCAGGATTGGCGCGTGGCTTGTGATGGCGGCGAAGGGGCATTGGGCCATCCGCGTGTATGGCTGCAAATCCCCAAAGAGCAGGGCTGGATCGAGTGCCCCTATTGCGATGCCAAGCTGATTCATCAAACGGCCAAGGAACGCGTTTAATACCGCGCGGTGACTTTGCCAAGTGGATGGACGAACCACCCGGCAAGACGAATAGCCACCGTATATTGGCATGCGCGACCCAATAGCGCGGCGACTCGGCCAAGCGATGCGAGATATTGCTGTCGATGAACCCCGCGCCACCGACACAAAGTACTTTCGTTTTGGATGTAGTTTTCCTGTTTTGCTCCGAATGAAGTCGTAAGACGGGAACAGGTTGTGGTTTGAAGCGCCAACTTGCCGATGCAGATGCGGCCGCCACGTTCGGCATGTTGTCGCAAACGCATGACGAACATCTGCTCTTTCGTTGACGCAAGGGAATGCTTCTGAAAACGTCTAACATATCAGGCTTTTGGTGAAAGGTGGTCTGACATTCGGCGCGGCCATGTCGAAATTAAGCGCTGGCGCAACAAGGGCCGCGAAGTAACGCGTGCCGCAGAACGGCAAAGCAGCTGAAGGTTCACATGGCCAGCAGAACTTTTGCCGGTAAATATCATCAATGATTACAAAGATAATTCATCAGACCTGGCGCGACCAAAGTGTTCCTGAACCCAGATTGGGAATATCGGCTTTGGACGGATGATGACCTGTCTAAGCTGGTTGCTGACCACTACCCCGACCTCGAGGGTCTTTTTCATAGTTATCCGAACCCGGTGCAGCGGGCCGATCTGGGACGCTATTTGATCTTGCATCACTGTGGCGGGATATACGCTGATTTGGATATTGAATGCGTCGCCCCCTTGGCCGCCATCCAGAATGAAACGCGTATTGTCTTTGCCGAAGAACCCGCCGAGCACCACATCCCTGCGCAGTCTTTGGGCCTGCCAGTTTTTCTGTTTAACGGCGTGATCGCTAGCCCAAAGGCGCATCGATTTTGGCCGCACTTGATCAATGTTTTGAAAAAATGCGCCCATGCAAAAAACTATGTTCTTGAATCGACCGGACCACTTGCGCTGACGGGTGCGTATCTCAGTTTTGATGCGCCAGAGACAATATCGGTTAACTCCTGTCACCTTTTCAACCCAATCACGGATAAGGGGCACTTCAGCCAGAGCCGGCCACATGGTGATTTCGCAGATCATCACCTACGCAATCATTATTGGCGCGGTTCTTGGTATCGTTGCCGGACAACATCACGGTTGCAACGCCTTAAGACATCCTGCCGAAGGTTGAAATATCGCCTCGGGCGCGGGCCTTATCTGGATAAAGAAAAGCTACGCGCGCAAATCGATACTGCTACGCTTTATCGGCCCATCAGCCCCACCGACGAGAATGTGTGCATTTTGATCCCCGTGCGCGATGCAGCACCATTTCTTGATCGTTGCTTTGCTGTCGGCAATTGACTACCCGCGGGATCGCCTTAGCGTGGTTTTCTGCGAAGGGGGCAGCAAGGACCAAACCGCCGAAAAACTGTCGCAGTTGGTTGCGGCCCACAAAGCCCGGTTTCGCAGTATCACGGTCATAAACTCTGACTGTAAAAACGCGCTTGATCAGTCCACGCGTTGGCTGCCGCAGCTTCAATTTGAACGGCGGTCCAATCTTGCGCGGGTCCGTAACCGTCTTGCTGATGCAGGCATCTCCGACGATACCCATTGGGCGTTGTGGATCGACGCTGATGTCTGTGATTACGACCCGGGCATTGTGAGACGTTTGATCGCTGCACGCGCGGAAGTTGTGACGCCTGACTGCGTGCGCGACTGGGATGGCCCGAGCTACGATCTGAATGCCTTCAATGATGATGGTGAGCTGCGCAACCATGCATATTACAAGCATGTGAAGGCAGGGCTTTACATGCCGCCTGCCGATAGACGTACCCGGCGCCACCTGCATGTTTTTCGTTTCCTGGACAGGGTACCGTTGTCATCGGTGGGCGGGACGATGTTATTGGTGCATGCTTCTGTCCATCAAGCGGGGATCCGTTTTCCAGAGATCCCCTATGATCACCTATTGGAAACCGAAGGCTTCGGACGCATTTGCCGAGACTTTGGGATACAACCCTTTGGCCTGCCAAATCTCCAGATCAAACATGTTAAGTCATAGGACCGTGACTTTAAGAAGTGCATCTGCCGTTGCTGTTGCCTGATTGATTGAGGTAGTCGGGTGTGATGAATGTTCAGGCTAGACAACCCCGCAGGATACGCCGATTTGCGACGCCGTTGATTTACGGCATTGCGGCTTTGGTGACTGCGATCTGTGTGCTGCCTTATTTGGGGGTTATCCTGTCTGCGGTCACAGGCTCTTTTGCGACCCTGGCCCATCTTCTGGATACCGTCCTGCTGCGTTATTCACTGACGACCCTGTGGTTGCTGATGATTGTCATGACACTCAGCGCGGCCATCGGAACGGGGGCGGCGTGGCTGGTCACCATGACCTCTTTTCGGGGGCGGAAATGGTTTGAGATCGCGCTGGCGCTGCCCTTGGCCTTTCCGGCCTATGTGTTGGCGTATGGGTATACCCATGTGCTGGATCATCCAGGCATCGTGCAGACAACGTTGCGCGATCTGACAGGCTGGGGCCCGCGCGATTATTGGTTCCCCGAGATCCGGTCGCTTGGCGGTGCAGGCGCGATGCTTAGCCTTGTGCTTTATCCTTATGTTTATCTGCTGGCCCGGGCGGCGTTTACAGCCCAAGGGGGCACGGCATTCCTGGCAGCCCGTGTGCTGGGCAAATCGCCCCTGCAAGCCTTTCGGTCAGTGTCTTTGCCGATGGCGCGTCCGGCCATTGCATCGGGTGTGATGCTTGTTGCGATGGAAACCATCGCGGATTTCGGCACGGTTTCCTATTTTGGGGTGCAGACCTTTGCAGTTGGGATTTACAGCAGCTGGTTTGCCATGGCCGACCGTGCAGCGGCGGCGCAGCTGGCGCTGGGCCTGCTGGCCTTTGCGCTGCTATTGGCCTTTCTGGAACGCTACAGCCGGGGGCAGGCGGCCTATACGGATGGGCGCAAGCGGCAACAGATGCAGCGGATCACGCTAAGCGGCGGCCAGCAGGTATTGGCGATCGTCTTTTGCGCGATCCCGGTTGTACTGGGCGTGATTGTCCCTGTGCTGACCCTCAGCACGATGGCAACCGGATCAGAGCAAAATTTGCTGAGCCCCCGCTATCTGGGTTTTATCCGCAATTCCATCACCTTGGCCGGGATCGCGGCGGTGCTGACGGTGCTGGCCGCGCTGATCCTGGGTACGTTGCACCGGGTTGGGCCGACCCGGATAACCGTCACCGCCCTTTACATGGGCCGGATCGGTTATGCGGTGCCGGGCGGTGTGATCGCGGTGGGGCTTTTGGTGCCCTTTGCGCTGTTCGACAATACGCTTGATGCATGGATGCGGGCGCAGTTTGATATCTCAACCGGTCTGTTATTCACCGGTTCGATCTGGCTGCTCGTGATGGCCTATATGATCCGCTTTCTGGCCGCTGCAATTGGCGCTTATGAGGGCGGTATCGCGGCTGTGGGCCCGAATATGGATGCTGCCGCCCGGACACTGGGCCAGGATATGCCGGGCATGGTCCGCCGCGTGCATATGCCACTTTTGCGCACCAGCCTGCTGACCGCCGGGTTGATCGTCTTTGTCGATGTGATGAAGGAATTGCCCGCGACGCTGATCATGCGCCCGTTCAACTATGACACATTGGCGGTGCAGGCCCACCGGCTTGCCTCGGATGAGCGGCTGAGCGGCGCGGCAGTGCCCAGCCTGGTGATCGCCGCCATCGGGTTGATCCCCGTCATTCTTTT
The DNA here is from genome assembly GCF_038069655.2 of Yoonia sp. BS5-3. Classification (NCBI taxonomy): domain Bacteria; kingdom Pseudomonadati; phylum Pseudomonadota; class Alphaproteobacteria; order Rhodobacterales; family Paracoccaceae; genus Yoonia; species Yoonia phaeophyticola. The sequence continues at coordinate 2,173,820 of NZ_CP150951.2, forward strand.
ATGCCGCCGTATCGGGCGCGAGAGCCAATAAAAAAGGGCGCAGCCATTGCCGCGCCCTTTTGGATCGATGTGCCGGGGATTATTCCCAACCAACTTCGTTGAAGATGGCCTGCGCCGCTGGGACGTTCTGGGCAACTTCGCTTAGATCAACCGCATCTGGGCGGAAAAGGCCCAATGTAGCTACAGATGCGGACAGACCCACGCCGGGCACCGCTGGGTATTCGTCATTGCCAGCGCTGAAATATTGCTGCGCCTGATCAGAGGACAGATATTCAAGGAACGCGATGGCGTTATCACGGTTCGGCGCATGTGCAGCCACACCGCCACCGGATAGGTTCATATGTGCCCCTTCAGCATTTTGCGCAGGGAAGACCCAGCCGATATTGGCCACGGCATCTGCATCGAGCCCGTCAACGTCCTTACGCAGCGCGCGCGCGAAATAATAGGTGTTTGAGACCGAGATATCGCACTCACCCGACACAAGACCGCGCAGCTGGTCGGTATCACCGCCCTGCGGATCACGGGCAAAGTTGTTCACAACGCCAGCAGCCCATTCCTTGGCCGCGGCCTCACCATGGTTTTCGATGATCGATGACAGCAATGTTTGCGAATAAACATTGGTTGATGAGCGATGGCAAACCTGACCTTCATAGGCAGGATCGGCCAATGCGACATAATCCATTGGCGGGTTCGTTACGTCGCTTTTATCATAAAAGATGATCCGCGCGCGTTGGCTGAAACCAAACCATTGATTGTCTGCATCTTGCAGCGCTTCTGGGATACGGGCCTCAAGGATGTCGCTGTCGATAGATTGCAGAACGCCTGCGGATTTTGCGCGTTCGAGGCGGGATGTATCGACGGTCAGCAGGATGTCAGCGGGCGAGTTGGCGCCTTCTGCTTCCATCCGTGCGATCAGCTCATCCGCGTTGCCTTCGATCCGGTTGATTGTAATTCCGGTTGCGTCGGTGAAGTCAGAGTATAACCGCTCATCCGTATCATAGTGGCGCGAAGAATAGAGGTTTAACTCACCTTCCGCTGCAGCAGTGGTCGCAATCGCCGAAATGGTGATGGCAAGGATCGTCTTGGCGTGAAATGACGTCATTGGGCGTTTTCCTTTGTGACTGTTTTTGTCGGGAATGGTTCTAGCGTCGTTTGTGCGCATGTCTAGCTTTTCTGATAGAAATCGTCAGATAATTTCTACCCGACGCATGTGTTCTGGCGCCAGGGATCGTGAAGGCCCTCGTTTTGCAATGGCTTGATTTTCACGCCCGCGCTTGCCAGACCTGTCCCATATGCGTCCGCTATAGGAGAACCGCTCAGGTGAGTATCAGCAAGAAGATCGTGGATGACTTTGTCGCCAACGATATATCATTTGTCACGACCGTCCCCTGCAAACAGCTTGCCGGTGTCATTGATGAGGTCGAGGCCCGCCCCGAAATCCACCATATCCCGGCCAATAAAGAAGATGAGGGTATGGGGCTGTGTGCCGGTGCTTACATGGGCGGCAAGCGCCCGGCCATTATCATGCAGAACACCGCTATTGGTGTCACCATCAACACCCTTGTTACGCTGACGCAGTTTTACCGGATGCCGCTGCCTATGCTGATCAGCTATCGCGGCGAGCTGCGCGAGCCTGTTGCCTGCCAGGTTGAAATGGCCGTGCATACCAAGGCCTTACTGAACCAGCTGCACATCCCGACCTATCATTTCCACAAGGAAAGCGACGCGGCCGAGCTGGACGCGATTTTGAAATACACATTCATGTGCAATAAACCCGTTGCTATCCTGACCGATGCATCATTCTGGGGAGGCTACGGCGACCAATGATCCGTTCCGAAGTATTACGCGAAATCGCACCCATCCTGCGCGACCAACTGGTCATTTGTAACATCGGTCTGCCCAGCCAAGAGCTGCATATGATCGATGATCAGCCGACCAATTTCTATATGCTTGGCACGATGGGCCTTGCTTCATCCATTGGGCTGGGTCTGGCGCTGGCCCAGGATAAGACGGTGATTTCCATCGATGGCGATGGCTCTGTGCTGACCAATTTTGGTACGCTGCCGACAATCGCCAATAATGTCGCGGACAACTATATCCTGTTGATCATCGACAATGGCTCTTATGGCTCAACCGGGGATCAGCCCACCTATGCGGGCAAGAAAACCTCGCTTGCGGCGGTGGCGAAGGCCTGCGGCTGTGACAATGTCATCGAATGTCAGGACAAGGATACCGGCCCGGTGCTGCAGGCCGCGATTGACAGCAAGAAGATGACCGTCATCGTGTGTAAATGCGACAGCGGCAATATCAAACTGCCCGTGATCACCAAAGATCCGGTCGTGATCCGCGACCGGTTCATGAAAGCTGTCGCAGGCGACGCGGCCTGATCTGCGACTGTAAAGACAGCGTACAGCATCTGTACAGATGCTGTATTGCTACCAAAGCAGGGTTGCGATGATCGCCAGACCAAAAGCTACGGCCCAGCTTCGCCAGAGCACAGCGACGCTTTGATCGATATGATCAAGCGTTAGCTGATGCTGCCCTTCCGGGTTCACAAACGGATAGTCCTGTGTCTGCCCATCATAGCTGCGTGGCCCGCTCAGGGCGACATCGATGCCATGGGCCATCGCGGCCTCGGGCCATCCGGCATTGGGCGAACGGTGCAGGGGCGCATCGCGCAGGATGGCCGCGGGACCGGGCCGCGATGTCACGGCCCAGATCACCGCAGCCGTCAACCGTGCCGGGATGAGATTCAGCAGATCGTCCAGCCGGGCGGCGGCCCAGCCAAAGGCTGCGTGCCGGGGCGTGCGATAGCCGATCATGCTGTCTGCCGTATTGACCACCTTATAGATCAAAAGGCCCGGCAAACCGCCAACCGCGAACCAAAAGATCGGGGCGATCACCCCGTCTGAAAGATTCTCGGCCGCGCTTTCAATGGCCCCCCGCGCAACGGCAGACCCGTCCATGGCGCGTGTGTCGCGCCCAACGATCATTGCAACGGCCTGTCGCCCGTCACCCAAGGACAGGCGCAGCGCGTCTGCGACGGCGCTGACATGCTGTGCCAGTGATTTCTGGGCCAAGAGCATGGCAAGCACCATTACATCCACCACAACGCCCGGTAGCGCCTTTAGCCCCCATCCCAGCAGCCCTGCGCCCGCGCAAAGCCCGAGGACCGTCAGAATGCCGCTTTGTTTGGGATGGGTGCCGCCGTTAAAGCGGGTATCGCACCAGCCGATTAGTCGCCCCATGAGCACGGCAGGATGCGGCACCCGGGACCACAGCCAGCGCGGCTCGCCCAGGAGCGCATCCAGCAGCATCCCCAGGATCAGCGTCACAGCGCGTCCTGCAATTGTGCCCATCGATCTGTTGGCGGCAGGCCAAGCCGTAGCCAATCATCGGCATAGGGAAAGACGCGCGACCAGACGTGATGCCGGGCCAGCTGATCTTGTGCTGCGCGGGCGTTCTGAACGCGGTAGAGCCGAAACAGGGTTGTCCCGCCCAGCGGCTCTGCCCCTTTTGAAATCAGCAGCGTATCAAGCCGCAACGCGTCTTTTTGCAACCGCGTCCGGGTTTCATCGGCCCAGGTTGGATCGGCCAGCGCCTCGGCCCCGATATGCAGCGCTGGGCCCGAGACTTGCCAAGGCCCCAGCAGATCGCGCAGCTGCCCGATGATCGCCGGATCACCGATCGCAAAGCCAAGCCGCAGTCCAGCCAGACCCCAAAATTTGCCAAAGCTTTTCAGGATCACTGTGCCGGGCCGATCGGCCAGCCGCATCAGCGATGCATCGGGCGCCACATCGCCAAAGCTTTCGTCAATGATGATAGACTTTGCGGTCAGCTCGGTTTTGCTCCACAGTCGCCCGTCCGGGTTGTTTGGATGCACGGCAACCATCACGTCGCCAGGGGCTTGCCCAAGGCGCCAACCGGCCGCCTGAAAGGCCGCCCCATGTTCGTTATAGGTGGGCCCGGGAATGCAAACATCACCTTTGGGAAAGACATAGGGCAGGGCGGCAATAATCGCGGAGGCGCCGCTGGCTGCGATGATATCGGCCCCCTCGGGGACCTGCCAAAATCGGCGGGCGAGGCCATAGAGCCGGGTAAAAGCGGCCTTGTCCGGCAGGGCGGTCCAAGCGTCCGGCGGCAGCGATGGCGACGGGTAGCTGACCGGGTTGATCCCGGTGGATAGATCCAGCCAACCGGTGCGTGTGCCGCCATATTGGGCGATTGCGGCGTCCAACCCGCCGCCGTGGTCACGTGTGTGGTTCATGCGTCGTCGGGGAGTGGGGGGTGGCGGGTCACGAAATGCCCTTTGATTTCTTGCGGCCATTCCCGGTAGGGCACTTGCCCGGTCTCGGATGTGGAATGGGCCAGCGCATAAGCGACGATGGCTGATGCGGCCTCGGGTGTGGGGGCGAACTCACCCAATGTATAGCAGAGCTTACCATGCCCCTGGATGGCCACATTGCAGGAGTTTTTACACCCCATTAAGCATGATACGCGGCGCGTTTTGACACCGGACAACCCAGTTGCTGCGGCCTCGATCAAGGTTGCCAGCGACTCGCCATCTGTCTGGGCCATATCGCCTTCAGACCATCCTTCATTTTTGCATGTGTCGCAGGTGGTAATCCAAGTTGTCATTCAATCAGAGCCTGTTTTTTAACGTGTTTCTGCGGCGGATTCTTGCCGGTTTTACAAGCTTTATCCGCAAATCCTACCTTTTGGTACATCTTAACGCGCACGTTAACCGTTCGTTAGGACTTTAGGCAGACTTGTGTTCATATTGGGTTCATTTACGACTTGTTGACCCTGGGTGGGAAGTGAGTGACTGCTGGAGTGGAAATGCGTGTCTTGATCGTACAGAGCAATGCGAATTTAGGGGGCCTTTGGCGCCGCCATCTTGAGCGATTGCAAGCCACCGTTACGCTGGTATCCACCGGCGAGGCGGCGCTGTCACTGCTGGAAGAGAGCAGTTTCGATGTCATCGTGCTGGATCTGGTATTGGAAGAGGGTAGCGCCCTGACCATCGCCGATTTCGCCGAATTCCGGCAGCCTGAGGCCAATGTGGTCTTTGTGACTGACACAACCTTCTTTTCAGACGGGTCGATCTTTAACCACAGCGCCAATGCCCGCGCCTTTATCCAAACCGCGACCCCGCCCAAGGACCTGGCCGCGATTGTGCATTACTATGGCAGCGCTAGCCCCGGCCGTGAGGTTGTTCCAGCGTAGAGACCGGGTTGATCGGCAAAATCCGATGCGGATTGATGCTGTCGTGACTGTAATGATAATGGCGCACGATGTGCTCCATATTCACCGTCTCAGCCACGCCAGGAAACTGGTAGAGCTCGCGCAGATAGCCTGACAGGTTCTGATAATCGGCGATGCGATTGCGGTTACATTTGAAATGTAAGTGATAGACCGGGTCAAAGCGGAGCAGCGTGGTCCAGAGGCGCCAATCAGCTTCGGTTAGCACGTCGCCCATCAGGTAACGATTGCCTGCGAGCCGTGCCTCGAGCCAATCCAGCGTATCAAAGAGCGGGTAGACGGCCGCGTCATAGGCCTCTTGCGTGGTGGCAAAGCCCGCTTTGTAGACCCCGTTATTGACTGTGTTGTAAATCCGGTCGTTGACCGGGGCGATATCGTCCCGCAGATGCTCTGGCCAGTAGTCGTCCCGGTTGCCGGTCAGATCATCAAAGGCGCTGTTGAACATGCGGATAATTTCCGAGGACTCGTTTGAGACAATCGTGCCCTGCACCTTATCCCACAAGATCGGAACAGTGACCCGGCCCGACATATCGGGCATTGCCTTGGTGTAGACCTCGCGCGCGAAATCAAATCCGAATAGCCGGTCACCGGTGGCCCCGTTGCCATCTGTTTCAAAAGTCCAGCCTTCGGACAGCATGTCCGGATGCACGGCTGAGATATCAATATGATCGCCAAGCCCCTTGATCGCCCGAAAAATCAGCGTCCGATGCGCCCAGGGGCAGGCATAGGACACATAAAGATGGTAACGCCCGCCTTCGGCCTTGAACCCGGCGCGGCCAGAAGGGCCAGCAGACCCATCCGCAGTGATCCAGTTGCGAAAGGCCGCATCCGCCCGTTTGAATGCGCCGCCCGTGGATTTGGTATCGTACCAGACATCGTGCCAGGTGCCGTCGACAAGTTGACCCATCTGAATGCTCCTTTTTGGTTGGCCCATCACCTAGCGATTGCATGGATGTAGGCCAAGGCCGGTCAGGGCGCAGCTTTGGTGCGCCTCCGCACAGGTAAGGCGGGTGTCGTCTGGTGCTTTCGGGGGTTTTGAGGCTTGTTTAGCCCGTGGGAATCCGCATTTTCTTGATCATTTGGTCAATTAAAACGGTTTCTCACACGGTTTCTCACACGTTTGTGCCAACGTTATATCGTTATGAAGGTCGATGGGTCATGCGATTTTGCGTTGGACCTATGCAAATTCACAAAACGTAGCCGTTTGGGCCGAACCGATAAGGAAAACAATATCATGTCTCACCCAGAGCAAGCAACGTGGCGCGAAAATTTCGCTACGTCAATTGGGTGCGGCGATATTTCTCAGATAGAATTATCCGGCAGGTATTCCCCGTCTGCTGTGGCGTTATGCCAAGTCGATGCTGGACGTGCAGAGGCATCTGCGGCCCCGACCGAGGCCTTGCAGGTTCTAGATGTCCAAAGCGGCGCTTGCCGCGATATCGTTCAAGCCAGGCTGGCCTTCGGGGCCGATCACGACATAGTCGGCACCATTCGCGCTCCAGGATACGAAATCAAAGCCGTTGATGGTCTGATCGTTAAATTCGGGCGGCGTGTCGCCGGGGCGGCTGCTATTTTGCAGGCAAAGCGCAATCACCGTGCCGTCCGCTGTGCGATACATCAATTGCGCAACCGGTTTGGCATTGGCCACCAGCAAACGGCCGCCTTGGAATGTCAGCCCGTATTGGGACAAGTCGGGAATGGAAAAGCTGGCCCCAACGGTGTTGCCCAGCCAGGTTTCGATATGATCGGATTCGTCCGCGCCCACCTCAACAAGATGACGGCCCTGGCTTGCGTAAACCGCATGGTAATCGGCAACAGCCGCCAGCCAACCCGCCGTTTGTACGGGCGGTGGGGTCTCACCCTTCAGGCTATAGCCGCCAAGACCGCCAATGGCGAACATCACAAGGCTTGCAGCCAATGTGCCCCAGATGGGGCGTTTGGCAGCAGCGGCCGCGGGACGTTCGGCAAGCGGCGTCGCTTTAATCTGTTGGGCCAGCGCAAAGGGAACCGGATCGTTCAATTGCGTGTCAAAGATTTCCTGGGCCAAGGCATCTGCTTTAAGCAGCGCATCCATTTCGACCCGCGCGTCCGGCTCAGCCTCTAGGCGCGCTTCGACGATTGCGGCCTCTGCCGCATCCAACTCGCCATCAAGATATGCGCTTAGCTGTTCTGAAAAGTCGGTCATGACCGGGCACTCTCCATCACTGACATGCTTGCAACAAGCATTTTACGCGCTCTGTGAATACGGCTCATGACGGTGCCAATTGGAATACCCAGCAGTTCAGAGGTCTCGCGGTAACTGTAGCCTTCCGCGCAAACCAGCAGCAAAGGTTCGGACAATTCCGGATCAAGATCGCTGACCTTCGCGCGGACTTGCTGCGCTGTCAACACATCGTCGGTGTTGCTTTCAACGCTCAATTCGCTGGCCTCTTCTGCGGGCACCTGGCCCTGACCCTGACGCACATTGCGTTTGCGGATTTCGCTGACCCACAAATTGCGTAAGACGCGGAACATCCAACGGTCGAGCGGTTGCGAAGGATCGTATTGTTCCCATTTCTGCAAAGCGGCCGTGCAGGCGTCCTGCAAAAGATCGTCCGCATCGGGCCCGGACCGCGTCAGACTCAACGCAAAACGGCGCAGGCGCGGTAGCAGCCCGATCATCTCCGTTTTGAACTGGTCGGGCGTCATCGCGATCGCGCCTATCTGTTGCGAAAAGGGTCTTGTTTAGCTGGTCCATACTCTGCGATTTTGCGTCGGGTTTCAATGGTTAGGGTTCAAGTTTTTGCGTTATTTTGCAGGAAAATAGCGCCTTCCTGCACTTGGGCAAACCGGGGATTGAACGGCCGCCTATTTATTCGGCAATGCGCCACAATCCGGCGATGCCGTCGCCCGTTTTTTGTCCCGGAACGACGTCCCCGGCCCATAGATAAAGCGGGGCACCATCCTTGGCCCATTGGGCGATGCCGTCATGGCGCATGATGATCGTCAGCCCATCGACCTCAGCGTTAAAATCGACCTGGTAAGGTTGCCAGGTACGGGCGCAATTGTCATAGCAATGCGAGAGATGTGGTTCATCGCGCGCGAAAGTGTAAAGGGTCATACCCTCGGCTGTGGTCAGGTGAGTGCCTGTTGTGGCCGGCGGCGTGAATTTTACCGCAACCTGCGTGGCTTCAAACGCATAGGCATCGCTGCAACCGGCGACAAACAAACCAAGGGCGATTGCGGAAAACAGTTTCATTTCAAGGGTCCTACATAGCTTAACGCGGCGTGTTTGTGCCGCTCTCACTATGGTTACGCTTGAAAGGGGGACTTTATTCTTGCGCTTGTGAATTTTTTTATCACGCGGTTGTAGTGCGAGAATGTTATCTCTGCTCTTCTAGGAATTGATTAATTTCATCCATGCAAACCTGCCAGGCTGGTTCGTCCCCAAGAATGATATGGCTGCGGCTTTCCAGCGTAACCATGCGCGCATTTGGAATGCCTGCCGCCAATTCGCGCCCCTGATCAAGCGGGATTCGTTGATCATCACGCGCATGCAGAACCAGTGTTGGCACCGTCACTTTGGCTAGCAGGTGACGCACGTCGATATGGCCAAACGCCTCTTGAAAGCGCACAGCGTTTTCCGGCGATGTTGTCTGCCGTTGGAAGTCATCGAACCAGGCCAACCTGTCAGCATCCGCATCGGGCATGAATGTCTGCGAAAAAATATGGCGATAGGCCGGATTGGCAGTGCCCCATCCCAGCCGCGTCAGTGTTAGCACCGCCTCGCGCCTTTCGCGTTCTTCATCGGGCATACCGATCCGCCAACCGGCCGCATATCCGCCAATCAAAATCAGCGCTGAGACACGTTCGGGATGCCGCACGGCGTAGTCAATTGACACCGCGCATCCTTGCGACATGCCCAGCAGTGGAAAGCGGTCCAGTTTTTGACTGTCCACAACGGTTTCAAGGTCGCGCACGAAGGATTCAAAGCTGATCTCGGGGGCGTTCCAATCGGACAGCCCATTGCCGCGTTCATCATAGCGAATAAAGGTATGATTTTGCGCCAGCGCCTGAAAGGTTTTGCCCCAGATCGGACTTTGCCAATCCAAGTCCAGATGATTCAACCAGTTTGCTGCTTTGACCAAGGGCGGCCCTGAACCCACCTTTGCGTATGCTATTTTGACGCCATCCTCTGCAGTGCAAAAACCGATAGATTGGCGTTGCTGTCCTGATGCGCGCGGCGTCTGAAGCTTGCGGGCAGCCCCCGCCCATTCCCGCGCGGCAGAGCCCATTTGGGTCTTGTACCGCTCAGCGATGACAGTGGCCTCATCGGTTCGGCCCACATCGGTCAGCTTTTGCCAAAGGATATGGGGCGCGTCATGCGACAGCGGCTCAAGCCGGTTCCAGACCCGGAGCCATTTTACCGCTTCGGAGTCGGTAATGTCGTTGGACGCGGTCAGTTTGCGGATGATCCCGCCGCGCAGATTACGCAGTTCTTCCTGTTCGCCCTGCAGCCAAAGTTGGTAATCCTCGGCCCGGGAAAGCTCGAGGCTGGCGAGCGGCTTTTGCGACAATAACGTGGCCGCCCGCCGCAACGCATCAGTTGCTATTTCAGGCGTATCATGGACCTGCCGGACAAAGTGATAATCCAGCGCGATATCGGTCATATCGAGCGCGATCGTGTCTTGTTCGGCGATCAGAGGGGAGGCGCCATCGCCCTTTAAAAGTTGGCGAATTTTGCTGAGTGACCAGCGCAACGCCCCGCGCGGGTCGTTGGTGTTGTCAAACAGCATTTCGCAGAGATGTTCGCGCATTTGCGGCCGTTCGGTGATCGCCAGATAGGCCAAAAGCGCGCGTGTCTTGCGCGATGAGACCAGCGGGATGTCGACCCCGTTCCGCAGGAAGGACATCTGCCCCAAGATATTGATTTCAAACGTTTTCGTCATACCTATTTCCGCGCCGCTTCTGGTGCGTCGGGACGGTGTGACAAAGGTTTTTCGACCGAGTTCTGCTGTGCTGTCATCATGAATGGCTGATCCTAATACGCAGGGTGTTTCGGAGCAGTTACGCGAGTGGTGTCGAGATTATTCTGAGAATTATTCTATAATATCGTTTTTTTGAGAATGCCACAGGTCCTGATCCTCTCGGACGTCAGGGCGATCCTTGTGTATTCATGGCGTACAGAATCCGTACATATGCTGTACGTATAGGCAGCTATATACTCGTCAGGTCAGGTCGGCTAAGGTGAGCCGGTAGGCTTTGCCAAAGCCGCCGTTCAGATGCACATCTTCCGGTACCAGCTGGTACATCTGGAAATCTGTGAAATCGTAATAAAGTTTGGCCTTGGGGATCGCGCCCAGCCAGGTCTCTTTCAACGCCGCTTTGTCGGCTTGCAGCGCGCGGCATTGCAATGTCATGCGCGGATGGGTCAGCGGATCGCCTTTGTCGCCCGGCTCGCCCACCAGGACCGAGCATGCCGGGTTGGCGCGCAGGCCGCTGGTATGCGCCGAAAGGGTCGAGATTAGGGTGAGAACCGCGCCTTCATGCCAGAGCATCGCTGTGCGGGCGACATAGGGTGCGCCGGTATCGGGGGATGTGACGGCCAAAGCGCCAAAGCGGGTGGCCCTCAGTATATCCGCCGCAAGCGCGCGGGAGGCATCATCGGTCGGGTTGATCGGGTCGCGTTTTGTCATGGTAGAAAAACTGGTCCTTGGGGCGTTTCACAATGGCCTGCAGTGCAGGATCAGAGGATTTGCGGAAGTCAATGCACGGGTTGGTTCTGCAGCCCGCCTGTATTGAGCAGGGCAATTTGACGATTGCCACGTTCGAACAGGCGACAAGAGGCATCGATTGCGCGATCCGCGATGGCGCGCGAGGCCTCTGGTTCGATGTGGGGCTGATCAGCATGATGGTAGCAGGCCCGATGCAGGACATGGAGCAGGTCGTGACAGTACAGCATCAGCGACTCGTCGCTTTCATTGATTGCCGCAATACGTTCTGCTTCCTTGTCGAGAAACTGGAGGATGAGCAGCCGTCTTTGGATTGAGATATCACGCGGCGCATAGATCGTCTCTGCCGGCAAAGCTAATTTTTCGGACAGTCCCAGGATGACCACCGGATAGGTCAAAGCAATGGCGTCATAGTCCGACGCGGCTGTTGTCTCGGATGCTTCAAAATCGGACAAGACGTCTGTCCAGAACGCAATCCGTTTTCTTTGATTGCGGTGGTAAAGCCAATTTAGCATTTTCTCTGGTCCTGGTGGGCTCGAATTTGTTCAAGTAATTGATAAATTTGTATATTATTGCGTTAGGTTCCCGTGTTACCGGCGACGCCCGGCCAGGTTTGTTTCAGAATATCCGATCCCAGTATTCGTGCCTCTTCGGTGGTTTGGTTGATTGTCATGTGATCCCCCGTGGAAGGCTAGTTTCGGACATCTTAGGGATACTGACGAAGACTTTGAAGTTAGTAACTGATCGAGATGCGTTGCCGGACAGATGCCAGCTGCCTTTCGCATTGGCGAGTCTCTGGGAGACTTTCACGGAGAAATCTGCTATTGATGAGCATCTATTTTGAGATCGATTTTTTATTTTGACTTGAAAGGGCGTATTCATGGGAAACGACGCTATCGGTGCATTTGAAAAATTTCTTCAGTGGGGGCCGATTGGGCTCGCGGGGCTAATGCTCGTTTTGGTCATTTTCGCAATGGTGACAAGCGAGCTGACCAAGTTGCGGGCGATGTTGCTTTCGTTCTTTATGCTTATTGGCGCAGGTTGCTTTGGAGCCGCGTTGTACTTCGACAGCATGGATCGCGGTGGCAACCATAATCTGGTCTTGTCCGTCTTGCCGAATGATGTTGAGCAAAGCGGCTATCCGCCGCCATCCATTAAGATAAATGGTCAGGAAGTGAGCCGGGACGAAGCATTGTACATCTCGGGCACCACCATTTTGCAGGTTGACGTGAACAGCGCCATCATTGCTTTGCGTCAGGCCGAAGAAAAGGTGGAGGAGGCCGCAGCAATTGCCTCAGAAACCCGACAAGACCTGGAAGCAGCCACCGCTGCCACGCGGACCCTTGAGAGAGAAATCGCAACAAAAACAACAGAGTTGGCCCGGGCTGATCGAGCCATCGCACAGCAACAAGTAGCGCTAGAGGACGCGCAAGAGGCGGGCGTTGCACTTGCTACACAAGTTCGAGAATTGACATTGCGAATTGATGACATGGATCGAGACGCGCTTGCCCCCGTTGAGCGAGATCTGTTGGTGATCGAACGACAACTGGAATTTTTCAACAACCAGCTAGTCATACCGGCGCAGCCCTAATCCTAACGCTTTCGCCGCTTCACATTACCGCCCCGTTGCCTGGGTTGGTTGCCATCTGATCCCGAGGGGGTGGTGGGTTTCACCCACCCTACGTGGATTTGCGTGGGTGTTGAAGTGGGCATCATGCACCAAATAACGGGTCCGACATTCGGGCGGAATGGACTGATGCGTGCCGTTGCAAATGGGTGGGTTGGGAATGTGACGCGTAGGAACGCACACTCTATGATTGCTGGATCAACTAGGCGCGTGCGTGGTTGTGATAGTGTTCCGTATCGGGTACCGATGTTGCATCATTGATCAACCCAGAGTTTATAATGATCCGACTTTTTCTCGATGCAAACATCTTGTTAGATTTCTTCAGGTTTGGCGCTGATGATTTGATAGAAGTGAGGAAACTACTTACACTTATCGAGGATGACGAAGTAAAGCTATTTTCAAATCAACTGCTGCGAGATGAAGTTAGTCGGGCGCGAGATGCTGAAATTGCCAAATCACTGGAAGAATTGAGGGCACAAAAATTCAATCTTAAAGCTCCGAACTATTGCTCAGATCTAGAAGAGCTAACAGCCTTGAAGCTAGCATTGAAAACCGCAAATGAGCTACATACGGACCTTCTCAAAGCATTGAAGGCGAAAATTTCGTCGAAGACGATAGCGGCAGATGTCTTGCTTGCCGACCTTAACGACAAAGCCTCAGATATTGATATAACTCCTGAGCTATTAGAACTCGCACAACGACGTCAAATGTTCAACAATCCGCCTCGAAAGCGGAAGGACTCTGTCGGCGACTCACTTCACTGGGAGGCATTGATGTCTACGGACAGCGGTGTCAATTTTCACATAGTCAGCCGAGATGGAGACTTTGGTTCGGACCTCGAACCAGAAAAAATAAAGGACTTTCTGCTGGATGAGTGGAAGAGGAAATTCAATGCATATGCTTCAATCACATTGCATAAGTCGCTAAGCGACTTCTTTCGTGTAAAATTCCCTGATATCAAGCTTTCGGAGTTAGCAGAAAAGAGTTCACTAATTGCACAACTCCAATCGTCACCGAATTTTGCGACAACTCATTTTCTGATCTCGAAGCTGAATGAATTTGGAACTTTTACAAATGGCCAAGTTGTACGGCTTTTTGCGGCACTGCTGGAAAACCCTCAGGTAAGCTGGATAGCTACCGACGATGACGTGCAGGCATTCTATCAAAAGCTACAGCCCAGTGCCTACGTGGTACCTGATGCCAGCCAACTTGAGTTAGCAGAAATACTAGACGTACAAAGCGACTTCTTTTTGCCGTTCTAGTTCACTTCCTTTTCCCATACCGCGACTTGCCGCCACGCATGCCACCGCGTCCGCCGGTGCTCCGCCCCGCTGCTTTCTGCGCATCGTCGACCGCTTTTTCCACCGCTTGTTGCCGCGCGAGAGGGTCGTCGCTGATCGTCATATCAACCGTTTCGAGCCGTTTGATTTCGTCCCGTAGCCGGGCGGCCTCTTCGAATTCCAGGTTTTCAGCCGCTTTGCGCATGTCGTCCCGCAGCCCGTCCAAGACGGCCTGTAGATTGGCCCCGGCCATGGGTTTGTCGACCTTGGCGGTGACCCGGTTCATGTCTACGTCGCCTTTGTAGAGACCTGCCAGAATATCCTCGACGTTCTTTTTCACCGTTTGCGGCGTGATCCCGTGTTCTTCGTTATAGGCCAACTGTTTCGTCCGCCGCCGGTTGGTTTCCTTGATTGCCCGGTCCATGGAACCGGTGATCTTATCAGCGTACATGATTACGCGCCCTTCGGCGTTTCGCGCGGCCCGGCCCACGGTCTGCACGAGCGACGTTTCCGACCGTAGGAACCCTTCCTTATCCGCGTCCAGAATGGCCACCAGCCCGCATTCAGGAATGTCGAGCCCTTCGCGCAAGAGGTTGATCCCGATCAGCACGTCGAAGGCCCCAAGCCGCAGGTCGCGCAGGATTTCGATACGCTCAATCGTGTCGATGTCGCTGTGCATGTAGCGGACCTTGATCCCTTGTTCATGCATGTATTCTGTCAGGTCTTCGGCCATCCGTTTTGTTAACGTGGTGACCAGCGTGCGGTAGCCATCGGCGGCCACCTTGCGCACCTCGTCCAGCAAGTCGTCCACCTGCATGTCTACGGGCCGGATTTCGATTTCCGGATCGATCAGCCCGGTGGGCCGAATGATTTGTTCGGTGAAAACGCCGCCCGCTTGGTCCAGCTCCCATGATGCAGGGGTTGCGCTGACAAAGATCGATTGTGGGCGCATAGCGTCCCATTCTTCGAACTTGAGCGGCCGGTTATCCATGCAGGAGGGCAGCCGGAACCCGTGTTCGGCCAGCGTGAATTTGCGCCTGTAGTCGCCTTTGTACATCGCCCCGATCTGCGGGACAGAGACGTGGGATTCATCGGCAAAGACGATGGCGTTGTCGGGGATGAATTCGAACAAGGTCGGGGGCGGCTCACCGGGCGCGCGGCCTGTCAGGTAGCGCGAGTAGTTCTCAATCCCGTTGCACACACCTGTTGCCTCGAGCATTTCGAGATCGAAATTGGTGCGTTGTTCCAGCCGCTGTGCCTCAAGCAATTTGCCGTCGGCGACCAATTGATCCAGCCTGATCCGCAGTTCTTTTTTGATGCCCTGGATCGCCTGCTGCATCGTGGGCCGGGGGGTCACATAGTGGCTGTTCGCATAGATGCGGATTTTTTCGAAAGTGTCCGTCTTTTCCCCGGTCAGCGGGTCAAATTCGGTGATGTTTTCCAGCTCTTCCCCGAAGAAAGACAGTTTCCACGCCCGGTCATCGAGGTGCGCGGGCCAGACCTCCAAGCTGTCGCCGCGCACCCGGAAGCTGCCGCGCTGGAAGGCTTGATCATTGCGCCGGTATTGCTGGGCAATCAGGTCGGCCATGATCTTGCGCTGGTCATACTCGCGCCCTGCATGCAGGTCTTGCGTCATCGCGCCATAGGTTTCGACCGAGCCGATGCCGTAGATGCAGGATACCGAGGCGACGATGATCACATCGTCCCGTTCCAGCAGCGCCCGCGTGGCCGAGTGCCGCATCCGGTCGATCTGTTCGTTGATCTGGCTTTCTTTTTCGATGTAAGTGTCGGACCGCGCCACATAGGCTTCGGGTTGGTAGTAGTCGTAGTAACTGACGAAATATTCGACGGCATTGTCGGGGAAGAACCCTTTGAATTCGCCGTATAATTGCGCCGCGAGTGTCTTGTTGGGGGCAAGGATGATCGCGGGGCGCTGCGTTTCTTCGATCACCTTGGCCATTGTAAAGGTTTTGCCGGTGCCGGTTGCACCCAGCAGGACCTGATCGCGCTCGCCTTCGTTGATACCGCCCGAAAGCTCGGTGATTGCGGTTGGCTGGTCGCCCGCCGGGTTAAATTCTGTCTGTAGCGCGAAGGCCTTTCCGCCTTCCAGCTTTTCGCGGGTTTTGACGTCCGGCGCGGGGTTGGACAGGTACATATGCGTGTCGTCTTGGGTCATGGGGCGGCGCGGTCCTTTGGATGGTCGCGGGGTTAGGTCTGATGTGATGCGTCGAGCAATGCGGTCAAGTAGGGTTGCAGTGCGGGTAGGTTGGGGTCTTTGCTCTTACCGCGCAGAACATTCAGTCCCAATGTGATGGTCGCCCATTGGATAACCCGGCGCGGTGTTGCACCAACAAAGGGCGCCAGTTGTGCAGCGCGGGCCTGTGTCCGGTCCAGGAAATCGCTGGTGCATAAATCGCAATACGGCTTGAGCAGCGCCTTGGCAAATTCATAGGCCGGGTCACCGCGTAGCCCCTTGGGATCGATCAGGCGGGGTCCTTTATCCGTCTGGATGACATTACCCCAATTGAGATCGCCATGTATGACCTGCTCGGCCGGATTGCTGCGTCGCAGTTCATCGAACAATGCGTGCCAAATGCTGTTGAGGTAGATAGCCGGGCCCGTGCCCGGCTGGAGATGACGTAGGAAGTTGATCCCGCTGCCTTCGCCAGACCGATGCAGTGCCTTGTATGTCTTAAGCACCGCAGGCCCGCGCGGCGAGGCCACTTTGAACACAAAGGCCCGCCGCGTTTTTTGCAACAGATGCAGATCGGTCAGTTGCCATTTGGCGGCGATTTTTTTGGTGACGTCAGGCAGTGTTGAGGAATGGTTATTCACGGTGATCCTGCCGCCCAAATGGGCGTTGGCTTGGGGTTTCTTGGGTGGGCGCTATCCTCTGCCTGTCGGCCCGAAGATGCAAGAAGCCGTCCTGACACGTTATGTCAGTAGAATGTCGCTTAACGTGCCATGCATCGATAAATCGGCGTTCAGGATCAGCGTATCTTCGGTCTTTTGGCCGATCAATTGCCCCTGCCTATCGGCGCCGATGCAAGCTGCCGGGATCGTTGTGGCCATACGCAGCGCAGATGCGGCAGGGATCCCAACCTTTTGGACAAGCCGGGTCAGGGCTGCGGCCATAGTCAGATGCGCCCCGGCCAGCGCGCCTTCGGCGTTCACCAGTTTGCCATCCTTCAGCTGGATGGTCTGGCTATAAAGTTCAAATTGATTGGGGCCGCCGACCGTGGCCATTGCGTCTGAGACAAGGAACATTCTATCCGGGGTGGGACGTGCCCGGATTGCCAGCCCGAGCATGCTGTCATCAACATGGTGGCCGTCGCAGATAATCCCGGCGTAACAATGACTGTTGATCGCCGCCCCCACGGCGCCGGGTGCCCGCCCTTCCATCGCGGACATGGCGTTGAACAGATGTGTGATACATGTGGCGCCCGCAGCGATTGCCGTCTGCATTTGATCTGCGGCTGCATTGGTATGCCCCAGTGACACGACGGCCCCCAGCCCTGTCAGCGTCTTGATCTGGGCCGCAGTGCAGCTTTCCGGGGCGAGCGTGATCATCACCCCCAGCCCTGCTTTGCGCAACCCGCCTACGATGTTGATCGTGTGATCATCAAGCGGGCGAATGAAGGTCCCCGCATGGGTGCCACGCTTTGCCGGGGCGATATGCGGCCCTTCGATATGTAGCCCGAGCATCCCCGGCGCGTCTTTGGCCGAAATGGCTGCATCAGCTGCGCGGGCCAACACATCGGGATGATCGGTGATCACCGTTGGCATCAGGGCGGTGGTGCCAAAACGCCGATGCGCGGCCAGGATGGTTTTGATCCCCATCGCATCTGGCTGGTTATTGAGCATCACCCCGCCACCGCCATTCACCTGCAGATCGACAAAACCCGGGCTGACCAGGCCGCTGATCTGCCGCGCGGTGGCAGGCGCTTTTTCAATGCGGGTGATTTGACCATCATCAAGCAAGACCCCCAGACCCGCATGAATGCTGTGCCCGTCGAAAAGCCGATCTGGCGCGATCCATTCACCCATGACGCATCCCTTCCTGCCAGGCTGCATAGGCCGCCCCCCGCGCACCGCTGCTGCTGCCGCCTGCGGCGGTCACAATTGGTGGTGTCGGGAAATCGGCCAGCCGCGCGCGCATCAGCGCCGCTGTGAGATCATCCGCCACCCCTCCCACCTGGCTCAGCCCGCCGCCGATCACGATGATATTGGGATCAATCGTCAGGGTCAGGTTCCGCATAAGATCGGCCACCAGATCGCACCAGAGCGTCCAGACAGTTTGCATGTCGCCGTCTTTGCGTGCAGTGATTTGTTCTGGCGGTAAGACCTGCCCGGTCAATGCGTTGCAAATCCGCGTCAGGCCAGGCCCTGCGATCAATGTCTCGGCGCAGCCAATGCGCCCGCAGCCGCAGCGCACCAGCGGTAGCCCATATTCGGCGACCAGATGGGCCGGTGCGGCGCTGTGCCCGACTTCGCCTTGCATTTGATTGGGCCCGTGCAAGAGGGCCCCATCAATCGCGATCCCGCCGCCAATCCCCGTGCCCAGTGTCATCGACAGGACGATTTTGTGCCCGCGACCTGCGCCAAACACAGCCTCGGACAGGGCCATGGCTTTGCAATCATTCAGATAGGTGATGGGCTGCCCGGCGGCTGCGCTGATATCTGCTGGAAGCGGATGCCCGGAGGCACAAAGATTGGCTGCAAGAACCAATCCTGTGACTGGATGCACAAGCCCCGCCGCCCCGATCCCAATTGGCAGATCAGGGCCCGTCTGTGCCTGTGCCCATGCGATATGCTGGCCCAGCATGTCCAGCAGCGCCGTATAATCGGATGGGGTCGCGCTGCGCCTACTTGCGCAGGTATCCCAATTTTCATCAAAGAGCTGGATTTCCGTCTTGGTCCCCCCAAGATCGATGCCTGCCGCGATCATGGTCAGGCTTTCACGCGAAAAAGAGGGGCTGAATACAAGAGCGTGTCCATTTTGGCTTCTGACCTGCCGGGGGCTAAGGTGCGGGTGAAGTTGAACTGGAACCGCTTGCGGGTCAATCCATGTGTGCCCGTAAACTTGGACATAATGACGTCTTGCGCAGGGCCTCTATCCTCCGGTATTTGGGCCATAGCCAAGGGAGACTGCGATGCCTGCACGAATCTATAAGCCAGCGAAAACCGCCATGTCATCTGGCACAGCCAAGACCCGGCATTGGGTGCTGGAATATGTTGCGGACACGGCCCGCGAGATTGATCCGCTGATGGGCTGGACGTCATCGAAAGATACGCAGGCCCAGGTCAAGCTGAGCTTTGACAGCAAAGAGGCCGCCCTTGAATATGCCCGCGACAATGGCATTGATGCGGCTGTGCAAGAGCCCAAAACGCGCAAAGCCAATATCCGCCCCGGCGGCTATGGTGAGAATTTCGCAACCAATCGTCGGGGCGCCTGGACCCACTAAGCCGGCTTGCTGATCTTCGGTCTTGCAATACATGCCTGTCCTGCGCAATACCTCGGGCCGAGCGGTCCGGTAGCTCAACTGGATAGAGCAGCTGACTTCTAATCAGCAGGTTGAGGGTTCGAGTCCTTCCCGGATCGCCATATTTTTTTCGCAACCTGTTTTGGTGCTTGTTTCCAGTTTTCCCTGACCCGCGGTGTCAACCAAACCTGATATGGTTGTCGCCAATCGTTTCGACCAGCGGCTGGAGCTGTTTTTCGTACACTTTCCATTTGGCTTTGGATGACTTGTAAAGCGGCTGGCGTACCTGTTGCAGGCTTGAGGTTCGTACCCGGCGTTCCCCTTTGTAAAACTCAAGGCAAGCGGCATCCCATTCCAGATCGCAATGGTCGATGATCCGGCGTGCCTCGGTTTCGAAATCGTCAACGAGGTTTTCGTAATGGACCGTGTGAAACGCCCCTTTGGGGAGCGTTGCATGCCAATGGTCCATCAGGCGGACATAATTGTTGTAATAACGCCCTAGTTCCACTTGATCATAGCTGTGCAGCTGGCTGCGTTCGAACACGCGGGTGAAGCAGGACAAGCAGGTATCGAACGGGTTGCGGGCGATATGGATGATTTTAGCATTGGGCATCAGCGCGTGGATCAGCCCGACCATGTGAAAATTGGCGGGCATCTTATCCACGATATGCGCTGTGCCAGGTGCATGTTTGTCCAGGTTGTCGATATAGGTTGTGATTTTGCGCGTCAGCTCGGCCCCGGCCATGTTCGCGACATTTGTTGCCAAATCCGAGCGTTGCCCATCGGCATGTAGGCCAAACAGATTGTTCATGTCGTTTAGCTCGCCTGCGCCAAAGACTTCCGGATGGGCGTTGAGAATGGATTCGGTCAATGTGGTGCCTGAGCGCGGCATACCCAGCACAAAAATGGCCTGATCGGACTGGATTGCATGTGTCCGCAAATCGGCGATAAATGCTGCATCGAAGGTTTTGATCAGGTTGTCGGTCGCGAGGTCCGACCGGCCTGCATCATAGTCGATGATGCGCCGCTTGATCCGCGCCCCTTCGGCGAAATGCGAAAATGCATCTTCATAAGCTTTCATATCCTCATAGGCTTTGCCCATGGCATAATGAAAGGCGACGGCCTTGGCCGGGATCATCTTATCGGCCGTTGCTGCCGCGTCTTTGAGCGCCAGGAAAACCGGATGATCGGCGCTCATTTTTTCAAGGCGGGCCATGGCGACATGGGCCGATAGCGGGTCTTGGGATTGTTCAGCGGCGGCTTCGAAAACTGCTTTGGCCTGCGCAAAGTCGCCTTTTTCCATCATCAGATGACCCAATGCGATGCGGGTCGCGCTCATTTTTGGGTTCAGCTCTCGCGCTTTTTCATAGTTTGCGAACCCGGCCTCGACGTCGCCCAAATTGGCCTGGGCCATGCCGATTTGATGATAGGCACCTGCGTTCTGCGGATCCAGGCGTGCCGCTTTTTCCGCCTCGAGCAGGGCAAGCTGCGGATGGTTCTTTTCATAAAGAACCTGCGCCAGCCCCACATAGCCATCGGCTTTGTTTTCATCCAAAGCGATGGCGTTCCGAAAGGCTGTTTCGGCGGCATCCAGATCATTGCTGACCATGTGCAAGCGGCCAATATTGCGTTGCAGCTCAGGATCGCGAGGCGCTGTGGCGACACGGTCTTGGGTCAATTTTTCCGCTTCGGCGTAACGCTCGGCCTCGATCAAGGCAGAGGTCAGGTTATTGGCCGCGTCCGTATAGTGCGGATTGGCGGAATAGGCCTGCCGATAATAGTCAATGGCGGCGTCCTGGTCGCCTTTGTCCCGTGCGATGCTGCCCAGATTATTGAGAGCAGGTCCAAAATCAGCGTTGAGTGCGATCGCACGCTTTTGGCTGGCTTCGGCCTCGATGGGCTCGTCAGCATCGTAATAGGCCAGACCGAGATTGGAATGCGCCGCAGGATTGCTTGGGTCCAATTGGATCGCACGTTTGCCGGTGTTGATCGCCTCGTCGTATTTGCCAGCCTTACGCAGAATCTCAACAAAATTGACCAGGAACCCCGGATTATTCGGCTGTAGTTTGATGGCCTGCGCCATTGCCTTGAGCGCAGGATCTAACTGGTTGGTTTGAAAAGCAATGAGCCCCAGCATTTGGTGCGCATGTGCATGTTGCGGGGCGGCTTGAACCACTTTGCTGAACAAGGTGACGGCAGGTTTGAATTGCCCTTTTTGATAATGTGCCATGCCTTGATCAAAGGCTTGCGCAACTGTCAGGTTTTGGCTGTTTGCTATCGCTTTTCCTGTCCGGTTCGGACAGTACAATGTCTGCATAAGATATTCTGATCGACAAAGATGCGTTCGGAACGATTGCAAATTCAGGGACCATCGACGCTTTCGTATCTTCACCCACGACCTATTATGCGCTGGCCTAGGTATTGTCGTTGGCGGGGATTTGGGTGGTACCATGACAAATGATGGTACGATCTCTGCCAATGTCAGCGGGCCGGCATCGGCCTTTGCCTATCGTGTAGGCGTCTTTGGCGGCATCAGTGGCGCGTTTGATCATGCGGGCACAATCGCGGCGGAAGCCAACGCGACAGGGGCTGGAGAAGCCGAGGCGATTGGGGTTGGCATCGATGGTGCGCTGACGGAAATCATTCAGCAATGAGGTGTCAATCTCTGCCACCGCGATCAATAGTGGATCGGATAATGCGACGGCTTATGGCGTCGATATCGGCGCAATCGAAGCCGCCTTTAGCAATGCCGGGACGATCAGTGCTGTAACATTTTAGGGACTACAGGCGTATTTGAAAATTCGGGTTCGATCACCGCTCAGGCGATAGAGTCGGGCAGCGATTACTTCGCCGAAGTCTATGGCATAAACTTCAACACAATGTCTGGTACCTTTGACAATAGCGGCACAATCAGCGCTGCGGTCTTTGGTGAGGCTGAAAGCGCCGAAGCCACTGGCTTGCGTGTTGGCTCGGATTTATCGCAGCGTCTCGAGAATAGCGGCATGATCACGGCCTTCGCTGCGGCGACGTCGTCTGTTAGTGCCATCGGTCTTGATCTTGACGGTATTTCGGGCGAATTTTTGAACAGTGGCACCATCAGCGTATCATCTGTCGCTGAATCCGGTGAGGCCTATGGTTATGGCCTCTATTCAGCCGGTGATGTTTCTGGAAGCCTGACCAATAGCGGCACTGTGGCGGCCAGTGCAGATGCTGAGTCTTATGCGACAATCTATGGTATCTATCTGAGTTCGGGCGTTTCTGGTGAATTGACCAATAGTGGCACGATTACCGCATTTGGTGTTAGCCAATACAGCACGGCCGAGGCTGTTGGGGTCAGTGCCATAGGTACGTCGGCCGGTGTCATCAGTAATACGGGCACGATTGCGGCAGCGGCCACCAATTCCGGGTCTAGTGAGGTCGGGCTGTATGCAGTTGGTGCCAATGTCTCGCATTTAGATACGGATGGAAGTTTCGAGAATTCCGGCATCATATCTGCGGCAACCGACAATGTCGGTTCGTCAAGCTATGCGTCTGCCTATGGTGTTTATGTCGGCGACCTTGATGGCACCTTCTCAAACACCGGTACGATCAGCGCGACGGTCAATGGTGTTACCAATACAAGCAGCGCCGCCGTCTATGGACTTTATGTCGGCACATTCGATGGTGAGATCACGAACGCCGGCACCATTTCGGTGAGCGGTGACGCACAGGATGCCTATGCGATCTACCTTGGCGGCGGCACGGGTACGCTGAACCTGTCTACTGACGATGATATAACTGGTACCATCTCAGTTGCTGAGCATGATGTTAATCTGGTTGCAGATGACAGCAGCACGGTCTTTGTGTTTGAAGATCGCGACACTGCTACGGGTGTCTTTGATGCAAGCGTGACCAACGACACCGTCGCCTGGTTTGTCGAAGACGAGGGCGGTACCGCCCCAATCTATGCCGCTGTCGCAGCCGCCGATATTCAACTGAATAATGGTTCCTTGGCTGGAATTGGCGCCCTTGCGGATGGGCTTAGCGCAGGCCTGCCGACAGGTTCGGCGCCTGAGGCGAGCCGCGGTCATCTGTCCTTTGATGAGGGCACGCCCGGGTTCCGCCCGTTTGTGTCGGCCAATATTTCAACCACAGAATATGATGGCGTTGATCAGGCGAACGCCGCTGAAGCGACTATCTTTGACGGCACTTTTGGCTATGCGGGGCAGTTGGCCTCTGGCCTGGGTGTATCGGTTGGGGCGGGCGTTTTTTCGGTTGATGGTTCCTCGGGCCCGAATGACTATACCAGCAATGGTTTCTTCGGTGGTGTGACACTGGGACAAGACGTCGGCGGCTTTGTATTGGAGGGCGGCGTTGGGTTCGGTGCGATCGGGACTGAGAATGCCCGTGGTATAGATGGTAGCGATGACGCGGAAGCCACGATTGATAGTCTTTTCACCACCGTCCATGCCGGGTTGTCCCGTGGTTTTGCCATGGATAACGGCCTATCCGTTACCGGTTTTGGTCAGGTCCGACATACCAGCCTGGCGGTAGACGAATATGAAGAGAGCGGCTCGATCGCGGATGCAACGGTTGACGACTACACAACTGCCACCACCGAGCTGAAACTTGGTTTGGAGGGCGCCTATGCCGTTGGTGAAACAGGCACAGTCACTGGCGCCGTAACATACACATCGCGCGTTGCGGGCGGCGATGACGATATTGACGTCACCGTTTTCGGTGCGACGGAGCTCCTTGCTTCGACTGCAGCGGATTATTCCGGCGCAGGTGCCGAGATCGGCTATGAAATGGCGTTCGGCACGGGTGGTTTCCTGAATATCGGTCTTAGCCAAGAATTTGGTGATGGGGCGACCGGTCCGACGGCCGCTGCCGGTATATCTTGGTCGTTCTGATCGCGACACGTATTTTGCGTTAAGCCCCATCTTGCCGAGGTTGATGGGGCCTGACCGTAGGCGACGAAATACTGGGTTTCTCTGATTGAGTTGCCCAGTATTTTAACCTTTCGTAAGCACTTTTCGCGTCCATTGCAGATTATGGGAATGAAAGATCATATGATGTCCAGACTGCTGCCGTTATGTCTGGTTTGTCTTCAGACGGGACCAATTGCGGCCCAGCAGCTACCTGATCCGGTTGCTCTTGCCGAGGCACAGGGTGTTTGTGTCCCCTTTGGTGTCGCGTCGGCCCGATTTGATGACGCTGGGGTTCTCCGTGTGACTTGCGCAGATGATGCGACGGCCTTCGTTCCTATTTTGGGTGGTTTGGCACCATTGCTGGGTGCAGGCGGTGTTGCGGCGATTGCTGCGGCGATTGCGGGCGGCAATAGTACCCCCGACACACAATAACTATCCGTCAGGATTTCCAGAGCAGGCCTGGTACCCCAGCGCGATCAGGGATGCCCCGCTGATCCGATAATAGCCGGAAATTCGGTGCCGTGCTTCTGACAGGAACCAGTCCCGCAAAGGTGCATTGTAATGTCCCGCCATGACGGCTGACCAATGTTCGAAGCGGTCGGGGGGCAGTGCCCGTCCGCGTTGGCTGGGCCCATGGAACCCAAAGATCGTTTCGGGATCAACGCAGACCTGTTCCGCTCCCAGATACATCGTGCAGGACGAGTAGCAAATCCGCCCCCGCAGCTGGACCTGGATATCGCGCGCGTTCAAGTCGCTGATTTCGCGTGCGCGCGCGCCGATCAACCCGCCGCGGTCATTTTGCACAATAAGTGCCGCTTGGCTTTGCGCCGAGGCCACTGACCCGGCCGCACCAAGGGCCATGGTAAGCCCAATCGCGCAGGCGAACACGCCCCGCATCCGATCTACTATCATATCTCACCCTTCACATCGCAGCATGCTGCGATTCCCACGGAAGCGATTCACACCTCATCTTGTTAACAAGGTGTTGCGTGTAGAGCTTAACACATTTTCATCTAAAATTGTAACTTATGATTGCCCACACGTATGACGTGTTATTCTTAACGGAAGCTACTGATTTATTTGTGTAAATGTTATTTGTTCTGGATTTGTCCGGGCGCCGATTAAGCACTCTTTAACCGGCAAATTTGAGTCTTGTTAACTACGATGCGGCGGCCTTTCGCCCTTCGCAGACTGGGTTAAAGGGACGAGTGCGACGATGTTTGATTTTCAAAATGACGCGACAGATGACGTATATCTACAGCAGGTTGATTTCGGTCAGACCGTGCCCTTTTCGCCGCCTGACATCGGTTTGCCAAAACGTATCTTTGATTATGCGCTGGCGCTTTGCTTGCTGGTTCCGCTGGTCGCCTTTGCTGCGCTGCTGCTGATCCTGAACCCATTTATGAATGCAGGCCCGTTGATGTTCTGTCAGCAACGGATGGGCCATCATTGCAAACCTTTCACGGCTTTGAAATTCAGGTCCATGTTGCCGGCAGATCCCGCTGCGCGCGGTGCCTTTGATGCTTTGGAAACCGACCGTATCACTGCTTTGGGTCGGTTGATCCGCCGCAGCCGTATTGATGAGCTTCCGCAAATACTGAACGTTCTACGCGGAGAGATGAGTCTGATCGGCCCGCGCCCTGACAGCTATGACCACGCCTGCGTTTATCTGCGTGAGATCCCGGGTTATGCGGCGCGCCATCAAGTCATGCCCGGGATTAGTGGTTTTGCCCAAACCGAGGTTGGTTATGTCGATGGTCTTGAGGGCGTAAAGCGCAAGGTTGCTGCGGATAACTACTACATTGCCAATGCTTCATTCTGGTTTGATCTGTGGATCACCTGGCGCACCGTTTATGTCGTGTTGGCGCGCCGCGGCGCCTGACCTTTGCCCCGCTGTTGCGCCGCGCACCGCACGCCCTACAAATGGGCTGGTAAGGTTGGCTGATTAGGTCTGTGTCTCATCCTAATCCTGGAGAGACCAATGCCTGATCCTTTTGAGACCGACTATGTCAACCTCACCTCGCCTGCCGTATCCCAATATGCCATTTTGCCATCCGATACTGAGGACCTGCCGGTTCGTCCGCGGGCCATTTATGTGAACACCTCTGGTACGGCCGTTTTGAAAGACAGCGCGGGCGAGGTGGTCAGCTATGAAGTTGGTGCCGGTGCCATCCTAAGCTTTCGTGCAGACCGGGTTTTGGCTACCGGGACGACCGCCCAGCTGATTGCGTGGTACTAATTCATGATCGGTCTGGACCTTTCCCTGGGCCAGCTGCAGCGGGGTGTGCCAACCCCGCAACCGCTGGCCTCTTTCTTTGAGCAAGGGCAGGGCGCGCATGTCGCGCTGGCCAATGGTGCAAATGGCAATCTGTCCGTCTGGACCGAACTTTCCCCAAACCACGCCGCTTGGATGCAGTTGGATAACGACGATCCCGCGACCCGTTTTTCATGGCGCGAAACACTGCTGATGGAGCTGCGCAATATATACCCCGTCGGCGCGTTGACTTTGTCGAGCGGTTGGTCGCAATTGCAGTCATCCGGTTCGGGCTTGTCGGGCAGCTATACGGGCAATCGGGCTGTCGCCACATCCTCGGTCACGGCATCTGCAAGTGTCACCGTTGACCGGGCAGCCCCCTATGATGTGTGGATCCACTACACCGCCCGCACCAGCGGCGGGTATTGCCGTGTTGATATCGACGGTGCCCAGACCCTTGTGAACGAGATTGAGGATCCTGCGTCCCTTGGATTTAAGGCCTTTCCGACCTATTCTGACGTTGATTTGCAGCGCCGTCAGTCGATCAAGATCGCCAGTGGTTTGACCGGGAGCCATGATATCGTTTTGACCAATGGCGGTGCCGCATCCCCCGGTGGGAATGCCATCATGATTGAGGCCGTTGCGATTACTGGATCGCTGGATGAGCCGCGTATCCTTCCACCGCTTTGGCAACCTGGCGTGACCTATGAGATGGGTGATGAGGTTCAGTTTGGCGGGCTTTTCTATTCTGCTCGCGCCAATGGTGTCAGCGGCAATGCCGGTCCGACCCATACTGGCGGGATCGCTTCTGATGGTGCTTTGGATTGGCGCGCCGACAATCGCCCGACTTATCCGAAATTTATTGCGATCGATTATGCGTCTGAACGCGAATATGCCATGCGCTTTACCCCGGATGTATCCGCCACTGAGCTGGGCGGTCAGACCCATGGCAACGAGACGTTGCAAGCCCGCACTATTCAACTGGATGGCGCACCGTGGGTTCCTTCAACTGTTGGTAACGGGCTGAGCGTTGGCGCCCAGATTGCCATCACTGAGGATCTGACATGGCAGTTACAGACTGGTGAGGCCATTGGCGATTGCCAGCTGGTGCGCACGGTGACGCCGGGCCAAGTTTATCATGCGGTGAATGCAACCGGCACCGGTACAGAAGTTGCCTTTGAGTGGTTCTATGCCGGGATGCTACCCATGGTCCGCTGGGATGGCGAAAGCGGTAGCACCGTGATCGATAGTCTGAGCGCGCCCAGCACAACGCCGGTTGCCTTGACCGACTACGCTGGAACCAGCCCGGCCAATATCGATTTCCCCGATGCCCAGCGCATCGGCCTGCTGGCAGATCTGGCGCAGGGCGATTTGGTCTACGGGCTTGAGGCGGGTGCGCTGCCCGGAGCCAGCAACGTGGTTAACGACTTCGATACCTTTTTGCGTCCTAACTTGGATGCCAGCTCAGAGAGTGGCAGCCTCGATTGGAAAGCCAAGGCCTATATCACCGGGAGTGCGGATGGCGGTTTGAGTTTCGGCGCGGGTGACGCGTTGCGCTTTTACAGCCGGCACGTATTGAAGGTAACCTAGGCCGCTATGCGGACCAGCCTGCGCGTCTTTTGATGTGCAGGCCCCTGTTGGGGTTTTCGGCCTAGAACGGGCCAAAATTGGGATTGTGATGCGCCGTTTGTTACTTATCGCATTGGGTTTGGTGTTGGTTGGCACGCTGGCCGCAGGTCAGGATACCCCCTTGCGATACAACAGTTATGGCGCGCCTGGCCTGATCGATATGCCTATTGCCAGCTCTGCCCCTGATGCAGAGCTGGCTTTTTCCGCCTCGACCTTTGCTGGTCAGACCCGCGCAACACTGACGTTTCAGGTGACCCCGCGCCTGTCCACCAGCCTGCGTTATGCCGCATTGCAAGATGTGCAGGCTGCGGGTGGGGCGTTTTATGATCAGATATTGGATCGCAGTCTGGCTTTGCAATATCGCCTGGTTGATGAAGGTCGTCTGCGTCCGGCGCTGGCTATTGGTGTCTCTGATTTTGTTGGTACTGGCATCTACGCGGGTGAGTATCTTGTTGCTAGCAAATCACTGCCCGGCGACCTTGCCGCGACGATGGGGTTGGGTTGGGGCCGTTTTGCTGGTGTTGGCGGTTTCGATAATCCGTTGGGGGCCAGCTTTGCCGATCGGCCGATGCGGGATTTTGGCGTCGGCGGCGCGCCCTCGCTTGATACGCTTTTTCGTGGTGACGCTGCTATTTTCGGTGGGCTACGATGGGCTCCGGACCCCCGTTTTGATCTGGTGGTCGAGTATTCATCCGATGCTTACATTTACCAAGATGGTGTTGCGTTTACGCGCCGCAGCCCATGGAATGTCGGGCTAACCTACGCCCCGCGACCGGATCTGCGACTGTCAGCCTATTATCTTTATGGGTCAGAGATCGGCACGCAGCTAAGCTATGTAATCAACCCGCGTGCGCCGCCCTTTGGCACCGGTTTTGGGGCGCCTGTAATGCCGACTGTTCCCGCTGCGGATCTTTCTGCCGCCCTAGCCGCGGAAGGCATGGCCCTATCGTCTTTGCAGATGGAGGGTGAGCGCGCCTATGTGGCGGTTGCCAATACACGGTTTGCCCCTTCTGCGCAGGCCATTGGCCGCACGATGCGTGTTTTGGATCGGGAACTGCCGCCGTCTGTTCGTATTGTTCATATTTCTTTGGTCGAGAATGGTCTGGTCGGGCCCGCTGTGGTTCTTGATCGTGCCAGGTGGCAGGACAGCGTTTTCGCGGGTGATGGGGGCGCGGCTTTTGCCCGGTCGATTCGTTTTGCCCCGCCTGTTGCCGGTGTGCCGGTACCACCCACCTCGCGTTTTTCATGGAACGTTGCCCCCTATCTGACGCCAAATTTGTTTGATCCCGATGATCCGCTGCGCGCCGATTTTGGTCTGGCGTTTGACGGACGGTGGGCGTTGCGACGCGACGTCATTCTTGCGGGCACGTTGCGCCAAAAGCTTGCTGGAAATCTGGATGCGGCGACACGCATGTCAGATTCTGAATTGCCGCATGTCCGCAGCGATTTTGCCCTATATGACCGGGAAGGCGATGCTGATATCGCCGATTTGACCCTAGCCTGGTACGGACAGCCCGGGCCAGACCTGACCACCCGCCTGAGCTTTGGTCTGTTGGAGCCGATGTTCGCCGGTGTCTCGGCCGAGCTATTGTGGCGCCCGCCTGGGCAACATTGGGCCATGGGTGTTGAGGTCAATCAACTCATACAGCGCGATTATGACGGTGCGTTTGGGTTGCTTGACTATGAAGTCAGCAGTGGCCATGCCAGCCTTTATTGGGAAGACGCTGGCGGTTATGCGGCGCAGCTGGATTTGGGCCGCTATTTGGCCGGTGACTGGGGCGGCACGCTGACGCTGTCGCGCCGTTTTGCCAATGGTTGGAAGCTGGGCGTTTTTGCCACGCTGACGGATGTTCCTTTTGAAACGTTTGGTGAGGGTTCATTTGATAAGGGCGTCGTTCTAAATGTGCCGCTGAGCTGGATCAGCGGCCAGCCCCGCCGTGATGCGCTGGCGCGGACGATCCGACCTGTCACGCGCGATGGGGGCGCGCGCGTTCATGTTGAGGGCCGCCTTTATGAGCTGAGCCGCCCCCAGACAGCCCGCGTGATTGATGATACCTGGGGGATGTTCTGGCGATGAGGTTATTGTTTCTGTTGCTCTTGGCCGCCTGTGCCCCGGCGCCTGATGGGGCCGCATTGCGCGCGACTTTCGATGCCAAGACTGTTGCCCGTTTGCAGGTGCCCGTCTTGCTGTTGAGCAATGATGATTTCGCGTCGGCGCTGGTGCCTGTGGCGCAAGACGACGGAGCGCAAGTCTGGCAAAGCCGTGATCCGATCCAGATATCGGATCAGTCTGGCGTTGTGATCGCAACCCGCGGTCTGGGGCATGATCTGATGGCGGGGGAGGTGGCTGATGCCGTAGCGGCGCTGCAATCGGCTGGGGGCGTATATACCCGTGTCTGGGTCCATCTTGATGGGGATTTGCGTCTTGTCCGCCGTGAGGAGCGTTGTCGTTTGTCACCTGAACGAATGGTGCGTCATCAGGCATCGAGCGGGGCAATCGACCTGCGTGTCGTGGTCGAGATCTGTGGTGATGTGGACCCAATCACAAACATTTATCACGTTGACGGGGACGGTTTGATCTGGTGGTCGCAGCAATGGATATCGCCCGCGTTGGGATCGGTTACGTTAGAGCGGGTGACCCGCTAAGCCATTTGGCTTAGGGCCTGTGGTCATTCATTTTGACCCACCCGTTTCTGTCCAAAATTGCGCAGTTCTAGGAGCATGCGCGCAGGACTAACGGGTTAATTCAAGCGCGTGTGACAACGAAGTGGGCAATTTTGGCGAAACCCCTACGCGGCGCGGCGCATTTTGCCTCTGTCATCGCCGACTTTCCCTTCCGATGACCCACATCGCTGTGGTCAAATCATCTTGTCAGCGGCAAAATGTGTCTCGCGCGGGTGGGTCAAAATGAATGACCACAGGCCCTAGAGCGTAGCCGCGCCGATGGGGTGCGCCTTACCCGAAGGCCAGATTGATGCACCTGCGGTTTTTTGTTTCCGTATATCCACCCCGGTCAACACGAAACCGGTGATCGGGGCTTGTGCCCCCTCAAGCGCTTGCTGCCCGGCCCGTATGGTTTCGGGTTTGGTGCGGTCGCATTGCACCGCGTAAATCACTGCGTCGCTATGTTGCGCGAGAACCAGTGTATCGGGCGCTGGCAAAACCGGCGGCGCGGCGATGATGATGTGATCGTATCTTTCCCGCATCCTATTCAGAAACATATTAAAGTTTCGGCTACAGAACAGATCGGCGGGATGGGCGTTTCCCGCATGTGTCCGCAGCACGTCGACACCCCAGCGTCGGTCGCTATGGATCATTGCATCGCCGTCTTGTGCGCCTTTGATGATTGCGTTCAAATCGCCGTTGGCCTTACTGTTCCTGAGATCACCGTCAAAAACCAGAACGGACCGCCCCAAATCATGCAGTGCCTGGCCAAGTAAGAAGGCCGTGTCTTTTTGCCCGTCATCGACCAGCCCTGAAGTGCAAAGAATTGTCTGTGCGCTGTCCTCTGCGGCCTGCAGTAAAACCGCGGCGCGCAGGGTCCGTGCGGCATCCTTTACGGGAGGTTTTTTGCGCCATTTAGCCGGTAACTGCGCCATCACCGGCAAACCAGTTGCGTCTGCCAGCGCATCGGCTGTGCGGATGCCGGTTCGCCGCGCGGCCTGCAGGACCGCCAGCATGATCCCCACTGCGACACCAAGAAGACCAGCCATGGCCAATATCAGCATCTTGCGGGGCGCGACATATGTCCCTGGTTCTGCGATGTTGAGGATCCGGCTACGCGGCGCGCTGAGTCCGCTTTGCAGGCTGACATCCTGCAGCCGGGACAGAAAGGTTTCGTACAGAACGCGTGTGGCGTCTGCCTCGCGCCGCAAGTGTTGCAGCTGGGCCAGGCTGGCCGACTGATCGGCCAGCTGTGCGGATAGATTGGCGCGGTAAAGTTCGAGCGCGGCAATTTGGTTGCTAAGTTGCTGGCTGTCAGCCGACAGACTGGTGCCCGTTGCCGATACCTGTGTTCCATCGTCCAATTTGGTGAGGGCTGCGCGGGCCTCTTGCAGACGATTGTCTGTTTCAATGGCTTGTCTGCTGATGGCATCCAGCGTTGCCTCATCGCCGATTTGCGCCCGCGCGATCAGTTCGGTGATTGCGTTTTCCTTTTCGGCCAGTTCGATTTGCAATTCGAAGACTTTTTCAGACAGCCAGGTTACCGCAGTTTCCGAAGTGCTGAATTGCGTGTTGATCTGATCAACGAGGTATAGATCGGCCAATGTATTTGCGATTGTCGCGGCCGTTTCCGATTTGCCTGTGGTCGCGGTAATAGACAAAACCGCGCTGTCGCGCTGGGTTTGGATAGAGATTGTGTTGCGTAGGTTTTCGACCGTTTTGGCGCGGATTGCCGCCTGATCTGGCGCGGGTGTTGTGCTGCCGGAAAGCCAATCGCGCATCTGATTTCGCAGCCCTGTGATGGACCACTGCGCGACCGGTGTTAAGTAGCGGTTAAAAGCCGGATCCGTCTGCAAATTCAATGTATCGACGACCTGCTCAAGCAAATGTCGTGAGCGTAGGATCGCAACCTCGGTATTGAGATTGCCCGTGCCGCCAGCGGATGAAACACCGTTTTCAGTAATGGCAAAACGGTTTGTATCGACATGCAGTGTCGTTGTTGCAGCATAACGCGGGCTGGCGATTGCGAAGGCGTAGTATCCGGCCAATAAAAGCATCGCAACGGTCGATAGAAGTATCACCCATTTGCCCCGCCAGAGTGTTATGATCATCCCGGCGATATCCAAAGGCTCTACCCGTGCAGCCTGAGAAAGATCAAGTATATGTCCAGCGTTGTGATGCGTCATTCAGGGGGCCTTTTGGTGCCTTTGGTTCGACCGGAAACAATCACAACAGGGTTAACCCCAAATTAATCACAATGAATCAGGACTAAAGAAATCAAGGCAGGGCATGACGCTCTTCCTGAGGCAATGGTTCTTGAATGGTTCATCGGATAATCAGCAAATTGGCACAGCAGCATGCGATGGGCACCCTTGCCCTACGTGGCGGCATTGTCGGGCTGAATTTCGTGATCATGATTGGGCTTGCCGCATATCTGGGTCTGGATGCCTTTGGTGCGTTGGCCGTGGCATGGGGGCTGGCATTGGTGGCCGGAACGGTGTTGTCCCTAGGCGGCCCGCTGATGTTATTGCGTCATTTGACAGATGGCGGCGGTTTGTCATCTCAGGTCGTTATTTTGCAGGTCATGGTCCTGCCGTTTCTGCTCGCGGCTATCGCGTATCCGCTGCTTGAGGCGGTCTTTCCCGGATCGCCCTGGCTTGCGATTTTACTGGCTGGGCTTGGTATTAATCTGGTGACCTGCCTTGCCAGCATCATGCGCGCGCTCGGAAGTCTGCAGCTATCCATGGCGTTGCGCGATGCGGGCCCGCAATTGGCCCTGGGGCAGGCTGTTGTGTTTGGCGCGCATACTGGCGACATGGTCTTGATTTACACATTGTTCTGGCTGGGCCTTTTTGCTGCGTTGGCGGGGTTTTGGTGCGTCCGGCACCCACGGTTTAACAGTTTGATCAAGCCGCGCGGGAAGGCCGCCGATATTGCCTGGTCCCTTTGGGGGACAGCCGTGCTGGGCACCGGGCTTGCTCAGGTGGATATCATTGCCGCCGCACATCTTTTGTCGCCCGAAGAGGTTGGCCTTTATGCGTTGCTGCGCCGCCTTGCAAACCTTGTGGCACTACCCGTTTCGGTTGCGACCTGGGTCAGTGCGGCCCCGGTGTCGGCCGCCTTTGGCGCCCGCGATATCAGACAATTGCAACATGCCAGCGCCAAGGGAAGCCAGATTGCGTTTTTGCCGTCTTTGATTTTGTTTGCTGCGGGCTGCGCCGTTTTGCCGTTGTCATCGTGGATCTTGGAGGACGCAGCGGGCGTGCTTGCCTTGATCCTGCTGATCGGCGCATTGGTGCAGGCTATTTTTGCATCCAGTTACACCGTTGCGACACTGTGTGCGCAGGCCCATTGGGCGGCCGGTGCGCGCCTTCTTAGCATCGGACTTTATCTGATTTTGGCTTTTCATTTGGGCGCATCGGCCATCGGCCCGATCCAGAATGCACTTCTTTATGTTGGCGCCATAAGCGCAGGAAGCCTGGGGCTGTGGGTCGTGATCTGGTGGCAAATGGGCGTTGATACATCGGTGATGGTCTTGATGCGCGAAAAGGGGGCGGTATGGCGGCTGTCCTGATCGGTCTACTTGCCCTTTTTTGCACCATCCTGCCATTTTGGATGGGCCAGCGCTATGGCGTGTTGCGCATGGTGTCGCCCATGCATTTGCTGAGCTATTTTACGCTTTTCGGCTTTTTGCTGAAGGTGATTGTCAACACGCAGATGCCAGAGTTGGCTTTCTATCGGCGTTTTGTTGATAATCCGTGGGGGGATCAGTTGGGCGCGCTTTACCTGGCGCTATTTATCTTGGCGATGTGTTTAGGATATCGGCTGGCGTGCACGCCTGTACGACGGTCGCAAAACATCCAGGCCGCGCGGATTGTCGCAGCCGGATTGACCCGGCGCGGGGCGTTAAGTGCGATTGCCTTTGCTATGACGCTTGGCACGATCATAATCATCCTGCGCGCGCGGGGGCTCGCCGCTTTGGACCTGACCGCCTTGGCGGGGCTGAACAGTGCAAAGCAGATCAACGTGAATGCTGATGGCGTGGGTGCCACGCTTGCTGGCATCAAGACCTTTTTCATCGTTCCGAAGTTTGCGTTTGTTTTGTTTTTGGCGCATGCGCTGGTCTTGGGTCAGCGGGCAAGCTGGGTTTTGGCGACCGTGTTGGGCGCATTACTGGTGCTGATTGCCCTTGTCTCTGGCGATCGTTTTGAACTGGTTGAACTGGGGATCTTTGTGCTTGCGACACTCGCACTGACGGGGGTTCGCTTGCGTGGGCGTCTTTTAATCGCGGGCATGATATGCATTTGCGGGCTGGCCGCAGTTTCTGCCTATATGACAATCCTGCGACAAGGCGGGCAGGGGCACGGGTTGCTACAGCAAATTGTGGGATCGACCTATTTTCTCGATATTAATACCGCCATTATGGTGACGGACCGTGTGCGGCCCGAGGATTATCTTTGGGGTGATAGTTATACTTGGTGGCGATTTGGTTGGATCCCTCGGGCGATCTGGGCCGAGAAACCTGCCATCGATTTGGGGGTCTTTTTCAAGCAGGTGATCATGGATGTGCCCACCGGCGGTGCATTCAATGTCACGGGGCCCGGTGAGGCCTTCATCAACTTTGGATGGGCGGGCGTGCTCGTGGGCGCGGTGCTTGGCTGGGTTTATCGCAGAGGCGAAGAGCTGTTGCTGTCAGCGCAGATGATGCTTGGGGCCGCGTCTGCGTTTTTGTATCCGATGCTTTTCTATCCGTTCATTCAGGCCACGCTTCAATCTTCATTCAGCGCCTTTATCGTTGGTGCTGCCGCTCAGCTGGTGCTGATTGTTGCAATGACTGCGCTGTTTTTGACCCGTTACCGTTTGACCACGATGCCCCCTGAAAGGCAGGTTTTGCATGCTGCTTAAAGCTATATTTCGCCCCGTTTTCTTGGCTTTCGCGCTATCTGCCAAAATAAAGCGGCGTCTCGGCCTATATACGGCAACGTATTTCCATCGCGCCCGCCTTGCGCGGGTCGGCAAAGGGTGCCTGTTTCAGCCCGGTGTTCGATTTGCCAATCCTGCGGTCGTCAAGATAGGTCGGGACTGCTATTTTTGGAGAGGCTGCGAAGCCTCTGCCGAAATCGGCGATGCCCCCTTGATGATTGGCGATCATGTGCAGATCAACCGTGATGTGCACCTGGATGTAACCGGCGGGCTATCGATTGGTGCGGGCACGTTGATTTCCGAAGAAGCGGTGATCTACACCCATGATCATGGGTCCGACCCGCGATCTAGGCCAACTCCGATGGGTAAGTTTATCGGCAGTCATGTTTGGATTGGTATGCGCGCGGTGATCCTGCCGCAATGTCGCCGGATCGGCGAGGGGGCAATCATTGGTGCGGGTGCCGTCGTGACCAAAGATGTGCCCGCCGGTGTCACAGTCGCGGGGAACCCGGCCCGCATTGTTGCCACGGGTACAGCAGTGGAGGTCGCAGCATGAATATTCTGCATGTAACCCCGGCGTTTTATCCCGCGACCTATTGGGGCGGCCCGATCTGGTCGACAAAGGCGATTTGCGATGGGATTGCAGGGCGGGGCGGGTTCGATGTCCGGGTGTTAACAACAGATGCCGCAGGACCCGCGATAACGGCGCGTGTCGCCCCCCAAAGCTTTGCCTATCCGGTCCATTATGCCCGGAGGATTGCTGGACATGCCATTGCCCCGGGGCTGTTGCGCAAGTTGATCCCAGCGATCGGTTGGGCTGATGTTATCCATCTGACTGCAACTTACAATTTTCCGACGCTTCCGACATTGATGATGGCCCGGTTGGCGGGCAAGCCCGTGGTTTGGTCCCCGCGTGGGGCGTTGCAGGCGACGGCCTCTTGGTCAGACGCGCCGCGTAGACGGATCAAACATCTGTTTGAGAAAGGCGCGAATGTGCTGCGCCCTGCGTCTTGCGTCTTACATGTCACGTCTTCTACGGAGGCAGCTGAGAGCACGCAGCGACTTGGCGCGATAGAGACCGCCCTGATCCCCAATTCTGTACCAATTCCAGAGATCGTACCCGTCCGCCCCGATGATGGTCATTTGCGCCTGCTGTATCTTGGCCGGTTGCACCCCAAAAAGGGGCTGGATCTGCTTATCGCTGCGATGAAAGCACTGCCAACACAGACACGTTTGGATATCTATGGCACCGGAGATCCTGTTTATGTCGCCAGTTTGAAGGCGCAAATCGGTGATGATGCCCGGATTGTTCTGCATGGCCATGCTGACGATGATCGCAAAGCGCGGGCTTTTGCCAAGGCTGACTTGTTTGTGCTGCCCAGCCATTCTGAAAACTTCGGTATTGCCGTGGCCGAAGCATTGGCCCACGGCGTGCCTGTTATCACAACCACGGCAACCCCTTGGTCGCGGGTGGATATCATGGGATGTGGGCGCTGTATCACGCTTGGCCGCGATGATTTGGCTGAGACCATCAAAGCGCTGCCGCGCGATGACTTGCCCGCAATGGGCCTACGCGGCCGGGCCTGGATGCGCCGTGAATTTTCGCCGCAAGCCATGACTGACGCGTTTGCAGATCTCTATCGCAGCTTGATCAGCGCGGACAAAACAATGGTTCTGGCATGAGTATCCAGGCGGATATCACGGCTAACCGCAGCAAACGCAATTGGAGACATCGCGCGTTGATGGGTCGGTGCCTGTGGTGGTTGGTGACGCCCCTGTTCAGGCTGAGCCCGCGCCAATTTTGGGTCTGGCGCGTATGGCTTTTGCGTTGTTTCGGGGCGCAGGTTGGTGCAGGTGTCCATGTACATCCGAGCGTGCGGATCATGATCCCCTGGCATCTCAGCATCGGCGATCAGGCGGCCATTGGCGATGCTGCGATCCTATACGCACTTGGGCCGATTACGATTGGGCCGCGTGCGACCGTGTCGCAATATGCGCATCTTTGTGCGGGCAGCCATGATTGGCGTGATCCGGCACGTCCTTTGATAAAGGGCCCCATTCAGATTGGCGCGGATGCCTGGGTATGCGCCGATGCTTTTGTCGGGCCGGGGGTGCGCATTGGCCGTGGCGCTATTCTTGGCGCGCGTGCCGTCGCCATGAAGGACTTGGCCGCAGGCCATATCGGCACCGGCAATCCAATGCAAAGCAGGGTGGCCGCATGACCCCGTTGACAGTTATCATCCTGACCCGTGACGAGGCACGCCATATTGGGCGGGCTATTGCCTCGGTCCGTGACATTGCGACCCGGATCATTGTCGTTGACAGCGGTTCAACCGATAACACGGGACAGATCGCCAAAGCGGCCGGCGCTGAGGTGCTTTTCAATCCATGGGTCAATCAGGCGGTCCAGTTCAACTGGGCCCTTGATCAAATCAAGAACGCCCCCGGCTGGGTCTTGCGGCTGGATGCCGATGAGGTTGTGACGCCTGCGCTTGCCGCCGAAATTTCATCCGGCTTGCCAGAAGCAGACGGCATTTATGTTGGGCGCCGCATGCATTTCATGGGCCAGCCTGTACGCCATGGCGGTCTGTTTCCCATCCGGATATTGCGCCTTTTCAAAAATGGTGCCGGGCGTTGTGAAAACCGGTGGATGGATGAGCATATCATCGTTGATGGCCCAACAGCTGATTTCACTGGCGATATCATCGACGACAACCTGAATACGCTGGATTGGTGGGTCGCTAAGCATAACAGTTACGCCAGCCGCGAGGTTGTCGATATCCTTAATCGGACCCATCAAATTTTGCCGCAACAGACAATCGGAACCTTGCGCAACGGCCAACAGGCCGCAGTGAAACGCTGGATCAAAGAGCATCTTTATGCGCGTCTGCCCGGCGGCTTGCGTGCTGGGCTCTATTTTTTCTATCGCTTTGTACTGCGTCTTGGTTTTCTGGATGGGCGTCAGGCCCGCGCGTTTCATGTACTGCAGGGCTTTTGGTATCGCTATCTGGTGGATGCAAAGCTGGATGAGGTGCGGCGTTACATGGCGGCACATGATGCCGCCCCGCAAGAGGCGATATCTGTGGTTTTGGGCATTGATATCAACGCAATTTCGCAAACGGATCGGCAGGCTGCATGAAAATTTCGGTCGTTACAGCAGTTATGAACGGTCGGGCGACTTTGCCCTCCTGCTTGCAGAGCCTTTTGGTGCAATCCCATCGCGATATCGAACATGTCGTCCAGGATGGCGGATCGACTGATGGTACATTGGCCTATTTGCGGGCGCATGGGCATCCGCAGATGGCGCTTTTGTCGGCCCCCGATAACGGGATTTATGACGCGATCAATAATGGTATCAAACGTGCCAGTGGCGATGTCATTGGTTTGCTTCACGCCGATGATCAATTGGCTGGTCCGACCGTACTTGCCGCAGTTGTGGATGCGCTGAGCGATCCTGATATCGATGGTGTCTATGGGGATTTGCAATATGTCGCGCGCGATGATGAGACCCGGGTGATCCGTCATTGGAAGGCGGGCGCCTTTGCACAGGCAAAGTTGAAGCGCGGTTGGATGCCGCCGCACCCCACGCTGTATTTGCGCCGCGCCGTGTTTGAACGCTGGGGCCTTTATGATACGAGCTATCGTATCTCAGGTGATTATGATGGCATGTTACGCTTTTTGGCGTCTGGTCAGGTGCGCCTGGCTTATGTTCCGCATGTGATGGTGCGCATGAAGATGGGCGGCGTGAGTAACAAATCCTTTGCCCATATGATCCGCAAGAGCCGTGAAGACTATCGGGCGATCCGCCATCATAAAATTGGTGGAATGGGGACCCTGGTGGGTAAGAACTTGTCCAAGATCGTCCAGTTCGGCGGGCCGCGTCAGCCGTAGAAATATTTGGAAAGGTGATAGAAGATGGGCGCCGCGAAGATCACGCTATCAAGCTGATCGACAAATCCGCCTTGCCCCGGGATCAGATGCGACCAGTCTTTGACCCCGCGATCACGTTTGATCGCCGCTACAACAAGGCTGCCGAACATCCCCACAAGCGATGCGACACCGGCCATGATCATCGCCCCCCAAAGCCCGAAAGGTGTGATCCAACTTAGCAAGCCGCCAATTACCATTGCGCTGATGACGCCGCAGAACAACCCCTCCCATGTTTTGGGCGATAGGCCGGGGGCGATGCGTGTTCTGCCGATCCGCCGCCCAAAGAAATATTCGAGCAGATCGCCCAATTGCACCACCATGACAAGGAATGCGACCAGTAACAGGCTGCGCTCCCCATAGCCGAAAATTTCAAGGTTCATCAGCGCCGGTACATGGCTGACGCAGAAGACGGAAATCATAAGCGCCCATTGGGTTTCAGCCACGCGCATCAAAAAGCGTTTTGCGTTCCCGCGCAGCGCTGACACGATGGGCAGTAGCAAGAATGCGTAAACCGGAATGAAAATCGCATAGAGCCCGTCCCAGCCAAGCCCGACAAAGACGTATTGCAAGGGCAATACTGCAAAGAAGGCCAGTGCAAGCGATAGGTGATCGGCTTGTGCCTTGGCCGTTAAGGTCAGAAATTCGCGCAGTGCGGCGAATGACGCAAAGGCGAAAAGCGTCATGATACCTGCCCGGCCCAGCAACAGCGCCCCGCCGATAAACGCGACCATGCCCCACCAGCTTTGAACCCGGGTCATGTAAGTGTCCAGCATCGGGTTGTTAAAACCCGGCTCTTCGCGGGCGCGCAGCACCTCGCCCAGGAAGGTCATTGCAATCAAAATGCCGAAGCTGCCCAGGGTAAGTAACAGAATATGCTCGGTCGTGCTGTTCATGTCCGGTCCTCAGGGGCGAGGGCTATGAGCGCGTCAGAGGCACGTTTGAGAAACGCGTCTTTGCTTTCACCTTCTTTGACATGGATCGGTTCGCCAAATGTCACGGTGCAGATCAGGGGCAGGGGGATCACTTCGCCTTTGGGCATGATCGCGGTCAGGTTCGCAACCCAAGTTGGGACTAGATCCACATCTGGCCGTGCAACACCCATGTTATAAAGCCCGGCTTTGAACGGCAGCAGCGGATCATCTGTCATATTTCGATTGCCTTCGGGAAAGATGATGAGCGACGATCCTTCGTCGAGTGCTGCGATGATTTTGTCCATTGGTTTGTCTTTGACCTCAGGCCGGCGGTCGACGAGCACGCAGTTGAATACCTCCGGCCCGACAAAGGCGCGGAGCTTGTTTTTCAGCCAGTAATCTGCTGCCGCCACGGGCCGCACCGTTCGGCGCAGCGCTGGTGGAAGGACGGACCAGATCATCGGCATATCCGCGTTAGAGGTATGATTGGCGAAATAGACCCGCTGCCGCGGCACCGGTTCGATCCCTTGCCAATCGGCGCGCACTGCGGTGATTGCGCGGGCAAAGACGCGGATGGATTGGCCGACGATACGGGCCGCAAATTGACGCAGAAATTTCATGTGATCAACTTTGACGAAGCATTGTGCGTTTGGAAAGGGTTAAGCCCTGCCCGCGAAGATCACGGGCAGGGGCAGCCATTAGATTTTGTCGTCGCCGACGAAGTCTGACAGCAGCTTTTCGTTTTTGGCTTCTTCCAACCGCTGAATGCGGTCTTCGGACAACCGATCATCGAAACGGTATTTCACGAAATTGACCAGTGCCAGGGTCAAAAGCAGGATGCCGATGCCCCAGTAGCCCTTGGTCGAAAGTGGCACATCTGGCGACAGATAGAGCGAGAGCCCCAGCATGAAATAGGCAACCAGAACGGCAAAGCCGTTAAAGAACATGATCATCGTGTTGTCGGAACGGGTCGGATTCATTGTTTTATCTCCTTAATCGAACGGTGTTGTTACTTTTGTTTGGTTTTGAGGCGCTTGAGGACGTCATCGGCGGTTGACCGTGTAGCGGCCCCAAACCCTGCATCGGCCATGCGATCTGCGATCGTATCGCCAGCCAAGTCGCGGTTGATATCTTGTAGGATTTCGCTGCGTTCAAACGGGTCGTCTTTGCCTAGCACACGGTTTATCAGCTCTTCAGCTTCTTCGACGGCCCCGTCTTGTAGACCTGTTACCGTCATCTGAACTTGCATTTTTTGTTCGCGGCGAACAGCGCGGGCCTGAATTGCACCCTGTTTGAGGTCGATAATCCGGCGATGCCCGCTTTCGATGGAACTGCGCAGGCGGATCACTTTTTGATCAAGCCGATCCAGGGTTTCGCCACGGATGGTTTTTTCGTTTTCCATCGTCGCAATGGCGCGGGCGGCCTCATGCGCCATGTCTTCACGATCACTGTCCAATGCTTCCTTCGCGCGTTTGGTCAGATCGTTGATCCGCGTCTTTAGCGCAGCATATTGTTTTTCTTCGGAACGTTGACGTTGGATCAGGCTGGCCAAGGTGCCTTTTGCGGCACGTAGGCTGGTTTCGCTTTCGCGGATCTTTTGATCG
This sequence comes from Yoonia sp. BS5-3, assembly GCF_038069655.2. NCBI lineage: Bacteria > Pseudomonadati > Pseudomonadota > Alphaproteobacteria > Rhodobacterales > Paracoccaceae > Yoonia > Yoonia phaeophyticola. The sequence goes on from NZ_CP150951.2 coordinate 2,216,008, forward strand.
ATCAGTTCAATGGCAAAGGCGTCGCGGACCCGGTCTTCGGCGCGCGCATTTTGCCCATGAATTAATGTAGCAAGTGTCTTGAGCATCTGTATCTCCAGTAAATGAACATCGTTCAAATATTGAGATAGCGATGCTGACGCTGGATTGCAAGGGAATAATGAACGATGTTCACACTTTTTTAGGAGCTCGTGATTTGTCGTAGGACAAGCGCGATCATCCGTTCGATTTCATCGGTCGGTACGCCGGCGCTTGCTTCGTCCAGACCCAATAGGACGATACCATGGATCGATGAGAAAAGCGCGCGGGTCAAAAGTTCTAACTCATGCGCATCACGGTCCGGGAAGATGACCTGAAGCGGGTTCGCGATATAGGCAAAGAGTTGACCCATTTCTTGCAGGTACCAATCCGGTGCGGCCTCACCGGGCGCACGCTCTACGTCAAAAAGCGCCCGCCAACTGAGGTGATTTTCCGCAGCAAACCGGTGATAGGCTTGCGCCATAATCACCAATTGTTCAGATGGGTCCTGCGGTGCTTCTGCCAAGGCGGCGGCGACATCAGCCCCCAGTCGGTGAAATGTCCGTGCGTTTACCGCCAAGACTAGATCAGTCAAATCGCCGAACACATTGTAAATGGCGCCGACAGCGCATCCGGCTTCTGATGCCAAGTCGCGGGCGCGTAAAGCTGATAACCCTTTTTCCGAGATTGTCCGCTCGGCGATCAAAATCAGGTTTTCACGTAATGCCGCGCGCCGCGCTGCCACTTTCCCAGCCATATGCACCCTCTGCCTGAACCTTTGTTGGTTGTAGGCCAAGAGATAGTGCATGGAAAGGGCCGCCGCATTTACAGGCGCTGCGCGCCTAAATCTTGCCATTCAAGTGGGGGAGGAAGCGCGAAAGATGCGCAGTCAACCCTGAGCACCCGTCGCCCTGAGGGCACCCTTGCCGGTTTGGAGCAGTGTAGTGTCAGCATTTTCAAAACCAGAACATCGCCCCGTTGCGCCTGGCAAATTTCGATGGGCAGTTTTCCTGCTTCTGTCTCGGCCGCCGCCGCAGTAATGATCCCCTTTTTGTGGCTGCCCAAAGCAAGCGCCATTGCCCCATTGTCTTCATCTGTGTCATCCAAATGGACACGCACGAACAACATGTTCTCAAGCACCTGTTGCGGGGGTTCACAATGCCAAATGCCCGACTTTTGCGTCCAGTTCGTATAACCCGGCAAATTGGCCCGATCCTTTACCGCGATCACCCGATCTTGGTGCCATGGAACACCCCAATTGGTGGCTTCAGATTTGTTAAAAGCCACAGTTCTGACCGGATGCGTTTCGGCGTCGATCCACCTTAAGGCCCTTAGCAGAGTGCCGTCTGCGCGCAGGGCGTGGGTCAGCGTCGTTGATCGTGCCAAACGTGCCCCAGCCTTGGTTTGGGACGCTGCGGCTTGATCAAAGAGCTGCAGGTCTTGTTCAGAGATCGCTTGCCTTAGCCAAAGACGCCCCTCGGTTTCGAAGGTTGTCTTCGCGCTTTGCCGGGCCATGCTTGCGCCACTTGTCATTTGATTAGCCTTCTTTGACCGGCGCGCCCCCCGCAAAGGTGTTTGTGTCATGATAGCTGATCGGTTCTTCCTGCATTTCAAGGTGCAGCCCGTTCCCAGTATAGGGGTTGGCCCGGGCAAGCGCTTCGTCAAAATCGATCCCAAGGCCGGGTGCAGTGGGCACCGGGATATAGCCATCCTCGACAGTGATGCTGTTTTTGATCAGCGCGTCATGGAAGGGCGTTTCGATGGTTTCGGCCATCAATATGTTTGGAATTGATGCGGCCAGCTGCACATTGGCGGCCCATTCCACCGGACCGGCATACAGGTGCGGCGCGATCTGGGCGTTGTAGACTTCAGCCATCGCGGCGATTTTTTTCGTCTCCCAGATCCCCCCGGACCGGCCAAGCGCGGGTTGCAAAATTGTTGCCGCGCCGCTGCGCAAGACCGGGGCAAATTCAGCTTTTGTCGTCAGGCGTTCGCCTGTGGCAACGGGGATGCTCACCGCTGATGCGACCTTGGCCATGGCGTCGACATTGTCTGGTGGGATCGGCTCTTCGTACCAAAGCGGCGAATAGGGTTCGAGCGCTTTGCCCAGCCTAATCGCGCCGCCAGTTGAGAATTGACCATGTGTGCCGAAGAGCAGGTCCGCCTTGTCGCCTACTGCCTCGCGGATCGCTTTGCAGAAACGGACCGACAGCGCAATATCATGCATCGACGGCATATGCCCGCCCCGAATGGTGTAGGGTCCTGCCGGATCAAATTTGACGGCTGTGTACCCTTTCTCAACCATATCGGCGGCGACTTCTGCCGCCATGTCCGCGCTTGCCCAGAAATCTGGCAGTGGGTGTGATGGCCGCGGATAAAGATACGTATATGCCCGGATGCGTTCGTTCACCCGCCCGCCAATCAGCGCATGAACAGGCCGGTCCCGATCCTTGCCTAAGATGTCCCAACAGGCCATTTCAAGTCCGGACCAGGCGCCAATGACAGTCAGGTCAGGGCGCTGCGTAAAACCTGCCGAAAAGACCCGGCGATACATCAATTCGATATTTTCTGGGTTTTCGTCTGCCATATGCCGGGAAAAGACATCGTGGATGACGGCCTTCATTGCCTCTGGCCCTATGGAAGAGGCATAGCATTCGCCGTAACCGACGACCCCGGTGTCGGTTGTTACCTTGGGAATGATCCAATAGCGCCCGCCCCAACCGGGGGCCGGCGGTGCTGTGACGATGATATCAAGATCGGCAAGTTTCATACGTGATGCCCCTTTGAGCGGCCGGCAAGACGGGTTTGACCCATCCGGCATAGCACTGGTGTTCAGTTAGTCGAACACAATCACGTTGCGCTTGGCACTGCCAGTCTTTGTATCGGCAATTGCCTCATTAATCTGCTCTAAAGGCCAGCGCCCCGAAATAAGCTCGTCCAGTTTGAGCCGCCCCTGTTCATAAAGATCGACCATCCAGGGGATATCCCGCGAGATCACGACATCGCCCATCTTTGAGCCGACCATCCCTTGCCCGGTTGCTGCTAGCATAACGGGTTCATAACTGGACATTGCACCCGAATGGGGCATGCCGACCATGATCACCTTTCCGCCGTTGCTAAGATATTTAGGTGCAGTGTCATAGGCCGGGATTGCGCCTACCGTGACAAATACCGCATCTGCGCCGCGGCCAATTGCCTGTTTGGCCGCTCGCCACGGTTTGTCCGTTGTCGCCAAGACCCCGTCGGTTGCACCAAAGTCACGTGCGATGGCCAGTTTCTCTTCGGACATGTCAACAGCAACGATCCGGCGGGCACCCGCAATGCGTGCGCCTTGAATGGCATTCAGACCGACGCCGCCCGCGCCAATCACAACCACGTCCTGTCCAGCTCGCAGGGCTGCCGCATTCACGACCGCACCCACCCCTGTGATCACGCCGCAAGCCAAAAGCGAGGCGGCAACCATTTCAATCCCATCTGTCAGTTTGACAACCTGGCTTTGATCAACAACGACCTTTTCAGCAAAGCCGCCCGTATGCATTGCCTGATGTAGGGTTTCACCGTCTGCGCCGGTTAGGGGCCCGCTTACCATGTCAGTTTCGCATGCGACGGGCTTTCCACCCGAACAGGATGGGCAGGCGCCGCAGGCCCGGATCAATGTGACTACAATGGGATCGCCGACTGCAACCCCGCGCACCCCTTCACCAATAGCTGTGATATGGCCTGCGGCTTCGTGCCCATAAACGGCGGGCAAGGTACCGCCCCAGCCCCCGTCGATAAATGAGATATCTGAGTGGCAGATTGCGCAAGCTTTCAATGAAACCTCGACCTCGCCCAATTGCGGGGCGGCGAGTGTGACCGTTTCAATGGTCAGTGGCGCACCAAATTGTCGGCAAACGGCTGCTTTGATTTTGGTCATCGGCTTGTCCTGCTCCCTTGATCTTACAAGACTTTGTGTCGCTACCGGAGCGAACTCAAGCCTGAACGCGACGTTAGGAGGTCTTTGCGCGCTGTGGTCGCGGTGTTTGCAGGAACACTGCAATACAAAAGATCGTCAGCATCGCAGACAGCAAGAAAGGTGCACCCGGCAGATGGATCGGGGCATCCCCGTCCGTGAAATACCAGAAAGTCCGTGTAACGATGAGAGGCGCAACAATTGTCGCAACCGCATTAAGCGAGGTCAGCGTGCCTTGCAGCTCACCTTGTTGGTCGTCCGATGCCGTACGGGACATGATCCCTTGCAAAGCCGGATCGGCGATAGAGCCAAGCGCTGCCAGTGGCGTCAGGGCAAGCACGACCCAGCCAATGGGCACAATGGCAATCAAGGTGAAGGCCAAAACGTCGATGGACAGCCCCAGGAGCACGGTCTTGCGTTCGCCGATCCGGTTTATGATTGGTTTGATCAACAGCCCCTGTACGATCGCGATGCCGATTCCGAATATCCCAAGCGATAGGCCGATCATGCCCGGGCCCCAATCAAATCGTGCAACCCCGAAATAGGCCCAGACGCCCGGATAGACGAAAAACGCGACCGTGTAGACAAATTTGACCAGCATGAGTCGTTTGAGCCCCGGCAATCTGCCGATATTCTTAAACGCGCCAAATGGGTTCGCCCGCCGCAATGAAAACGGCCGTCTCATTTTGTTCGTGACAGTCTCTGGCAGGATGAAATATCCGAAAATCGCATTCGCCCCAGCTAGAAATGCCGCCCCCCAGAAAGGTGCGCGTGTCCCAAATTCGGCCAAAACCCCGCCAAGGATCGGCCCCAGTACAAAGCCAACGCCGAAGGCCGCACCGATCAGTCCAAAATGCGCGGCTTTTTCGTGTGGTTCAGATATATCGGCCATATAGGCAGCTGAAGTTGATTGGGTGGCTGCCGTAATACCCCCAATAATCCGCCCGATGATCAGAAGCCATATCGTATGGGCCAAGGCCATCAACACGTAGTCAAAAGCCATGATCACAAGCGAAATGATCAAGATGGGTCTGCGGCCATAGCGATCAGACAGGTTCCCCACTGTCGGTCCAAAGAGAAACTGCATCACCGCGAAGATCGTTGTCAGCGTCCCGCCCCAGATGGCGGCTTGCCCCAGCCCGTTGCCGCCGACTTCTTGCAGAAGATCGGGCATTACCGGCATAATCAGGCCGATACCCATACTATCCAGCATGACGGAAATCAGGATAAATGTCAGGGCAAGGCGTTTATTCATCGATCCGCAGTTAAACTGTTCAGTTCACTTTGCAAAGGGGCGCTTTCAGACGTGTCGCAAATGTCCGGTCGCTTCAATGAAATTATAGATGTGATTGGCGTATATTTCCGGTGCTTCGACGCAGGGCAGGTGACCCGCGCGGCGCATCAACGTGAATTTCGATCCAGGTATCAAATCAATGGTTTCGCGCACCAGATCAGGCGGCGTCGCCCCGTCTTCAGCCCCTGCAATGCCTAAAGTAGGTACCCGCAGTCCGCTGGTTGGCGTAAAAAAATCCGTGCCAGCAATGGCATGGCACACCCCGATATATCCCTCTTGCGGCGTTGCTTCCAGCATGGTTTGCCAGTTCGACATCGCCGCGCTGCCGTAGAAATCACGACTGAACCATCGCCGCATGATCATGTCTGAAAGGGCGGGCAGACCTTTGGCGGTGATCGTATCGACCCGGTCTTGCCACAAGGGCGGTGTGCCAATCTTGGCTGCCGTATTCGACAATACCAGCGAGCGTATCAGATCCGGTCTTTTCACAGCCAGCCCTTGGGCGATCATCCCGCCGACTGATAGCCCGACAAACATCGCGTCTTTGACCTGCGCTGCATCGCAAACCGCTTCGGCGTCGCCGACCAATTGCCCCATCGTATAGGGCCCATTGGGCACATCAGAGCGCCCATGGCCGCGTTTATCATAGCGGATGATCCGCAAACCCTTGGGCAAAAATGGCAGGATCGGGTCCCACATATGCAGATTGGTTCCAAGCGAGTTTGCAAAGACCACTGGTGCACCGTCTTCGGGCCCTTGGATATCCATATGCAACGTCACGCCGCTGCGCGTGACCTTATCCATCGGGATCACCGATCACCATATGTGCCATGATCTGCCCATGATCAGAGGCGAGCTTGTTATAAGGCGCCTCGGGATGGGAGCCATCGGTCAAGTGGTCGTTCAGCACGCTAAAATATTCCATCTCGCCTATTTTGCCCGTAAATTCTGGTAGAAAATGACGCGACATCAGGATTTGATCGATGCTTTCGAAGACCCCGCCAAAGGCAGATGTGTAGACCATGTCCCGCAAGGATTTCTTTACAAAGAGCTTTTCGGCCGAATAAAGCCGGACCCTATTTATCTTTTCCTGAATGATCTCATTTTCCGCGTCGGAATACCGATCCCGCCGGTCTTTGGCGTCGTGTCGCCGAATCCAGGCATAGTTTTTGAACGGGGCTTCGCCCGTCAAAATTTCAGAGCTAACCGCGTGTTCGCTGTCGTTGAAATCACCCAGCACCATGACCGGATTGCCTGCTTCAAGTTCAGCAAGAATGGCGCGGCGCAGAACCCATGCTTCGGCCATACGCCGCAGCGCTGCCCGAAGTGACCCCATTGCCCGACCAGCCGGATCATAGTTGACCAGATCAGCCTCGGGCGGAAAGGGCGCATCAGGGTTTCTTGGGAATTCGCCCAACTTGGATTTCAGGTGGCAATTGAAGACCGTAATCACCTGGTCATCTACAGGGATTTTAACCTTTAGGATTGGACGGCTGAGCCGCTTGATCTGGTAGGTTCCGCCATCGCTACCATCAAGGTCGCTAAAGGGGACATCCAATGCTTCCGGTAAATCCTGTATGATCTCTGGCTGTCCTTCGAACCCAAAACGCGACAGGATTGCAACGCCGGGCCGCCGCTGCCCGGGACCGCCATCAAAGCTGTTTGGAGCAAATGCTAACGCCGCTTCGGTGTAAGGTTCATAAGCCAGTTTTCGGAAAATCGCCTTGCGCGCGTAACGCTTTGATCTGTCCGGAATATTCGCCTGATTTGCGGCAAGTCCCAGTTCATCGGTTTCGATAATCACGTCCCGCAGTGCGGCCTCGGTAAAGATCTCTTGAAAACACACAATATCGGCATTCATTGTCAGCAATTGGTCTGACAACCACGCCCGTTTCCATGCGTATTCTTCGGGTGTGTATTCCTCGAACCGGTAATATTCTTGTTCGGGATCAATCAGATTTTTGACGTTGAAACTGGCGATGGTGAAGCGGGTCATGACAAGGTCTCCAAGGCTTTGGCGAACACGGCGGCATCTACATTTCCGCCAGTAGCGACGGCGATAACAGCGTCACCCTCAAAGGTGCCAGGGTGAAAAAGTGCCGCAGCCAGCGCTGCCGCCCCACCAGGTTCGACGACGATCCGCAGCCGCTCAAACGCAAGGGCCATGGCGCGCAGACATTCATCTTCGCTGACCACGATCCCCGGTCCGCAATGGGTCTGCATGATCGGAAAGGTCAGATCGCCCGGTTGCGGTGTGATGATCGCATCGCAAAGCGAACCGCTTAGCCGGGTATTCCGCTCAATCTGTCCGCTGGCCAGCGATCGGGTCACGTCATCAAACCCTTCCGGCTCGGCGGGGCGGACCCGCAGCCCGGGCGCTTCTGCCGCCAATGCAAGCGCAATTCCCGAGGTCAGCCCGCCCCCGCCGCAGCAAACGGCCACATCTGCCTGGGTGACGCCCAAGCCCGCCATGTCCTCTGCAATCTCCAGCCCGCAGGTGCCTTGCCCTGCGATGACCTGGGGCTCGTCGAAAGGTTTGATCAGGGTCAGACCTTTTTCATTCGCAAGGCGCGCGCCAATTTCGTCCCGGTCTTCAGTGCCGCGATCATAAAGCACCACTTCGGCCCCCAAGGCCCGGGTATTTGCGATTTTGACTGCAGGTGCGTCACTGGGCATCACAATGACCGCCGGGGTATTATGTTCGCGCGCTGCGAGCGCGACGCCCTGCGCATGATTGCCGCTGGAAAAGGCAATAACCCCGGTCTTCAGCGCGTTGTCAGTCAGGGCTGACACAGCTGACCAGCCACCGCGAAATTTAAATGAACCGGTATGTTGCAGGCATTCAGCTTTCACAAAGACCCGGCGGCCCGCAATTTCATCCAGAAACGGGGATGTCAGGATCGGAGTGCGCCTTGCATGGCCTTGGATGCGTTGGGCAGCGGCCCGGATCATATCGATATTCATGCGTAGTTTTCCTGCCATTGTCTCAGCGCATCGAGCGCTTGGGGTTCATCCAAAAAGGGCACATGCCCGCGTCCGGGTATGTTGGCGCAGATCATGTCCGGGCGTCGTGCGCGCATGGCCTCTGCCGTTTGCGCGCTTAGAAGGTCGGAATTTGCGCCGCGTATCAGCGCCAGCGGCAGGCCAACAAGCGCATCAAAAAGCGGCCAAAGGTCGGGTGTTGGGCTTGCGCTGGCCGCAATCATGGCATCGCGCAGCTTTGGATCGTAACGAATGACAAGACCCTGTTCGGTTTCGCGATATTGGCCCCGAACCTCGGCCAGCCAGCGCTCCATCGGCACATCTGTGAAATCGGTCCAAAGTTTTGCCCGGGCTTCGGCCGCTTCCTGATAGGTTTTTTGTGCCGGGTTGTGCCCGATATAATCCATGATGACATCAAGCCCGGCTTCTTCAATCACGGGCCCAATATCATTCAGTGCAACACCAAGCAGCCGGTCATGGGCCGTGGCAGCTAGCATCATCGCAATGATCCCGCCGCGAGACGTGCCCAGCAGCGCGGCTTTTTCGAGCTTCAGATGACCCATGAGTTCCAAAATATCCCGCGCTTCTTGCGGAACTGTATAGGTGCTGTGATCTGCCCAATCTGATTGCCCGCGCCCCCGATAATCGGGGCGGATAAGCCGCCCCGTTAAATGAGGGGCGACGTGATCAAAATCGGCGGCGTTCCTTGTCAGGCCGGGAAGCGCGATGATGGGGGTGCCGGTGCCCTCGTCAAGGTAATGCAGATTGACACCATCCGAGGTTTGAAAGAAGGGCATTAGCGAAGCTCCGGTATGGTGGTCAGGTCAGGCAAGACATGTTGGGGTGTGCCGTATAGTCGATCCATGGGTTCACCCGCTCGGTTCACCCATGCGGTCTGAAACCCATAGCTCGCCGCACCTGCCGCGTCCCACCCGTTTGATGAAACAAATAAGACGTCAACTGGCGGGCATCCAAAGCGTTGGCCGACCATGTCGTAAACCCGCCTGTCCGGCTTGAAGACGCCGACATCCTGCACTGACAAAACGTCGTCTAGCAAAGATCCGATCCCGGCGGACGATACTGCACCTGATAACATGTCTGGTGATCCGTTCGACAGAATCGCCGTCGTCATGCCCCGTGCTTTCAGTGTTTCTAGCATTTCGGGCACTTCAGGGTAGGCGGCCAATTCCCAGTAAAGCTCTAACAAACGGGTACGGGTCTGCGGGCTGCTTAACCCATTGGCCTCAAGCGCCCAATCTAACCCATCTTGCGTGACCTGCCAAAAATCGCAGTGCTGATCGGCCACCGCCCGCAGCCAAGTATATTGCAATTGCTTAAGCCGCCAATCCCGCGCCACCGCAGGCCAAGTCGTTCTGAGGTCTTCGTGTTCCGGCTCTTGTGCGGCCTGCGCCGCTGCGGCGCCCACATCAAAGAGTGTTCCATAGGCATCAAATACATAGGTCGTCAGCGGCATTGCTACCTCCTGTTTTGGGGCACTGTGTCATGGGCGGGCGAAGCCGAAAAGAGGCAAAGCCATTTGCATTGTGCCCAAGGCAGGCGTAGCGTCACACAACGCCATGATCCAAACATGAAAGATGAATGCGATGAGCCAGGCAAAAGCAGGCGATACCGTCCGAATGAATTACACTGGCACCCTGAGAAATGGCGAGCAGTTTGACAGTTCCGAAGGGCGTGATCCTCTGGAGTTTGTGCTCGGGTCAGGTCAGATTATTGCGGGTCTTGATGCTGCAATTGCTGGAATGGCTGTTGGCGATACAAAGACGGTCAATGTGCCCTGCGCTGACGCTTATGGCGACCTTAACCCGGCGGCCCGCCAGGCGGTCCCGCGCGGCGAAATTCCAGACAATATCCCAATTGAGCCAGGCACCCAATTACAAATGCAAACGCCTCAAGGTCAGGTGGTCCCTGTCACGGTTGCCGAAGTGACGGATACAGAAGTGATACTTGATGCCAATCACCCACTGGCGGGACAGGATCTGACCTTCGCCATCGAGATTGTCGGGATTGATGCGGGTTAACCGTTTGTTTGCTTTTGCGATGGCAGGGCAAGTGGGCGCGCGAATCGTCTGTTAACGTTGGGTTCTGTGGCGATTTCGCCGGTATGGAACCCGTACAAAATGCGTACAGAACCTGTACGTACAAATTTCCGCACGCACCCCGATGAATACTGCGGGCGTTGCGTGGTGCCTACTGTCAGATGAATTTTGAGGTCAGGTCCGAGACTGATCCGGGGGTAGCGTCTTGTATCTTGCAGTGAACGGCAGCTTAGAGCCCGAATTGCATAGTTTCTACGGCGCAGCGAAAGTCCGGTCCAGCTGCACACGATAGCGGTAGTTTGTCAGTCTTGGCTACCCGTCCCCGGCTGAACAAATGGTAGAAACACATCCCTCATGTCTTTCACATGCGCGGTATCTAGTGGCACCTTCAAACGCCAAGCTTTCTTTGTCTGTGCGAAATCTGGATCTTCAAAATAATCCAACACCTCTGCTGGGGACATCCCGCAATCTGTGCATAAGAATAGGTAGGGCCAGCAACTATCCAGCGTCGCTAGAACCTGTTTGCTCAGCCCAAACGAATATTCCTCAAGGAACTGATTGGGTTGGTCTATGGCTGCAAGACGCTCAAATTGAGTCCGTACGTCGAACCGTTCTCTTCTGAGTGTTCCTTTATGGTCCTTGAAGCTTGTGACGTGGAATCGGCCTTCGTGTCTGTAGAAATCCACCTGGCCAAGTCGCAGTACATCACCCCAGCCTCCTTTCTTTCTTTTACCGCTCATAACCCAAGTCATATCCGGACACTGGGCCGTTAGCGCATCCATCACCTGCCCGTATCGCGGGCAATGAAGCGTCAAATAGACGGAGACCTCGGGCTCCTCGTCATCAAACGCAAAGGCCTCACCCACCTGAATTTCCATCCGGTAGTCCCAGAACATGTCGAGGGCATAGCGTTTTTTTCCGAGGTCACGTAAATTCATAGGTCGTATGATTTCGCGGATCAAAGCCTGATCAAGCGTTTCATTGAAGTAACGGGATTCTTGCGGCGGTTCCTCCACCATCGGAAAATAGGGTGACAAGTACGGATCATGGCTGCGCGTGAGGCCTCCGCGGCGCAGCGTAAACACCTGAAACTCATTGTCCCGTCCATTTGAATCTTCATCGTCATGGCAGGACAGAATGCCGTAGGACCCCGGCGCCTTTGCTGCGATCCACTCAAACAGCGCGACCACATCAGGCCAGTCTCCGCCTGCGTGGTTACGACAGCCCATGACAAAGAGCCTCCAAGCGCCATTGATGTTTCGAAAGCTGGCTTCGCACCAATGGCGCTTTGCAAGCTCCTCAATCCGTTCCGCTACTTCGGCACAGACAGCGTCGAGTACGGCGTCGTCCTCATCCTCTTCGCGATACGCCTCTCGGATCGTGGCCCAACCCTGATATTCAATCACTTCCTATCCAGACTCAAACAATTGCATCAGAAGCAGTAAGGCAGAGAAAGGCTTTTGCCTAGCTTATCTCATCTCCTTAGCCGCCATTGGCGCAGCCGCAGCGAAATGGCGGTTTGTCCGCACAGCAGATATCGTGTCGGGACTAAGCGTTTGAAAACTACGCCGCCTTCCAGGTTCAAACCAGATGATCTGGCTGCGGCATCCCCAAGACGTGGAAGCCCCCATCGACCCGGATGATTTCGCCCGTCGTGCAGGCACCGGCGTCGGAGGCCAGATAGACGGCTGTGCCACCGACGGCCTCCAATGTTGCGTTGGCTCGCATCGGTGTGTTCTGCTCTGTGTGTTTGTAAGTCTTGCGCGCCCCGCCGATGGCTGCGCCTGCGAGGGTTTTCATCGGCCCGGGGCTGATCGCGTTCACACGAATGCCTTGTGGCCCCAGGTCGTTGGCCAGATAGCGTGTGGTGCTTTCCAGTGCTGCTTTGGCAACGCCCATCACATTGTAGAAGGGTGTCACCCGATTGCTGCCCTGGTAGGTCAGCGTTAGCAAGGTACCGCCCTCTGGCATCAGCTCAGAGGCTCTGTTTGCCACGTCGATGAAAGAATAACATGAGATCGCGAGTGAGTTTTTGAAATTGTCGCGGCTGGTATTGATGAACCGGCCTGTCAATTCTGATTTGTCCGAAAACGCGATGGCATGCACGACAAAATCGAGGCTACCCCATTTATCTTTGAGCAAGGCAAAGGCCGCATCCATGCTTGCGTCATCGGTCACATCGACATCGACCATCAAGTCGGACCCGATGGATTGCGCCAATGGCTCTAACCGTTTGCCAAATGCTTCGCCCTGATAGGTAAAGGCCAGCTCAGCACCAGCCTCTGCCATCGTTTTGGCAATCCCCCATGCAATCGACCGTTCATTGGCGACGCCCATGATCAGGCCCCGTTTGCCGTTCATTGAAAGTGTCATGAATTTACCCTTGGAACTTTGAAAGCAGCATTGATCCGTTTGTCCCGCCAAACCCAAACGAATTGGTCATCACAGTATCCAGCCCCGCGTTGTCGACGCGGGCTGTTGCGATTTCAGCCGCAGCTAGGGCCGGATCCAGCGTTTCCACGTTAATGGAAGGCGCGATGAAGTCATCCTGCAACATTAACAGGCAATAGATTGCTTCTTGTGCACCAGTTGCACCTTGGCTGTGTCCTGTCATAGATTTTGTCGAACTGATCGGCGGTGTGCTACCCTGTCCAAAGACGCGGCGCACGGCCTCAACCTCGCCCACATCGCCCACAGGGGTCGAGGTGCCATGAGCGTTGATATAGCTGACTTTGCGTCCTTCGGGTAATGTTTCAAGCGCGAGTCGCATCGCCCGCTCGCCCCCTTCACCGGATGGGGCGACCATGTCGTGCCCGTCTGATGTCGCGGCAAATCCGGTGACCTCTGCATAGATTTTGGCGCCGCGTGCTTGCGCGTGTTCCAGATCTTCCAGCACCACAATCCCGCCGCCGCCTGCGATGACAAAACCGTCGCGATCCGCATCAAAAGCGCGCGAAGCTTTTTCTGGCGTATCATTGTATTTCGAAGACATCGCACCCATCGCATCGAAGAGGCAGGAGAGCGTCCAGTCCAGCTCTTCCCCGCCGCCTGCGAACATCACGTCCTGCTTACCAAGCATGATCTGCTCAGCCGCGTTGCCAATGCAATGCAGGCTGGTAGAGCATGCCGATGTGATCGAATAGTTGATCCCCTTGATTTTAAAAGCTGTCGACAGGTTTGCCGAGATCGTTGAAGACATGCATTTAGGCACCGCAAATGGCCCGATCCGCTTTGTCGCGCCTGTGTCTTTCACCATGTTGTGGGCCGTGAGCATCGCCGAGGTAGACGGCCCGCCCGAGCCTGCCACCAGCCCGGTGCGCGGGTTAGAAACAGTGTCTTCGTCGAGGCCCGCATCGGCGATCGCTTGGCTCATCGCAATATGCGCGTAGGCCGCGCCCGGGCCCATGAAACGCAGGGTGCGTTTATCGACATGTTCTTTGATGTCGATTTTCAGGGTGCCTGCAACCTGGCTGCGGAACCCGTGTTCGGCCATCTCTGGGCTGGCTTCGATTCCGGACTTTCCATCCTTTAGTGAAGCGGTCACCTCTGCCGCATTGTTTCCAATGGGCGATACGATCCCCAAACCCGTAATAACAACACGGCGCATGACGCTTCCTCTCGTGGTTTCAAGAGGTGTTTAGGCGAGCCCGGGCGAGGGGGCAAGTCTGGTGGTGATCTCACGCATTCATACCTGGTCTAAGACGCATTATTGCTGGTTGCGCGGCGCATGTGTCGATGCAATCGTTATCCAAACGATGACTAAAGGTGTCATAATGCCCGAATTTTTGTGATTTTTGTGTCCCGCTGAGATCGAGACCGATGCGAGAGCACTCAGCCAATTCCAGCAATCTATATTCCCTATTGTGCTTGATGGCGGTCTGCGGCCACTCGTTCGTAAGCTATGGCACCGTGAACCAGTTCTTAGGACTTGTCGGTTTTAAGCGGGTGCGATGTCCGCCCCTACTACCGATTGAGGTTCAATTATGTCGCTGTCGAAGTTGAATAGACTGTCAATAAAGCTCCCGGCTTTCGTCGCTGCTGTGATAGCAGCGGTTGCGCTGTGTTTGGCAACGCTGACCTATTTCGGTGGTCGCGAAGCCGCGCAGCAGGAGGCGCAGCTAAAGCTGAACTTACTTATTGAAAGCCGCGCTGACGGCTTGCAGGCCTGGTTTGATCAAATCGCGCGTTTGACGCAGACAGTTGCCAGCAGTCCGTCCGCCGCTGCAGCGATGATTGATTTTTCCTCAATCTGGAGCGCCCTTCCGGAAACGGCACGAGAGGACATTCGCCAAGACTACACGACACGTAGCCCTTACGCTGCCGGTGAACGGCAAAACCTTGATCGTGCTGATGGCGAGCATCCTTATCATGAAATTCACGCACGGTATCACGAATTCATGCGAAACGTCAATGAAATCAATCATTTCTATGATGTCTTGCTTGTGGATACCGATGGGAACATCGCCTACTCGGTCTTCAAGGAGAGTGATTTTGGACAAAATGTCATCAGTGGTGCATTGGCCGACTCTGGCATCGGTAGAGTGTTCCAACAAGCAGTTGATCAAGCCGGGGATACGACGCGTTTTTCTTCCTTTGATACTTACGCCCCCAGCAACGGTGCCGTCGCGGCATTTGCGTCGGCACGGATCTATGACGCTTCTGGCCAATTCATCGGTGTCTTAATCGTACAAATCAACGTTGGTGAATTTGAGACAATTTTGAACGATCCCAACGGGCTTGGTGAAACCGCAGAGACATTTATTGTCGATCGTGCGGGTCACATGGTGATTGGCAGTCGGTTCGAAGACAGCGCCCGCGCCTTCGAGCAAATTCCTGTTACAGATCATATCGCTGCGGCCTTACGCGGAGAAACGGCGTATCTCGACGCTGCGGTAGGTCTCTCGGACCCATCCGTCATGACGATTTCCCAACCAGTCGTTTTGGGGGATACCTCCTACGCTCTGGTTGCCGAGGAGGCGCAGTCTGAAATATTTGCTCATCTGCGAGAACAGCGCAATTGGATTGTGAT
Organism: Yoonia sp. BS5-3; assembly: GCF_038069655.2. Lineage (NCBI taxonomy): Bacteria > Pseudomonadati > Pseudomonadota > Alphaproteobacteria > Rhodobacterales > Paracoccaceae > Yoonia > Yoonia phaeophyticola. The sequence goes on from NZ_CP150951.2 coordinate 2,231,337, forward strand.
CGTATCGATTTTGCTGATTGCTGTCATGGGCACGCTTGCATGGGCCTATATCCGCACTGTCACGGCGTCGCTAAAAAATCTGAGCCACGAAATGGGGCTTATATCAGATGGTGATTTTGGGTTGACTGTTTCGGCCACGAAGCGGCCAGACGAAATCGGCGATATTGGACGTACACTTGTGGACTTTCAATCCAAGCTAGAAATTGCGGCCGAACAGGAACGGCAGCGCGAACACGCACAGATTGAACAACAAGAGGTTTTGGACACGTTACGCCGAAGCCTCTTGGGACTGGCGGATGGCGATTTGTCCAAAAAAATCGATCAAGAATTCAGCGTGCAGTATGATAGCTTGCGCAAAGACTTTAATGATACAGTTCAAACGCTTAACCGGACGATTTCACATGTGGTAGAAGCCGCAGGCAGCATTCAGCATGGTGCAAACGAGATCAGTCAAGCCTCGGACGACCTCTCAAACCGCACAGAAAACCAAGCGGCAACTCTTGAACAAACGGCCGCTGCACTTGATCAATTGACGGCCAGCGTGAAATCCGCCGCCGATGGAGCCAAATCGGTAGAAAACATCGTCACCGAAGCGCAAGCTGAAGCCGAAGAAAGCGGCAAAATTGTTGGTGACGCCATTGCTGCCATGAACGAAATTGAGAAATCGTCAGAACACATTTCACAAATAATCGGTGTCATCGACGACATCGCATTTCAGACTAATTTGCTGGCCCTGAATGCGGGAGTAGAAGCCGCGCGCGCTGGTGAGGCGGGTAAAGGTTTCGCCGTCGTTGCTTCTGAGGTACGTGCCTTGGCGCAACGTTCTTCCGAAGCTGCCAAAGAGATAAAGGCTCTGATCAGCGGGAGTGAAAAACAAGTTGAAAAAGGCGTAGAACTTGTTGGTGGCGCTGGAACAGCACTCGGCAACATTGTTCAACGGGTTACGCATATTTCCGAGTTGATCCGCAGTATCTCGACTGGCTCGGCTGAGCAGGCCATAGGTCTGGGTGAAATTAACATTGGGGTCAACCAACTTGATCAAGTCACACAGCAAAACGCGGCGATGGTTGAGCAAGCGACTGCAGCCAGCCACGTGTTAAGGACCGATGCGACACGACTTCAGGAGTTGGTCGATAAGTTTGATACTGGCAAATCGACCAATGTTGTCAGTTTCGACACCGGCGGAGACATGAGGGGAAAGGAAACGCCGGACGTGGAATTTCAAGCACCGTCTGTGGTCGAATTTGACCCGGTTCCCGCCGCTGCAAACAAACAACACGCGGGAGGCGGGCAAATGAATGTCGCGGTTGCCCAAGGCGATTGGATCGATTTCTGACTTTTATTTAGCGGTTTGAGAAAATCAGTATTGAAAGGGGAGCGTAGCAGTGCCGACGGCAAAGATAGTCATCGCAACGCCGTATGCTGAAGACCTGCGTCGTGTTCAACAGATGCTTAGGAAGGCCGGCGGCCTGAGAATTGTGGCTCATGTTCCTGGGTTGATGGAGCTATTCAATAAGGTGGAGCATGACCCGCCCAATATGGTACTCATCGCGGAGGATCTTTGCGGAAGTGCAGACTTTGAACTCATCGTGACCTTGTTTCGGGCACTTGATGTTCGTTGGATGAAATTCGGTAGCGTGAACAGGAGCTCGTTCAATGGGCAAATTGGCCTCCAAGAGAGCAAAGCAGGACTGTTTCCGGTTGCTTTGGACGGCAAAGAAGACCTTTTCCTAGCGCAATTGAGGTCTGTTCTTCTGGCGCGGCAAAATGCAAGTTTGCCCACTGTTTCGAAACGGCCCGCTGCAGCAAGATGTTACAAACGTATGATTTTGATAGGATCGTCGACTGGTGGTGTGGATGCTTTGAAAACCGTTCTCTCAGATTTTGATATCGATTGTCCCCCAACAGTTGTCGTGCAGCATACGAGCCAAGGTTTTGGCAGGGGGCTTGTTGCTGTTCTCAACCGATCGTGTGCTGCGGATGTCTGCGCTTATACACCGCAGATGCCTTTGGAACGAGGTACGGTCCATGTCATTGCTGGAGTTGACCATCACGCAGTCTTTACCGATCGAGGTAAATCCAACCTAGAGCCTAACTACGACCCACCAATGTCAGGTCACCGGCCGTCAGTTGATAAGCTGTTTTTGTCGGCGGTCCCATACGCGAGGGAGGTTGTTGCCGTCGTTTTGACCGGTATGGGACAGGACGGTGCCCAAGGTTTGCTGGCATTGCGAAATGGCGGTGCTAGGACAGTCGCGCAAGATCAGGAAAGTTCGGTTGTTTATGGCATGCCAGGCGCGGCATGGTCGATGGGCGCCGCTATGCGGCAATTGCCTCTTAAAGATATCGGTTCGGGCCTATTGGCCGAAGCTGAAAGGTAAATAAAAAGTGACTTACGGCACCGAAACGACGAATGGAAGCATGTCGCGTAATATAACTGTCATTCAGGGGTCCATTGAGATTTCTGACGACCCAACTGTAACGCTGACGACCATTTTGGGTTCGTGCGTTGCTGTTTGTATGTGGGATGAAGAAATGAAGGTCGGAGGCATGAACCACTTCCTGCTGGCAGAAGGCCGAGATCACAATGCTATCAAATATGGAGCATATGCGATGGAGATGCTGATAAACAGGCTGGTCCGCGCAGGTGCGCGTCGGAACTGTTTGCAAAGCAAAGTTTTCGGAGGGGCCGCCGTATCAAATTTTGCTAGTGATATCGGCAAAAAAAACGGTGATTTTGCGATCAACTTCCTCAATACAGAGGGTATCCCTTGCCTTGGCCAAAGTCTGGGAGGCACAAAGGCGAGGCGGGTGAGATTTGTTCCAACTACGGGCAGTGCGCAGATGCTTTTTGTGTTACCCACAGAAGTCCAGACAGAAAAGCCATCAGAAGCTGGAATAGCTGCGGATATTACAATGTTCTAGGATAGCGGGTAGACCGCCGCTCTGGTACCTGAAGCTAAACTCGGCGTCTGATTGGAACTTTCCGTCGTGGTTGCTGCCAGCTGGAAACGAACGAGATGAATGTCGCGGGTGCGTTCAAATTGTAGCTACGTCCTGATGCCGTGAGGGCTGGGGCTTCAATGGCATTCAATCTTTTGCCGGGGATATCTCTTATTACTTTTAGCGTTCGGCAGAAGGGAGAGGCAGCGAAACCGTCATTCGAGTTTAGGGCCGAACGCGCACCGATAGATTTTCGTTTTACATGGCAACGGATCCTGCGAGCAACTGCGTCGATTGTTGTCACCGTGCATAGACCCTAGGTATGTTCAAGGTATCCAATCACACTACGACTGTGGTTCGTTGCTTCTGACCCAGCCCCCTAATCCGGGCCGCTTAGGTGTAGAATCCGTTCCGGCTACTTTCTGTTGGTTTGGTTGTGGTCAAGGCCTGCTGAGCGGAGCCTTTACGGAGCTCACGCGAGGCAGGCCGGGGTGTTACGGTTGAGATTGGCGTAGACGGCCCGAGCCAGCCCGCCTACAGATGTGTGCGGTGTTTCTGTATTGTGGTCGATCCTCCAGTTTTGAATGATCCGGCGCGCCTCAGCGAGGTTGCCGAAGATGTATTCATTCAAGCATTCGTCGCGCAGCTGGCCCTTCGAGCTTTCCCAAAAGGCATTCTGCATTGGTTTTCCGTGCGCGATGTAGTGCCCGCCCACGTCCGTGTCCTGGCGCCATCTAAGCACGGCATGCGATGTCATTTTCGTCCCGTCGCCAATGGCTCTCGGACCCGTGGCGCATCCATTGGCAACTCGGAGACCATCATGTCGGGCTGGCCGCGCCTGCGGATCAACTCATCCCGTTCACGGGTAATGCGGGCATCAGACAAGGAACGATCCACGACTGTTGCCAGCGCCTCGCCCGCGCAATCATCCACGATGCACAACAGACACATTGGCGTAGCGATTTTTGGTTTGCTGATTTGACGCACGGTGCCCCATTTACGGTTCAGAGAGGAACCTTTTCGGCTGACGTCGGTTGGAACGGTTTCCAAATTTGAACAACTTGGATCGCAGGGGCTAGGTGCGTATCTGAGGCATTGAGGTGTGGCTTGGGGCACGGTGACGATTAACCACTGGCGAAGCCGGGACAAACCAGATTGGTGGCGATGTCGCAATTGGGGAAGATACAAACGTCGCTACAGACAAGGCGATGTTTGTACCAGGCTCTATGCGTTCATTTAGGATGGTCTTTGGGACGATGCGGCTTGCACAACACTTAAGCTGTGTTCAGGCTTATGTATGCGACCGGTCTACACCGCGACCCTGACTTAGAACCGATTAAGCGCAGCCGCTTGGACAACACGAGAAGATGACGCTTAGCCTTCGCTTAGCACCACCCGCATGTCTTTGACTTGGTAGATTTCTTCCCCATCGGCCTCAACAGTTCCGTTTGCGACACCCATCGTCAGTCTTCGGGTTTGCAGTGCTTTGGTGAAATCAACCTTGTAGGTCAGCATTTTACGATCGGGTTGCACCATACCGGTCAGCCGCACCTCGCCGACGCCGACGGCCATTCCGCGCCCTTTCCAGCCGCGCCAGCCAAGATTGAAGCCCGTCAATTGCCAAAGCCCGTCAAGCCCGAGACAACCTGGCATGATTGGGTTTCCTGGAAAGTGACATTCAAAAAACCAAAGGTCCGGCGTGATGTCGAACTCAGCCAAAACATGCCCCTTGCCATGCGTCCCGCCGTCATCCGATATTTCGGTGATCCGGTCCATCATCAGCATGGGTGGGGCGGGGAGTTGCGCATTGCCAGGGCCGAACAGCTCTCCTCTGGCGCATTTCAACAGGTCATCTTTGTCAAAACTGGAAGGAAAGTTAGCCATATCAATGGTCTCATTTTTGTCTGCTACGATTGCACCCATCTAGCATTGTGGGCTCTGTAAGAGCAAGAGAATGGTGGATTCATGCCGCTATAGCCTCTTTGCGATTGATCCTAGACCTATTTGTCCCATATTGTATCAGGAGGCAGCGGCAAGAGCGACCATGACTGAGACTCAGACTAAACGTAGTGCAAATTGGCTGGCAGGCGCGGGACTTCGGCCCACACGCCAACGTATGACGTTGGCAAATCTGCTGGTTGGCGACGGGAATGACCGGCATGTTACGGCCGAAAGCCTTTTTGAAGCGGCCACTGACGCTGATGAAAAAGTGTCGCTCGCCACAGTTTACAATACTTTGCGTGCATTCTGCGATGCCGGTTTGATGCGTGAAATTACAGTCGATGGCGCCAAGAGTTATTTTGACACCAATATGACGGATCATCCGCATTTCTATTGGGAAGATAGTGCAACGTTGACGGATGCACCTGCTGAGCAGCTTGAAATTTCAAAATTGCCAGATGTGCCTGAAGGCGCAGAGATTGCATCCGTTGATGTGGTGATCCGGTTACGCCGGAACTGAATTTCACGGTCCCGCCTTGCGCAAGCAAGTTTGTCGCATCATCCTTCAGTCGGATTTGATAATGACAATTCGTGAGACCTTTTGTGCCTGAAAAACATCGTGAAGATATGGTGCTGTCCTATCATCGGGTGCGCACAGCATTGGGCCTTTTGGGCATGGCGCTCCCCCTGGTTCTGATCATCGGTGGCCTGATGGATTACCGCCGAATTGAGCCATCTATCAGTGATTTTTATCATACCACATACCGCGATATCTTTGTCGGGACCCTTTGTGCCATTGGCGTTTTTTTGATTTGTTATCGCGGCTATGGCCGTGTTGAGGCCGATTATATTGATGACGACTGGTTGGGCACCATCGCGGGGATCTCGGCATTTGGCGTTGCATTATTTCCTAACGAAAGTCCGACGGCCCAGATTGCGACGATGACCCAAAACTTGGTGGGCATCGGCGCCAGCCCGCTTTTTCATTATTCTTCGGCTCTGATTTTCTTCACCTGCTTGGCCGTGTTTTGTTTGAGTAAATTTGCGCGCTCGGCAAAACCACATCGGCGGAAGATTTACCTTTTATGTGGTTGGACAATTGTTCTTTCCCTTATTGGCATTGCCGGGGCTTCGGCGATCAAGATCTTGGGTGATGGGGCCGCCCAAGTCTTTGTGGTGCAATATGGGTTGGTCTTTTGGTTTGAGGCAATTGGCATTTGGGCGTTTGGTTTGTCGTGGCTTGTAAAAGGTCGGGCCGATATCGCTATTTTGAAATTGGCGGGCCACGATCCGGGACCAGATGAAGATGATCCATTGCGTTCTTAAGGCGGATCCTACGATGGTGTTTACCGTCAATTAACCACGCTGGTGCAGGCTTGCCCAATGACGCTTGAGACCCGCCGCTATGTGCCAGGAGGCACTTATTTCTTTACCGTCCGCCTGCAGGATATGACATCCGACCTTTTTGTGCGGGAGGTGGAGCTGCTGCGCAGTGTCACTCGCCTGTGCATGAAGCGTTGGCCTTATAAGATCGCGGCGGCGGTTGTGCTGCCAAGTCAGGTTCACATGATTTGGGTTTTACCAGACGGGGATGCGGATTTTTCGAAGCGTTGGCGTTTGATCAAATCCGGCTTTTCCCGTCACGTACCCGCACCCGACTATGTTGCACCCAGTCAGTTTCGCCGGGGTGAGAAAGGTATTTGGCAACGTGGCTTTTGGGAACATCGGATTCGGGATGTTGCGGATTTTGATCGGCATATGCATGTTATCGCGACTGCACCTGTTCAGGCCGGATTGGTAAAAAGGGTTGGTGACTGGCCGTTAAGTTCGGTGACACAACACAAAAGAAACGCTGAACCAGTGCCCCTTAGAACCACTGTCCCGGCTCAAGCAGACCTAAATCCAATAGTTGCTGAGCTTGCCAATTGAACTTTTCGGATTGCCGCCAGTGAAAGCTATCGATGCTCTGCCGACTGCCCGGGTTGCGGCGCAGCGCCTTGGCCGTTCTGAATGAAGCCACCGCCGCAGTCAGGCTATGGTGCCAGGGGCACGCGATTGTGTTGTATTCTGGGTCATTGAATAACCGGTCCGTAGACATCAGTAGCCCCTGCTTTGCTTTGAACAGCGAAACACGGTCAATCCGTCGCCGTGTCTGTGCGATATGTTCTTCAAAGCGCCAACGCAGCCCTCCAAAGACGTCAAGTTGCCTGTCAAGCGTTTCGCCGGCGATGTCTTGTCGGGCCAAGGCATAATAGCCTGATTTGTCAAAATAAGCGTCATCCGTAGAGACGCCGTTTGGGTGCGTCCCCAGATCACGCGCATACAGATCAACCACATAGCTTGCGACAATATTGCGTCGTTCCTCGGTGACAAAACCCAGCATTTCAACGGCGCTTCGGTCTTTGCTAAACGGGTAGAATAGATATTCGGCGTTGTAGCCGTAATAAACCCAGCGGCCGATCATTGCGGGCATCAGGGTGTTGACCAAGGTGGCCAGCGCGTCGGGGCTGCTGACATCGCAATCAACCCGATCAATTTGTCCATCCAGACCTGTTGGCAGCGCAATGTTACCGTCACCACAGGCAATAATCTGGCTAAATCCCAAATCTAAATGGTGCTTGATTGTGCTTTCGATCTCGATCTCATCCTCGATCAAAATCAAAGCCAGCGGCCCAGACGGGGCAGATTGCCGTAAGGCCACGCTCAAAGCAGAAAGATCAGGATAGTGGGTCATTATTCGGTCCAGCGAAGCGAGCGCCTAAATTCGGTCAATTTGCGCCGCATTGCAAGCATAGCTGTGACCCGTTAGAAGGCGTCCGATCCACCCGCCATGAAGAGTCTGAATATGTCCGCGCCTAAGAAGCTATTTATCAAGACTTACGGTTGTCAGATGAATGTCTATGACAGCGAACGCATGGCTGAGGCGCTGGGCGGTAAGGGCTATGTCGAGACCAAAAGCCCTGATGATGCGGATATGATCCTGCTGAATACGTGTCACATCCGCGAAAAAGCCGCTGAAAAAGTCTATTCCGAACTGGGGCGGTTCAAGGGGTTGAAAGCGGAAAACCCGGACTTAAAGATTGGCGTTGCAGGATGTGTTGCGCAGGCCGAGGGCGAAGAAATTATGCGCCGCCAGCCGCTTGTCGATCTGGTTGTTGGGCCGCAAAGCTATCATCGTCTTCCTGCGATGGATGACGCCGTTCAGACGGGCGCCAAGGCGCTCGACACGGATTTCCCGGATGATGACAAGTTTGAAACGCTTAAAAAGCGCGCGAAAGCCAAGCGCGGCCCGACCGCTTTCTTGACCGTTCAGGAAGGGTGCGATAAATTTTGCGCCTTTTGTGTCGTGCCTTATACACGCGGCGCTGAAGTATCCCGCCCTGCAGATCGTGTGATCCGCGAGGCGCAAGAACTGGTTGAGGCCGGCGTACGAGAAATCACGCTGCTTGGTCAGAACGTGAATGCTTATCACGGCCATGACGATGGCTTGGCCGGGCTGATCTGGGAACTGGACAAAGTCGACGGGCTTGAGCGTATTCGTTTCACGACATCGCACCCCAATGACATGGATGACGCCCTGATTGAGGCCCACGGCACCTGCGACAAGCTAATGCCTTATCTGCATTTGCCGGTTCAGTCGGGATCCGACCGTATTTTGAAGGCAATGAACCGCAAGCATACTGCCGAAGGTTACATACGCCTCATCGAACGTATTCGCGCGGCCCGCCCTGATTTGCTGCTGTCTGGTGATTTCATTGTGGGTTTCCCTGGCGAGACCGAGGATGATTTTGAAGATACGCTGCAATTGGTCCGTGATGTGCATTACGGTCAGGCATACTCGTTCAAATATTCGACTCGCCCCGGCACCCCGGCAGCCGAAAAGCCGCAATTGCCCGATGATGTCATGAATGATCGTCTGCAGCGCTTGCAGGCCCTATTGCGCACGCAGCAGCAACAAACCCAGGCCGCAATGGTTGGACGCGAGGTTAAGGTTCTGTTCGAAAAGGCTGGCCGTGAAACAGGGCAGATGATCGGCAAGTCCGAATATCTGCATGCTGTCTATGCAGAGGCGCCCGCAGACGTGTTGGGGAAAGTATGCATGGTCAAAATCGTTGAAGATAGCCCAAATTCGCTAAAGGGTGTATTGCTGCCTGTTTCGTAGCAATCCTCAAATCCTCGGTTTCGTTTGCGACAACGTTGGCATGCTGAATATTTGGATGCTTCCTGCTCGAATATGTGTCACTCCGGTGACAATTCGGCCTACTGTCTTGCGCCTTGTCTGCAGACTTGCCACCATGAGTCTGTAAAGACTCAAAGGAGAGCTGCTTGGCCACTGGTGCCCTGACCCCACCCGCTGACACCGTCACCGAAACCCTGCTGGAGTTTCCCGATAACTTCCTGCTGATCGATCTTTGCGGCGAGTATGATCGCAACCTGACCACGATTGAAGAAAGTCTTGGCGTGCAGATCCTGCGCCGGGGCAATCAATTGGCCGTGATCGGCGATGAGCCGTCCCGCATGGATGCCGCAAAGGTATTGCAGGCCATATATGCCCGTCTTGAATCCGGTCGAAGCTTAGAGCCGGGTGATCTGGACCGCGAATTGCGCATGGGAAATGATGCGATGTTTGACCCGCAAGCGGGTGATGATCAGATCGAGCTTTTCCAAGGCGACACGTCCCGGGTCGAAATCAAAACCCGCAAAAAGTTGATTGAGCCGCGCACGGATGCCCAGAAGGCCTATGTGAAATCCTTGTTCGACAAGGAACTGGCCTTTGGCATTGGTCCTGCGGGGACCGGCAAGACTTATCTGGCTGTCGCCGTGGGCGTGAATATGTTGATCAGCGGCCATGTCGATAAGATCATCCTGTCCCGTCCTGCCGTAGAGGCCGGTGAAAAGCTGGGCTATTTGCCTGGTGATATGAAGGACAAGGTCGATCCTTATATGCAGCCGCTTTATGATGCGCTGAATGACTTTCTGCCTGGCAAGCAGTCTGCCAAGATGATCGAGGAGAAAATCATCGAAATTGCGCCCTTGGCCTTTATGCGGGGACGTACCTTGTCGAACGCATTTGTCGTTTTGGATGAGGCGCAAAACGCCACCACTATGCAAATGAAGATGTTTCTCACCCGTCTGGGCGAAGGATCGCGCATGGTGATTACAGGGGATCGCACGCAAATCGATTTGCCGCGCGGGGTAAGTTCGGGGCTATCGGATGCCGAACGGCTGCTTAAGAATATTCCCAAGATCAGCTTTAACTATTTCAGCGCAAAAGATGTCGTCAGGCATCCGCTCGTCGCTGCGATTATCGAAGCGTATGAGGCGGATAAGCCCGAGTGAGTGTTGACTGTGTGGTCGAAGAGACGCGTTGGGGCGATATCGCTGAGCTTGCTCAGATCGCTTCGGACGCTGTCTTAAGTAGGCTTGGCATGCTGCCGGATGCCTATGAAATCAGTGTGTTGGCCTGCAATGATGCGCGGATCGCTGCGTTGAACGCGGATTTTCGGGGCAAGCCGCAACCGACAAATGTGCTTAGTTGGCCGTCAGAGGAGCGGTCGTCGCAGATTGACGGCGACATGCCTGATTTACCAAAGCAGGGTCCAGATAGTGAATTAGGTGATATCGCTATCGCTTTTGAAACATGCATGCGTGAGGCCGAGGCGGCCAACAAGACCATGCGTGATCATACACTTCATTTACTGATCCATGGCACCCTGCATTTGCTGGGTTTCGATCATGAACGTGACCGCGACGCCACCCTTATGGAAGGGTTGGAAACAGAGATACTTGGCAAACTGGGTATTTGTGACCCATATAAGGATCGATTGGCTCAATTTACGGGCCTGTATAGGTAAGGAAAAAATGGGCGACACCGGCGACGGTCCATCTATCGCAGCGCAAAGCGCGCAACTGGACCAGACAGAAAAACAACCCGGGCTTTTTGCCAGGCTCCGCGATGCAATTCGCCCCCCCGCAACGCCAGAGATACTTGACGAGGTATCCCCCGACACAGCGCGCCATGCTGGCGCCGTCCTTGGTATGCTGAACCTGCGCCGGATGCGGGTTGAAGACGTGGCCGTTCCCAAACCCGACATTGTGGCCATTCCTTTGGGGACGACCAAGGATGAATTGGTTGAGACCTTTCGCGAAAGCGGTCTGACCCGCCTGCCTGTTTATGACGGCACCTTGGATACCCCTATCGGTTTTGCCAATCTCAAGGATTTTGCGCTTCAGTACGGGTTTAACGGGGATCAGCCGGAGCTTGATTTGCGCAAACTGATCCGCCCCCTGATTTACGTTCCACCGTCCATGCCGCTTGGTGTGCTGTTGCAAAAGATGCAGGCAGAGCGCACCCATATGGCCCTTGTCATTGACGAATATGGCGGTACCGATGGTCTTGTGACCATTGAAGATGTCATCGAACAGGTCGTCGGTGAAATCGAGGATGAGCACGATGTCGAAGAAGCCAAAAGCTGGGTGATGGAAAAGCCAGGCTGCTATTTGGCGCAGGCCCGCACCGAGCTTGATGATTTCGAAACCGAAATCGGGATCAAGCTGACCGAACATGCCGACATCGATGAGGAAGAAATCGACACGCTGGGCGGCCTTGTGACCTTGTTGGCTGGGCATCTGCCAGCCCGGGGCGAGGTGATCTTGCACCCCAATGGCCCCGAATTCGAGGTGGTCGATGCTGACCCACGTCGGATCAAGCGGTTACGTGTTCGCTGTAACCCAGCGCCAGCCCGTGCCTAACATCGCTGCCGGCTTGTTGGCCCGGCCCGCATGGCAGCGGTGCGCCGTTTTCTTGCTGCTCGGCGGATTGGCGGGATTGGGGCAAGCGCCTTTGGATATTTGGCCGGCAACGATCCTTGCCCTGGCCATTTTGCTTTATTTGCACAGTAAGACGACTGCACCGCGCCCGGCGGTTTTGCATGTTTGGCTGTTCGGAATTGGCTATTTCGCGTTCAGCCTGCGCTGGATTATTGAGCCCTTCTTGGTCGACATAGCCCGTCATGGATGGATGGCGCCGTTTGCCATCTGCCTTATGGCGGCAGGTGCGGCGCTTTTTTGGGCTGTGGCCGCTTGGTGCGCGTGTCGTGTGTCCCTGCGTAATGCGCCAATGCTGGGACTGGCAATTGTCATCGCCGAGGTAACGCGTTCCTTGATCTTGACCGGGTTTCCTTGGGCGCTGTTAGGACATGTTTGGATTTCGACGGGTCTGGCGCAACTGGCGGCCTTCGGCGGACCACATCTTCTTAGTTTGATCAGCATGATAGCTGCTTGGGCGCTTGTCTCACTGGCTGGCAGATTTCGGGTAATCGGAATTGTAACCCTGGGTCTGTTGGTCACGGTATCTTTCGTTCTACGCCCGGGTCCCGCTGATCCGGTTGCGGCTGATGCGCCGGTTGTGCGGATTGTCCAACCGAATGCTTTGCAACATCAAAAATGGGACCCGGCCTACCGGGATGTGTTTTTGAACCGCCTCGTAACACTGACCGGGCAGGGTGCGACACCTGATCTGGTGGTTTGGCCTGAGACATCTGTGCCCTATTTGCTGAACTATATCGAAGATGACCTAAGCCTATTTTCAGAGGCGGTTCGCGGTGCGCCGCTTGTCTTTGGCGTCCAACGCGCCGACACAGAGCGCCGGTTTTACAACAGCCTTGTGGTCATGGATGCCGGGGGGCGTGTGCAATCGATCTATGATAAACAGCATCTGGTTCCCTTTGGTGAATACATCCCCGGCGCGGGCCTGTTGGGGCGCGTGGGAGCGGCAGGTCTGGCCCGCAATCTTGGATCGGGGTTCACAAGTGGCGATGTGCCGGGTCCGATCGATTTGCCCGGCATTGGCGCAGCCATTCCACTGATTTGTTATGAGGGGATCTTTGCCGAAGAGCTGACGGATGGCGGTGATCGCGCGCGGCTATTGCTGTTGATCACGAATGACGCGTGGTTCGGGCAGGCCGCTGGCCCATATCAACACCTTGCGCAGGCGCGCTTGCGCGCCATTGAGCAAGGTTTGCCCATGGTGCGTGCTGCGAATACCGGGATTAGTGCGATGATCGATGCCAAAGGACGGATCCTCAGCCAATTGGGGTTGGACCGTGATGGGGCGCTTGATGTTGCATTGCCGCCTGCATTGCCGCCGACACTTTATGCGCAGTTTGGCGACTGGCCCTTTCTGGCGGTTTTGTTCTTGTTAACCTTGGGTTGTTACGGCTTATCAAGGCGCGAAGGCGATTGACCTTGCTAGGTTAAGTCCGTAGACGCGTGGATGGTTCTGCCACAACGGCTTCCTGACGTGGCAGTGAATTTTATTGGAGCACTTCCCCATGGCACGACAAGACTATATTTTTACATCGGAATCCGTTTCCGAAGGGCATCCCGACAAGGTATGCGACCGTATTTCAGATGCGGTGCTTGACGCATTTCTTTCGCAAGAACCCGAGGCGCGAGTCGCATGCGAGACCTTTGCCACCACCAATCGCGTGGTTATTGGCGGGGAAGTCGGCCTATCTGACAAAAGCAAACTGAAAGACTATGTCGGCCGTGTCGAGGACATCGCGCGCGCATGCATCAAAGATATCGGATATGAGCAAGATAAGTTTCACCACGCAACATGCAAGGTGACGAATCTGCTGCATGAGCAGTCCGCCCATATCGCCCAAGGCGTCGATGCCGCGACTGATAAAGACGAAGGCGCGGGCGATCAGGGGATCATGTTTGGCTATGCCACCACCGAAACAGACGCATTGATGCCTGCACCCATTCAATACGCACATGCGATCCTGCGTCGTCTCGCGGAAGCCCGAAAATCGGGTCAGGAACCGACTTTGCGCCCAGATGCAAAAAGTCAGGTTTCACTGCGGTACGCAAATGGAAAACCGGTCGAGGTGACATCGATTGTGCTGTCGACCCAGCACGCGCACGAAGACCAAAGTAGCGACGACATCCGCGCTATTGTCGAACCTTATATTCGCGAGGCTCTGCCCGATGGGTTAATCACGCCGAAAACCGAATGGTGGGTAAACCCAACCGGTATTTTCGTCATTGGCGGCCCTGACGGCGATGCAGGCCTGACAGGCCGTAAAATTATCGTGGATACTTATGGTGGTGCCGCACCGCATGGTGGCGGGGCATTTTCCGGCAAAGATCCAACAAAAGTCGACCGATCTGCGGCCTATGCAGCCCGCTATCTGGCCAAGAATGTCGTGGCCGCTGGTTTGTCCGAGCGCTGCACAATCCAGCTGAGCTACGCGATTGGTGTTGCTAAGCCATTGTCGATCTATGCAGACACCCACGGCACCGGCGACGTTGATCCGGAAGCGATTGAACGGGCCGTGGCGCAGGTTATGGATCTGACCCCACGCGGCATTCGCGAACATCTGCAATTGAATAAGCCGATCTTTGAGCGGACCGCAGCCTATGGCCACTTTGGCCGTGAGCCAGATGCAGATGGCGGCTTTAGTTGGGAACGTACAGATTTGGTTGAGACGCTGAAGCGCGCTGTCTGATCAAGCCGCGCCGAAGCCTCGAAAGCGGGGCTTGGCGTTGACAAAAAAGCACGTTTAAATCGATGTAATGGCTATCGATTTAAACGTGACTGGAAACTGCATGAGACACATATGGAGCCTTGCCATGGGTCTGATCGTCGTGGCGACGGACCTGCCTGCTCAGAAATTTGGCTTAGCTGAGGGCGGTGTTACTGGTAAATTTGATCTCCGCGGGTCAGTCCTGATTTACAACAGCGATAATGCGGCCGTTGGTGGCTATCCCGAAATCGAAATGGCTGATGTCGAGGAACTGCGCGGGTATTTGCGTAGTCAGCCGCACATCAAGACGTTGGAATTGAACAGCGGCGGTGGGTCCGTCTGGGCCGGTAATGAAATGGCCCGTATCGTTCTGGATTTCGGGCTGAACACCCGTGTAGAGGGTGAATGCAGTAGTTCCTGCGTCAATATCTTCTTGGCCGGACAGAACAGAGAGATGGCGCGTGGCTCAAGCATAGGTTTTCATCAATATGGTTGGACCGACGAGGGGATTGAAAGCTACTTTAAAGAATGGCGGGATGAGGAGAATTGGCGGACGCCGTATGATTTTGCCTCTTGGCTTTATCAAGATACCCAACATGAAACGGCTGCACATCTGGAATATATGATTTCACGCGGGGTTGACCCGCTCTTTGCGATTGAGGCGAAGAAATACCGCCCCGCTATGTGGTATCCGACCCGTTCAGAACTGGAAGACGCAGGCGTTTTACGCGACTGAGCTGATTGCACCGCACGGCGTCGCTTGCTAAGGCCCAGCCATGACTGATGACCGACATCCCTCTGGCGCCCCATGGCGCAATTTCTATGGGCGTTTCAAGGGCAAGACTATTCGCGCCAGCCAGCATGAATATCTTGAAAATGATTTGGCCCCGCTATCACCGGGACCCATTACGTGGGACGAAAACCCAAAGCGCGTTCCGCTTGATCTAGATGCCGTCTTTGGCAGCAAAGACGTCTGGCTTGAAATCGGCTTTGGCGGGGGTGAGCATCTGGTGCATATGGCTGAGAGTTATCCGCAGATCGGCCTTATCGGGTGCGAGCCGTACATCAATGGCGTTGCAATGCTGTTGGGGAAAATTCGTAAAGCTGAGGTGGAAAACCTACGTGTTCATCCAGGTGATGTGCGTGATTTGTTTGATGTGCTGCCGGATCAGACACTTAGCAAGGTATTTCTGAATTACCCGGACCCCTGGCCGAAAAAGCGCCACCACCGTCGGCGATTTGTTACACCGGAGCACTTGGAACCGCTGCATCGCGTGATGCAGCCCGGGGCAGAATTGCGCGTGGCGACAGATATTCCCGATTATGTGCGTCAAACGCTCGAACAGGTGCCGCGTCACGGGTTTACATGGCTTGCAGAGCGTCCGGACGATTGGCGCACACCTTGGGATGATTGGCTGTCGACACGTTACGAGCAAAAAGCCCTACGCGAAGGGCGCACGCCGCATTATCTGACATTTCGGCGCGATCCTTCACGCAGCAGGTGATGGACCCTGATCTCAGCCTGGGGTATCAGGCCGCAAGATAGCGATAAGGAACAGTTTTATGTCCGGCCACGGCAGCCCCATTCCGATGACATCACGCCCTTGCGGCCCGCTTAAGGGCGAGGCGCATGTGCCCGGCGACAAGTCTATTTCGCACCGTTCGCTGATCCTGGGCGCGCTCTGTGTTGGTGAAACGCATATCACCGGCCTGCTTGAAGGCGAGGATGTGTTGGATACAGCCAAGGCGATGCGCGCATTTGGTGCGACCGTTACCGATCATGGGGGCGGTGAATGGACTGTGCAGGGCGTCGGTGTCGGCGGTTTTGCAGAGCCTGATCAAGTCATCGACTGCGGCAATTCAGGCACCGGTGTGCGCCTGATCATGGGGGCTGCTGCGACTTGCCCGATCACGGTGACCTATACAGGCGATGCCTCATTGAATGGACGCCCGATGGGCCGCGTGACGGACCCGCTGACGCTGTTTGGCACGCAATCCTTTGGCCGCGAAGGCGGCCGTTTGCCCATGACCGTTGTGGGTGCAGCAGAGCCGATCCCGGCGCGTTACGAAGTTCCCGTGCCTTCTGCGCAGGTGAAATCAGCGGTTTTACTGGCGGGTCTGAATGCCCCTGGTCAGACGATCGTCATCGAGAAGGAAGCAACCCGCGATCATACTGAGCGCATGTTACAAGGCTTTGGGGCTGAACTTAGCGTCGAAGACACTGATGAGGGGCGGGTCATCACGCTTACCGGGCAACCCGAGCTGACACCGCAAAGCATTGTCGTCCCGCGCGATCCGTCCTCGGCTGCGTTTCCGGTCTGCGCTGCGATCATAACGCCTGGTTCTGATGTCTTGGTCCCGAATATCGGTTTGAACCCAACACGCGCGGGCCTTTTTACGACCCTGCAAGAAATGGGTGCCGATCTGACCTATGAAAACATGCGCGAAGAAGGGGGCGAGCCCGTGGCCGACCTTCGTGCAAAATTCTCGCCTGATCTGAAAGGGATTGCCGTGCCGCCTGCGCGGGCCGCCAGCATGATTGATGAATATCCAGTGCTGTCCGTTGTTGCGGCTTTTGCATCAGGCGTCACGGATATGCAGGGCGTGAAAGAGCTGCGGGTCAAGGAAAGCGACCGGATTGACGCGATGGCCAAAGGGCTACGGGCCGCTGGCGTGAGCGTCGATGAAGGTGATGATTGGTGGAAGGTGCATGGGCTTGGGCATGGTAACGTGCCGGGCGGCGCAACCGTCGCCAGTCAGCTTGATCACCGCATCGCCATGGCATTCATGGTTATGGGAATGGCGACGCAAAAACCCATGAGCGTTGATGACGGATCACCCATCGCTACATCTTTCCCGATTTTTGAGTGGCTCATGGGCAATCTTGGCGCGCAATTGGTGCGAACAAACGGCTAAAAGGCCGCAAAATTCGGAATCAGATTTGTAGCCGATTGCCGCAAAAATGCGCCGAACCCAGCCTATTTTTTGGGCTGATGGCGCTGGTGTGCTGTTTTTTCGATCATTTTCAACTGGACCCCGAAAAAGTTAATGCCTCAAAATTAGACTAAGTCACCGGTCCTTCTAACCTGATCTGGTTGGTTTGGGCGGATGATCGTCCAGATTTTTGAGGGTAACGAAGTGCAAAATTTCAGCGCAACAGGCCTTATGTGTCCGATTGGGCGGCGTAAGGCGTCCTTAGGACGGGGTGCCTTCGCAAAATGAGCCCCGTTCCCTGCGCAAATGATGCACAGCTAAGCTGGGCGTGTCTGGGCCATGACCTCAATCTCGACCAGAAATTCAGGGCGGGTGAAGCCGCTGACAATCATCAGCGTGGACGCAGGAAGATGTGGCACATCGGCAAGCCAGGCATCCCGCGCCGCCATGTATCCCGCCATATGCGCCCGATCCGTCACAAAGGCGTTGATCCGCAAGGTGCCGGCCTTAGAGGCTCCAGCCTCGGTCAGTATCAGATCGATATTCGCAAAGATCAGTTTGGCCTGTGCCTCGGCCCCCTTGGGCACGGTTCCGTCAATATTCAGGGCCAACTGGCCCGAGGTCAGAACAATGCCATCGGCACATACCCCATGCGCGTATCTGGCGAATGGCGGCGCCATCCCTTGCGGCGTCAGGCTTTTGATCATCATGCGCTCCTTTTCTCTGCGGCCAGCTCTGCTTGCCGCAATGCAAACCTGAAACGAAACCCTTCGCAAGAAAGAACCTGATATGACATCAAAACTGACATATATCGCAGCTGCCACGACATTGGCAGCGACGAGCGCCTTCGCTGACGGTCACCTGACAGAGGTTGCATTTGGCACGAACTGGCTTGCCCAGGCCGAACATGGCGGTTTTTACCAGTCGGTTGCTGACGGGACCTATGAGGCTTGCGGTCTGAGCGTTTCGATCGTTCCGGGTGGCCCGCAAGTAAACAACCGCGCGCTACTGTTGGCGGGCCGGATTGATTACCATATGGGCGGCGATTTGCTGCAAGCCTTTAACGCTGTGAAAGAGGGTATCCCGGTCGTCGCGGTGGCTGCGAGCTTCCAAAAGCATCCGCAGGTCATCTTGGCCCATCCCGGCCAGGCCGAGACCTTTGAGGACCTCAAAGACCTGGAACTTCTGATCGGCGACAATGGCTATCAATCCTTTTATCAATGGATGATGGCGGCTTACGGTTTCACCGATGAGCAGCGTAAACCCTATACTTTTAACCCCGCACCGTTCTTGGCTGACACCGGCACCGGGATGCAGGGTTACCTGTCATCAGAGCCCTATCTGGTGGAAAAAGAAGGCGGGTTTGAGCCAAGTGTCTTCCTGATCGCTGATGCCGGATATTCCACCTATGCGACGACCATCGAAACAATGGCGACGACCATTGAAGAGAAGCCCGAAGAGGTAACCTGTTTTGTCGAAGGGTCGATCTTGGGCTGGTATAATTTCCTATATGGTGACAACGCCGCCGCCCGCGAGATGATCAAGGCGGACAATCCTGAAATGACCGATGACAAGATTGACTTTGCTATCGCGAAAATGATCGAAAATGGGATCGTGCTGTCGGGTGACGCCGAAGAGCTTGGCATCGGTGTTATGACTGATGAAAAGATCGCGGATTTCTATAACAAGATGGTCGAAGCTGGCGTGATCGAAGCCGGGCTTGATTACCAATCTGCCTACACGACAGACTTTGTCGGTAACGGGCTGGGCATGGAAATCGCAAATTAAGACAGTGTCGGGGCTGGCTTCGGCCAGTCCCGATCTGACGAAGGAAATATCGAAATGCAAAGCGCAGCCACGCAGACGCGGCCCGAGCTTTTGCGCATGTCTCATATCGAAAAGACGTTTCGCGGGAACGTGGTGGCATTGCGTGATTTGAACCTGACGCTTCATCAGGGCGATTTTTTGTCTCTTCTCGGCCCGTCTGGCTGCGGTAAGTCGACAGCCTTGCGTTTGATCGCTGGTCTGATGTCGCCCACATCGGGCAGCATCGATTGGCAGGGCGGTCAAGGTGATGGTGATCTGGGGGTCGTGTTCCAGGAACCCACCCTGATGCCGTGGGCGCGGGTCAAAGATAACGTCTGGCTGCCTTTCCGGTTGCGTGGAAAAAGCTATGCCAGCGTAAAAGACGATGTCTTGCAAGCGCTGAAACTGGTGGGGCTTGCCGATTTCCAAAACGCTTATCCGCGCGAATTGTCCGGCGGCATGAAAATGCGCGTGTCAATCGCGCGGGCACTTGTCACCAAGCCGCGACTGATTTTGATGGATGAACCTTTTGCGGCGCTTGATGAAATCACCCGGCATCGTTTGAATAACGATCTGCTGGCGCTGCGCGAAGCAATTGGATGCACGGTGATTTTTGTAACGCACTCGGTCTTTGAGTCCGTGTTTTTGTCGGACCGGATTGTCGTGATGGCCGCGCGGCCGGGCCGTATCATCGGCGAGGTGAAGGTGGACGCGCCCTATCCGCGCACTGAGACCTTCCGCACATCGACAGATTATGCGGCGTCGGCCGCGGAAGCTTCACAAATGCTTGAGCGCGCGATGGAGCAAGCAGCATGAGCGCGCTGGACACACAATCGGCCCCGACGATTGATCATGAGGAAGAACGCCGCGCACGGCAAAAGCAGATCACAAGGGTTGCCCGTTGGATGCTGCCTTCGCTGGTGCTGGTCGTGCTGATTGGCGGCTGGCAGGCTTATGTCACGATCGCTGAGGTCCCCCACTACATTCTGCCGTCACCCTATTTGATTGGGCAGACATTGATTGCCGACTGGGCGGTTTTGTGGCCTGCTTTGCTTGTTACAGGGCGGCTGACATTGCTTGCCTTGATTTTTGCAGTCATCGGGGGGCTGGCTATCGCAATTGCCTTTACGCAATCGAAATGGGTTGAACTTGCAATGTTCCCCTATGCTGTGATCTTGCAGGTCACTCCGGTCGTGGCGATTGCGCCACTTTTGCAAATCTATGTGGAAAGCGCCTTTGTGGCGGCCCTGTTATGCGCATGGATCGTGGCATTCTTTCCGATCCTGTCGAATACGACCATCGGGCTCAAATCTGCAGATCATAATCTGCAAGACCTGTTCAAAATCTATGGCGCGAGCAAGTGGCAGACGTTGCGCTATCTTTCGGCCCCATCGGCGCTGCCGTTCTTTTTGGGTGGTTTGAAAATTGCCGGGGGGCTGGCATTGATCGGCGCTGTGGTGGCCGAGTTTGTGATCGGGCGTGCAGGCACCGGGCTTGGCCTTGCATCGACGCTGCTTGAAGCCTCATACCGGTTCAACTTCGGCCGCCTCTATGCTGCCTTGATCCTGATATCGATCATGGGGGTGGCGATCTTCGGATTGATGAGTTTGATCAGCTATCTATGCCTGTTCCGTTGGCATGAAAGTGCCCTGAAAAGAGAAGATTAATGGATTTCAAAACACTTCCGGACGGGCCGGTGACCCTGCGCAACGTCACCATACCTGCCGCTGTGCTGGGGCAAGACGGTGATTTAGTCCGGACCGAGATCGGCATCGCCGATGGCAAGATCGCGGCAGCGGGCGGCGCAGCGATCGATATGGGCGGCGCTATGGTTTTGCCCGCTTTTGTCGATTGTCACACACATCTTGATAAAGGGCATATCCTGCCCCGGGCGCAGAACCCCGATGGGACCTTCATTGGGGCGCTAAGCAATGTGCGTGCTGATCACGCCAATTGGACCAGCGAAGATGTCCGCACCCGCGCAGATTTTTCGATACGCTGCGCCTATGCCCATGGGACGCGGGCGATCCGGACCCATGTGGATTCGATGAATGGGCAATATGCACGCAGTTGGCCCGTACTGGCCGAATTGCGGGACGAATGGGCGGGCAAGATCGATCTGCAAATGGCCAGTTTGATCTCATGCGAAGGCTATGCCTTGGCCGAGTATCACGACATCGCAGAAGCGGTCGCCCAATATGGCGGCGTTCTGGGCATGGTGTCTTACCCAATCCCCGAACTCAAAGAGGTGTTGCTTGGCCATTTAGAAACGGCGGGCAAGCTTGGATTGGCGTTAGATTTTCATACCGACGAAACCATGGACCCCAGCTCTGAGACATTGCGTTTAATCGCGGAATGCGTTCTGGAAACAGGCTTTGATGCGCCGGTTTTGGTCGGGCATTGCTGCTCATTGTCGGCGCAAGATGATGCGCGGGCATTGGACACGCTTGATCTTGTCGCCAAGGCAAAACTGGATGTGGTAAGCTTGCCAATGTGCAACCTTTATCTGCAAGATCGGCAGGCCGCCCGCACTCCGCGCGGGCGCGGCGTGACATTGGTGCATGAGATGAAAGCGCGGGGGATCAAGGTCAGCTTTGCCTCGGATAATACACGCGATCCGTTCTACGCTTATGGCGACATGGATATGCTTGAGGTGATGCGCATGGCGACACGCATTGCCCATCTTGACCACTCTGATCCCGATTGGGTGCAAAGCTTTGCCGCAACGCCAGCGACTGTTTGCGGGTTTGCCGATAATAGCCTCGCGATTGGTGCCGCCGCCGACCTGATTATTTGTTCCGCGCGCAATTGGAATGAACTTTATGCGCGGCCGCAATCTGATCGCATCGTGCTGCGCAACGGTGTCGCGATCGACCGCACCTTGCCCAGCTACACCGAACTTGATCCGCTTTTTGAGGCTACCCCATGACCATACCCGCCAATATCGCCGCAGCAAAAGCTGCGCTATCGCATCTTGATGTCGAAGAACGGGATGCGGCAATCACGACCGCCTCCCGGGATTTTTTTGGTACTCGCCCGTGCTCAAGGCGCGGATGGATCACCTTGTTGCCGACTTTGTTGTCCGGCCCAAGGATGAGGCCGAGATTATCGAAATCCTGAAAGTTTGCTATGAGCATGATGTGCCGGTGACCACGCGCGGGGCGGGGACAGGAAATTATGGGCAAGCCATGCCGATGCGCGGCGGCTGTGTCATGCATCTAAAACACTTGGATCAGGTGACACATTGCGAACCGGGCCGCGTGATCGTGCAGCCGGGATGTCTGCTCAAGGATGTGGATGCGCACTGTATCGCGGCCTGCGGTCATGAGCTTCGCATGTTTTCCTCAACCTGGGCGACCGCCACAATTGGCGGCTTTATTGCGGGCGGCTCTGGGGGTGTTGGCTCAGTCACTTGGGGGTCGCTGCGCGAGTTGGGGAATATCATCCGCTTGCGGGTTGTGACGATGGAAAAAGAGCCGCGCATCCTAGAATTCACAGGCGAAGAGCTGGCCCGCGTCAGTCACGCCTATGGCACCAACGGGATCATCACCGAGCTCGAACTTCCGCTGGCCCCGGCCTATGATTGGACCCACTGCTTTGTCACGGCTAAGGATTGGGATCGGGCCATGGAATGCGCCGATGCTCTAGCCAATGAAAATGGCATCCTGCTTAAAATCGCTTCGGTCTATGAGGCGCCAACCGCTAAGGCCTATTTCCAACGCGTCGCCCCATATGTTGCGGATGATGATCACCTGATCGGTCTGATGATCGCGCCGCATAATATGGAAGGGTTCCTGACATGGATGGGGCGCAATCCGGATATGAAACTGATCTATCGGTCAGATGATCACGACTGGGCCCGCGCACCTGGTCATGTTTTTGAATATGGTTGGAATCATACAACATTGCGCGCGCTCAAGGTTGATCCCAGCATTACCTATCTGCAGGTCCGCTACGGGTTCCCTGATCATTTCCGGCTTGTCAATGAAATGCGCGCAGCCTTCCCTGACGAGCTGATCCAACATCTTGAAGCGATCCGGATGGAGGGCGGCAAGATCGGCTTTGCCGGGCTGACCCTTGTGAAATTCACCACAGAGGAAAGACTTGATGAAATCGTCAAGGCCCATGAAGCCGCAGGGGCGCTGATCTTTAACCCGCATCGCTACACACTGGAAGAAGGAGGGCGGCAGCATGCCGACCCACGCCAGTTGGATTTCAAAAAAGAGGCCGATCCAAAGGGGCTCTTAAATCCGGGTAAGATGATCGCTTGGGATGACCCGGACTGGGATTACGCCAAAATGTACGCCTACCCAGGCATGACCAAAGCCCCCGAAAGCGCCTGACGTGAAAACCTTTGTACTTTATGCGCATCCATGCGCAGACAGCTTTAACGCAGCCGTCCATGATACCGTGGTGGGCGCGTTGAAAGCCCGTGATTGGGACGTGGATGATTGTGATTTGAACGCCGAAGGCTTTGCGCCTGTCCTGACCGAGGCCGAGCGGCGCGGCTATCACGATATCCCTCAAAACACAGGGCCCGTGCAGGCATATGTTGACAGGCTGCGCCAGGCCGAAGCCTTGGTGATGGTCTTTCCAGTGTGGAACTTTGGGTATCCAGCAATCTTAAAGGGCTTCTTAGATCGGGTCTTTCTGCCCGATGTCAGCTTTAAACTGGAAGGCGGGGGCATCAGTCCAGGGTTGACCAATATCAAACGCCTTGTGGCCTGCACGACTTATGGCGGCACGCGGGTCCGGGCCATGATGAACGGGGACCCACCACGCAAATGCGTCACGCGCGCGGTGCGTTATGCCTGTGGCTGGCCGCGCACACGCTATATTGGCCTTTACGATATGAACAATAACAGCCCCGATGCGCTGAGCGCCCATCTTGATCGGGTGCGATCCGAAATGCAGAGGCTGTAATGCGCGCGCTTGTGGTTTATGCGCACCCGCGCCCCGACAGCTTTAATGCCGCGATCCGGGATTTGGTCATTGAACGGCTCAAAGCATCGGGTGCGGAAATAAGGTTGATTGATCTTTATGCCGATGGGTTTGACCCAGTGATGGGGCAGGACGAACTGGGCGATCATTTCGATGAGAGCAAGAACCAGACCGGGCTTGAGGCGCATGTCGCGGATTTGAAATGGTGCGACACGCTGGTCTTCGTTTACCCAACCTGGTGGTACGGTCTGCCTGCGATGCTCAAAGGATGGCTGGATCGGGCATTGTTGCCCGGTGTTGCGTTCAAGATGCCCGCAGCCCCAGATGAAAATATTGCACCCGGGCTGACTCATATCTCGCGGCTGGCGGTCTTTACCACCTGCGGGGCAAGCTGGTGGTTGACGCAGTTTGTCGGCGCACCGGGTAAGCGGACAATCCTTCGCGGCGTACGTCTGCTTTGTGCGAAAGGGTGCAAAACTGCCTTTGCTGCCCATTATCTCATGGACAGCTCAACCAAAGACAGCCGCGCGGCGCATCTTGAAAAAGTCGCGCGCAAAGTGGATCGATTTGCGAAAGGGTAGAGGATGATACCGGTTCTGGATTGGTCAGCCTTTCAAACTGATCCGCAAGCATTTTCGGCTGAGCTGGGGCAGATCTGTCGCAAGAGTGGTTTTTTTCTACTCAAGAACCACGATGTCCCGAAGGCCCTGATCGATGCGTGTTTTGGGCAAGCAGATGCGTTCTTTGCATTGCCCGAGGCGCAAAAGGCAAAGCTGTCAATCGCCTCGAACCCGCATAATCGCGGTTGGGCTGCCATGGGCAGCGAAAGCCTTGATGAGGCGTCCGGCCAGATCGATCAGAAACAAGCGTTTAATATCGGGCTTGATCTGGCGGCGGATGACCCGGCTGTGCTGCGCGGTGATGCATTTCGGGGCGTGAATCTATGGCCTGCGATTGACGGGTTTCGGGATATCGTACTGGACTACTTCAATGCTGTTTGGAAACAGGGCATTGACTTACATGCTGCATTTGCCCGCGATCTGGGGCTCGACCCAGATTACTTTGCCCCGCATTTTGATGCGCCAATGGCGACCCTGCGGCTATTATCCTATCCATCAGCATCCGGACAAAAGAATGAGATGGGTGCAGGCGCGCATACCGATTATGGATCAATCACGCTGTTGATGACCGACGGGGTGTCGGGTTTGCAGGTCAAACCGCGCGGAGGTGACTGGGTTGACGTGCCGCACGCGCCGAATGCATTTGTAGTGAATATTGGCGATTGTCTGATGCGCTGGACCAATGAAATCTACGCCTCAACACCGCACCGGGTTTTGCCGCCGCCAAAGGCGCGCCGGTCGATTGCTTTTTTCCTTGATCCAAACCCCGACAGTTTGATTGCGGCGCTGCCTGGCACAGGCGCAGCAAAATTCCCGCCAGTTCTGGCGAAAGACTATCTGCGGGCGCGGCTGGATGCGACATATCATGGAAAGGACCAAGATGAGACGGCTTGATTGGGCGCAGCGGCGCGCGCCAGAATTTGAAAATGTTGATCCAAAGACAGCCATCGCCATCTTGCCGACGGCGGCTATTGAACAACACGGTCCGCATTTGCCGGTTGGGACGGATACGCTGATCATGGAAGGGATGTTGAACACATTCCGCAAAAGCTGTCCCGATGATCTTGACCCGTGGATTTTGCCCATCCAGGCTGTTGGTAAATCCAACGAACATCTTTGGGCGAAGGGTACTTTGACGCTGACGGCAACGACGGCCCTGACCGCATGGACAGAAATCGGGCTGTCAGTCGCCCGCGCTGGCTTTAAAAAGATCGTGATCGTCAACAGCCATGGCGGCAATTTGGACCTGATTTCAATCCTGTCACGCGAATTGCGGGTTGAGGCTGGGATGCTCGCAGTTAAATGCCAATGGGGTAATTTCGGCCATCCGGATGGCATGTATGGCGATTACGAAAAGAAATTTGGCATCCACGGTGGCGATGTGGAAACCTCGCTGATGCTCGATTTCGCAGCTGAAAGCGTGGATATGTCCCATGCAACCCATTTCGCATCTACAGCCGAAACGGATCTGATCCCACCGATTGGACCAATCAGCCGGGGATGGATTGCGTCAGACTTGAACCCCGACGGAACGGTCGGCGATGCGAGCTTAGCGACGGCAGAGAAAGGGCGAGCAACTGCTGAGCATCAAGTGGCAGGTTTTGTTGCGCTTCTACGGCAAGTCCGGGACATGCCACTGCCGGACGCCGCTGCGAAAATCTAAGACGTTTTTTGACAGGGATTATTCTTCAAGAGGTGAGATGAAAGCACAGATTTTGTGTCTTAGTCACGCATAGATGTTCCGTCGGCGGGGAAGTGGTGGCCGCCGGGACGCGGCCGGCGCGACTTCCAGCGTATCATTGACATCGTCAGGGTTCATGACGAAACAAGCTCGGGCTCGCGATATCTCTTAGCCGGAACTCACTTGCGCGGGATTGCTGCAGATCGCCAATTGGTGGGCCTTTTCACGCAGTCCCTTGTCAGCATTCTGGATGGTTTGCTGCAAGAGCCGATCGAAACGCTACCGGGGCTGAATATCCCAAGGGGGATTAATGAAGAACTCGTGCGGCTCGACAAGGCGGCTAATCATGTTCATCGGACGGCAATGGCGGTCGAAAAGCCCAACAATGAAACGCCGTTTATCTATGAGAAGCTGATTGCACGCCAACAACGCTGGTATGCGCATGCCCATTACCATCCGTCGACATCGAAATCATCGACCCCAAAAGTGATGAAGCATGCGAACCCTTACCAGACGGGACAATTGGTGAGATCACGGTAAGAGGCCCAACCGTCTTTGAAGGGTATGACGATCAGGAAATTTCGGCTTTCACCAATCGGGGCTTCTTTCGAACCGGTGATCTGGGATGTTTTTCCTCGGACGGCTCCGGATGGTTGCAGATTACCGGTCGGGTGAAAGACATCATCAATGTCGGAGGTGAAACCATTGCGCCGATGGATGTCGAAACGGCGCTGGAATGCTACCCACCATTTGTCGAAGCTGAAACCAAGCCGCAATTCATGGTCTTCGCCAGATCAAATTCCGAACTTGGCGAAGAAGTTGCTTTGGCTATCGCAAACGCGCCATCTGATTTGGACATAGCACATATCCATCAATGGGCGGCGCAGCAGCTGCCGGACGCTGCCGTCCCAAAATCCTATGTCATGATGCCCGCCTTGCCCCTGACAGCGACAGGAAAGCGACGCCGTGTGGCCTTTGCTGCGCACTTCAATGCGCAGCTTGCATCACGTCCAATTGGCGCCCTGCAAAGTTTCATCTGGCAAGAAAGTGACCGGGCAGCCTATTTGCTGGATGAGCAAAACACAAATCGTGCGCAAAAACCTTCGGCATCAACAACGTCCAGTATAACACTGGATGATGTTCTTTTGGCCGTCCAAGGTTTCTTGAACCTTCCCGCGCCGATTGGGGTAGATACGCATTTGGGCGATGCGGGCGTCAACTCCTTTGTCGCAATGGAATTGGCTGTGCATCTTGGCAATCGCTTTGGCTGTTCCTTGCCCAATTGGATCGTCAGTGATCAGCCGTCCGTCCGTGCTTTGCATTCGACTATCGCGGGCGAAGTCGCAAAACCCGCCATTGCCGACACTTCTTTTGATGCCAAGCGGCCCCACAATGAAAAACCCATTACGCGCATGCTATTCTTGCATGGGGAAGGCGCCGATGGGGATCTGATGGAAAAAAGCATGCGGGCGACGCACTGGACGGGGCGGTTGTCTGACCGGATCGATTTCACCTTTATCGATGCCCCGCACCGCTGTGCACCTAAACTGGCTTTCCATCCTGTTGCATTTGAGGCCCGCCTTTATGGCAAAGCGCATTATTACAGCTGGGGCACTATGCAAACACAATCGTTGGCGGAAAGCGTTGCGCATGTGCAGAAAGCGTTGGAAAGTCTTGGACCGTTTGACGCAATCGGTGGGATTTGCAACGGTGCTCTGGTCGCGGCTTTGGTTGCTTCGCAAAATGCTGAATTGGAACTTCTTCTCAGCATGTCCGCAAGTCCGCTAGAGCGATTGGCCGACGGGGTTGATCAACTCAGACAGATTACGGCGCCCAATACAATCCACCTAGTTTCGGCCAAAGATGAGATGCATTCAGTTGGGCAGCAGTTGGAAATCACCGCCCTTTGTAACAAGGCCACCGTGCTGCAGCATGATCGCGGACATGCTGTTCCGCTGCTAGAACCCGATCTTGAGGACAATCTTCGTCGCGTTACGCATGGCGACTTGCACCTGCATCGGCAACCAGCGGTCAAACCCCATGCGCCGACAAATACATCTGAAAACCGCGCAACTGTTGTGAAATACGCGCCGCGCGTCGCAAGCGTCATGGGGCGGGTTCTTAAGATGGATGAACCAGACATACGCGATGATTTCTTCAATGTCGGCGGCGACTCTCTGAAAGCCATCACATTGGCATTGCAGCTGGAAAAAGAGTTTCGTGTTGATCTACCTTTCGAACTCCTTTTCGAAAGGCCCGCAAGTGCAGAAAAAATCGCAGAGACGATCGCTGGACGTCTCAATCCTTCAACGCAACAAAGTGTCTTGGCACTCAATAATGCTCCATCTTCGCGCTTGATTTTTGCTTTGCCGATACTGAGCGGCATTACGTCCGGCTATATAGAAATCGCCCGCGCCCTTGAGGACGAGGTCCGGGTCGAAGCCGTGCGCAGCCATCTGCTGGTATCAGGCCGTTGGCCATATTCTTGCAGCTTGGATGATGTTGCATTGGATCTAGCAACGACGATCGCGCAACGTAGTGATAGATCTGAAATTAATCTAATTGGTGCTTCTGCCGCCGGGATACTCGCTTTTGAGACGGCAAGACTTCTTGTCGATTGGGGCTTTAGTATTGGCTGTCTGGCGTTGATCGATACCGATTCCACACCTGACGGAAATCGGTGGCCAATTGCATTTGAAACTTTCTTCGAATGGGGCAAAGCGGTGTCTAAGTGGCGTCGCGGGAAAAAGTATCAACGCAGAACGTATCGCGAGTTCCACTTCCGTGCCCAACTGAACAGTTGGACCCCGCGTCCTATTCCAGCTGCGCGCCCTATGTTTTTTAAGGCAGAGCAGGGCACAATTGATCAGGTGCAAATCCAACGGTGGCGGCATCTGTTGAATAACAGCCTCGAACTCATTTCCATCGAAGGTCGTCATGCCCGTTTCACAAAGCCTGATGTCGCCAGTCGAATTGCGCACTTTATCAACAGGCGGGTTTGAAGCGCCGATGTGATCGGCGCAAACCGAGTAGATCTCAAACGACGAGGCCGTGGCGCCCAACTTACGCAGAGTGGTGTTTCACGGCGTTTGGGACGCAAAGCTCTACAACCGAGATTGCGCCGTCAACTTGCGGATGCACGCACAAGTAGGGCTCCATTGCCGATAAACGATTGCGCTGCACGATCTGGAAACACACCGTTTCCAAGGGCCGTCAGCGAAACTTGAGTTTCGCCCAACTTGTACCAAATTTGGCCGCCAAATCGTGGATGTCACGAGTTATAAGTTATGAGGTAAGAGTATGAAATTTCTGTGTTTTGGGGCGGCAGCACTGTCTGCCTCGTTGACATTATGCAACGCACAAGTTTTGGCAGATGAGCAAGATGCGCTAGAGGTTCTATCGGCCCTGCATAATGCTGATGTTCTGTCACGCGGGATTGAGTCTGACGGAGCTGATCGTATCCGTTACGCACAACGCCTCACAATGCTCACGCAAAAGGTTGCGGCGGCATCCTGTGCGCTGACATCGGATGTCGCCATTGATGAAAGCTACGCCGATCTTGAAGAGGCGATGCATGAAACGGACATCATCCTGGATGCGCTCAAATTCGGTAATGAAGCCTTGCATATTCTGGGGCCGGAAGAAAACAGACGCACGCTCCATGACCTTCAGGAATTACGGACCGAGTGGTACGAAACGCATACCGCCGTAGAGGCTGTTTTGGCTGATGGCCACAACGTTGATAGCGCTCATGTCATTGACGATCACAATCTTTCGTTACTCGATAAGGCGACAGTGGTCGCCTCTGATATCTTGGGACAATATTCCCATCCATATGAGATGACCCAGGCAGATGCACTTCTGATCAACATTGCAGGTCGCCAACAGATGCTGACCCAGAAAATGTCAAAAGATGCCTGTGAAATCTGGACGGGGTATCACGCTGATATTGGTCGCGAGGATCTTGAAGCCACTATGGTGATTTTTGAAAACTCTTTGCACGCACTGCGCTATGGCATGCCTGAAGCAGGCGTTGTTGCGGCACCAACGCCTGAGATCGAGGCTGACTTGGACAGTATCCTCGAACGTTGGGGCGTCATACGCACAAACCTTGATTTGCTCCTTGCGGGCGAAGAGCTGGATATGGCCCAGAAATATGAGATATTTCACGACTTCAATGAAGAGTTGAAAGAAATAGATCACCTGGTCAACGACTACCGGGCCTATGTGGAACGACACCACTAGGGTTCGGGCCAAGATGACGATCGATAGGTTTGAAGCGTAAGCGTTACAACGGCATCCCTCCATAACATCTATATTTTCTTAAAGCGTATCGTAAATTGGGGCAGTCTTTTGTCGTTCAGTTTCATCGATGCCGCTGTTTGACATCGTTAATCACACCCTGACACGGATCTCGTCGACCGTTAGTTATGGCCCAAAGCTGTCGCATCTGGAAGGTATCCTCATGCCAACGGTAGCTCATGAACTCACTTTCCGCCGACGCGCCAGTTGCCAACCTCTGCACTCGCTCCCGCACCAAATTTATCGAGTCTTCATCCACGTCCAAGCCATCGATAGTTTCGCCATAAAATCTGAGCCATTCTTCATCGCGAACTTTACTTTCGACATTTCCAAGAATGTTATTCAATAACTCAACTAGTTGCTCGTTATTGCTCTCACTTATCTGCTCTTGCAGACTTGCTCCCAACAGGAAGTGTTTTCGAATTGCTGCCGGTCGTGGGGTTTCATGCTAGCGGCAGCTCTTACGGAAAGCCGCCATTAGTGCAGACTGCAGCTAATGACCACAAAGAGCCCTTATTGCCGGATGCTGCAACGTGCACGAACGGCCATTTTCGGGACCATTTTCCAAAAGAAAGATCGCCTGCAAACTGTCCGTCGTCAGGGATTTTGGGACAGATGGCTGCCTAACCTAAGAGAGGGTCTGGCGCATCTGGCTGTCGTGATTATGCGGCGGATTTGCGGTGAAGCAAGCGTCGCGTTTCGATGGTCTTTCGCTTGATCCTTTCTCGTTGTTTCAAAATAGTCTCCCCGCGCCCGAAGTAGACATCGGCAGGCGTGAGGTTCTGCAGGCCTTCGTGATAACGCCGGTGGTTGTAGTGATCGACAAAGGCATCGATCTGTTGTCTGAGATCACCGGGCAGGTAGTAGTTTTCAAGCAGAATGCGGTTCTTTAGCGTTTGATGCCACCTTTCGATCTTGCCCTGGGTTTGCGGGTGATATGGCGCACCTCGAACATGATCCATCTTCTGATCTTCCAGCCAATCAGCCAGTTCGCCCGAGATGTAGCTCGACCCGTTGTCACTGAGCAGGCGCGGCTTGTGCAGCACCGTCGCCTGATCGCAGCCCGAAGCCTGCAGCGCGAGGTCGAGCGTATCGGTCACATCTTCGGCCTTCATCGTTGTGCAGAGCTTCCAGGCGATGATGTAGCGGCTGTAATCATCGAGGATAGTGCTGAGATAGAACCAGCCCCATCCGATGACCTTCAGATATGTGAAGTCGGTTTGCCATAGCTCGTTGGGACGCGTTGTCTTTTCTTTGAACTCGTCGGCGGCTGACAGAACCACATAGGCCGGGCTGGTGATCAGATCATAAGACTTGAGGATGCGATATACGGAAGCCTCTGACACAAAATACTTTTCTGTATCAGTAAACTGAACGGCCAACTCGCGCGGAGACAGGTCGCTTTCCTGCAAAGCCAGGTCCCTGATCTTCTCTCGAATGGGCT
This sequence comes from Yoonia sp. BS5-3, assembly GCF_038069655.2. Taxonomy (NCBI): domain Bacteria; kingdom Pseudomonadati; phylum Pseudomonadota; class Alphaproteobacteria; order Rhodobacterales; family Paracoccaceae; genus Yoonia; species Yoonia phaeophyticola. Next base: position 2,263,482 of record NZ_CP150951.2, read on the forward strand.
CGGGAATGCGGTTCCAGACCCGTGACGGTATCGGACTACGATCGTCAAGCGCCTCGGGGCCACCTGACATATACCGGTCGTACCAGCGGTAGAAGGTGGTCCTGGGAATCCCCAGCTTGTCCAGGGTTCGCTTGATCGGGAGATGCGAGCCTTCGACCAGGCGAATGATCTCCAGTTTCTCAGATGCGGGGTACCTCATTCGTCGTCCTCCCCATCCCCGAGCATGCTTTTTTTGAGCAGCCGTAGCTCCAGGGCTTGTTCAGCGACGACCTCTTTCAAATCACGGGATTCCCGACGAAGGTCTTTGACTTCGGTCGACGTCGCTGCACGGGCCGTGTCGCCAGCCAGACGCTTCTTGCCCGCTTCAAGGAACTCTTTGGACCAGCTATAATACAGGCTCTGAGCAATGCCCTCTCGACGGCAAAGCTCGGCAATGCTGTCCTCACCCTTAAGGCCGTCCAGCACGATCCTAATCTTCTCTTCGGCGGAATACTGTTTGCGCGTCGCACGGCGGATGTCTTTGACGACCTTATCACCGTGGCTCTTACGTGTTCCGGGTTTCTGTCTCATCTCCACTCCTTGGTGGTTACGATGTGCCAGAAACCCTCCCTTATCAAATCGGCCTAAACTGTCCCATAGGCGCTGACGTCAGACAATTTGGCGTGTAAGTGAACGAACCATCCGAATTCAGGACAACTGTGCCGTTTGTCGGACCGGTTACGGGTGTGGTGTTGACCGTAATCGTTGTCCCTTCGGGGTCATTATCTACACCGTTGTCATTGTTGGTAATGACGTTATCGACGACATCCACATTAACTGGCGTGATGTAGTCATCGTCGAACGCCAATGGCGGCAGATTTGGAAACGGGGCGATTGGACAGGAAAAGCCGTCGTTGTTACCAGAAGCGTCGGCTTGCGCGACAAATTCAGCAAATGGGCTGCCTGTATCGTAGTCAAAGATCTCCCAAATTTCTCCGGTGTTGTTGTTGAAGGTGAACAACCGGCCATTCAAGTCGGTCCATGTCGCGCCAAAACCGCCGCCCGGCAAGCCACCCGTTATCGGGATATTCTCTTTCGTGCTGTCGGTAATATTGTATCGGTACATGGTCGAACTGGAGAAACCGATCAGATAGTCATCGCCACCAAACTGCAAAAACGCAATATCAGCCGGACCGCCATTGGGTCCCGCGAAACTCACATTCGTGACGACACCTGTGGCGAGATCGATCCGCCGATAGGTGGTATGGTTTGTCCGCAACCAATAGTTGTTAGCATTGTCGACATCACCAGAATAGCTGAACGCTATTCCGCTAAAGGCGACCTCTGTTGATCCATCCGATCCGATCCGGATGATGTTTGAACCCTGTGAACCATAGGCATAGTCATCAAGGATATTGTACCCGGTCGCATTGTAAGATCCCTGATTGGATCCAACGTTCTGGTAGGATGAGGTCAAAGGATCAAAGATGCGCAACTGGCCGGACTGAACCTGGTAGATTTCGCCTGGTCCCGAACAGTCAAAAGTAGGCAGAGTAGACTGAGCAGATACTGGACTGCTCCAAACGCCTACAATCGCCGCAACCAACGAACTTGCGACTGCGGTCGCCTTGAGCTTAGCAGTTCTCATCTTGCCCTCCTTATACGTATTGCACGTATTCTTGTTGCTCCTTGGTCAACACGCCCAAAATCACGAATTGAACCCGCTCCAGCAACCAAAGGACACATCTAGTTAATTCGGCACAATCAAAGGTTAATATTTCGTAAACTTTTCTAGGCAACGTTTGCTAAGGCGTTGAGATCGTTGTAAATACATGACGCACCAACCGCGGTGCACTTTTGTCCAAATAAGCACGTATTGCAGGGGTTGATACGGGGAAAATTTCGAAAACACACTCATAGTTGACGCTGCAGGTAAGCTGCAGCATTCCGAATTCCCGAAGCAGATATTCGAATGCGGATTTTGTGCGGCTGCTTTGTCCGCATTGCAGTCATCGATGCGCTGCTCAGCCAAGCTCCGGTTCGAGAGTGCACGCAATCTCACTAAGACTGTGTGCACAGCCAAATGAGATCGAGCTGCTCAATCCTTTGGGAGTATGTACCAAACAATGTGCGGGACACAGCGGGTACGTTTAACCGTCAAGCATCGCTCAAGGCCCTACATGAGCGTCTGGCAAGGCAATCATTCACATTCTTCCGGGCTTGGCGACGCCCCAGCCTATCAGAGTGTTTAATCGACTATCTGTGCTGCAGGAAGTCATAGCCTACTACGGTGCTTCAATTTTAGTTATGGCTACTAGGCGATCGAATTTTTCTCTAGAAATTAGGGCGAACCGTTCGCCGAACTCATCAATGAGAAAGATAGGATGATCCTCCGCAAGTCTAAAATACGCGTCGGCGTTACCTTGAAACTGCGTGGCGGTGATTTCGTTTTTGGATATTAAGCTGCTGACGGCGATGGCATCACAAATGAGCTGCGTGGTGAGCTCTTAAAGCGGTAGTTCCTTGTCTACTGCCAGCAATTGTAACGCCGGGAATACTGGCTCTGGGAGATCTGGGATGGTAAGATGCGGCACGGCATTGGGTCCCAATGATTGACAGTATTCGGCGCGTATCTCGAATTGTGATGATTTCATACGACGCTAGGTTTTCGCGTGTGACGGGGGACGACCCGTTGCCAATCCGAGCCATCGAACAATATTCGAGCGCGAAGTTACCGCGAAGCGGATCCGTGACAAGATCGCGGCTTCAAAGGCCAAGGGCCTCTGGATGGGAGGAGCCGTGTCGCTGGGATACCGCGTTAATCCGGATAAGACAGTGCGCGGTTTGCTGGTGGACGAGAAGGAGGTGCAAACCGTCAAACAGATATTCGCAATGTATCTCGAGCTTGCTTGTCTGCGGCAGGCCGAGGCAAGTTTGGCGGAGCACGGCATTTTGTCGCGACCGCGGGGCGATTGGCTAGCGAAACCGTTCAGCCTCGGCGCGATCCACAAGATACTGACCAATCCGATCTACGCCGGAAAATCCGCCACAAGGATAAGACTTATGACGGCCGGCATGACGCGATCATCAATTGGGAGACATGGCAGAGCGTTCAATCCAAGTTAACGGCCAATTCACAGAAACGTCGTGGGCACCAGCTGCCGTCAAATTCTGCCGGATGGCTGACGAGTAAATTGTTCGATCCCACGGGCGATCTGATGACGCCAACTCACGCCTCGAAGAGCGGAGCGAAGATCCATTACTACATCTCAAACCGGTTGATCAAAGTGAAAGATCCGACGGGATGGCGTTTGCCGGCAAAGACATTGGAGCCACTGATTTGCAGCATCATAGCCAAGCATCTAAGCGACTGTGCCAAGAACGCGCGATTGATAGATGCAATTGATGTTCATGAAGTTGAGATGATACCGGACCGGGTGGCAAAGACATTTGATTATGAAGACGCCGCGCAACCTGCGGTACTGAAACGTTTCGCTGACGTCTTGAAGCGCGGCGCCTGTGCTGAAGACCAGCCCATCTTGACGCTTGACCGGGCAATGCTTGCGAGCACTCTCAATGTTGAGCCCACGCGAATCCGTAACGACGCTTTGCGGAGTTGTTCATCCCTGACATTGCGCAAACGCGGTGTGGAAACGAAGATCATCGCGGGTGACTACGCGACAATGCCCGACCGCAAACTGCAGATGGCGTTAGCCAAAGCGCATGTTTGGGTGAGCAAACTGAAGCAAGGGCGAACCATCTCGCAAATTGCACAGGATGAAAACGGTTCAGAGGGCCCCATTCGCAAGCGTATTCGGCTAGCCTTTTTGTCGCCAGAAATCCAAAAGGTCATTTTGACAGGCGCGCAACCGCAAGACCTGACCCTCGCCAGGATCCTACGCTCCAAACCCACAGCGAACTGGGGGGAGCAGGAAACGCTCTTAGGGTTGTGATGTAATCGCGGTATGGGGCGATCATCTATCGATGAACTGACTGGCTACGGGCTCAGGCGGCAGCCATTCGGTATTGTTGATATAGGCGCTGTCGCGGGACCAAAACCATCAAATTCCCTGTAAAACCCCAAACTGCACCTCTACCTTTGGCCAACATAGACAATTCGTGAAAATCGGAAGCTCGTTGGATGCGAGGGCGTCTCAGGCGCAAACATACACAGCTAAGCCCTCCAAACTGCGGGGCTATTGGGCGGCGAAACACATCCGTTAATCATAGGTAGATGTGATGGCGGAGGAGGTGGGATTCGAACCCACGGTAGACTTTCACCTACGTCGGTTTTCAAGACCGGTGCATTCAACCACTCTGCCACTCCTCCGACTTGGCCCTGTTACCGACAGTTTTCTGATTCGAAAAGCAACTTCCTGCATTGGGGAATTCCGCCGACAAAATTGCCTTGAGCCTTTTAAAACGCGGCTTTCGACGTTATCGTTCAGAAAAACATGTGGAATTTAACCCGGATGGGGCAAAAATACGGGCTAAAAGATCCACAAGAGTAGTGACAAACAGGGCTGTAAAACAGCTCAACACCCAGTAAAACAAGGGTGTATTCAAGGGGGCGAATGATGACAGGCATCATGACTTTTGTGAATGGCTCTATGCCGCGGACGCTGGCTTTGCTAGGCTGTCTCGGCCTTGCCGCATGTGACGAGAATGGCGAATTCGCGTTTCCAGCAGGGGATGGGGCGACTGCCGCCGAGCCGTCCACGCGCCGGACGATCACCACACCAGCCGGAAATGACGTCGAGCGTCCTGATATCTTTGACATCACCGACCGCGGCCTTTGGGATGGGCGCCCGTCACTGGGCGGGGCTTGGGTTGCACATCCTGATGTGACAGAGCCCGAGCGCGTGATCATTCGCAACCCAGCCAATGGCCGGTCGGTTGTGGGTGCGCTGTTCCGCCGCGAACGCGAAAACCCCGGCCCGCTTTTGCAGGTATCGTCTGATGCCGCCGAAGAGCTGGGCCTGTTGGCTGGCGCGCCAACTGAGCTGAGTGTCATCGCACTGCGCCGCGAAGAAGTCGAAGTTGAGGAAGAAGCGGGACCAGAGGATAATCCGGTTGTCGCATCCCTTGCGGCGCCGGTCAGCGTCGAATCGGCTCCTCTCGACCCGGTTGCCGATGGGGCAGCTGCTGCAATTGATGCCGCCGATGCGACGGCAGAAGCTGCTGTGGGTGCGGCGGCGGTTGCCGCTGTTGCGCTGCCAGCTGACGAAACAGGTGAAGCGCCGCCCGAAGCCGCCCCGGTGGATGTGTCTGCAATTATAGCTGACGTGCCGGTCACAGAACCTGGCTCAAGCGAAGTGGATTTGGATGCGCCTTATTTCCAAATCGGTGTCTTCAGTGTTGAAGCCAATGCCAATGCGGCCGCCGAACGGTTGCGCGGCGCAGGACTGCCCGCCGCTGTCATCGTTGAACAGGCGGGCGGGAATGATGTTTGGCGTGTTGTCGCGGCCCAGTCTGACGTGGACGCTGATCTGAATGCGGCGCTGACCCGCATTCAAGGCCTTGGTTTCGTTGATGCCGTGACCATCGGTGAGACCGCAGAAGAGGAAGAGGGATAAGCAGTGATGACATCGGCATCTTTGCGTCTGGCAGTTCTTTCATGTGTCGCGGTGGTTTGGGCTGCGGCTGCGGGCGCGTTTGAAACGCGTGCGACAGCGGCTTATGTCTATGATCAGACGACCGGCACGGTGCTACTTGAAAAAAATGCGCAGGCTCCGTTGCCGCCCGCATCGATGTCCAAGCTGATGACACTCTATATGGCGTTTGAGGCGGTCGCTGATGGTCGTCTGGCCATTGATGAATTGCTGCCTGTTTCTACGGCGGCGGCGGCCTATGGCGGATCGTCGATGTTTCTCGATACAACGGACCGTGTCAGTGTTGAGGATCTGCTGCGCGGCGTTATCGTGCTGTCAGGCAATGATGCCAGTGCTGTGCTTGCCGAAGCGCTATCACCAGACGGCACTGAGGCTGGCTTTGCCCGCATGATGACCCAACGCGCCCAGCAAATGGGCATGGAAAATTCGACCTTCGTGAATTCAAATGGCTGGCCTGCCGCAGGGCATCGGATGTCGATGGAGGACCTTGGCATTCTGGCGAACCGGCTGATTGCGGATTTCCCAACCTACTATCCGCTTTTTGCTGAGACCGAATTTGCCTTTGATGGGCGGGTCCCTTCGAATTCACGCAATCGCAACCCGATCCTGTCTTTGGGTATTGGGGCCGATGGGCTCAAGACGGGGCACACCCAAGAGGCCGGTTACGGTTTGGTCGGGTCCGCCAAGCAAGGGGACCGCCGGGTTATCTTTGTGATCACCGGGCTTGATACTGCTGCAGCACGGGCCGAGGAATCCGAACGTCTTGTGAACTGGGCTTTCCGCCAATTTGCGCAGCAGGATATCGTTAGCCAAGGCACACGGATTGCGCAGGCTGATGTCTGGATGGGGCAAGAACCCGCTGTCGGCCTAACAGTTGCACAGGATCTGTCATTGTTGGTGCCTGTTCTGAACCAAGGCAGCATCGATGCAGAGGTCGTTTATACCGGCCCCATCGAAGCACCCATTGCGGCCGGTGATCAAGTGGGCGAACTTGTCGTCCAGCTTGAAGGGCTACCCGAAAAACGCATTCCATTGGTGGCCGAAAGCGCTGTTGCGCGTGGTGGGTTCACGACACGTTTGCGGACTGCCGCACTGGTGCTTTGGAACCGTTTTGACCCAGCTGCGGAACCTGCCGCCGAAGGGGCATGAGCACGGCCCGTTTCATCACTTTTGAAGGCATTGATGGGTCCGGAAAATCTACGCAAGCGCGCCGTTTTGCTGAGGCTTTAGGCGGGCGGGGCGCGGATGTCATTCTGACACGTGAACCTGGCGGTAGCTCGGGCGCAGAAGAAATACGCCAGCTTGTCCTCACAGGCGATCCAGATCGCTGGTCCGCCGAAACCGAGATTTTGCTGTTCACGGCCGCACGCCGTGACCATCTGGAAAAGACGATTGAACCGGCGCTGAAAGCCGGGAAAACAGTGATCTCGGATCGGTTTGCCGACAGTACACGGGTCTATCAGGGCGCGACCCGGGGCGATCTGCGCGCCATGGTCGACCGGCTGCATACGCTGATGATTGGCCGGGAGCCTGATCTGACTTTCATCATTGATATGGATCCGGCCACAGCGCTTGAACGCGGCTTGGCACGCAATTCAGGTGAAGACCGGTTTGAAGACTTCGGCTTGGCATTCCAAGAAACGCTGCGGCATGGGTTTCTGGCCTTGGCCAAGGCCCATCCAAATCGCTGCGTCTTAATCGATGGGAACCGTCCCGTTGATCAAATCGCAAGCGAGATTGCGGCTTACGCATGAGCGATGATGCACTTCCCGAACCCGACCGGATTGAGGGCGCACCGCATCCGCGCGAGACGGCCAAGCTATTTGGACAGGATCGGGCGATCGCTGATTTTCTGGAAACCCATGCCTCGGGGCGGATGCATTCAGGATGGCTGATTACGGGCCCGCGCGGGGTTGGCAAAGCGACGCTGGCTTGGAAAATCGCCACTTTCCTACTGGCCGCGCCCGCGGCGGGCCTTTTCGGCGATCCTACATTGGACGTCGACCCTGACCACCCCGATGCGCGATTAATTCAGTCGGGCGCGCATCCGCGTCTTGCGGTGATCAAGCGGCCGATTGATGAAAAAACCAAACAGCTTAAGTCCGAAATTACCGTTGACGCGGTACGGCGCCTAAAATCCTTTTTTCAGATGTCATCGGCAGATGGCGGGCAGCGGGTTGTGATCGTCGATGCGGCTGATGAACTGAACCGCAACGCGGCCAACGCCATTTTGAAAGAACTGGAAGAGCCACCAGCGCAGACCACAATTCTGTTGATTGCCCATCAGCCATCGCGGCTGTTGCCGACCATCCGGTCGCGCTGCCGCGAATTGCGTTGCCAGGTCTTGTCTGACGATATGTTGGGGCAGGCGCTGGACCAGGCCGGCTTTCCTGACCAAAACAGCGAAAGCCTGGCAGTGCTGGCGGGGGGCTCTGCTGGGGATGCAATCCGGCTGCTGCATCAGGATGGGCTTTCGCTTTACGCTGATATCGTCAAGGCGATTGAGGGATTGCCGCGCGTCGACAGGCTTGCGGTATTGCGGCTGGCCGACAGCTGTGTCGGTAAGGCTGCCCAAACGCGCTTTGGGCTGACATTGGATTTGCTTGATCTGTTTTTATCGCGTGCTGCGCGTGCTGGTCTGCTGGGCGCACCTGCGGTTCAGGCCTGCCCGGGTGAGGCACGGCTTTTGGCCCGGATTGCGCCAGATGACAGGGCGGCGCGGCGCTGGGCGCAGTTGCAACAAGATTTGTCGAACCGGTCGCGGCATGGGCGTGCGGTCAACCTTGACCCTGCGGCATTGATCCTTGATATGATCTTTAAGATCGAAGAGACGGCGCAAGGTGTCGCCGCAGCCTGAAAGCGGCCTTTATGACCCAAGCGACCATTGTTGACAGTCATTGCCATCTGGATTTCCCGGATTTCGATGATGAGCGTCCCGCCGTCATTGAACGTGCCCTTGATGCAGGGGTGGCTCGGATGGTGACGATCTGTACCAAATTGCGGCTTGAGCCGCAGGTGCGCGCCATTGCTGAAGCACATGCACCAGTCTTTTACGCCGCAGGCACCCACCCGATGAGCGCGGCAGATGAGCCTCTGACAAGCGTTGATGAATTGCTAACACTTAGCCAGCATCCTAAGTTTGTCGGGATTGGGGAAACCGGGCTCGACTATCATTACACTGCCGACACGGCGGATATTCAAAAGGCGTCACTGCGTATTCATATCGCGGCCGCCCGCGACACCAAATTACCGCTGATCATTCATGCCCGCGCCGCCGATGATGACATGGCGCAGATCCTACGCGAAGAATACCAAAACGGCGCCTATTCTTGTGTCATGCATTGCTTTTCCAGCTCTGCGGCTTTGGCGCATGCGGCCCTGGATCTTGGGTTTTATCTGTCCATGTCTGGCATTGCAGCCTTCCCCAAATCGCAAGAGCTGCGCGATATCTTCGCCCAGGCCCCCGTTGATCGCATTTTGGTTGAAACCGACAGCCCATACTTGGCGCCGCCGCCTCATCGGGGCAAACGGAACGAGCCTGCATTCACCGCCCATACCGCCAAGGTTGGCGCTGAGGTATTCCAGATGAGCTATGCCGATTTCGCCGCACAGACGACCGCCAATTTCGACCGGCTGTTCTGGAAGGCGGCCCTATGACGGATACGCTCGAATTCACAATTTTGGGCTGCGGCTCATCGGGCGGGGTGCCGCGCCTTGGCGGGCTTTGGGGGGCATGTGATCCAAACAACCCAAAGAACATCCGCCGCCGTTGTTCACTGCTTGTGACGCGGCGAAGCGGGGCAGGGGTGACACAGGTGCTTATCGATACTGGCCCGGATATGCGCAGCCAGCTTTTGGATGCGGGGGTCGGGGCCCTTGATGCTGTTGTCTATACACATGCCCACGCAGATCATATGCATGGCATTGATGATCTGCGGATGATCGTGTTCAACACGCGCACGCGGCTTGCTGTTTGGGCCGATGAACCCACCAGCCATGACCTGCTGGATCGGTTTGGCTATGCGTTTGTACAGCCCGAAGGCTCATCCTACCCACCGATCTGCGACTTGAACCGGATCGATGGGGATGTCTTGGTCGATGGGGCAGGCGGGGCAATTACGTTGACACCGTTTGAGGTCGAACATGGTGCTATCACGGCGCTGGGCTTTCGGGTCGGGGATGTCGCTTATCTGCCTGACGTGTCAGCCATCCCCCAACAAAGCTGGGGGCATCTGCAAGGGCTGGATTGCTGGATCGTCGATGCGCTGCGCCATGCACCGCATCCAACCCATTCGCATTTGGCGAACACGCTGGAATGGATCGAGCAGGTGAAACCAAAGCAGGCGGTGCTGACCAACATGCATAATGATCTCGATTATGCCGAAGTCGCGGCGCAAACGCCGGAATATGTGCAGCCAGCCTATGACGGGATGACCCTGTCCTTTCCAGCAAAATGACAGCTCTGATCGAAGTTATTCTGCCCGTCTTCCTGGTGATCGGTTTTGGCTATGTCGCCGTTTGGCAGGGCTATTTCGCGGATTCGGTTGTGGATGGGCTGATGCGCTTTGCCCAGGCCTTCGCGATCCCTTGCCTGCTATTCAGGGCGATTTCCACGCTTGATCTGAGCCAAAGCTTTGATCTTGCATTGCTTGGCAGCTTTTATGCGGGGGCTTTTGCGGGGTTCCTGGCGGGGCTTTTTGGTGCGCGCTACCTGTTTCGGCGGGGCTGGGAGGACAGCGTTGCCATTGCGTTTTGCTGCATGTTCTCGAATTCGTTGCTATTGGGCTTGCCGATCACTGAACGGGCCTATGGCGCATCGGCGCTTGAAGCAAACTACGCCATTATTGCGATCCACTCGCCCTTTGGGTTTGGGATTGCCATCACAGCGATGGAAATCGCGCGTAATCGGGGCGGGCGGATCGCAGCGCTGCCGGGCAAGGTTTTAAAGGCTATCTTTAAGAATGCTTTGATCGTAGGGATCGGTCTGGGCTTTGTGGTGAACCTTGGCGGCATCCCGGTGCCGGGTGCATTGACCGAAGCACTTGATCTCATTTCGCGTGCGGCGCTGCCCACGGCGCTATTTGGCTTGGGCGGTGTGCTGTACCGGTATCGGCCCGAAGGGGACATGCGGACGATCCTGTTTGTCGTCGCAATCTCGCTTGGGCTGCACCCGGCCATCGCCTTTGGGCTGGGGCATGTGAATGATCTATCCGATGCGGCCATCCGGTCGGCGGTTTTGACTGCTGCTGTGGCACCCGGGATCAATGCTTATGTCTTTGCTAATATGTATGGCGCCGCAAAGCGGGTGGCGGCGTCATCTGTTCTGTTTGGCACCGGGCTTTCGATTCTCACGGTGTGGTGCTGGCTGGCGGTCCTCCCTTAGACGCCTTCGACCAAAACGATCATGCTGGTCGCATTCTCGCGGCGGATACGCGCGACCTCTTGATATTCGGGGGAATAATAGAGGGCCTTGGCGCTTTCGAAGTCGGGAAATTCGAAAATAACATGGCGTGAAAATTCCGGACCTTCAGCGTTTTCAGCCGGCCCGCCCCGGACGATTGGACGGCCGCCATGGGCCTCAATCATAGGCGTATCGCGGATGATGTATTCTTGGTAGGCTTCTGGGTCGTTCACGGTAACGTGGCCGATAATATAGCCTTTGGGCATGCTATTCTCGCTGGTTTTGGTTGCTACTGCGTAGAAGCTTCTGCTGAAATCCGCTTCACCGCAAGTCCTTAGGCGGTTTGCTATTTCTTTTTGCGAATGGTTCGCATTCCCATTTACAGTTGCGAATTATTCTCATAACAATGCATCAATAACATCGATACCCACAAACAAGGAGCGCATGATGCGAATGATGAAAAGCCTTTGGGGGCTGGTTTCTGTATTAGCACTGGCAGGTCCGGCTTGGGCACAAGATGATCAGTTCAAAGCAGTCACGACATTCACCGTGATCGCAGATATGGCGCAAAACGTCGCTGGGGACGCGGCCATCGTTGAAAGTATCACAAGGGCGGGCGCAGAAATTCACGGCTACCAGCCAACGCCGCGCGATATCATCCGCGCACAGGACGCGGATCTGATTTTGTGGAACGGTCTGAACCTGGAACTGTGGTTTGAGCAGTTCTTTGCAAACCTTTCTGACGTGCCAAGCGTCACGCTGACAGATGGCATCACGCCGATGAGCATTGCGTCGGGCGAGTATGAAGGAAAACCAAACCCGCATGCGTGGATGAGCCTCGAAAGCGCGCTGATCTATGTCGACAACATTCGCGACGCTTTTATGGAGCATGACCCGGAGAATGCCGAAACCTATGCGGCCAATGCCGAAAGCTATAAGGCCGAGATCTCAGCCGCGATTGGCCCGCTGCGCGAAGAGATCACGAACTTGCCCGAGGAACGGCGCTGGTTGGTGTCCTGCGAAGGCGCATTCAGCTATCTGGCGCGTGATTTTGGTCTGCAAGAGCTGTATCTGTGGCCCATCAACGCCGATGCGCAAGGGACGCCGCAACAGGTGCGCCGCGTGATTGACACTGTCCGGGCCGAGGATATCCCGACCGTCTTTTGTGAAAGCACTGTCTCTCAGGCCCCGGCTGAACAGGTGGCCCGCGAAACCGGTGCAGCTTATGGCGGCGTCCTTTATGTGGACAGCCTGACCGAAGCGGATGGACCGGTTCCGACCTATCTGGACCTGTTGCGTGTAACGACCGAAACCGTTGCAGCGGGCCTTGCCGAATGAACCAAATGTCCGGCATCTTGTCGCGCGATGTAACGGTGACCTATCGCAATGGTCACACCGCATTACATGATGCAAGCTTTGAAATCCCAACCGGTACGATTACCGCACTGGTTGGGGTCAATGGTGCAGGAAAGTCCACGCTGTTTAAGGCAATAATGGGATTTGTACCCGCCGCAAAGGGTGACATCACCGTCTTGGGTATGCCCGTGCGCGAGGCGCTGCGCCGCAATATCGTCGCCTATGTTCCGCAATCCGAAGAGGTCGATTGGAACTTTCCTGTGCTGGTCGAGGACGTAGTGATGATGGGTCGCTACGGGCATATGGGTTTTCTGCGTCGGCCAAAGCAAGCAGATCATGACGCCGTGGCCGAGGCCTTGGCCCGCGTGAACATGACCGATTTCCGGCATCGGCAAATTGGCGAATTATCAGGCGGGCAGCGCAAACGCGTCTTTCTTGCGCGCGCTTTGGCGCAAGAGGGGCGGGTGATCCTGCTTGATGAGCCGTTTACGGGCGTAGATGTACAAACCGAAGACGCGATCATCGCGCTGTTGCGCGCTTTGCGTGATGAGGGGCGGGTGATCCTTGTCTCGACCCACAACCTTGGCTCAGTGCCAGAGTTTTGTGATCGGACTGTGCTGGTCAAACAAACCGTCTTGGCCCATGGGCTGACCGAGGAAATCTTTACCCGGGAAAACCTGGAAAAAGCATTTGGCGGGGTCTTGCGGCACTTTGTGCTGGGCGGATCGGATTTGCATGATGATGATGATAGCAGGCAGGTCAGGGTCATTACCGATGATGAACGTCCGTTCATCGTTTACGGGCCGGATGACAGTGAGGCGCGCCAATGATCGGGACCTTGCTAGAGCCCTTTGGCTATAGCTACATGTTCAACGCGATGTGGGTCAGCGCGCTTGTCGGCGGGGTTTGCGCATTTTTGTCAGCTTATCTGATGCTAAAAGGTTGGTCGCTGATCGGTGACGCGCTAAGCCATTCCATCGTTCCTGGGGTCGCAGGGGCCTATATGTTGGGACTGCCATTTGCCCTGGGGGCGTTCGTGGCAGGGGGGCTTGCGGCGGGTGCGATGTTGTTTCTAAACCAGCGGTCAGGCCTGAAAGAGGATACGATCATCGGGCTGATCTTTACCTCTTTCTTTGGGCTTGGATTGTTCATGGTGTCAGTCTCGCCCACCTCGGTCAGTGTGCAGACGATCACTTTGGGGAATATTCTGGCCATCACGCCAGCGGATACGGTGCAATTGGCGATTATCGGTTTTGTGACGCTGGCCGTGCTTTTGGCCAAATGGAAAGACTTGATGGTGGCGTTCTTTGACGAAAACCATGCCAGGTCCATCGGGCTGCGCCCTGATTTGCTGCGCGTGGTGTTTTTCATGCTTCTGTCGGCCTCTTGCGTTGCGGCCCTGCAGACCGTTGGGGCGTTTTTGGTGATCGCGATGGTGGTGACGCCGGGGGCGACGGCCTACCTGCTGACGGATCGGTTCCCGCGGCTTTTGGTTATCAGCGTCAGCATCGGGGCATGTACCAGCTTTGTCGGGGCCTATATCAGCTATTTTCTTGATGGGGCGACCGGTGGGGTCATCATCACGCTGCAAACGCTGATCTTTCTTGTGGCGTTTTTTCTGGCGCCCAAACATGGTTATTTTGCCGCCCGCAAACGGGCCCGCGCCGCGCTGAGGTCCGCATGATCGAAACAGTTTTGCTCCCTTTCCAGTATCCGTTCATGAACAAGGCCTTCTTGATCATGGCGATCATCGCCGTGCCGACAAGCCTGCTGTCCTGTTATCTTGTGCTGAAGGGGTGGTCGCTGATGGGCGATGCGATCAGCCATGCCGTGCTGCCGGGGATCGTGGTGGCGTATATACTGAATATTCCGCTGATGATCGGCGCATTTTGTGCCGGTATGGTCTGCGCGCTTGCAACAGGGTTTCTGGCCCAGAATAGCCGGGTGAAAGAAGATACGATTATGGGGATCGTGTTTTCGGGCATGTTCGGGGTTGGGTTGGTTCTTTACACCAAGATCACCACCGATGTGCATTTGGACCATGTTTTGTTCGGAAACATGCTGGGCGTCGCGGCAGATGATCTGTGGATCGCAGGGATCACAGCGGCGGTTGTGGCGTCGGTGATTTTGCTTAAACAGCACGAGTTTCTGCTGCATACATTCGACCCGGTACAAGCACGCGCGGTTGGGCTGCGGGTTGGGTGGCTACACTACGGGCTTTTGTCGATGATCTCACTGACGATTGTGGCGACGCTTTCAGCGGTGGGGATCATCTTGTCGATCGGGCTGTTGATCGGACCGGGGGCGATTGCCTTTTTGCTGACCAAGCGTTTTTCGCAGATGCTTCTCTTGGCGGTTGGTGTGACATTGCTGTCCGGGTTTCTCGGGGTCTACCTTAGCTTTTTCCTCAACAGCGCCCCGGCACCAACAGTCATCCTGGTGATGACGGGCTTCTTTATCGTCGCATTCATTCGCGCGGGCCGGCGGCGTCGCAAACTAAGCATGCAGCTGACGGATTTGCCATTGAACAGCTAGTGAGGCCATGAAACCCTGCGCCCGGACGATGGTGATAGGCAATCTGCAATGGGTGATATCTGGGAGGGGCTTTTAGCGGGGTTTTGGCTACTGATCACGCTTGATGCTGACCTGCTGCAGATTACGCTGCGCTCGCTTCACGTGACACTTACTGCCGTCTTGATTGCCTCGCTCATCGGGTTGCCTTTTGGGGCGTGGCTGGCGGTCCAGCGGTTTCGACATAGGCGCGCGACAATAGCGGTGCTCAATGCACTGATGGGGCTGCCACCGGTTGTCGTTGGGCTGATTGTCTATCTTCTTTTGTCGCGTAGCGGCCCATTTGGCGTGTTGGGGCTGCTTTTTACCCCCACAGCGATGATCATCGCGCAGGTGATCATCATCACACCATTGATCGCATCCATAGCGCATCAGGCGATCCGGGATCTTTGGGCCGAGTATCATGACCTACTGCTGTCACTGTCCACGACCAAATGGCAGCGGATCAAAACATTGCTCTGGGATGGACGGCGGGCGCTGATCACGGCGTCGCTGGCCGGCTTTGGACGGGCCATTGGTGAGGTCGGTGCGATCATGATCGTTGGCGGAAACATCGATAACGCAACCCGGGTGCTGACCACGGCCATTGCATTGGAAACCGGCAAGGGGGATTTTGCGCTGGCCCTCGGGCTTGGGTTTGTGCTGATCGGGCTTGCGGTTGCGGTCAACCTGATGATCCACACGATCAGCAAAACAGAGCGAGAGGGCAAATGGTAGACGCGATCCTGCCCCTGAAAATGCAAGACGCCGTGGTCAAACGGCGGGGGAAGACGCTTTTGGGACCCGCCAGCCTGACAGTTGCGCAAACGGGTCTGACGATCATTTTGGGGCCAAACGGGTCCGGCAAAACAACGCTGCTGCGGGCCTTGCATGGGCTTGATCGGCTATCCGAGGGGCAGATCAACTGGCAAACATCTGTCCAAAAGGCGCAATTGGCCCAGGCCTTTGTTTTTCAGGCACCCATCATGATGCGGCGCAGCGTGCGTGAAAACCTCAGCTATCCGCTGCAACTGCGCGGGGTTGCGCAAGACCAAATCACAGCGGCTGTCGGCAACTGGGCGGCCCGGATCGGGTTGACCGCTGCGCTTGATCAGCCTGCACCACAACTGTCGGGTGGCGAAAAGCAAAAACTGGCGCTTGGGCGGGCATTGATCAGCGATCCGCAAATTCTGTTTCTGGACGAGCCTTGCGCCAACCTTGACGGGCGCGCCACCCGCGAGATTGAGGCGATCTTGCATCAGGTTCAAACCAAAGGCACCCGTATTCTCATGGCGACGCACGATATCGGGCAAGCGCGGCGGCTTGCGACGGATGTGGTGTTTTTGATGCATGGCAAAATCATTGAAACAGGCGATGCAGACAGCTTTTTCGCGCAGCCCACAACGGCAGAGGCAGCGGCGCTTTTGAACGGGGATATCGTCGAATGATCCGTTGGTTTGTCACCTTTTTGGCATTTTGGATCAGCAGCGCCAGTGCCGATCAATTGCGGCTTGCCGTAACAACGTCGTTCCAGAACTCAGGTCTGGCAGATGTGCTCTTGCCCGCGATCAAGGCTGACACGGGCCTGACCGTGCAATTGCTTGTCGTCGGAACAGGGCAGGCCATGCGATTGGGGGCGGCTGGGGATGTCGATGCGATCTTGGTTCATTCGCGCGCGGCCGAAGAGGCGTTTGTCGTGAACGGTCATGGCAGTCACCGGCGCGAGATTATGTATAACGACTTTGTTCTTGTAGGCCCCGCCGACGATCCAGCCAATATTGGTAATGCCGATACGGCGGCACAGGCCCTAAGGCGGATCGCCGAAACGCAGCGCGCTTTTGTCAGTCGGGGTGATCAAAGCGGTACGCATAACAAGGAACGCGCGTTATGGGCTGCTGCCGGGCTTGATCCTGTTGGCGACTGGTACCGGTCGGTTGGGGCTGGTATGGGCGCCGCGCTGAACACAGCATCGGGGCTCGACGCCTACATTCTAACGGACCGGGCGAGCTGGCTAAACTTTGGAAATCAAGCGGGGTTGCGCCTGCTCTTTTCGGGCGATCCGGCGCTGTTTAACCAATATGCCTTTATCCCTATCAGCCAGGAACAGCACCCGCATGTAAAAGCCGATCAGGCGCAGCGGCTCGAAGCGTGGCTCACATCGGTGCAGGCGCAGCGGCTGATCGATGGCTACCGGATCGGGCAAGAACAGCTTTTTACCTTTAACGCGGTGCGGGCGAATTAACCTGTTCTTCACCAGGGAACGAGATTTCCTGCTCGCAGGACAGGATTTAAGTCCGTGTTAAAGCAATTTGTCTAACAGTCCTGCAGATTTTCTGGAAAGGACAACAATGATACGGATGATTGCACTGGCCGCAGCGTTCTGCTGGGCGCAAATTGGAATGGCGGCCGAGGATCGCGGCAGCTCGGACGAAGCGGTGGCGATGGTCGTCGACGCGCTCTCGGTTTTTGAAGAAGGCGGGCGCGACGCATTGATCGCCGCGATTTCGGATCAAAGCAGCGACCGGTTCCGTGATCGCGATTTGTTCCCGATTATGTGGAACAGAGATGGTGTCATGTTGGCCCATGGGCGCAACAGCCCTGCTGTGGGGACCAATCGTTATGATGTGACGGATGTCAATGGCTTCTATCATACACGCGCGTTGATCGACGTGGCCATGAATGAAGGTGCCGGTTGGGTACCTTACCGGTTTGAAGACCCGATAAGCGGCCAGCCCGCCGATAAGGTGACATATGTGCTTGCGCTTGATGATCAGCTTTTGGTTGGCGTGGGTATCTACGCAGATCAGTAAGGCATTACTTCCCTCCTCAAGGTGTTTTGGCGGCATCGGTGCCGCCAAACGCGTTTAGACCGGGCCAGCCAATATGTATCCAAATACGGGCTGGCACCAATTTTCTAAATCGTTATAGTTTCTCCCAAACCAAGGGGAGGACATCATGAAAACGATCAAAGGTCCCGCGTTGTTTCTGGCGCAATTCGCCAGTGATGAGGCACCGTTCAACAGCTGGGATAGCATTACCAAATGGGCTGCAGATTGCGGCTATAAAGGCGTTCAGGTGCCAAGCTGGGATGCGCGCTTTATTGATTTGGAAAAGGCGGCATCGTCGAAAACCTATTGCGATGAATTCAAAGGACAGGCTGCAGCGAATGGGATCGCTGTGACTGAGCTTTCAACGCATTTGCAGGGCCAGCTTGTTGCCGTCAACCCGGCCTATGATACCGCTTTTGATGCCTTTGCGGCCCCCAAGGTGCAAGGCAATCCGGCAGCGCGTCAGACCTGGGCTGTTGAGCAGGTGAAACTGGCGATTTCGGCCTCACAAAACCTTGGTATCAATGCCATGGCGACATTCTCGGGCGCGTTGGCTTGGCCTTACATCTATCCGTGGCCGCAACGACCTGCCGGTCTGGTTGAGGCTGCTTTTGACGAACTTGCCGCGCGGTGGCGCCCGATCCTTGACCATGCTGAGGAAAATGGCGTTGATGTCTGCTATGAAATCCACCCAGGCGAAGACCTGCATGACGGCGTCACATTTGAGATGTTTCTGGACCGCCTGGACGGGCATGCGCGCTGCAATATGCTTTATGATCCGTCACACTACGTGCTGCAATGTCTGGATTACCTGGATAACATCGATATCTACAAAGATCGGATCAAGATGTTCCACGTCAAAGACGCCGAGTTCAACCCAACGGGACGGCAAGGTGTTTACGGTGGCTACCAATCCTGGGTCGACCGGGCGGGGCGCTTCCGCAGCCTTGGCGATGGGCAGGTTGATTTCGCCGTGATCTTTTCCAAGATGGCCGCCAATGATTTTGACGGCTGGGCCGTGGTCGAATGGGAATGTTGCCTGAAACACCCTGAAGACGGGGCGCGTGAAGGGGCGCAATTTGTCAAAGATCATATCATCCGGGTCACCGAACGGGCCTTTGACGACTTCGCGGGCGGCGAGGTAGACGACGCCACAAACCGCAAAATGTTGGGGATTTGAACCATGGGATATGACAGACCCATTCGGCTCGGCATGGTCGGCGGCGGGAATGATGCCTTTATCGGCGGGGTCCACCGGATCGCGGCACGCATTGACGGGCGGTTCAACTTGGTTGCGGGCGCGCTGTCGTCGACACCGGAAAAGGCGCAGGCCTCGGGGGCCGCATTGGGGCTTGATCCTGCACGGACCTATGATGATTTCAAAGCCATGGCCATCCGCGAGGCGCGCCTGAAAGACGGGATTGAGGCCGTGGCCATCGTCACCCCCAACCACGTACATTACGCCGCAGCGCGCGAGTTCCTGAAGCGGGGCATTCACGTGATTTGCGATAAGCCTCTGACCTCAACCATGGCAGATGCCAAAAAGCTGGTGAAAGCGGCAGAAGACAGTGACGCGCTTTTCGTGCTGACCCATAATTACACCGGCTATCCGATGATGCGTCAGGCGCGGCAGATGGTGGCCGATGGTGTGCTGGGCAATATCCGCGTTGTACAGGTTGAATACGCCCAGGATTGGCTGACACAGCATGAAGAGTTCAAACAGGCCGAATGGCGAACTGATCCCGCACGGTCCGGGGCCGGGGGGTCAACCGGGGATATCGGCACCCATGCCTTTAATCTGGCGGCGTTCGTCACGGGGCTAGAGCTGGAAAGCCTGTCTGCGGACCTGCAGGCTTTTGTCAGCGGGCGGCAGTTGGACGACAATGCGCATGTGATGCTGCGGTATGAAGGCGGCGCGCGTGGGATGTTGTGGTGCAGCCAGGTCGCCCCGGGCAATGAAAACGGGCTGCGGTTGCGGGTCTATGGCGACAAAGGCGGCATCGAATGGGCGCAGGAAAATCCCAATCAGCTATGGTTCACGCCTTACGGCGAGCCCAAACAGCTTTTGACGCGAGGCGGCAAAGGGGCAATGGACGTGGCTGAACGTGTGACACGCATTCCCGCCGGACATCCTGAGGGCTATCTGGAAGGCTTTGCGACAATCTACCGCGAAGCCGCAGATGCCATCACCGCGCATCGCAACGGCACAGCAGTATCTGAGGATGTGCTCTACCCGACCATCGAGGACGGGTTGAAAGGCATGCAATTTGTTGACGCCTGTGTGCGGTCGTCCAAGCGGGATGGGGCCTGGGTCAAGCTAGGTTAGGTTCTGTTTTGCCCCGTCCAATAACACTGCACTTTCATGATGAAACCATCGGGCGGTTTGCAGATGGTGGGTATGAAACACCGTGGTTTCACGTACGGCTGGCTTCGCTTGATCCGACCCACGCCGCACGGATGTTGAAGGTGACGGTCTACGAACGTGCCATGACCCCGTTTGAGGACGAACCTGAGGATGTTTACGATGCGCGGGCGGATGCTTTGCTCGCCGAACTTCAGCTGACAGAGGAGGACGCATTTATGTATTCAAACGCACTGCAGGTGACCTTTGACAACGGAAGCCGATACACGATCGGGCCCGCTTATCTTGAGGAAGATTTGCTCAGCTTTCGTGTCGGGGACGCAGTGACCTAGCGCCCCAAGTTTCGCGCAACCTGCTCAGATAGGGCCAGCAGTGCTGCGGCTTGCGCTGCGGCGACGCTTTGCAGGCTATTGTCAGTCATTTGTATCTCAATGTCGAAGGTCTGGCTTGTTCTGCGAAAATCGATGGCATCACCGCCGATAAAGTACTGACCGCTCAGTCGAAAGACGCTATCGGCGCCTGCGATGATTTTCTCGACGCGGATATCGACGGATACATCCGGCAATCCGATAAACGGCCAAGGTTCGGGGCCCACGTTGATATTCAAGATGTCTGATAGGGTGCGGGTCAGCACCAATGTCACTGCGCGTTCTGGGGAATCTGCCCAAAGCACGTCTTCGTTGATCTTGATTAGCCCGCTCTCAGCTTCGATCGCGATTTCTTCAACGGCGGCGTAGATCGGCAAAGATACTGTCCGGACCATCACGCTGCCGACAAGCGGGCGCAGCTCAAGCGCGGATGGCAAGGGGTTCACTGCCAAGCGATCCGCAAGCGGGGTGCAAGCGGTGAAGGCCGCAAACGCCAGAATAAGAAGTCGTTGCAGCATGTCTAACGTCCGATCAAAAGAGAATTGGGGTTGCGTTCAATCGTGCGGGAGAGGGAATAAACCGCATCCGCCGCCTCTTGAATATCGCGCAAAGTGGCAAGCGTTTCGGCACTGAAGCGGGACCGCTCACCATAGCTGGCAATCACCTCTTCGGTCAGCGCGACCAATCGGCTGGCCCGGGCCGAAAGTGCAGGTAGCGTGCTGACCGCGTCTTCAACGGCTTGTGCTGCCTCATTGGCCGACGCAAGAGCCGCGTTTACGTTTTCGATGGCGCCGCCCTGGCGGACTTCGACCAGAAATTGGCGCATTTCTTCCAATGCAGCGTTCAAACCGGCAGGCATGGCGGCTGTGTCTTCATTGCTGATAAAGGTATCGATTGCAGCCAGTGTTTCCGTGGCCGAGGCGACCAGGGCTTCGAATTCCAGACTATTGGCGCGGCGGGTCAATTCTTCGATCTGGATGGTGATCTCGGGCAGGTTTTCGGTAGCGCGTTGGATATTGGCTGCCGCCGCCGTGGCGCTTTCCAAAGCCGCGTCCAGATCGCCTACGACATCCAGCTCCGCGGCTTGCGTAACAATAGCATCCAGATCGCCAATGACGTTGCGCAGATCGCTTGGCACGGCAAGCAGATCCTCGTCGGTCAACAGCGCCCTGCTGTCTTCCAGCAATGCGACCAGGGAAGCAGGCGCGCTGCGCGTTGCCTCATCATTGGCCAGGCTTTCGATACTGTCCATCATGTTGATGGCCCCATCCATCAGCTCTTCGACGGGCAAGGCATTGATCCGGGACAGCACCCCTTCGGCGGTTGCCGCGACGTCCGAGATTTCAGAATCTGTTGTGGGTACAATCGGATAAATCCCGGCGCTACTGGTCAAAATAGCCGGTAGCGCATCTTCGATCTGGATCAGTTCCACCAGCAACGTGCCGGACAGGATATTGCCGGTAACCATGCGGGCACGCAGGCCGCGTTCAACAAAGTCCGACAATAGCTGTAATGCATCATCTGTCGTTGCTTCGGCGCCCATCCCAAGGCGCGATGGCTCGATCGCCAAAACAGCCTGAAGCCTGACTTCGGCGCTGATGCCTTCGCCCACGACAATCGCGTTCAGATCGCTGACTTCGCCAATACGGATACCTTGAAAACGCACCTCAGATCCGGGGGTCAGGCCGCTGACGGATTCTTCGAACAAGACAGCCACTTCCAGCACTTCGGCATTGGGATCGGTAAACAGGCTGTCACGGGCGGTGTCTTCATCAAAGAAAATATCAAAGATATGTCCATCTTGCACCGGCACGCCACCAGAGACGATTGTATCAAATTCGATGCCACCTTCGATGAGCGAGGCCAGCGAATTGACGTTCAACGCAACCCCGCCGGTCCCAAATGAGACACTGAAACCGGATGTATCCCAAAAGCGGGTACTGGTTGTGATCCGGCGATCAAACGGGGCTTCGATGAAGGCGTTGACCAGTACCTGTGTGCCGTCAAAGGACAGTTCAGGCTCTTCCAGATAGCCGACTTCGATCCCCTTATGCAGCACCGGGGCACCAGCGGAAACTGACCCGCCATCGTCCGTGCGCAGGACGATTTGAATGCCGCGTTGGCCAGCACGTGTCAGAACCGGTTCTTCAAGGCCGGTGAACTCTGTCTGGGCGACATCGGCCTGTGTATCCCAATTGCCCTCAATATAGACGCCCGACAACACGGTCTCGAGCCCGGAAATGCCGCGCACGGACACATCGGGGCGAACCACCCAGAACTGCGCGTCATCATCCAGATAGGGGGCGACGGTTTTGTCGATCCGGGCATGAACCAATACAACGGACAGACCGGCGTCAAATTCAACTGTTTCAACCTCGCCGACGGTGACGTCGCGATATTTGATCGTTGTCTCGCCTGCGGTGATACCAGATGCGTTTTCGAATGTGATCGTAATCAAGGACCCACGATCAAGGTAGCTTTGCCAAGCCGCCCAAAGCGAAACTGTCAGTGCAATGATCGGAACAAACCACACCAAAGACAACCGGCGCCAGAGGGGTTGTTTGATCGGGCGCACATCGAGCGGCGCTGCACCAGTTGGGGGGTGTCACTCATGGTTGATCCTGTCTGCATCCCAGATCAAACGGGCATCAAAGGCTTGGGCTGATAACATAGTAAAAATAACCGACATAGCAAAACTGACCGCCGCAATTCCGGGGTTAATCGTTGCAACGGTCTCGAGTTGCACGAGCGCTGATAGAATTGCAACGACAAACACATCAATCATTGACCACCTACCAATGAATTCAACAATTTCATAGGCCTTATGGCGGCCATGGCGGTTCTGCGCTGAGTGGCGCTGCACGCTGACGGCCAAATAGATGACGGCAATAAACTTGCCGATAGGGATCAGCACCGAGGCGACAAAAACGATGATCGCAATCCCGATAGAGCCATGTTCGACAAGATCGATCACACCGCCGATGATGGTGCTTTCGCTATGCTCAACCAGGGTGGATGTCAGCAGCATGGGATAAAGGTTCGCAGGCACATAGGCGATCATCCCGGCAATCATCCAGGCCCAAACCTTTTGCAGGCTGTCTGTATCGCGGCTTTGCAAACGGCCGTCACATCGCGTGCAATAGGCGGTGCCGCGCGCATGGACCTGCCCGCAACGCTGGCAGGCGACCAGCCCGGCCTCGCGGGCGGTCATCAAGCCTGAGACTGATCCAGAGCTTCCCAAATTGAATACCTGCAAATAAGTTGATCTTTCAGCACGGTGATGATTACCACGCCGGCAAAAGCCCAAAAGGCTGGGCCGATTGTGACCGCCGCAAGTCCGGCAACTTTGATCAGCGCAACCGTGACCCCGACAATGAATATTTCGGCCATGCTCCAGGGGCGCAGCCGTTCAGCAAGGGCAAAGGCCTGCCGGGCACCAGCGCGGGGCGGCTTTTCGCGCACTAGCGGACCCAGTGCATAAATTAGGGCGGACAGGCGGATTAGCGGGATGAACAGAATGAAAAACGCAACCGCAATCGCCAGCGGAAAGGCCAGCCCGTCTTTAAAGGCCAATATCGCATCAATCACCGATGTCGCGTTATGAAGCCCACCGGCATCAAGGCTTAGAAAGGGAAAGCTGACAGCGGCAATCATCATCACAAACGCAGTCAATGCCAAACTTAGCACACGGGCCACAGCGGCGGGTTGGGATGTCATCAGGACAATACCGCAACGCTGGCAATAGGCCCGGGCATTTTGAGGCAGGTCCTGCGCGCGATGAAGCGTGTCGCATTGCGGACAAGCGACCAGATCATCCAATGGCGGCAAGTTGACGGACACGCGCACTCCTGACTGCGATCATCGGGATCACCCCGGCGATACCGGGAAGGATATCGCGTCCACCTCAGATATGCCACGACCCATTGCCAGACAACGGCAGGCCTAAAAAATTGTGTGAAAACGACATACCGTCGCGTCCGGGGCAAAAGTCCTGCGAATCCGGCCGATTGCCAAGCACATCCCAAGTCTTTAAACCGCGCCAAACCGTCCATGCCGTGGGCATTTAGACCAAGGGCCGTGCTGTGCTGCATAAGATCATCCAAAGCCTTGCCAACGCGATGGCGCTTTTGGGCGGGCTGGTTTTGTGCGCCTTGGTGGTCATGGTGTCGATCAGCATTCTGGGGCGCGAAAGCAATAGCCTGGCGCATACGGGAATGTTCGGGGCGCTGGGCGAATGGGCCTTGGCGCGCGGGCTTGGGCCAATCAACGGCGATTTTGAACTGGTCGAAGCAGGCATGGCCTTTGCCATCTTCGCGTTTCTGCCGCTCACTCAACTATCGGGGGCGCATGCAACGGTTGATATTTTCACAAACAAAATGGGGCCAAAACCGACGCATGCGTTGAATTGTTTTTGGAGCATCGTCATGGCCATCGTCATCGTGCTGATCACATGGCGGCTAGGCCTGGGGATGCAAGACAAGATGCGCTACGGTGAGACGACCTACCTGATCCAGTTCCCGATCTGGTGGGCTTATGCGGCCAGCCTGATCGCTGCGATCTGTGCCAGTATCATCAGCCTTTACTGCGCGGCCATGCGCCTGACAGGTGCGCGCCGGATATGAGCGATCTTACCATTGGTTACCTGTCCTTCCCGGTGCTGCTCTTGCTGATTTTTCTGCGGGCGCCGATTGGGCTTGCGATGTTGCTTTGCGGAATTGGCGGGCTGTGGTTGGCAACGGATGGGACAACAGTGTTCATGGCGCGGCTCAAGTCCGAGGTATATTCGACTTTTTCCAACTATAACCTTTCGATCATTCCGATGTTTCTTCTGATGGGGCAATTCGCGACGCTGTCGGGCATGTCGCAGGCGCTGTTCCGGGCGGCGCAATCCTGGCTGGGGCATCGCAAGGGCGGGATGGCGATGGCGGCAGTGGGTGCATGCGCGGGGTTCGGGGCCATTTGCGGCTCGTCCCTGGCCACGGCGGCCACGATGAGCAGGGTAGCCCTGCCAGAACTGCGCAAATACGGGTATTCGGGCGGGTTTTCGACGGCGGCTCTTGCGGCGGGCGGCACACTTGGCATCTTGATCCCGCCCTCGGTGATCCTTGTGATCTATGCGATTTTGACGGAACAAAATATCGCCAAGCTGTTTTTGGCTGCGTTCCTTCCTGGGCTGCTTGCCGCGCTTGGCTATATGCTCACGATCGCACTCTATGTGCGGCTTTATCCTGATCAGGCCGGAACGCATGCGCGGGTGCCTTACGCCCAAAGGTTCAAGGCGCTTTTTGCGGTCTGGCCGGTCCTGCTTGTCTTTGCGCTGGTTGTGGGCGGGATTTACAATGGCTGGTTCACACCGACCGAAGGGGCAGCTGTCGGGGCGATGGGAACCGGGCTGATTGCACTATTCTCGGGCTCACTGAATTGGGCGATTTTCCGCGATAGCATCCGGCAAACGGCGACCGGGACGGGCATGATCTTTTTCATCGTGCTGGGGGCGGCCTTTTATAACGGGTTTTTGGCACTGACACAGGTGCCGCAGGAATTGTCGCTCTGGGTTACGGCGCAGGGTTTCAGCCCATGGATGGTCATGATCCTGATCTTGGCCTTTTACCTGATCCTGGGCTGCCTGATGGACAGCCTGTCGATGATCCTTTTGACGATCCCGATCTTCTGGCCGGTGGTCTCAACGCTGGATTTCGGCATGACAACCGAAGAAATCGCGATTTGGTTCGGTATCCTTGTGCTGATCGTGGTCGAGGTCGGGTTGATCACCCCGCCAGTAGGCATGAACCTTTTTATTATCAATAACATGGACAAAGACACGCCGATGACAGCCACCTATAAGGCGGTGCTGTTCTTCGTCGGGTCGGACATCCTGCGCGTGGTGATCCTGTTGCTTTTCCCAGTGATCACATTGGTCTTTATCTAAAGCACTTCGATTTAGGTCTTCACATCAGGGGCATCGCGGCCAGTGTGGGCTTTGATCTCAGCGATCTGCTCAGCCGCAGCAATCACAGCGGCCAATGCTGTCTCGGCGGGCATATCCAACTTGGCGGAGTCGGTTTCTAGCAGTTCCAGATAGACGCGCAATGTGGCGCCTTGCGTGCCGGTGCCGGACAGGCGGAAAACGACCCGGGCATCGCCCGCAAAACCGATACGGATGCCTTGCGCTGTCGTGTGGCTGTTTTCAACAGGGCAGGTATAGGCAAATTCATCCGCCATCTGCACGGTCAGGCCGGCAAAGCTTTGGCCCGGCAGGCCTGCCAATTGATCGCGCAATCCGTTCATCAAATCATTGGCTTTACCACTATCGACAGCTTCATAATCATGGCGCGAATAATAGTTGCGGCCATAGGTGGCCCAGTGATCAGCCATCAGCTCAGCGACCGACTTGCCCGTGGCGGCAATGATATTCAGCCACATCAAAACGGCCCATAAACCATCCTTTTCACGGACATGGCCCGAACCCGTGCCGGCGCTTTCTTCGCCGCACAGGCTGACTTTTCCTGCATCAAGCAAAGCGCCGAAAAACTTCCAACCGGTGGGGGTTTCAAAGCAGGCGATCTGCTTTGCCGCAGCAACGCGGTCGACGGCGGCAGAAGTGGGCATTGAACGGGCAACACCGGAAAGGCCCTCCCGATATCCGGGTGCCAGATGGGCATGGGCGGCGATCAGGGCCAGACTATCAGACGGGGTCACATAGGCGCCGCGGCCGACAATCATATTGCGGTCGCCATCGCCATCACTGGCCGCGCCAAAATCGGGCGCATCAGGACCGGTCATAACGCCCATCAACTCATGGGCCCAAATCGGGTTGGGGTCTGGATGGCCGCCGCCAAAATCGGGCAGGGGGGTGCCATTCACAACGGTGCCTTCAGGGGCGCCCAGACGGGTCTCAAGCACGGCCTTTGCATAAGGGCCGGTCACCGCATGCATCGCGTCAAAGCGCATCCGAAAGCCCGATTGAAACAGGCCTGCGATGGTATCAAAGTCAAAAAGGGTTTCCATCAGCGCGGCATAGTCAGAAACCGAATCCACAATGCGGATCTGGGTGTTGCCAAGCGCGGTGTCAGCCTGGGCAGTCAAATCAATGTCGGGGCTGTCCATCATAGCATAGGATGTGATGGATTTGGTCTGTGCCAAGATCGCATCGGTTAATGTCTCAGTCGCCGGGCCGCCATTGGACATATTGAATTTCAGGCCAAAATCTTCGTCCAGGCCGCCGGGATTATGGCTTGCGGATAGGATAAAGCCGCCATCAGCCTGCGTCTGACGGATCAAATGCGACGCGGCGGGGGTCGACAGAATACCATTTCGGCCAGTGATCACCTGGGCTGCGTCATTGGCGGCCAGCATCCGTAAGATGATCTGGATAGCTTCGGCGTTGAAAAAGCGGCCATCGCCACCCAGGACAAAGCGCTTGCCCGCAGCGCCGCCAATCGCATTGATGATGGATTGGACGTAGTTTTCAAGGAACTGCGGAGCCATGAAATCGCGGGTCTTGCGGCGCAGACCGGATGTGCCTGCCTTCTGGCCATCGATAGGCTGCGTTGTGATATGTTGGATCTTCATTGGGTCATCGGCCCCTTCAGGTTGCGGCAGTGCGTGGCTGCCCATCAAGTATGAAATCACAAGGAAGCGACAAATCGATGACGCGCTGCGCATTCGGGATATCGTTGCTTTCCGCGCGTCTGGTGGCGACGGCGCGCGAATGGTTCAGGCTCAGCCAGCGGTGGATGAGCCGGGCGCGCAGCTCGGGCATCGGCACGTCAAGCCGGGCAGTCACATCCCACAAGGCGGCCAGCTCAGACCATGGCGCGGCATCAAACATCAGGTAGTTGCCCTCAACGATGACAATCTGGGCGTCGGCGGGCACGGCAATAGCACCAGCGATTGCAATATCGCGGGTGCGGTCGAACTTGGGGGCAAAGACCTCTTCGCCTGTCTTCAGCGCTTTGATCAAACGGATAAAGCCGGGGGCATCAAAGGTCTCGGGGGCGCCTTTGCGTTGGGTCAGGCCACGGTCTTCAAGGATAGCATTGTCCAGATGGAACCCGTCCATGGGCACGACAATGGATTTACGGCGTTGGGCGTTCAGACGGCGGGCCAGCTCGCTTGCAAGGGTGGATTTTCCGCAGCCAGGGGCGCCGGTGATCGCAACCAATTGGCGCGCGCCATCGCCTTCAAGCAGATGCTCTGCCAGTATGTTGATATGCTGTGTTAAACTGCTCAAAATATAGACCTGCACACGTCTGGGTTTTACCCTGTTTTAGGCAAAGCTTACCGCGTCCTGCAGCGGTGTGCGACATGTTTTTAGGCGTTGATCAGCCGCTGGCGGATTTCTGTCATCGCAGGCCTGTCCGGCGTAGCCTTTCAAGGCAGTTTGCCCTAAGTTCAGGCAAGAAGATGAAGCAAAAAACGGCGCAATGTTGATGGAAATGGCCTTGCAGGTCTGGCGGGTGCTTCTGGCGGTCTACCGGGTCGCCGGGGAAAAGCACCTTGGGCTCATTGCGGCAGGTGTTGCATTTTTTGGAATATTCGGGATTTTCCCGGGTATCGCAGCCGTGATCGCGATTTTTGGGTTGGTGGCTGACCCGATTGTCATCGCCGAGCAATTAACCTTGATGGAAGGCATCATCCCCCCGGTGCATACCGTCTGCTTTCTGGCCAGATCAACGGCCTGGTCAACGCACCGAGCGAGGCGCTTGGCTGGGCCACGGTGGTGTCCATTACCTTGGCGCTCTGGTCCTGCCGGGCCGGGGTGGGGGCGTTGATCGGTGGGCTAAATGCGATTGCCGGGCAGCGCAAACGGAACGGGATTTGGCAAATTGCGGTGGCTTTCCTATTGACGATCGCGTTGGTCGCCTTGGCGATTGTGGCAGTCACGATGGTTGTCGTGCTGCCGATTGGCATCGCCTTCATCCCAATGGCGAACTCCACCGCTTGGCTGCTTGAGGGGGCACGCTGGCTGATTGCGCTGGGGGTATTGATGACCGGGCTTAGCCTGCTCTACCGCTTTGGACCTGCACGGGTCGGGGGGCGTGGGCGTTGGATCACCGTCGGGGCCTTTGTGGTCGTGATCATCTGGGTCGCGGCCTCGGCAGGGCTGTCATACTATCTGCAGAATTTCGCCAGTTACAACGAAGTTTATGGCTCTATCGGTGCCGTCATCGGGCTGCTGCTTTGGCTTTATGTCAGCGCCTATCTTATCTTGCTTGGGGCTGCGCTGAATGTTGAAATCCACGGTTGCGGGACCCCGCAGGCAGTCGAAGACACCACATTTATTGAATGATATCTCAGGTCACGGCGGCCTTTTGCATATAGGCCGGTGTATCCCACAGACGCCCATCCATCACTTCGGCAATCACGGCAACGGCGCGATCGATATCGGCGGCATCGATGAACAGTGGGGTGATACCAAAACGCATGATGTCGGGGGCGCGAAAATCCCCCACGACATCGCGGGCAATGCAGGCCTGCATGGCGGCATACCCGTTTTCAAAGTGGAATGACACCTGACTGCCGCGCTGCGCAGGATCGCGCGGGCTGGCAAGGGTCAGCATCGGGCAGGTGGCCTCAACCCCTTTGATAAAGCGCTCGGATAGGGCGATTGATGCCGCGCGCAGCGCCTGCATATTAACCTGATCCCAGATCACCATAGCGGCATCAAGGGCGGCCATTTGCAACACGGGCGGCGTCCCAACGCGCATACGTTCAATCGCGGGCCCAGGGCGATAATCCAGATCAAAGGCAAAGGGGGCCTCATGCCCTAACCATCCCGACAACGCGGGCTGGCAACCCGCCACATGACGGGGCGCGACATAGATAAACGCAGGCGCGCCGGGGCCGGCGTTGAGGTATTTATAGGTGCAGCCCACCGCAAAATCGGCCTGACACCCGGCCACATCCACAGGCAGGGCTCCGGCGGTATGGGCCAGATCCCAAACGATCACGGCACCAACGCCATGTGCGGCGGCAGTCAGCGCGGCCATATCGTGCAGACGCCCGGTGCGATAATCCACTTGGGTCAACATCAGCACCGCGACTTCATCAGTCAGATTTGCGGCGACATCTTCCGGGGCCACCACGCGCAGTTCAAAGCCGCGATCAAGCGATTTGATCAGCCCTTCCGCCATATAGATGTCAGAGGGAAAATTGCCGCTATCGGTCAGGATCACACGGCGATCGGGCATCAGATCAACTGCGGCAGCAAGCGCCTGATAGACCTTGATCGACAAGGTATCGCCCAAGACCACATGGCCCGGCTCCGCCCCGATCAGACGGCCAACGCGGTCGCCCAAAGCTGTGGGCTGGGCCATCCAACCGGCCTTGTTCCAACCGGTAATCAGCTTTTCGCCCCACTCATCCGTAACACATTGGGCAACGCGGGCGGCCGTGGTTTTGGGCAAAGGACCCAAAGAGTTGCCGTCCAGATAGATCATGCCTTCAGGTAGATGAAACAGGGCCTTGGTGGCCGCGAAATCTGTCATTAAACCTGACCACCAGAGATCTGGATCGTCTGCCCATTCACACTGCGCGCTCCCTCCGAGCACAGCCACATGGCCGCCGTCGTCGTCTCATCCACCTCCAACAAGCGTTGGTGGCGATTACCCTTGGCGATGGCGGCAATCGCGCCTTCTTCATCAACGCCAAAGCGCTTCATCAGTCCGGGGATCTGGTTTTGGACAATGGCGGTGTCCACATAGCCAGGACAGAGCGCGTTAAAGGTGATCGGGCGGCGCATGAATTCCTCGGACAACCCACGGATCAAGCCGATGACACCGTGTTTGGTGACGGTATATGGAATCGCATTCTTCAGCCCACGCACGCCCGCGATTGAGCTGACCACAATCATCCGGGCGGGATCATCCGGGGCAAGGGTGGCCATGGCCGCCTGAAATGTTAGGAACACACCATCGAGATTGGTGGTCATGGTCTTGCGCCAAGCAGCAAGGCTGGTTTTCTCAAACGGGCCACCTTCGGCGATGCCCGCATTGGCCACGCAAATTTGCACCGGACCCCGGGCCGCAGCGGCAGCGGCGATGCCATCGCGGACAGAGGCCTCATCATCCACATCCATGACCACGGCATGCAGGCGGTCGTGGGTGGCCGCAACGGCCTCCAGCTTATTAGCACGGCGACCCGTGATCGTAACCTCAGCCCCGGCCTGCGCCAAGGCCACGGCGATGCCTTCGCCAATCCCCGTTCCGCCGCCAGTGACCAGCGCGTGTTTACCTGCATGTTCCATGATTTTGCTCCTTTTGGGGGCATGCTAACGGCCACAGCAGCGTGGACAAGCGCAAAGCTGCAGGGCACAAAGCCTGGCATGAAGTGGATCGACATCCCCCCGGTTTGGCTTGGGCTGGCCCTTGTGTTCACGTGGTGGACGGGCATCTTGCAACCCAGCGCGCTACGCATGGACCTGCCCATTTTGGATTTGCTGGGCGGGCTTCTTGTGGGCGGTGGGCTGGTTTTGATGGGGTTGGCTTTTGTTGAGATGCGCAAACAACGCACGACCGTCATTCCCCATATGGAGGCCAGCCATCTGGTCACCACCGGCATCTTCGCACGCACGCGCAACCCGATCTATCTGGGCGACGCGCTGGTGCTGGCGGGGTTGGCCTTGCGGTGGGATGCGCCACTCGCGCTGGTTCTTGTGCCGGTTTTCATGTTCACGATCACGCAACGCTTCATCATCCCCGAAGAGGCGCGACTGCGGCGGGCGTTTCGCGCGGATTTTGCCCGCTATTGCCAAAATACACGCCGCTGGATGTGACTGTTAGCGTATGACAATGGGATTCTTGAGGCCCATCGCCTTGTGAATTGGGACATCGCGCGATAGTGCAAGGCCAATCACTGACACTAAGATGGGGGACGGTCCGTGAAAATCGGGACACCAAAAGAGATATTTGAGGGCGAGGATCGCGTCGCGATGACACCCGCCTCGGCCAAGGATTTGCAAAAACTAGGCTATGATTGCGTCATCGAAACCGGCGCGGGTGCTGCTGCCGGGTTTTCTGACAAAGCCTATAAAGACGCCGGTGTTTCGGTGGTGAAAACCGCAGCTGCGCTGTTCAAAGCTGCCGATATCGTGGCCAAGGTCCGCCCGCCTGAAGATGTTGAAGTCAAGCGGCTGCGCGATGGCCAGACGTTGATCTCCTTCTTCTACCCCGCCCAAAACGCCGAACTGATGGAAGCCGCCAATAAGAAAGGCGCCACCGTCATCGCCATGGACATGGTGCCCCGCATCAGCCGGGCACAGAAAATGGACGCGCTGTCTTCCATGGCCAATATCGCAGGCTACCGGGCTGTGATTGAGGCGGGAAACAACTTTGGCCGGTTCTTTACTGGTCAGGTCACCGCCGCCGGGAAAGTCCCGCCCGCCAAAGTGCTGGTTGTGGGCGCCGGGGTCGCCGGTCTTGCAGCTATCGGCACGGCCACATCGCTGGGCGCGATCACCTATGCCTTTGACGTGCGGCCCGAAGTGGCCGAACAGGTTGAATCCATGGGCGCTGAGTTTGTCTTCCTCGATTTTGACGAAGAACAACAAGACGGATCGGCGACAGGCGGTTATGCGGCTGTGTCATCCCCGGAATTCGCGGCGGCCCAGCTGGCCAAATTCCGCGAAATCGCGCCTGACATGGATATCGTGATCACCACCGCCTTGATCCCAGGTCGCGACGCGCCTGAGCTTTGGACCAAAGACATGGTTGATGCGATGAAACCCGGTTCCGTGATCATCGACCTTGCGGCAGAGCGTGGCGGAAACTGCAAACTGACCGTCAAGGACGAAAAGATCGTCACCGACAACGGCGTCACAATCGTGGGCTACACCGACTTCCCAAGCCGAATGGCCGCGCAGTCGTCCACGCTGTATGCGACAAACATCCGCCACATGATGACCGACCTGACGCCTGAAAAAGACGGCGTGCCGGTCCATGACATGGACGACGATGTGATCCGAGGGGCCACGGCCACGCATAAAGGTGAAATCACCTTCCCGCCGCCACCGCCCAAGGTCGCGGCGATCGCAGCGGCACCGAAAAAAGAAGCGCCAAAGGAACTGACGCCCGAAGAAAAGCGGGCCGAAGAAATCGCGGCCTTCAAACAGCAAACCAAAAACCAAGTCACGCTTTTGGTTGTGGGTGCTGTCTTGCTGCTGGGCGTCGGGCTCGTCGCACCGGCAAGCTTTATGCAGCATTTCATTGTGTTTGTGCTGTCGGTGTTTGTGGGCTTTCAGGTCATCTGGGGCGTCGCACACAGCCTGCACACGCCATTGATGGCGGTGACCAACGCGATTTCGTCGATCATCATTCTGGGGGCGCTGACACAAATCGGGTCAGGGTCATTCCTTGTGATCCTTTTGGCCGCGCTGGCTGTCTTTATGACCGGCATCAACATTTTTGGCGGCTTCCTTGTGACACGGCGTATGCTCGCCATGTTCCAGAAATCTTAAAGAGGTAGGATCATGGAATACGGTTTTACAACAGCGGCTTACGTCGTCGCAGCAGTTCTTTTCATCCTGTCATTGGGTGGGCTCTCCAACCAGGAAAGCGCCAAGCGCGCGGTCTGGTATGGCATCGCGGGCATGGCTCTGGCCGTCTTTGCGACGCTTGTGGGTCCGGGCTCTGGCCTTTGGCTGTTCTCGATCGTCCTGATCGCAGGCGGCGGGGTCATTGGTTATCAATTGGCGACCAAAGTGCAGATGACGCAGATGCCCGAATTGGTTGCTGCGATGCACTCTTTGGTTGGTCTGGCAGCGGTGCTTGTCGGACTGATCGCGCATATCACCATTGGCAACGTCGCTGATCCTAAGCTGCTGTTAGGTGAGCGTTTGGGGGCATTTACCGCCTTGATTGCCGACAAATCAGCTATCGAGATCAGCATCCTACGGGTCGAGTTGTTCCTTGGGATTTTCATCGGCGCGATTACGTTCACCGGCTCTGTCGTTGCTTATGGCAAGTTGGCAGGCAAAGTCGACTCAGCGGCCACCAAGCTTCCTGGTGGCCATATGTTGAACATCGGCGCGGCGGCCGTGTCCCTGATCGCACTGATCTGGTACTTCAACACCGGCGGGTTCTTCCCGCTGTTCCTGATGACCTTGGCCGCGCTCTTTATCGGGTATCACCTGATCATGGGGATCGGCGGGGCGGATATGCCTGTCGTTGTCTCCATGCTGAACAGCTATTCCGGCTGGGCGGCGGCGGCCATTGGCTTCAGCCTTGGCAATGATCTGTTGATCGTTGTGGGCGCGCTTGTCGGGTCCTCGGGCGCGATCCTGTCTTACATCATGTGTAAAGCGATGAACCGGTCGTTCATCAGCGTGATCCTGGGCGGCTTTGGCGGCCCCGCAGGTGAGCAGATGGCCGTGGAAGGCGAACAGGTTGCCATTGACGCCGACGGCGTTGCCACAGCCTTGAACGAAGCTGACAGTGTGATCATCATCCCGGGCTACGGGATGGCCGTGGCACAGGCGCAAACGGCGGTGGCGGAATTGGTGCGTAAACTGCGCGCCAAGGGCAAAAACGTGCGTTTTGCGATCCACCCTGTGGCCGGGCGTCTGCCCGGGCATATGAACGTGCTGCTGGCGGAAGCCAAAGTGCCCTATGACATCGTGATGGAAATGGACGAGATCAACGAGGACTTCCCTGAAACGGACGTCGCCATTGTGATTGGGTCCAATGACATCGTGAACCCGGCCGCACAGGACGACCCAAACAGCCCTATCGCGGGGATGCCCGTGCTGGAATGCTGGAAAGCCAAGCAGGTGTTTGTGTCCAAGCGTGGGCAGGGAACGGGCTATTCAGGCATCGAAAACCCGCTGTTCTTCAAAGACAATACGCGGATGTTCTACGGGGACGCAAAAGCGTCGCTTGACGCGCTTCTGCCCAAGATCGACTAGAACCAAAAGGGGTGCCGCGACATATCTCGCGGCACCCTTTTACTCCATGCAAGATGGCTGCAAAGTCCGCAGTGCCTGCTCCAGTTGCTCGCGGCTAAATGGCTTGGCCAGCAAGGTGCCCTGATGCGGCTCTAACCCCAATGACGCCAATTCTGAATGAAAGCCCGAGATCATCAGGATGCGCATCTGCGGACGGGTTTTGGCCATTTCACGGGCAAAGCCGCTGCCCCATTGACCACCCGGCAGCACAATATCGGTGATAAGAATATCCGGGTTTTCATCCGCCAAAACCTTGCGGGCACTCTCGACACTTTCCACTGCCGTGACGGCATAGCCCAGTGACTGAAGAATGCCCAAAAGGGTGCGCATGACCACCTGATTGTCCTCGATCAGCAGAATGCTTTGGGTTTCGGGGGCGGGGCCTTCCGGGGCCGGGGCATCATCGGGCGTATCAGGCATTTCGTATGAGCGGGGCAGATCCAGCCGGACGCAGACACCGCCGCTTGCCGCATGTTCGATAGACATGTCGCCACCGGATTGTTTGACAAAACCGTAAACCATCGACAGGCCCAACCCGCTGCCTGCGCCAAACTCCTTTGTGGTGAAAAACGGCTCAATCGCGCGTTCGCGCACATGTTCGGGCATGCCCGTCCCGGTGTCGCAAAAACTGACGCGCACGAAATCGGACTCAGCGGCCAAATTGCGTGTTGAAATGGTGATCGTGCCCGCCTGGGGCATCGCATCGCGGGCATTGGTGCCAAGGTTCAGCAAGGCATTGCTCAGCAAATGCGGGTCAATTCGGATCGGCCATGGGGTGCCTTCGAATTGGGTCTCAACGGTGATGTCTTCGCGCAGGCTGCGACGCAGCAGGGCGGCCGTTTCCGAGATCGCCTGGCGGGTGTTCACAGGGGCGGGGGCAAGGGTCTGTTTGCGGGCAAAGGCCAGCAACTGGCGGACCAATGCAGCCCCACTGTCAGCCGATTGAATGATCGGGTCGATCAGGTCGGATTGGGCGTCATTCTCAAGCTTGAGCAATTCGGCATTGCCGCGCACGGCGGTCAGCAGGTTGTTGAAATCATGGGCAATCCCGGCGGTCAGCTGGCCAATGGCCTCCATCTTTTGGGTCTGTAGCATACGCTTTTCAGCAAGCTGGCGCTCGGTGCGGACCTCTTCGCGGGCCTGCTCTAGCATTTCGCCCATATGATCATTGCGGCGATCCAGCAGCTTGCGCAGCCGAAATTCCGAAACAAAGATCCGTTCGTGACGCGCGATGCTACGATAGATGATCAGGGCAAAGGTGGCCGATACAAGAGCATAGCCCCAAAAAGCGGGCTCAGCCGTCCGGCTGAACCCGGCCAGTGATCCCACGACGACAGTGCCGCAAAACGCATAGGCCGCAGCCGGGATTGGATAAAGGGTGATCGCGCCGCCCGCGACCATGCCTGCGGCCATGGCACATAGAAAAGCCTGCGCAAGCCCCTCAAGATGGGGTAACATCACAAGGCCGGGATAGGCCCAGAGTGCACCCAGCAGCGCGGCCTGGATCACCGCGCGGCGATGCACGCGTTGGGACAAGACCTTGGGAAAGGGTTTGTTGCGTCTGCGATAGATCTGAAACAGGAAATAACAGGCATTCGTGCCAACAATGATCGCCCAGATATAGGCATCAAGGCGTGACTGATCCTCAAGGTGTAATACGAGCGGAATGGAAAACGCGTTGAGCAAATTTGCGATCATCATCGGGGGTGTCAGACGTGAGACGGCGAAGGCACGGCGGGCCATCACCTCGCCCTCGGTCGGGTCGATTGCAGGCCGCGCTGAGGCGCGGTTGTTTCGCAAAACGTAGGTAATCAGATTGGACAGTCTGGAATGCATCTCGATCACACTACAAAGCCACTGGTCGGCATTCATCTAAGGCGGTCGTGACGCTAGCATGGTTCGCGTAAATGTAGCAACCGAAACTATGTTTCACGCCTTAAAATAAAGCGCATGGCGGGAACGGTGACGCCGCAGGGGCAACGGATGGCTTGCCAGAATCATGCGGCAATGCGAGCCTCTCAACTATTGATTGAATTTATTCAGAGGTGACACATGCCCGTCCAAGCAGGTGCGATTACGCTTTTCATGGGGCCCGATACGGTCGGGGCCCCCGACAGTCTTGAGGCCCCGATCATCGATTTCATCGGGGCCGCGCAGTCCGAACTTTTGGTTTCGGTGCAAGAGCTCGACCACCGGCCCATTGCCGAAGCCTTGATCGCGGCACGCAGGCGCGGGGTCCGCATCCAGGTCATCCTGGAACAAGACTACCTGCGCGAGGCCAAAACGCCTGCTGACGATGGGCTTGGCACCCAAGAGATTAACCGCGAGCTGCTGACGCGCATCCTGCGGGTCGGGGTGGACGCCAAGGCGGATTATAACCCTAACATCTTCCACCAGAAATTCATCGTGCGGGATCGGTCGGCGACGCTGACAGGCTCAACCAATTTCACCACAACCGGGGTGACCAAGAACCTGAACCATTTGGCGATTATCGATGACATCGAGGTCGCCCGCGAATATGCCCGCGAATTCCGGCAGATGCGCAAGGGAATATTTGGGAAACGTAGCTTAGAGACGCCGCGCAAACCGCTTGAAAATCACTTCGTCAGCGGGATCCGGATCAAACCGCTTTTCGCGCCGGATCATGCGCCAGAAATGGAATTCATCAAACAGATGATCAAGGCCGAAACCCGGATCGACTTTGCAGCCTTCACCTTTGCGCAGTCGTCAGGGATTGACGACGCCTTGGTGAACGCGCGGCAAAAGGGGCTACAGGTGACAGGGGTGCTGGACCGGAGGCAGGCGAACCAATCATGGGCGGCCAAACATACGTTGCAGGCGGGGGATGTGACCCTGCACCGGAACAGGACCGGGACAGGGGTGCGCAAGGTGCATCACAAGCTGATGGTCATTGATGACCAGCTGACGATCATCGGCAGCTTCAATTACACCGGGCCTGCGAACCTGCTGAACGACGAAAACATCATCGTTTTTGGTGATCTTGATCTGCCCGATGGCCAAGCGCGCGATGATCAGGCCCGCCTGGCGCTTTATGCTCGGGCCGAAATCGACCGGATCATCACGCACCAGGGCGAGCCCATTCCGCTACCTGATTAGGTCAGATAGGTGTTGAACCAGCCAATGGTGCGTTCCCATGCCAGATCAGCCATCGCTTCGTCATAGCGCGGTGTGCTGTCATTGTGGAAACCGTGGTTGGCATCGGGGTAGATGTGCTCTTCAAAGACCTTGTCGTTCGCCTCAAGTGCTGCGCGATAGGCCGGTGCACCTTCGTTGATGCGCTCGTCCAGCTCACCATATTGCAGCATCAGTGGCGCCTGGATCTTTGGCACATCCTCGACGGAGGCTTGACGGCCATAAAACGGCACTGACGCACCCATTTCCGGATAGGCCACAGCCAGCGCATTACAGACACCGCCGCCATAGCAGAAGCCTACTGCGCCCACTTTGCCGGTGCTGTCGTCACGTTCCATCAGATGTTCAAAGCCTGCAAAGAAGTCATTCATCAACTTCTCACCATCCACGGTGCGCTGCAGATCACGGCCTTCGGCGTCATTGCCGGGGTAACCACCCACAGAGGTCAACCCATCGGGGGCCAATGCCATAAAGCCAGCCTTGGCAACGCGCCGGGCCACATCTTCGATGTAGGGGTTCAGACCACGGTTCTCATGAATGACCAAAACGGCAGGCAGGGGGCCTGTTGCATTGGCTGGTTTGACCAGATAGCCGCGCACTTCACCGTGGCCATTGGGCGATGGGTACATGATGTATTCAGGTACGATATCAGGGTCGTTGAACGAAACCTGCTCGGCCATGGCGTAGTTGGGGCTGAGCATATTGAGCAGGGCCATAGCGGTCACACCGCCAACGGCGAATTTGCCGGCCTTGTCCAGAAACTCGCGCTTGGTGATTTTCCCGTGGGCATAGAAATCATACAGATCAAGAAGTTCCTGATCAAAGTCCTTTGCCGTCATACGGGCCTTAGGGGCTTTGGGTGTCATGTGGTTCATACTGGATCTCCCGTTGTTAGGGCCGATCCGATGTCAGCCCTCGGTTGTTGTAGAAGTCAGCCTGTAACAGGCGCAAATCACAAAACAATGAGGGCGGGGCAAAGGCTGTGCGCCTTAAACCCCTCGGATACGTGGATCAAGCGCGTCCCGTAGGCCATCGCCAATATAATTCACGGCCAGAACCGTCAGCGAAATGGCCATACCGGGCCACAAAACACGCTCAGGGAAGGCGGTCATGCGGTCAACGCTGTCAAACAGGATCTTACCCCATGTGGGGAAGTCTGAAGGAAAACCAAGACCAAGGAAAGACAGGGCGCTTTCGGTGATGATCGCGGTGGCCAGACCCAAGGTGGCCGAAACCATGATGGGTGACAGCACATTCGGCAACACGTGCCGGGTGATCATCTTGCTTGGGGGGGTGCCGATGGACCGAGCAGCCAGTACAAACTCGCGCTCTTTCAGGGCCATCACATCGCCCCGAACGATCCGGGCAGTCTGCATCCATGATGTGATGCCGATACCGACGACGATCAGTATGAAAATCCCGTTTTCGGGGCCAAAGGCCGCGCGCAGCGGATCCCGGAACAGCAGCATCATGACCAGCAAGAGCGGCAATAGCGGAAGCGCGAGAACCAGATCGGTAAAGCGCATCAACGCCCAATCAAGCCTGCGAAAATATCCCGAAAGTACGCCAACCAATGTGCCGATCACGATCGCAAGGACCATGGCGGTCCAGCCAACAGCCAGACTGATCCGGCCGCCCTGCATCATATTGGCCATGATATCGCGGCCCAGATGGTCGGTGCCCATGGGGCGGGCCCAGCTTGTTTTGGCATCGGCATCCCAGATCGCCGTATAGATCGGGCGGACATCCTTGTTGCGAACATCCAGCTTGCCCGGGTCAACATCCCACAGCAGCGGGCCAACCAGACAAAAGAGGGTAATGAAGACCAAAAAGATCAGGCCAGCCATCGCGCCTTTATGGCTGCTGAATTGCTCCCAGACGTCCCACCACTGGCTGCGCGGCTTCTCTTCGCCCTCGGGTGCGGTTTTTGAAAGGCTCACATCAGTCATAGCGAATTCTCGGGTCAAGGACGCCGTAAAGGACGTCGGCAATCAGGTTCATCAGGACGATCAGAACCGCCAGCAGGAAGGTGATGGTCATGACCATCGGAATGTCTGAGCCTTGCAAGGCGATGATCAAAAGCTGGCCCAGACCGTTCACCTTGAACACCTGTTCGGTGATGATCGCGCCGCCAAAGATTGATGGGATACCCAAGGCGATGACGGTGATGACGGGGATCATTGAGTTGCGGAAGACGTGGCGCATGACGACAACACTTTCAGACATGCCCTTGGCGCGGGCCGTGCGGACATAGTCTTGACCCAGATTATCCAGCATCGAGGCGCGCATGTAGCGGCTGACTTGTGCCGTTGTTTGCAGGGCCAGGACCATGACGGGCATGATCATCTGGCGCAGCTGGAATTTGAAGGTTTCCCAGTCAACAACTTCGTGGGTGGTATCATATATCGAGGGCAACCAGCCCAGCTGGACCGAGAAGATCACGATCACCAAAACACCCGAAAAGAAGGGTGGGACGGAAAAGCCGATCATGCTGACAAAGGTGCCCGCCTGATCAAAGACAGAATACTGCTTATAGGCACTGATAATGCCGATGGGCAGAGCGATTGCGACGCCAACAACATAAGACATGCCAACCACCCAAAGGGTCTGGGGCAAACGCTCGGCGATGGTGTCAAAGACGGGGCTGCGGGATTGAAAGCTGATGATGCGCTGGGCGCCATCGGCAAAGTTGGTGCCAAAGATGCCGTCGATCCAATATTGGGGCTCAACGATAAAGAACTGATACAGCCACAGATAAAAGCGGACATACCACGGCTCGCCCAGGCCAAGGGCTTCGCGCATGCGTTGCTTGACGTCATCGGGGATGGTCAGGGGCATCTGACCCATCGGATCGCCGGGGGCGAGCTCAAGCAAAAGGAAAATCACCAAAGCGATAAACAAAAGCGTCGGGATCGATAGGACCAATCTACGGATCGTGTAGTTCAGCATAAAAGGGGGCGCCTCAGTTCATCGTTTCATAAAGAGGGGAAGAGGCGGGGCGCAGCAATGTGCGCCCCGCGAAAAGGAATAGCCGAATTAACGGTTATCGCCAGTCCGGTACCAGTCAGCTGCATTCCACAGCTCGCTGTCCCAAACGTTCAGGTCAACACCGCCCAGGCTGGTGGCATGGGCCGACAGACGACCGCGGTGTACCAGTGGGATCATGCCGCCTTTTTCAACCATGATGTCGTTCAATTGACGGGCAATCGAAGCACGTTCATCGGCATCGGCGGTTGTGGTCAGCTGCGCATGAAGGGCGTCAAACTCTTCATCACAGAAGCGGCTGATATTCTCACCTTGCCACTGCGATGCAGGGCTTGGGGCCTTGTCGCACAGACCGTTGGCCAGATAGGCTTGCGGGTCGGTGCCGTTGAATGTGTTGGCGTACATTTCAACATCGGCATAGAACTTCTGGAAGGTGTCAGGCGAACCTGGGTCGCCACCAAAGAAGACAGACGCATCGATATTGCGCAGCTCGGCCTCGATGCCGATCTCTGACCACCACTCTTTGATCAGGGCTTGGAAATCCTGACGGACAGCATTGGTGGATGTCTGATAAAGGATTTCCATTGGAACCCCATCAGGTGTTTCGCGGATACCGTCGCCATTGGTGTCGGCATAGCCTGCTTCATCCAGCATGGCGTTCGCAGCTGCGATATCTTGGGTGTCGCATGAGAAAGTATCGGAATTCACCGCCGCAGGGGCAGGGACCCAGTTACAGGTAACCTTACCAGCTTGGCCATAGCCCAGCTCAACCAGCAATGGACGGTCGATGGCCAGCGACATGGCTTTGTAAACGGCAGGATCGCCCAGGAATGGGTGCGGGCCAACAACGGAACGCTCATCAGGGCCAAGTGCCGGATCAGGGTTCGTTTGGTTCAGCATGATGCGCTCAACCAGCGGGCCGAAACCAGCGACCGGGGTGCCCAAACCACCCTCTTGCATGGATGCAATCACATCGGGGGCAAGCTGCAGGTTCCAGGCATAGTCAAATTCACCTGTCTCCATGACCGAGCGGCCAGCTGCTGTCGCATCGCCGCCACCTTTGAAGGTCACAGATGCAAAGGCGGGTTTGCCTTCCACGCGGTAGTTTTCATTGGCTACCAGCTGGATGACGTCATTTGTGCGGAATTCGGTCACGACAAATGGACCAGTGCCGATGGGGCCAAAGTTCTCATCTGTACATTCAGGGGCGCTGGCACCGACGCATTCAGCAAATTGGGCCGCCTGCAGGATCGGGCTCTCACCGCCGACAAAGGGGCCGTATGGGAACGGGGTCGGCGCTGCAAAGTTCACCACAACGGTCAAATCATCAGGTGTATCAACCGATGAAACGCCTTCGAATTTGGTCAGCTGGGCACAACCAGATTCGGGGTGGGTGCAGTATTCATATGTGAATTTCACATCAGCTGATGTGAACGGCGTGCCGTCAGACCATTGGACACCTTCCGAGATTTTCCATGTGATGGACATCAGGTCTTCGGACACGCCGCCATTTGCGACAGTCGGGACTTCGTCAACCAGCCAAGGGATCAGTTCGCCTTGTGGGTTGTAGCGGGCCAAAGGCTCAATCACCAGCGACGCAGCTTCGATATCTTTGGTGCCGCCTGACAGGAACGGGTTCAGGATCGATGGGGCTTGCCAATAAATGATTTTGACTTCGCCATCGCGGCCACGCTCGCCTTCATGCGCGTCGGCAAACGCGACAGTGGCCAGCGACGTGCCAGCAACAGCGCCCAGAAGGGCTGTTTTGAGTTTCATACTTTCTCTCCTTGTTGATTCTTCATCAAAGCAACTTTTTGCCCGACGGCCCCGCGTTTGGCGGATGCAGATTTATGAGTGCTGTATGCAAACGACCAAAAGTCGAAGCCAGCATAGCGAAGATAGAAGCGATGATTTTGTGCGATTGC
The DNA here is from genome assembly GCF_038069655.2 of Yoonia sp. BS5-3. Lineage (NCBI taxonomy): Bacteria > Pseudomonadati > Pseudomonadota > Alphaproteobacteria > Rhodobacterales > Paracoccaceae > Yoonia > Yoonia phaeophyticola. The sequence goes on from NZ_CP150951.2 coordinate 2,306,942, forward strand.
AAGGGGTAAACTGCGTTGGATTTGAGCAGGTTGCACGCAATATGGGCAGTTGATTACAGAATCGCCGTTTGACACCGCGCTGCGCAAGGGCCAGCGTAGGAACAAATCATCACGATCCCCGGACACATCATGCTCGATACCAGACCCATCGCCGATATCCGAAACCTGCGCGTTCAGTTTCCGACGAAAAAGAACACTGTCGTTGCGGTCAAAGACGTCTCGATTGATATCAAACCCGGCGAAACGGTTTGTGTTGTTGGCGAAAGCGGGTCGGGCAAATCTGTGACGTCGATGGCGCTGATGCGACTGATCGGTTATGGCGGCGGCGAGATCGTCAATGGCGAGCTGAATTTCGAACATCGCGACGGGCGTATCGAAGATCTGACCAAGCGCTCAGACGCTGCCATGCAAGACGTGCGCGGCAATGAAATAGGCATGATCTTCCAAGAACCGATGACCTCGCTCAATCCGGTTTTCACCTTGGGAATGCAGCTGACAGAGGGGCTGATCCACCACAAGAAAATGTCGAAAGCCGAAGCGCGCAAAGCCGCGATCGCGCTGTTGCGGCAGGTGCGTATCCCTGAACCAGAGCGGCGGCTGGACCAATATCCGCATGAATTGTCAGGCGGGATGCGGCAGCGGATTGTGATCGCCATGGCGCTCGCGTGTCAGCCGCGCCTGCTGATCGCGGATGAACCGACAACAGCGCTGGATGTGACAATTCAGGCCGAAATTCTGGCTCTGATCGATCAGCTGAAAAAAGAATCAGGCACCGCCGTTTTGTTCATTACACATGACATGGCGGTTGTGGCGCAGATTGCCGACCGCGTCGTTGTGATGTTCCGCGGTAACAAAGTTGAAGAGGGCACGGTCACCGAAATCTTCGAAAATCCGCAGCATGAATACACCCGTTCGCTTCTGGCCGCCGTGCCGCGACTGGGCGAAATGACAGGTACAGAATACCCTGTGCCCCTGCGTTTGATGGATGGCAGTGATGTGGCGGCCGAGCCGATCAAAGGCACGGATGAGGTCCTGCTTGAGGTCAAAGGGCTGACCACCCGTTTCCCCGTCAAAGGCGGGTTTTTGCGACGGACTGTGGCGCAGGTCCATGCGGTCGAAGACGTGTCGTTTACGCTCAAACGGGGGCAAACCCTGTCGCTTGTGGGCGAATCAGGTTGTGGTAAATCCTCCTGCGGTCGGTCGATCCTGCGGCTGGTTGAACCCAGCGCAGGCGAAATTCGGATCGATGGGGAAGATGTGCGCGCTATGAGCCCAAGCGCCCTGCGCGATGCGCGCCGGGATATGCAAATGGTGTTCCAGGATCCGTTTGCATCGCTTGATCCGCAAATGGTGCTGGGTGATCAGGTCGCCGAACCTTTGAAAAACTATAGCATCTGTTCTGGCGCCGAAATGGATGAACGGGTTGCCAAGCTTTTTGACCGGGTTGAACTGCCCCGGAGCTTTCTCAAGCGCTATCCGCATGAGCTATCTGGCGGGCAGCGGCAACGGGTCGCCATCGCCCGGGCTCTCGCGCTGAACCCCAAGCTGATCGTCGCTGACGAAGCGGTCAGCGCGCTGGATGTCAGTGTGCAGGCACAGGTGCTGAACCTGATGATGGAACTGCAGGCCGAACTGGGGCTGTCCTATCTGTTCATCAGCCATGACATGGCGGTGGTCGAACGGGTCAGCCATAGCGTGGGTGTCATGTATCTGGGGCGGATCGTGGAAATCGGACCGCGCAGCGCTGTGTTCGAAAACCCGCAGCATGACTACACCAAACGGCTGCTCTCGGCCGTGCCCGTCGCCAACCCGCGCGAACGGACCTTGGGGCAAGACCGCGAATTTCGCCCGATTCCATCACCGATCCACCCGCTCGATTATGCGCCGGAAAAGTCGCAATATAAGCAAGTTGGCCCCGAACATTTCGTTATCGAAAACGCCGGGACGTAAGGGCGATGGATGCGCGTGCGCTGCTTGACCGGCTTGTCGCCTTTCCGACGGTTAGCCGGGATGGCAATCTGGAACTGATTGATTTCGTTGAAAACTACCTGGCCGATTTGGGCGTCAGCAGCACCAAAGTACCAAATGCAGATGGCAGCAAAGCCGCGCTTTATGCCCATATCGGGCCGCAGGTCGATGGGGGGGTGGTGCTGTCAGGGCATACGGACGTGGTGCCCGTGGATGGGCAAGCCTGGGACAGCGATCCGTTCACGGTGACAGAACGCGATGGCCGGCTTTACGGGCGCGGAACCTGCGACATGAAAGGCTTTGACGCGCTGGCACTGGCCGCCGTACCGCTCGCCTTGGCACGCGGGATCAAACGACCCCTGCAAATCGCACTCAGCTATGACGAAGAGGTCGGCTGCCTTGGCGCACCGCCGATGATCGATCACATGGTGGCGATGGGAATGCCCCGGGCGGATACCGTCCTGGTGGGCGAGCCTTCGATGATGAAAGTCGTCACCGGGCATAAGGGCGGCATCGGCTATCACATGCATTTCCAAGGGTTTGAGGTGCATTCATCGCTGGCGCCAACGGGCGTTAGCGCGATCATGATGGCAGCCAAACTGATCAACTGGGCCAATGAGGTAAACGCCGAAAACGCCGCCAAAACGCCCGGGCCGCTGGCCGCTGATTTTGTGCCCCCTTACACGACCTTGCATGTGGGCACGATCACCGGCGGCACGGCCCATAACATCACGGCCAAAGACTGCCATTTCGGTTTCGATTTCCGGATCGTACCGGGCGAAGATATCGGCGATTGGCAAGCACGGTTTCAGGCGAAATTGTCCGAGCTTGAGGCGGAAATGAAAGCCATACGCCCCGAGGCCGGGATCACCGCCGATCAATATTTTGATCTGCCAGGGCTGAAGCCGGAACAAGATGGGGTGGCAGAGGGGCTGGCGCGGCAATTGACCGGCGATAACGGCACCCATGTGGTCAGCTATGGAACTGAGGCAGGGCAGTTTCAGGAACGCGGTTATTCGGCAGTGATCTGCGGGCCGGGGGATATCGCGCAGGCCCATCAGCCCAATGAATTTATCAGCATCGATCAATTTCAAAAGGGCGAGGCATTCATCGCCAAGCTGATCGACACGCTGGCACAATGATGCCGGGCGTGGCTAAGGGTCCCATGCCCGAGAACGCGGATGTGGTGGTCATTGGGGGTGGGATCATCGGGGTGATGACCGCATGGGCACTTGCCAAGAAACGGCAAAAGGTCGTTTTGGTTGAAAAAGGGCAGGTCGGGGCCGAACAATCCACGCGAAACTGGGGCTGGATCCGGGCACAAGGGCGGGACCGGGCCGAGCTGCCGATCATGTGCGAAGCGGCGGCCATGTGGCGGCAATTGAACCGTGAAATCGGCGAAGATATCGGGCTGCGGCAAACCGGCGTGGCCTATCTGGCACGCAAACCTGCCGATATCGCGCGCTACGAAAAATGGCTGCCGCATGCCAAAGAGGCAGGGATCGACACCAAGCTGCTCAGCGCGGCCGAGACCCAAAAGCTGCTGCCGGGGGCGGCAACGCATTGGCAAGGCGCGCTGTGGACGGCCAGCGATATGCGGGCGGAACCGGCGCTGGCGGTGCCTGCCTTGGCGCGGGCGGCGGTGCGGGATGGGGTGATCATTTGCGAAAACTGCGCAGCGCGGGTGCTTGATATCGCAGCGGGGCGGATCAGCGGCGTGATTACCGAAGCAGGCCCAATTAAGACGACGGCAGTCGTTGTCGCCGGCGGTGCATGGTCGGCGCTGTTTTTGCGGCGGCACGGTGTGCATATCCCCCAGCTTTCCGTGCGGGCCTCTGTCGCGGCGACAGAACCGCTGCCACTGGTGTTTGAGGGGGCGGCCTCTGACGGAAAACTGGCGTTTCGGCGGCGGCAGGACGGGGGCTACACGCTTGCCCCGCCTGGGTTTCAAGAGCTGTTCATCGGCCCCGATGCCTTCCGGGCGCTGGGGCATTTCAAGGACCTGATCAAGGCAGACCCGCTGGGCACAAGGCTTTGGCCCGCCGCGCCGCGGCATTACCCCGATGGTTGGGGAACGGCCCGGCGCTGGTCGGCAGAACAGATCAGCCCCTTTGAAAAGATGCGCGTGCTGAACCCTGCGCCAAACAGGCGCAAATTGCGCAAACTGGCCAAAGCCTTTGGTGATCACTTTCCGGCCTTGGGTGGGGTCACTCTTCGATCGACTTGGGCGGGGATGATCGACGCAATGCCGGATATTGTGCCAGTGGTTGATCAGGCGGGCGACCTGCCCGGACTGACGATTGCCACGGGGATGAGCGGGCACGGTTTCGGCATCGGACCAGCTTTTGGGCAAATCGCAGCCCAGCTGGTGCTTGGCGAAACTGTGAAGCACGAAATCGGACGTTTTCGCTTGTCTCGGTTCACCGAAGGCACAACATTAGAAAAAGGCCCGGATGTTTGATCAGATCAAACACGGCCCCCGCATTAGACTACATTTCCGGAGAAGATCATGCCCGTTAAGAACCGCTTTGCCGAATTGCTGCCAGAGATTACCGCCTGGCGACGCGATCTGCACGAAAATCCTGAGATCCTGTTTGAGACACATCGGACCTCCGGGATCGTTGCGGAAAAATTGCAGGCCTTTGGCTGCGATGAGGTCGTGACCGGGATTGGCCGGACCGGCGTGGTTGGGGTGATCAAGGGCAAGTCAAACGGCTCGGGCAAGGTGATCGGGCTGCGCGCGGATATGGACGCTTTGCCGATCCATGAACAAACGGGGCTTGATTACAAATCCAAAACCGACGGGGCGATGCATGCCTGCGGGCATGACGGGCATACGGCGATGCTGCTGGGGGCGGCAAAATACCTTGCCGAGACGCGCAATTTTGACGGGACCGTTGTCGTGATCTTCCAACCCGCCGAAGAGGGCGGCGGCGGCGGTCGCGAGATGTGTCAAGACGGGATGATGGACCGGTGGAACATTGACGAGGTCTACGGCATGCATAACTGGCCGGGTCTGCCGACCGGACAGTTTTCGATCCGGCCCGGCGCGTTTTTTGCGGCGACAGATCAGTTTGCTATCACCATCGAAGGGCGCGGCGGGCACGCGGCCAAACCGCATGAAACGATCGACAGCACGCTGGTCGCAGCGCATGTGATCACTGCGCTGCAATCCATCGCCAGCCGCAACGCCAACCCGGTAGAACAGATCGTTGTGTCTGTGACATCTGTTGAAACCTCATCCAAGGCGTTTAACGTCATCGCGCAAAAGGTGCATTTGAAAGGCACCGTGCGGACAATGTCAGCCGAGATGCGGAATCTGGCCGAAGAGCGGCTCAAGGCGATCTCGACCGGGGTGGCAGCCAGCTTTGGTGCCAGCGCCGATGTGACCTATTACCGGGGTTACCCTTGCATGGTGAACCATGATGAACATACCGCATATGCCGCCGAAGCGGCGCGGGTGGTTGCCGGGGCCTGCGAAGATGCCCCGCTTGTGATGGGGGGCGAGGATTTTTCCTTCATGCTCGAAGAACGCCCCGGCGCTTATATTCTGGTTGGCAACGGAGATACGGCGGCGGTTCACCACCCGGAATATGATTTCAACGATGAAGCGATCCCGGCTGGCTGCAGCTGGTGGGCGGAAATTGTCGAGCAGCGGATGCCCGCAGCTTAAGGCTGCGTATGTACAGCATATGTACAGGTTCTGTACGGGAAATTTACGGCGTAAGGGGGCTGTTCCCTTCTTACGCGATCAGCCGCCCGTATGGGACATATGCCGGCTAACCTGCCCATCGACCTGCTGGCGGGAATAGTCAAAATCATGCCCTTTGGGCTTCAGCGCGATGGCTGCAAAGGACTTCGTCCAAGTATATCAGTCATCAAATTTTACTAAGATAGCGGCCTTCCGCGATGGCGAGCATACCAATAAAGCGAAACCAAATGTCGGGCTGATTTATGACCACATTTAATGCAGCCTCATGTTCACCAGCTAGGGATGCGAGCATTAGCAGATTAAAATACAACTCTCCATCGTCGTCCACTTCCTCATAAGCTTCAAATGCAGAGATGAAATCCCTTTGTTCGACCATTTTGATTGCGATCAGATTTAGCAGGTCCTGTTTCTGGCGCTCGTACAATGTCTGGCCGGTAACGTGTATCACCTGGGCTGCTGTCTCAAATTTTCTGCTATCAATTAGCCAAGACAGAAGAATGTCGAGTTGATCCGAGTGTAGCTCTTGAACATGCTGTAATGCGGTATCAACGTCACCTTGATCGAACAAAAGATAGAGCAGGGCAGGGTTTCGGTCATCAAGGTTGTCACCGTCGAACGTGTAGTCGGTAAGCCCCAATTTTACGCGCGTGACACGCTCATATCCATCCACAAAATTATCGAGCCTTAAGTCACCTTCGGTGACCGCTTGTACTGTCCTAGCAATATAGGAGAATACTGTTGTATCGGTGTTGTCTGATCGATAAATTGCACGCATCAAATCTCGTGTCACATGCATCCGGAAAATAAAATTTTCGTTTGACAAAATGTGATTTAAAAACGTGTCGACGGTATAGTCACCGTCGACCACCTCAATCAAATCACCAAGTTTGTTACCTCCTGCCTCAACCAGACTTTTGATCGCATCATCCAATCCTACCCGTTGAAAAAGGCGCCTTTGAGCCATCCGATCGAAATCGAAACTATGCAAATACCTAGAATCAAGATTTGAGAGTACAGCTGTGAGTTCACTGGCATTTCCTGCGACCATCGTGTCGATGGATATCGCAGTCACCATTTGAGAGTAATACCAGCTTAACTCTTCATCGTATTCTGTTTGCTCAAGCAACTGCCAGACGTTTTCAGGATTGTCGGTCATGGCTTGCGTTAGCCAAAGATCGGCATAAGCGAATTTATGATTCGCAACAGGTAGATCGACAATCATCTCCTCCGCGATCTGCAGCAAGCAATAGGTCTCCAGCGTTTCAAAGCAATTCAATTTACTCAGTTCGCTGTCGTATCTTGCGATTTCTGCGTTCACGGCCTCGATGCTTAAATCACCCACGGGGCCTATCAAAAGCTGAACGCTCAAATCACTGCCAGGATGCTCCATGACAATCGATTCGAGATTTTGTTTCACTTGGCTTAACGCTTGGTGCCATTCCTCAATCTGTTGAATGTTGGTCGTTTCGCTGGTGGAGACCGATTGATAATCACGCCATTTTAGCATGGCTTCAGTGAACAGGAGGTTAGCCTCAGAGTTTGCATCAGGAAAAACGGGGCCTGCCAAAATGATATACACTATAGCGCTGTGAAGTAATTTGCGCAGAATTTGCATCAACATTGGTCCTCGTAACTTACATGAAAAGACTACCGTTGTAGATGGGAATCTCAATGTGAATTTATCTGTAATGGACTATCTACGATATTGCATCTGAGCTTCGATGTTATGTCTAGCCACCCGTATGGGACATATGCCGGCTAACCTGCCCATCGACCTGCTGACGAGAATAGTCGAAATCATGCCCTTTGGGCTTCAGCGCGATGGCTGCCCGAATGGCATTTTCCAAATCAACATCCGCCTCAGAGGCGCGCAGCGGTCCCCGCAAATCTGAATGGCCCTCTTGGCCCAGACAGGTATAGATTTCGCCGGTGCAGGTAATCCGCACCCGGTTGCAGCTTTCGCAGAAATTATGGCTCAACGGTGTGATAAACCCGATCTTTTGTCCGGTTTGGGCAATCTGAACATAACGCGCCGGTCCGCCGGTCCGCTCGGTCAGATCAGTCAGGGTATATTGCTGGGCCAGCTGGGCGCGTAGGTCTTTGAGCGACCAATATTGCCCCAGCCGATCCTCATTGCCCAAATCGCCCATCGGCATGACCTCAATAAAGGTCAAATCTATATCACGGCTGGCGCACCAATCGGTCAGGGTGAACAGCTCATCTTCGTTAAACCCCTGCAACGCAACGGTATTTATCTTTACGCGCAACCCGGCCTTTTGGGCTGTATCAATCCCGCGCAGCACTTGGGGCAGGCGGCCCCAGCGGGTGATTTGGGCAAATTTGGCGTCATCCAGCGTATCAAGCGAGATGTTGATCCGCCGCACACCGGCCGCGAAAAGATCATCGGCAAAGCGTTCAAGCTGGCTTCCGTTTGAGGTCAGCGTCAGTTCGGTCAGGCTGCCATCCTCAAGATGGCGGGTCATGCCACGAAAGAAGGTCATGATATCCCGCCGCACCAAAGGCTCGCCGCCGGTGATGCGCAGCTTTTTGACGCCAAGACGGATAAAGGCCGAACACATGCGATCCAGCTCTTCCAGCGTCAGCAATTCTTTTTTGGGCAGAAACGTCATATTTTCGGCCATGCAATAGACACAGCGGAAATCGCAGCGATCCGTCACGGAAACGCGCAGATATTCGATCATCCGGGCAAATGGGTCTATCAAAGGCGGTGTCATGCAAAGACACTATGCACCGGCGCAACCCTGCGCAAGTCGCAAGCTCACCATTGTCTGTCACGCTTGCGCGACATAAGTTCGCTTTATGAGATTGATTTTTGTACTCCCCTTCGCGGCCCTCGCCGGTTGCAGCTCGCCCTCAATGCAAGGGATTTTTGGCACGGCGCCACAAGCACCCGCCGCAATTCCAGCGCCAACCTTAGATCCGACACCGCCGCCACCGCCGCCAAGCAATGCAACGACGGTGGATCAGTTTGATACCACAAGCGAAGAGGATCGGGCCGCCGCGACCGAAGTGTCCGATGACAGCGAAGCCGCCGAACTGGGCGTGACAATCGCCTCGCTTGGGTCACCTGCAGAGCCTGGTATCTGGCTGGAAACGCCGCTTGTCGACGTGCTGACACCGGGGCGCATCACCTATCAGGACAAGACCATCAATATCGAATTGCGCCCATCCGGCGGTGTGCCCGGATCAGGCAGTCAGATCAGCTTGGCCGCCATGCGCCTGATCGAAGCGCCGCTGACAAGCCTGCCAGAGCTGACCGTTTTCGCCCAATAGGAACGGATCTACGACGCCAATTTGCGCCCCGCCTCGCGCACGGCAAAAGGTTTCATGGCGCTTTGATGCGTCGCCAGGAACTGGCGCACGCGCGGGGCATCGTGTTTTGACAGCTCGCGCAGCCACCATGCGATGGCTTTCTGGATGAACCAGTCGTGATCATTCACATAAGATGCCGCCCAGCCAAGCACGCGGTCGCGGGCTGCGATCTCGGCGGGTTTGGGGTTGTTTTGCTTGGTCCAAGGCAGGGTCATGACCAAGGCCGCGCGCCGGGTCCACATGTGATCGGATGTGGTCCAGGTCTCAACCTCATCAAGGCGTGAGGGGTCGGCCACCAACCTTTTTTGCCCTGCAATGCTGGCATGATCGGCTATGGCCCAGGCATCAAATTCAGGCACCCATGATGTGATTAGGTCCCAAGCGCCCTGGTCATCCGGGCGGATACGAGCCTGTGTCAGCAGTTTTGCGGCGGCCACACGCCCTTCGTGAATATTGCCTTTCCACAGTCCCTTGGACAGGGCCAGGCGCGTTTCAAGATCAATCGCGGCGCGCCATTCTTTGACAAAAGCGTCGATTTGCGGATTGGCGAGGCCCAGATAGGGGCGGTCAACCTTGTGATAGCGGTGCATTTCGGCGGCCTTGGCAGGATCACCGGCGGCGCGCAGCAGGGCAGTTGCCTGTTTTGGGGTCATGTTAATTTCGCCTGTAAATGGGCTTTGATTGCGGGCCATTCGGCCCCGATGATCGAATAGACAGCCGTATCGCGCAGTGTCCCGTTGGGCATGATCATGTGATTGCGTAAAATACCGTCCAGCTGTGCGCCCAGACGCTCAATCGCGGCACGTGACTGACGGTTCAAACGGTGGGTGCGCAGTTCAACCACGTTGCAGCCCAAAGCCTCAAACGCATGGGTCAGCATCAGCAGCTTCATCGCAGTATTTACCTTTGTGCCTTGCGCCGTTTTCGCAAGCCATGTGGCGCCAATTTCGACCCGTTTGTTATGGGGATCGGTATTGAGATAGGTGGTCATCCCGATAGGTGCGCCATCAGGGCCAAGCACGGCAAATGGCTGCATATTCGGCCGCGCGATGCGGCTTTCAATCTCAGCGGGGACATCTTGGGGTATGGATGTGTACCAAAGATCGCCCAGGGTCGCAGCGGCTGCGGTCAACGCAGGTGCATGGTCGGGTTGTAGCGGCTCTAACCTGACAAATGCATTTTCAAGCGTGACCGGGGCGGGCCAGGTCATTCGACGGTCACCGATTTGGCCAGGTTGCGCGGTTGGTCCACATCTGTGCCCTTGGCCACCGCCGTGTGATAGGCAAGCAGCTGCGCGGGCAGCGCATAGAGGATAGGTGCAAGGAACGGGTCAATTTCCGGCATCAGAATAGTTTCCCAGACGCCTTCGCCTGCCTCTTTCGCGCCTTCGGCATCGGTGATCAATAGAACCTTGCCGCCGCGCGCCATGACCTCTTGCATGTTGGAAATTGTCTTGTCGAATAGCGCGTCGCGCGGGGCCATGACGATGACGGGCACATGTTTGTCAACCAAGGCGATGGGACCATGTTTCAGCTCTCCAGACGCATAGGCCTCGGCATGGATATAGCTGATTTCTTTCAGCTTCAGCGCCCCTTCATGGGCCAGTGGATACATCGCGCCGCGTCCCAAAAACAGGATATCGCGCGCTTCAGCCAGTTTGGTGGCCAGCTGATCTGTCCGGCTTTCGATTTGCAGCGCGAGGTTCATGATCCCAGGCAGGGCCCGTAGCCCGGCAAGCTTTTCAGCCAGCGCGTCCTCATCCATATGGCCGCGCGCCTGGGCGGCTTTCAGCGCCAGGATCGCCAATGTGGTCAGCTGGCAGGTAAAGGCCTTGGTTGAGGCGACGCCGATCTCGGTTCCTGCAAGGATGGGCAGCGCCAAATCGCTTTCGCGCGCGATTGAGCTTTCGGGCACGTTGACGACCGACAGGATTTTGTCGGCCTTGCCTTCCATGTAACGCAGTGCGGCCAGCGTATCTGCCGTCTCGCCTGATTGGCTGACGAAAAGCGCGACAGTGCCGGGCGTCACCGGCGGCTCGCGATACCGAAATTCGGATGCGACATCGATTTCGACGGGCAGGCGGGCGATCTGCTCAAACCAGTATTTAGCCACCATGCAAGCGTAGTAGGCGGTACCGCAGGCCACGAGCGTCAGCCGTTCAATCTGGGTAAAGTCGATGCCTGGCTCCGGCAGGGTGACGGCGGTGCCGTCTGCGTTGATGTAATGGGCCAGCGCGCCTTGCAACACGGTCGGCTGTTCGGCGATTTCCTTTGCCATGAAGTGTTTGTAGCCGGCCTTGTCCACCTGCGCGGTGTCGATCTGGATTGTCTTGAGCGCGCGGTTGGCGATGTTACCTTCGCGGTCGCGGATCTCGACGGAATTGCGGGTGACGATGGCCCAGTCGCCCTCTTCCAGATAGGTGATCTTGTCGGTCATCGGGGCCAGGGCGATGGCATCAGAGCCGACGAACATTTCGCCTTCGCCATGGCCAATGGCCAGGGGCGATCCTTTGCGCGCGGCAATCAGCAGATCATCCTCGCCGTCAAACAGGAAGCACAGCGCATAGGCCCCTTCAAGCCGGGCAATCGTCTGTTCGGCCGCATCGCGCGGGCTAAGCCCTTGGTTGCGGTAATGCTGGGCTAGCAGGGCGATGGTTTCGGTATCCGTGTCGGTCTGGAAGCTGATGCCGTTTTCGGTCAGAAACGTGCGCAGTTCCCGGAAATTTTCGATAATCCCGTTATGAACGACCGCAACGCCGCCAGATTGATGCGGATGCGCGTTGCCCACATTCGGCGCGCCATGCGTAGCCCACCGGGTATGCCCGATGCCCGATTTGCCCGCCAGCGGTTCATGGACCAGCAAATCTGACAGGTTGACGAGCTTGCCAACAGCCCGCCGCCGATCCAGCCGATCATGATTGACCGTCGCGATCCCGGCGCTGTCATAGCCGCGATATTCCAGTCGCTTAAGCGCTTCGACAAGGATCGGGGCGGCTTCGTGATTGCCCAGAACACCAACAATACCGCACATATCAGGACCCTTTTGCTTTTTTCTTGGCCCGCAGCTTTTCGAAAAGCCGCGTGGCGAAACCGGATTTGTTTTCTTGCCGGGCGCGGGCCACAGCCAGATCACCTGCGGGTACATCGCGTGTGATGACTGATCCGCTGCCGGTCATGGCCTGATCGCCCACGGTGACAGGTGCGACCAGCATCGTGTTTGAGCCGATAAACGCATCTGTCCCGATCGTTGTCTTATGTTTGAAGACGCCATCATAATTGCAGGTGATTGTGCCCGCGCCGATATTGCTGCGCGCCCCGATCTGTGCATCGCCGATATAGGTCAGATGGTTGACCTTGGCGCCCTCATCGATCTGCGCGTTCTTGATTTCAACGAAATTGCCAATTTTCACGTCCTCCGCCAATTCCGCCCCCGGACGCAGCCGCGCATAGGGGCCGACCACCGCGCCGCGCGAGACATGGCAGCCTTCCAAATGCGAAAAGGCGCGGATGGTTGTCCCGGATTCGACGGTCACGCCGGGGCCAAAGACCACATTCGGCTCGATCAGCGTATCGCGTCCGATCACAGTGTCATGGGCGAAAAAGACAGTCTCGGGGGCGGTCAGTGTGACCCCGTCGCTTTGCGCAGCAGCGCGGGCTTTGGCCTGAAACAGCTGCTCGGCCTGGGCCAGTTCCGCGCGTGAATTGACGCCGAGCGTTTCCGCCTCATCACAGGTGACAACGGTGGCTGACAGGCCGCGGCTGCGCCCAATGCTGATGACATCGGTCAGATAGTATTCGCCCGCGGCATTGTCGTTATCAACCGCGTCAATCAGATCAAACAGCGTTTGGGCGTCGGCGGCAATAACACCGCTGTTGCATAGCGTTACGGCACGCTCGGCCTCTGATGCGTCTTTGAATTCGACGATCCGGTCCAGCTGATCATTTTCCATAATTAACCGGCCATAGCGGCCCGGATGGGCCGCATGAAAGCCAAGCACGACAAGATCATGCGTTTTACGGGCGGCGGTCATCGCAGCAAGGGTTTCGGGGCTGATAAAAGGCGTGTCGCCATAAAGAACCAGCGCATCACCGTTGAAATCCGTCAAGGCGGCGCGGGCCTGGGCCACGGCATGGGCGGTTCCCAATTGTTCGGATTGCATGGCGGTGATCGCCGCGGGATCATAGGCGAGCGCGGCCTTTTGTACGGCCTCGGCACTGTGGCCCGCGACAATAACGGTTTGTTCCGGTGCCAAAGCGCTGCCCGATTTCATCGCATGGATCAACATTGGCGCACCCGCAATCGGGTGCAGCACTTTGGGCATGTCCGAATTCATCCGTGTGCCCATGCCAGCGCCCAGAATAATCAATGCAATCGCCATTGCCGCCTCAATCGTTTTTGTTGCCCTGACTTCTACTGCGCTTTTTGATTATCACAAGGGTTGGGGGCTTCACATCAGTTTACAGGGCGTTACAGAGGAGTTGGTTAACAACTTACAAAGATCGTCCATGCGCACAGTTATTTTTGACCTTGATGGCACCCTTGCCGATACCAGTGGCGATCTGATCGCTGCGGCCAATACCTGTTTTCGGGGGCTTGGCCTGGGCGATTTGCTGGACCCGGCGGCGGATGCTGCGACCGCCCTACGCGGTGGGCGTGCGATGCTGAACCTGGGGTTTTCGCGCATCGAAGGGTTCGGTGAGGCGGATGTTGATGCGCAATATCCGATCCTGCTGGCGGCTTATGCTACCGATATCGATACACATACCGTGTTATATCCCGGTGCGATGGAGGCGGTCGAAAAGCTGAAAACCGACGGTTACGCAGTGGGCATTGCCACCAACAAGCCCGAAGGTCTGGCAGAGACGTTGATGCAAAGCCTTGGCGTGCGGGATGCGTTTGCATCGCTTATCGGGGCCGATACGCTGCCGGTGCGCAAACCTGATCCGGAACATCATTTTGAGGCCGTCAGGCGCGCAGGTGGTGATCCCAAACGCTCGCTTTTGGTGGGGGACACGGCCACCGACCGCAATACATCACGCAACGCCGGGGTGCCGTCTGTTCTGGTGACATTCGGGCCGGGGCGGGACGACGTGCTGAAACTGGACCCCGAAGCGACCATCGACAGCTTTGCAGAATTGCCGGACGTCGTGGCGCGGTTGATTGGCTGAAGGGTCATGTCGCACCAGCGGCATTCCATGACGCCGATGATATTGACCTGCGCTATCTGAATGCAGGACACTCCGACCATGACAGAGAATTTCATCGGCAGTTTCACCCAACAAGAACCGATTCCCGCAGACGCGATAGCTGCGGCGAATGCGGTCATGCAGCACGGCCGGTTGCACCGCTACAACACCGTGGATGGCGAGATCGCTGAAACGGCGCTGCTGGAAGAGGAATTCGCGGCCTACACCGGTGCGAAATACTGCCTTGCCGTGGCCTCTGGTGGCTACGCGATGACGACCGCTTTGCGGGCAAGTGGGGTGCAGCATGGCGATAAGGTTCTGACAAACGCCTTCACGCTGGCCCCTGTGCCCGGTGCGATTGCGGCTGTAGGCGGCTTGCCGATCTATGTGGGCGTGACCGAGGATTTGGTAATCGATCTGGATGATCTGGCCGCCAAGCTGGATCAATCCAAGGTCCTGCTGCTCAGCCATATGCGCGGGCACATCTGCGATATGGACCGGCTAATGGCCATGTGTAACAACGCGGGCGTGACCGTGATCGAGGATTGCGCACATACGATGGGGGCTGCTTGGGACGGTGTGCCGTCGGGGCGCTGGGGGCGGTTCGGCTGCTATTCCACGCAGACCTATAAACACATCAATTCCGGCGAAGGCGGCCTGCTGATCTGTGACGGGGCCGAAGACATGGCCCGCGCGATCATGCTCTCTGGCAGCTACATGCTGTTCGAAAAACACCGGGCCGCGCCGCCGCCTGAAACCTTTGCACAGATCAAATATGAAACGCCGAATATCTCGGGGCGGATGGACAACCTGCGGGCGGCGATCCTGCGGCCGCAACTGCGGGATTTGGCGACCCAAGCGACCAGATGGAACGAACGGTACCAAGTGCTTGAGGACCAGTTGTCAGATGTGCCCGGACTGACCCTGCCCAATCGGCCTGCGAAAGAACAGTTCGTCGCATCATCCTTCCAGTTCCTGCTGCTTGACTGGGGGGCAGAGGCCACCGAGACGCTGATGAACCGGTGTTCTGCACGGGGGGTTGAGCTGAAATGGTTCGGCCGGGCCGAGCCTGCGGGCTTTACGTCGCGCTACGACAGCTGGCGGTATGCGCCATCTGAACCCATGCCCGCATCCGACCGGGTGCTGGCGGGGATCGTCGATATGCGGCTGCCACTGACATTTTCTCTGGAGGACTGCGCCTTGATCGCGCGGATCATTCGTGACGAGGTTTCTATCGTCTACCAAGGAATGATGGCCGCGACGGCTTGAGGTTGGCGCGGCGAGGGTTGTGTATTTGGTCTTGAGGATCAGGCGTGTTTAATGGTGGTACAAATCAAAGGCAGGGATCGGGACTTGGCTACCGTTTGGTAGTGCCGCCTCAACGACTACTTTCTAGGAAAACATTGCTGTGGTAGTGTTCTACCATGACAACCATTAGACCCATTGGCGGAGAAACTCCGCTCGATTTTGTTGAGCGAGCAGACTCACTAAAAGTACAGGGTGAAGTGATTAGCAAAGTTCTCAGGGATCACTTTGGCTATACGGATGACGGCGAAATAAAGAAGCTCAAGTTGCAGTCCAAGCCATTTTGGGATCAGTTTTATCGGGATCGTGTCGCGGGGATATTTCAAAGAGGGGGTACTCGGTACGCTGCTCTGAGGTTCGTACAGAGGAAAAACGACTATGCGGAAGAGCACAGAAGGCTTTCCGAAGTTGAAATCGAACGAATTGTGGACTCGGTAGGTGAATGGCCTCGTTAATCTGATTTTCGCACAGCAAACACTATTGCACTTTGCAGCATCCGTGACATCGGGTGCAATCCTGCCGCTAAGAGGCTCGTTCTCCGATGCGGTGAAATGCAGTCCCATATGAAGGTCGCCGCTTCTATCAGCCTGGCTTCGTCAAACCAAATCCACAAACGACCCTATGATCAACCAAAAACACTAGACAGTACGCACTCGCCATGATTACAAATGAACAAGCGTTCAATTAATGGGAGGACGCCATGTTCCATGGCTCAATGACATTTGATCTGGGCGAGGATGTGAACGCGTTGCGCGATATGGTGCACGCCTGGGCGCAGGAGCGGGTCAAGCCGATGGCGGCGCAAATCGATCACGACAACGCCTTTCCGGCAGCACTTTGGCCCGAAATGGGCGCACTCGGCCTGCTGGGCGTCACGGTCGATGAGCAATACGGCGGGGCAGGCATGTCCTATCTTGCACATACGGTTGCCATCGAAGAAATCGCCCGCGCGAGCGCCTCGGTCTCCTTGTCCTACGGCGCGCATTCCAATCTTTGCGTGAACCAGATCAAGTTGAACGGCAATGACGACCAAAAGGCGAAATACCTGCCGCGCCTGATTTCGGGCGACCACGTCGGTGCCTTGGCCATGTCCGAAGCGGGGGCGGGGTCAGACGTGGTCTCAATGTCGCTGCGCGCCGAAAAGCGCAATGATCACTACCGCTTGAACGGCAATAAATATTGGATCACCAACGGACCGGATGCGGATACGTTGGTGGTTTATGCCAAGACTGACCCCGACGCAGGATCAAAGGGGATCACCGCCTTTCTGATCGAAAAAGAGATGACGGGTTTCAGCACATCCCCTCATTTCGACAAGCTGGGGATGCGCGGGTCGAACACAGCCGAACTGATCTTTGATGATGTGCAGGTCCCGTTTGAAAACGTACTGGGTGAAGAGGGCAAAGGCGTCCGCGTCCTGATGTCGGGCCTCGACTATGAACGGGTTGTGCTGGCGGGGATCGGGCTAGGGATCATGGCCGCCTGTCTGGATGAGGTCATGCCCTATCTCAGCACCCGCAAACAGTTCGGAGCACCCATCGGGAATTTCCAACTGATGCAGGGCAAGATCGCGGATATGTATACGGCGATGAATTCAGCCCGGGCCTATGTCTATGAGGTCGCACGGGCCTGCGACCGGGGCACCGTGACGCGGCAAGATGCGGCGGCCTGCTGTCTTTATGCGTCCGAAGAAGCGATGAAACAGGCCCATCAGGCGGTGCAGGCGCTGGGCGGGGCAGGGTTCCTGAACGACGCGCCCGTCGCGCGGCTGTTCCGCGACGCGAAACTGATGGAGATCGGGGCCGGGACGTCCGAGATCCGCCGGATGCTGATCGGGCGCGAGATGATGGGGGCGATGGGATGAAGTGGCTTGTCTTATTGTGGGTGCTGTTACCTGTCCGGCTTGCAGCGCAGGACATGGCGTTGGAATACTACAGTAGGTGCGTCGGTCCTGCCTATGAGCAACAAGCCGTCGCCAAATATGAAAATCTGAGTTGTCGTCTGACGCAAAGCTGCGCCCCGTTCGATCCCAGTGATTTTGCGGGACAAATCGAAACAGACTGCGTTTCGATCTCTGTGGAGATTTGCTTGGTTCTTGATGAACCCGATACATGCGTCGCTGGTGTCATTGAAAAACTAAGGATGAGAACGCAGGATGTTGCATCTGGTTTTCCGATCTCGAGAGTCGAAGCTGCAGCGCGAGGCAAAGAGAGCTTGCTTGCACGTTCGCTCATGTTGCAGCTTGAGCGATCTCAAGAGGTATTGAGCGGAACAGCCGCGGATCTTTGCCCGACAGCCGCCGAAATAAGGCTGTTTGAGTCCTTCGGTGTCGAAGAAGAAGCGTTGTGCCACCTGCGGGAGGCATCCTTTCAAAGTCGCATAGTGTATCAGATAAAGGCGCGAACATTGGAACTTGAGGCGTTAGACGAATGATGCGTAATGCCCTTTTTCTTCCTATAGCGGCTCTTGCTGCCTTTGCGGCTTATTTGGGTCTGCGCGCTGGTCAAATCCCCAGCGAAACCGAAATCATCAACCACTACGCCGCCGCTTATATGGCCAGTGCGCCAGAGGGGGCTGAGGCAACCGATTGCGCCGCCGCGCCGCATCCCGACAAGGCTATTCGCATGGTGATCAGTTGCACTCATCAAAGCGGCTTGATCACCACCTATTTTGTCGGGCCGCGCGGCGCCGCATTACCCGAACCGGAAGGTCCCCAAGCATGATCCGCCTTTCCCTGACCCTGATGGCACTCGCCACACCCGCCTTGGCGCAAGAGTATCCGGTTGACCGCGATGCGGTGCTGGCCTGTTTTGACGCAACAGCAGGCAACCTGAACCCACCCGGCTGCATCGGCGCTGCCGCTGAAATGTGCATGGAGCGATCGGAGGGCGGCTATACGACCGTTGGCATGGCCTCGTGCGTGTCGTCCGAAACGGCTATTTGGGATGAGCTGCTGAACACCGTCTATGGGGATTTACGCGCTGATATGGGCGCGCTTGATGCGGATGACACGAATGCCGGTCGGTCCCGGGTTGAGGCGCTGCGCGATGCACAGCGTGCCTGGATCGCCTTTCGTGATGCCGATTGCGCATTCAACTGGGCGATTTTTCAGGAAGGAACGATGCGCTCTTTAGTCTCAACGGGCTGCATGCTGGACATGACTGCAGACCGGGTGCTTGAGCTGCACAGCCATTTGGAGGCCCCATATTGAGTGACCGTGACGCACATGAGGCGGCGCTGGCCGCTGTTCAGGCCGTTGCCCGCGATGCGGCTGCTGGCGGCGGTGAAAAATCCCGTGCCCGCCATCTTTCCCGAGGTAAAATGCTGCCGCGCGACCGCGTAGCCGGGCTGCTTGATCCGGGGTCTCCCTTCCTGGAGGTTGGGGCGACCGCCGCCCATGGCATGTATGATGGTGCGGCCCCTTGTGCGGGCGTGATCGCCGGGGTGGGCCTTGTGAATGGGGTGCAGGTCATGGTCGTTTGTAATGATGCCACCGTGAAGGGTGGCACCTATTATCCGATGACCGTCAAAAAGCATTTGCGCGCGCAAGAGATCGCTGAGGCCTGCCATCTGCCTTGTGTCTATCTGGTCGATAGCGGCGGGGCGAACCTGCCTAACCAGGATGAAGTTTTTCCCGATCGCGACCACTTTGGCCGCATCTTCTATAATCAAGCTCAGATGTCCGCGAAGGGCATTCCGCAGATCGCTGTTGTCATGGGCTCTTGCACCGCAGGTGGCGCTTATGTGCCTGCCATGGCCGATGTGTCGATCATCGTCAAAGAGCAGGGTACGATCTTTCTGGCAGGTCCGCCCTTGGTGAAAGCAGCGACCGGAGAGGTTGTCTCTGCCGAGGATTTAGGTGGCGGTGATGTGCATACGCGCTTGTCCGGCGTTGCCGATTATCTGGCCGAAGATGACGCCCATGCGCTGGCGCTTGCGCGTCAAGCAGTGGCGTCATGTGCTTCGGATAAAACATTTCATGTCAATCGGTTAACGTCTGGAGCCCCCAAACTTGACCCGGACACGATGTTCGATGTGGTCCCCGCTGATCTGCGTACGCCCTATGACATCCGCGAGGTGATCCGCCGCATTGTCGATGGTTCGCGCTTTGATGAATTCAAAGCCCGATTTGGCGAAACGCTGGTTTGCGGGTTTGCCCATATTGATGGCTGGCCCTGCGGGATTGTGGCCAATAACGGCGTGCTGTTTTCGGAAAGCGCGCAGAAGGGTGCGCATTTTGTGCAGCTGTGTAGCCAGCGAAATATTCCTTTGATTTTCCTGCAGAATATCACCGGCTTCATGGTTGGTCAAAAATACGAAAACGAAGGCATTGCGCGGCATGGTGCCAAGATGGTCACTGCCGTTGCCACAACGAAGGTGCCCAAGATCACCATGGTCGTTGGCGGGTCTTTTGGGGCCGGCAATTACGGTATGTCCGGTAGGGCGTATAGCCCGCATTTCATGTGGTCCTGGCCCACGTCTCGTATCAGCGTGATGGGGGGGCAGCAGGCGGCCGGTGTGCTGGCGACGGTGAAACGCGACGCAATTGAACGGGGCGGTAGCGCTTGGTCTGAGGCCGAAGAGGCGGCCTTTAAGCAGCCCACGATTGATATGTTCGAAGAACAATCGCATCCGCTTTATGCCAGCGCGCGGCTTTGGGATGACGGCATCATCGACCCGCGCAAAAGCCGCGAGGTGCTGGCGCTGTCATTGTCGGCGGCCTGTAACGCCCCGATTGAGGAGACACGCTTTGGCGTGTTCCGGATGTGATGCAGATGGCGTACAGAATGCGTACAGATGCCGTATGTACTCCAGCAAAATGCGGGGGGCTTTGATGCGTGGATTGAAGGATCGTATTTGGGATAACATCCCGTCCGTAAAAATGCCCACCCTGGGCAAGACCGTCGATATCCCGGTCTATGTGATCCACAACAGCCCCGATCCGGAAGATTATTTCTTCATCTTCGATTTTGAGCAATTCGTGGAACGGTCGCGCAGCGGTATGTTCGTTCGGCCACGGTTAAAGGTCTGGGCGGGGCGCAGTGACTTTGCGCGTGGTGCCTTCGCCCGGCAGTTTCGGGAGAGCTTTTCGCACGAGTTTGAGCAAGCACGACAGGCGAACGCGAAGGGCCGTGAAGGTGGGTCTGGTTGGTTGGATTGGGGACTCGCGGCCGGCTCCATTCCTGAGGCCATCGGCGTGTTTGCGGCATACGTTGTTTTGTTGGTCGCCAGCTCAGCCGGTAAAGTTGTGTGGACTGCCTTGCCGATCCCGCGGTTTTTGCGGGGCAAAAGCGATGCGGAGAAAATGGAAAGCCAGATCATAGAGACCCAAAGCAAGGTCGATGCGGCATTGGCCGGCTTGGAGATCACCCTGCATGATGATCTGCACAAGCATGCAACCCGCAGCGGGGCGAAGGTGTCGACAACCGGAATGACGAAAGACGACTGGCCGCTTCCTGCGTTTGTGACGGATCACCTGACCGACCGGACGTCGACATCATGGTGGTAGGGCGGGCACAACTGGGTTTGCAGATTGATCCGGTGACCGTTGCAGTATTGGGTTACCAATTCCCTGATGCCGCTGACTACTGGGACGGGAATTGGTTGGTTGTTGACATCCGTGCTGGGAAAACCTTGGGCATCAACCGGGACCCATGTTTACGGACCGATGAATTGCATCAGTTTCATGAGGAACTCAGCGCGATGATCGCTGGCGCACCGATGGCGAAGCTTGTGCCGATGGAACCCTATTTTGAGCTTGTGCTGACCAAGAACGCAGACACGGATAAGACCGCTGTGTCCGCCCGTATTTGGTCGAGTGGGGCGAAAGAACAAGAGACGATTTCCTTCGATGTGGGTGCCGACGATTTATCAAAGTTAAGGTGCGATCTGGATGATATCCTGAAGGAATTTCCTGTGAGGGCGCGCAATGTTCACTAAAATCCTGATCGCCAATAGAGGCGAGATTGCTTGCCGGGTTATCAAGACCGCCCGCCAGATGGGCGTGCAGACGGTGGCTGTCTATTCAGATGCGGACAAGGATGCGCTTCATGTCCGGCAGGCGGATGAGGCTGTGCGGCTGGGTCCGGCACCGGTGGTGGACAGCTATTTGCGTGGCGAGTTGATTATTCAGGCGGCGTTGGAGGCCGGCGCGCAGGCGATCCATCCGGGCTATGGCTTTCTGTCTGAGAACCCGGATTTTGTTGACGCCGTTGAGGCGGCAGGGCTGGTTTTTATTGGCCCGTCGGCGCAGGCGATCCGTGCGATGGGTTTGAAGGACGCAGCCAAAGCGCTGATGGTTGAGGCTGGTGTACCAGTTGTTCCGGGGTATCATGGCCGGACGCAGGACGCCGCTTTTTTAGCTAAAAAAGCGGCTGAGATCGGTTACCCGGTGTTGATCAAGGCGGTGGCAGGCGGTGGCGGCAAGGGGATGCGTTTGGTCGAGGTTGCACCAAATTTTCTAGAAAATTTGGCCTCCGCGCAAGCTGAAGCACAGAGCGCTTTCGGGAACGCGGATGTCTTGATTGAGAAATATGTCGCGGCGCCACGGCATATCGAGATGCAAATTTTCGGGGATGGCGCGGATGCGATACACTTGTTCGAACGTGATTGTTCGTTACAGCGCCGCCACCAAAAGGTGATTGAAGAAGCGCCGGCGCCGGGCATGACTGATGAAATGCGCGCAGCCATGGGGCAGGCAGCTGTCACGGCGGCCAAAGCGATTGGTTATGCCGGTGCGGGCACGGTTGAATTCATCGTTGATGGCTCGGGCCCCCTACGCCCGGATGGGTTTTGGTTCATGGAAATGAACACCCGGCTTCAGGTCGAGCATCCGGTGACCGAAGCCGTCACCGGAATTGACTTGGTTGCATGGCAGCTGCGTGTTGCAGCAGGTGAGGCTTTGCCTGCTGCGCAGGAGGATCTGACCCTTTCCGGGCACGCGATGGAAGCCCGACTTTACGCCGAAGATGTCCCTGCCGGTTTCCTGCCTGCGACGGGCGTCATCAATCATTTGGCATTCCCCGATGATGCACGCATCGATAGCGGTGTGACAGCCGGTTCCGAGATTTCGCCCTGGTATGATCCGATGATTGCCAAGCTGACAGTGCATGCCGCCGACCGGGCGTCATGCTGCCGCGCGTTATCATCCGCTTTGCAGCAGACCCATGTTGCAGGTGCTGTAACCAATTTAGGGTTCTTGCGCCGGCTCGCCCGTCATCACGATTTTGTCGCCGGTGATGTGGATACCGGTTTGATTGCGCGGGCGGGTGAAGATCTGACAGCGGCCTTGATCCCGACGCTGTCAGAGATCGCCATTGCTGCTGTCACCGCTGCTGCGCTGCCTCGGGACGTTTTGACAGGGTTCAGCCTGTGGGACCCTTTGCAAACTGTGATCGCACTCGCTTGGGCGGACAGGACCTATCATCCCCGCCTGGTGGTGCATAGCCCCGATCAAGTTGACGTTATTCTGGACGAAGAAACGGTGTCATTGACCCGGTTCGGCGCGCATTGGGGTATGCCTGCCATTCGCCATGCCGATTGCGTCACCGTTTTTGGTGCCGAGCCTATTGCGTTCACATTAATCGATCCGCTGGACCGCGCGACCACTGCGGCGGCAGGTGATACGGTGCTGGCCCCGATGCCTGGCCTTGTTACCGAGATGGTGGCCACCCCGGGACAGCATGTGGCGGCTGGGGACCGGCTGGCTGTTTTGGAGGCCATGAAGATGGAGCATGTTTTGCCCGCGCCGCGTGATGGCAAAGTGATATCGGTTGCGGTTTCTGCTGGAGATCAGGTTGCGGCTGGCGCTTTGATGGTCGCCTTGGAGCCCCTGTCGTGATCCGGCTTCATCATTGTCCGCAGACCCGCTCAATGCGCAGCTTGTGGCTGCTTTATGAGCTGGATGTGCCATTTGAGCTGCAGGTCTACCCGTTCGACAAAACACTGCGCGAAGAGCCGTATCGTTCGCTGAACCCTGCAGGCCGCGTTCCAACCCTGGAAGTCGACGACATCGTGCTGACTGAAAGCGGCGCGATCGCGGAATATCTTTGCGCCCGTTTTCCCGCCAAGGGTCTGGGGCGGGATCAAAGCGATCCTGAATGGCCCGCATGGGTAAACTGGATCCATTTTGCCGAGACCATCAGCCAGCATGTTGCTGCGCTGACCCAGCAGCACATCGCGCTGTATGAAGATCACATGCGTTCACCCATTGTGATGCGGCTAGAGGCCGCCCGTTTGGCCAAAACCCTGCGCTGCGTCGATGACGCTTTGCAGGGCGGCTATTTGCTAAGCCGATTTTCCGCAGCGGACATTGGCGTGGGACAGGCGGTCTATATGGCGGCGCATTTTGTACATCTGGATGAATTCCCCCGGCTTGCCGCCTGGTTTGAGCGTTTGCAGGAACGTCCTGCTTATCAGCGCGCCTTGCCGGATGGGTCGGGGCTTTATGCGCAGGACTTTTATCCGCCGTGGGAGCCCACGCCATGAAGGGGCGCTTCCCCCGGCCTTGGCGGGCCTCCCCAGAAGTATTTGGGGCAAAATGATATGCAGGAATTTGTGCGGTTGAATGAGGTTGGCCCCCGTGACGGCTTGCAAAACGAGGTGGGTGTGATCCGGCTGGAGCACAAGCTGGCCCTGATTGAGCTGCTTGCCGGGTCGGGTCTGTCTGAGATTGAGGTCGGCAGCTTTGTGAGCCCGAAATGGGTGCCGCAGATGGCCGATACCGATCAGTTATTGCCAAAGCTGCCGGTGGTGCAGGGTTTGCGCTATAGCGTTTTGGTGCCGAATATGCGGGGCTGGGTGGCCTTTGAGGCCGCGCGCCAGCCGGATGTGCCTTACCAGGTGGCGGTGTTTGTTTCTGCTTCTGAGACGTTTTCACAAAGTAATCTGAATTGCACGATTGCCCAATCGATTGAGAATTTGACGCCGGTTGTCCGTGCCGCTGAGGCAGCGGGTGTCCCCTTGCGCGCCTATATTTCCTGCGTGACGGATTGCCCGTTTGAGGGGCCTGTTGATCCGGCTGCTGTCGCGCAGGTCGCCCGCACGCTGCGCGCCATCGCCCCGATGCCTTTGTCCTTGGGTGATACGATTGGCCAGGGCACGCCCGAAACTGTCGCTGCGATGATCTCAAAAGTGGCACAGGAAGTGCCGGTGACCCAGCTTGCCGGACATTTTCATGACACTGGCGGACAGGCATTGGCCAATATTGCGGTGGCTTTGGAGCTAGGTCTGCGCGAATTTGATACGGCTGTGGGCGGGTTGGGGGGCTGTCCCTATGCGCCCGGTGCGCCGGGGAATGTCGCGACTGAGGCTGTTTTGGCGATGTTGGCGACCCACGGTTATCAAACCGGCGTTGACCGCGACGTGATTGCGGAGGCCGTCGAATTGGCGAAAGGAATGCGATGATTGATCTGAATGTTGACGAACGTGGTGTTGCCACCCTTGCGCTGGCCCGTCCCGAAAAACATAACGCCTTGTCTCAGGCGCTTATTGATGCGCTGCAGGCGGCGGGGGATGATATTGCGCAGCGCGGCGACATTCGTGTGGTTGTGCTGACCGGGCAGGGCCCTTCATTTTGCGCAGGCGGAGATCTGGCCTGGATGCGCGCGCAAATGGCTGGTGATGCAGCAATGAAAACGGCAGCCGCCCAATCGATCGCCCGCATGTTGCATCGTCTGAACACGCTGCCCCAGCCCGTTATCGGGCGCATTCATGGCAATGCGCTGGGCGGCGGGGTCGGGATGGCCTGTATCTGCGATATGGTTATCGCCGCCGATCATGTGAAATTCGGGCTGACAGAAACCAAGCTGGGGCTGATCCCCGCCACGATTGGCCCCTATGTATTGGCCCGCATGGGTGAGGCCCGCGCGCGTCAGGTCTTTATGTCGGGCCGTATTTTTGATGCGGGTGAGGCCGTGCGGTTGGGGATCGCCGCGCGCGCTGTGCCCGCGGGTGAGCTGGACAGCGCCGTCGCGGCAGAGGTTGCCCCCTACCTGGCCTGCGCCCCGGGGGCTGTGGCTGCCGCCAAAGCTTTTGCCCGGTCGCTGGGCCCTGTCATTGATGAGGCTGTGATCGCAAACTCGGTCGATGCGCTGATTGCCCAATGGCACAGCGAAGAGGCCGAAGAGGGTATTTCGGCCTTTTTTGATCGGCGGAAACCGGCTTGGGACCTTACGTCACAGTGAGATTGTCAGATTTCGGTCTCAATTCGGACGGATTCACCGGTTCTTAAGGTCTTTGTTAGGAGACCGATATGCAATTTGAGTGGCCGACCCCGGAACAGATCATTTACCGCGTGACGCGTTTGCGCCGTCTTGTGGTGTTGGCCGTTGCTATGCCGGTCTGTGTTTTGCTGCTGACGGCCCTGATGGATCCGATGATGATTTCGCCAAACAGAGCGATGATTGGCGCGATTGCCATTGCGCTTTTGGTCGTTGGTCATGTCAGCCTGTTTCCGAATGTCACACTAGAGACACTGAGCCTGTCAGTATCCCTATCTTTACTCGTGATTTCAGTATCTTGGATCAAAACGCTGGCGGGTATGTTCCCTGCCGAGAACGCGAGTGCGGCCTATGCAATGCTGGTCACTTTCGCCGTGCTTGGCGCTGGTGCGATTATGTGGGCTGTGCGCGCGGTCCTGACTGCGTTGACCTATGCGGGCCCTGCTTTGCGCCTGCGTGTGGGCGGCCGTATGGATATTGCATGCTCGGTCGGTGTAGCACATCGCCAATTTGCGTTGCAGCCTGAGACCCGCCGCGGCCGTATTTTGTGCGGACCAGCAGATTCGGACGGCCTGTTTGATGTCGCAATTGTGGCACCCCAAGTGGCAGACCCCGAAGCGCCTGACCAACCTTTTGTGGCCCGTGTTGCGGCCCGTGTGTTGCATTCGGATGAAAACAGCCATCAGGTGATGCTGGTTTTGGGCGATGGCAGTGTCGCTGCGACCTCGCAGACATTCACGCAAACCCCGCATGGTTGCCGTGTGACCGTGTCCGAAATGCCCGGCGATTTCACATTGGGTATGCATCTGATGTTCTGGCTGGCTGATCAGCAGGCGGACAATATGACCGAGATCGCCGACACGATCCTGTCAGAGCCCGCGCGTGCCAATGGCTTGGCCCATGGTGTGTCCTTCCTGTCGGTGGCAGCTGCGGTGTTGTCGCCGCGTGATCCTGCCGTCAAACGCGCCAAATAAAACCTGCAATTTTACAAAGCGCCGCATCCCCGCCGAGTTGACCATCGCGGGGGCCTTGGCTATGCAGATCACAGCTTTCATTTAGCACGTCGTTGGGAAAGGGCTTCGCTTTGCAGGAAATGCTTGCCGAATATCTGCCGATCATGATTTTTCTGGGCCTTGCTATCGCGTTGGGGCTGATCCTGATTCTTGCCGCTGCCATTGTTGCAGTGCGCAACCCCGATCCCGAGAAAGTATCAGCCTATGAATGCGGCTTTAATGCATTTGATGATGCCCGGATGAAATTCGACGTCCGCTTTTATCTGGTCGCGATCCTATTCATCATCTTTGATCTTGAGGTCGCATTCTTGTTCCCCTGGGCCGTGGCCTTTGCTGATATCAGCCTGACGGCGTTTTGGTCGATGATGCTGTTTCTGGCCATCCTGACCATCGGCTTTGCCTATGAGTGGAAAAAAGGCGCGCTGGAGTGGGAGTGACCACCTGTCGCGCCTGACGCCGCTATCGTGAGTTGAAGCGGCGACACGCTGTTCCAATTGATCTAGGGGAATGCACGGAAAAGATTCGCGCGGGCCCTAGTCCCGACCCGGATCTGACCAGCTTTCAAGGTAGCCACCCGCGTTGGTCTGCATGCTGTCGGCGCTTTCTGCGCCCGTACTGGACGTCTCGTCATCTACAAAGACCGTCTCTTCAAAAAAGGGCTCATGATAGCTGTCCCGCCCATGCTGGTCGGTTGTCGGCTGTGTTGATTGCGATGGGCTGAAGCGCGCAGTGATATTTCCCAATGCATTGCTGATGCTGGACCCGATCTGCGCTATTCTATTTATCGTCCGTTCGCCCATGGTGATGGGGTTCGGCAAGCGCCGTGCCCCTTCGTTCATCATAAACCGCAATCCGCCAATCAATCCGTTGCGTTGACGTGCCGTGTTGGCCTGCGGGATTGGAACTTCAACCATTCGGTTGGTCGCTGCTTGGGCTTGGCCGGTTTTCATCGAAATTCTCCTTAATAAATTGCTATTAGAATCATCGTAGCAAAGCCCGGTGATCACCGTTGTCCTGTTTGATACAAAGATTGCTGCGATCTTACTTCGCACCCACCCCGCGCGCGTTGACGCGGCCTGCCCAGAGAGCTACATGCTAAAGCAAGCCACCGGCAGCTACTCTGCCAGCAAAAGGGAGCCACCATGGGCGTGATGACCGGGACTTCGGTTGGGGCCGATAAAGAGCACGGCGCGCAGCTGATCAATTCAGAACTGCAGGACAAGGGTTTTCTTGTCACCAGCACCGCCGATATCATCAATTGGGCCCGTACCGGCAGTCTGCATTGGATGACCTTTGGTTTGGCCTGCTGCGCGGTCGAGATGATGCATACCTCGATGCCGCGCTATGATCTTGAGCGTTTTGGCACCGCCCCCCGCGCATCCCCCCGCCAGTCGGATCTGATGATTGTCGCGGGTACCTTGACTAACAAAATGGCCCCGGCTTTGCGCAAGGTCTACGATCAGATGCCAGAGCCGCGCTATGTGATTTCCATGGGGTCTTGCGCCAATGGTGGCGGTTATTATCACTATAGCTACTCTGTCGTGCGTGGTTGTGACCGTATTGTGCCGGTCGATGTCTATGTGCCGGGCTGCCCGCCGACCGCTGAGGCGCTGCTTTACGGTATCTTGCAGCTGCAACGCAAAATCCGCCGGACGGGGACGATTGTCAGATGACCGAAGCATTGAACGAACTCGGCGCACATCTGGAACTCAAGCGCACGGATTGTGTGCTGTCTTGGGAAGTGGCCAATGATGAGTTGACTGTCACGGTCGCGCCGTCATCGCTGGTCAGCTTTGTTGAGTTTTTGAAAACCGATCAGTCCTGCCGCTTTTCAACCTTGGTGGATATCACGGCCGTTGATTACCCGACCCGCGCCAAGCGTTTTGATGTCGTGTATCATTTCCTGAGCATGTACCAAAACCACCGCATCCGCCTGCGCGTGCAAATCCGCGAAGAGGATATGATGCCTTCGATCATTGCGGTGCATCCATCTGCCAATTGGTTTGAGCGCGAAGTGTTTGATATGTTCGGGATCCTGTTTTCTGGCCATCCCGATCTGCGCCGCATCCTGACCGATTATGGCTTCCGGGGCTTTCCGCTACGCAAGGATTTCCCGACCACCGGCTATACAGAGGTCCGCTATGACGATGTGCAAAAGCGCGTTGTCTATGAACCGGTGAAGCTGGTGCAGGAATACCGCCAGTTCGATTTCATGTCCCCTTGGGAGGGCGCAGAATACATCCTGCCGGGGGATGAAAAGAAAGACGAGAAGGCGGGCTGATGGCGGCGCTGCGCGGCAAATGCATGTGCGGTGCTTGCGGCTTTACCGCCACCCCTACATCGTTTGATGCGGGTGTTTGTCATTGCGGCCAATGTAATGCTTGGACTGGCGGGATGTTTATCAACGTCTATTGCGCTGACAGCGTTCAGTTTGACGAAGGCGCCCCCATAGGATCTTACAAAGCGTCTGAATGGGGCGAGCGCATTTTTTGTAAAACTTGCGGGTCCTCATTGGTTTGGCAAACGCAGGATGGCAGCCATCAAAGCGTCTCGATCCATTGCTTTGACGATCCGTCCCAATTCACACTGACCAGCCAGATTTTCATTGACCGCAAGCCCGGCTGCTATGCGTTGGCCAATGAAACGGAATTGATGACCGAGGCCGAGGTCATGGCGAAATATGCGCCCGAAGGCTGATGAACCATGTATTGGTTTTGGATCCGCTTTGTTTTGTTTATTGTGCAATGCATCGCACTTATCGCGATCTACAACAGCTAAGCCCGCGCCCTTATGATGTCCGAAACCAACGTTCTTTTCTGCGTCGGTGCCACCAAGGCCGGGACGTCTTGGCTTTATCGCTATCTGCATGATCACCCAGACTGCGCTATGCCCGCCGTGAAAGAGGCGCATTATTGGGATACGTTTGAGCCTGAAGCGCTGGACAAGCAGGCCACCGTTTTCCGCGTCAGGTTGCGTGAATTGCGCGATATGAAAATTGAGGCCCGCGAGGCCGGGCAGGGCTGGAAGGTCAAGAACCTTGATCGGCGCATCAATGAGATGAAGGGGCTTTTGGCGGTGCTTGAAGGCGACAGGGCAGGGGATGCGGCCTATCGCGCCTGGCTGACAGAGGGCCGCGGCAACCCCAAGCTGGTGGCGGATATGACGCCCAATTACGCGACCTTGCCAGATGAGTTTCTGGCCCGGATGATGGGTGTGCACCCACATACAAAAGTTGTCCTTTTGATCCGCGACCCGCTAGATCGGCTTTGGTCGCATATCCGGATGCAGGCCCGCCGTCAGCGTCAGGACCATGAGGTCTATGAGAAGAAGGCCAATAACATTCTTTACCGGATGCTGAACCGCGACCATGAGCGCCATATCCTTGCGCGCGGCGACTATCCCAAGATCATCCGCAAGCTGCGGCGCGTCGTCCCGGAAGACCGGTTACACGTGCAATTCACCGAAGAGCTGTTTACAACGGATGGTACGGCGGCAATTTGCGATTTTCTGGGGATTGCACCTGTGGCCGCAGAGGTTAAAACAGCCGTGCATGAAGGCCCTGAGGTCGTTATGCTGGACAAGCTGCGCCCCCGGGCGTTGGGACTGTTGAACGAACATTATGAATGGGTGGCCCGCAATATCGGCCCCCTGCCACAACGGTGGCAAGATAACCGCGCAAAGGGCTAGACCATGATGGACGGCAATATTCGGACAAATACCTACGACGATGGGTCGACGGATGCCGCCACGGGCGAACAGCAGATTCGCAATTTCAACATCAATTTCGGCCCGCAACACCCTGCGGCCCACGGCGTGTTGCGGCTTGTGCTGGAACTGGATGGCGAGATCGTTGAACGCTGTGATCCCCATATCGGCCTTTTGCATCGCGGTACTGAAAAGCTGATGGAATCGCGCACCTATCTGCAGAACCTGCCCTATTTTGACCGGCTCGATTACGTCGCCCCGATGAACCAGGAACATGCCTGGTGTCTGGCCATCGAAAAGCTGACCAAGACTGAGGTGCCCCGTCGCGCAAGCCTGATCCGCGTCCTTTATTCCGAGATTGGCCGCGTTCTGAATCATTTGCTGAACGTCACCACGCAGGCGCTGGATGTCGGCGCGCTGACCCCGCCGCTTTGGGGCTTTGAAGAGCGTGAAAAGCTGATGGTCTTTTATGAGCGCGCCTGCGGTGCCCGGTTGCACGCGGCTTATTTCCGCCCGGGCGGTGTCCATCAGGACCTGCCGGATCAGCTGATTGAGGATATTGATCAATGGGCCGTGGAGTTCCCCAAATTCCTGGACGATATCGACAACCTGCTGACCGAAAACCGTATTTTCAAACAGCGTAACGCGAATATCGGGATCGTCACCGAAGAAGACATTCTGGAATGGGGCTATTCTGGCGTGATGGTACGTGGCTCTGGCCTTGCTTGGGATTTGCGCCGAGCCCAGCCTTATGAATGCTATGATGAATTCGAATTTCAGGTGCCCGTCGGCAAGAATGGCGATTGTTATGATCGTTATCTTTGCCGCATGGAAGAGATGCGTCAGTCGACCTCAATCATTCGGCAGGCCTGCGAAAAGCTGCGCCATGAAAAAGGTGATGTGATGGCCCGGGGCAAGATGACCCCGCCGACACGTGGTGAGATGAAGACCTCAATGGAGGCGCTGATCCACCATTTCAAACTTTACACCGAAGGCTTCCACGTCCCCGAAGGTGAGGTGTACGCGGCGGTTGAGGCCCCAAAGGGCGAATTTGGTGTTTATCTGGTGGCGGATGGGTCAAACCAGCCCTACCGGGCCAAGCTGCGCGCACCGGGCTATCTGCATCTGCAATCGATGGATTATATCTGCAAGGGCCATCAGTTGGCAGACGTGGCCGCGATCATCGGGACGATGGATGTCGTTTTTGGTGAGATTGATCGGTAGTGCTATTGCGTTTTCTGTTTGCGCCGGTTTTTGCGGCGTGCCTTTCGGTGCCCGCCTGGGCGGATGACTATGAAGAAGCGTTGTCGCGCATTGATAGCCTGACTATGGATCAAACGGCTGACCTTACGGTCGGGTTCTTTGCGGATATGGCGGTAAACTGCCGTGTGGAGCTACACCGTTCCGATTTTCCTGATGAAGATGTTTTTCGTGAGCGCCTGATCGTATCATTTTTGACCAATTTGTCGGTGCCGCTTGAACATCACACGCGGCTGGCACCGATGCTTGAACAGAAACTTGATAGTTTTGGTGTTGATGTCGACGCGAAGATTGAGCAGCGTTTCGATGTACATTTCGAAGAAGTCGAGACAGAGGATCAGTCGTTCGTATTGCGCGAGCGCAATTGCGAAACCTCGAACCCGTAAAGTTTTCCGTTGGAGTGGAGCGCGAGAGTGACAATTACATTCAATCTTTGGTTATTGGCCTATGGCGCAGGCGCTGGCATTGCGGGCGCTCTTGTGGCCCGTGGCCGAAACCGGCTGATCAAAGCGGCGGTTGCTGGCGCAGTGGCTATCTTTCTGATTGACCTTGCCCGCGGCCTTTTGTGATCATCTGCCCCAAAACAGCAGTGATCTGAAAAGGAATACCCCCATGAAACACTATCTTGCGCTTGCCTGTGTTGCTGCTTTGTCTGCCTGCGCCGTGCCGATCCCCGTTTCTGCCCCAGTGGCCGAACCCGCGCCAATCGAGGAACCTGCGCCCGTTGTGAACCCGCAATCGGCCAAGGAGCGCTTTGTCGCGGCGGTTGAGGCGAATGGTTGTCTGATGACGGCCGGCAATGTCACCACGATCATGAGCCAGGCTACGGTTGGCGTGGGTGATCTGGAAACGATTATTGTTGCCCTCCAATCCGAAGGCCGTGCCACTGCTGATGGCGCCAATATCCGCGTTATCACCGAGACTTGCCCTGCCTAATCCGGCAGCCCCATGCGCCCAATCGGGCGCATGGCCAACGGCGCAGCTGAATAAAGGGCGGTGACGGTTCTGACCGTTGTCAATTGGCAGGCTTCGGTGTAGGTCGGAACCAACACGGGATTACCCTGCCAACCGAGCCCCTAGCCGAGGTTATTTCATGCTGCGTCGTCTTCATCCTGAGCAACCCGACAGCTTTGCTTTCACGCCCGACAACCAAAAATGGGCCGCCGCGCAGATGAAGAAATTCCCCGAAGGTCGTCAGGCCTCGGCCATTATTCCTTTGCTTTGGCGTGCCCAGGAACAAGAGGGCTGGTTGTCCCGCCCGGCCATCGAACATATCGCCGAGATGTTGGATATGGCCTATATCCGCGCGCTTGAAGTGGCCTCATTCTATTTCATGTTTCAACTGCAGCCCGTGGGCTCGGTCGCTCATATTCAGGTTTGCGGCACGCTATCTTGCATGATTTGCGGGGCCGAGGATCTGATTGGCGTCTGCCAAGAGAAGATCGCCGACCAGCCCCACGCGCTATCTGCCGATGGCAAGTTTTCATGGGAAGAGGTCGAATGCCTCGGTTCTTGTGCGAATGCCCCGATGGCCCAAATCGGTAAGGATTATTACGAGGATCTGACTGCCGAACGTTTGGGCGAGATCATCGATGAATTGGCCGCAGGTAAAGTGCCGGTCCCCGGCCCGCAGAATGGCCGTTATGCGTCAGAGCCGCTGAAGGGTTTGACATCGCTGCGCAGCAGTGACAGCGGCAAGACGCAATATAACGCTAGCGCGCAGGCTGCTGTGGATATTGGTGATACTGTCAAACGTATCGACGGGTCCGAAGTGCCTTTGTTGACCCCTTGGGTGAAGGATGGCACTGGTCAGGCTGCCCCGAAAAAGACACCCAAGAAAGCAGCGGCGGCGCCCAAGGCAAAAGCGGCAAAGCCCAAGGCTGCTGCCAAGCCCAAGACTGACGCCGCGCCCGCTGCGACAGCTGAAAAGAAGCCGCGCACCATGTCAGCACCACGCAAAGCCGGGGCTGATGATCTGAAATTGATTTCGGGCGTTGGACCCAAGCTTGAAGCGCTTTTGAATGAGCTGGGCTTTTGGCATTTCGACCAGATCGCAAAATGGACCGATGCCGAGGTCGCGTGGGTTGATAACCGCCTGAAATTCAAAGGCCGTATCACTCGTGACAATTGGATGCAGCAGGCCAAGGATTTGGCAGGCAAATCCTAAACAACGGACCGTTGCGCCATAGTGGCAATAACAGTCCTGATCTATCTATGGTTGTCGGTGTTGCTGCTTTTTTGCGCCTTTTTGTCGTCTAAGCCACCGGTCGATCACAAAATATTTCGTGTTTTGACCTGTTTCAGGTACAGATAAATTCAGCGCTCGGCTTGCTTAGGCTGCTGAGCTACGAACGAATAGTCTGCAGGCTGCAACGCGGCCACCTGAGGGAGAAGAAAATCCATGAAAGATACTGCACCAATCAGCCGTGCGATGATTGCCATTGCCGCCGCTTTCGGCGTCCTTGCCGCGCTTATCGCCCTGATCTTTTTCAAATATGGCTTTTTCGGCGCCCTTTTCCTGGGCATCATTATTGGCGCAATTGTTTTGGTCATCTTGATGCTTGGCTGGCAGCAAACAGGTGATGAGGCGATTACGCCGCCGGCTTCCGCCGCTGCTCCAACGCCTGCGCCAGCTCCGGCACCTGCGCCAACCCCGGAACCGGCACCTGCGCCAGCGCCCGCTGCTTCGGCCGCCGCTGCTACCGCCACGACCACCGCGCCGGTCGAAGAAGAAAAAGCGCCTGCTGCAAAAGAGCCAGCGCCTGAAAAAGAAGTGGTGAAGGAAGAAGCGGCGAAACCTGCCGCAGCCGAGAAGACTGCCGCCAAGAAACCTGCGGCTGCCAAGAAAACGACCACTGCGAAAAAGGCCACCACTGAAAAGAAAGCCGCTGCCAAGAAGGCGCCTGCGGCCAAAAAGGAAAAGGCTGCCGCGCCTGCGCCAGCGACCGAAGGCAAGCCTGAATTTCTAAGTGCTGCGCGTGAGGGCGGCCCTGATGATCTGAAGCAGATCAAGGGTGTTGGGCCCAAGCTTGAAACAACTTTGCACGAGATGGGCGTGTTCCATTTTGATCAGATCGCTGCATGGGGTCCGGCTGAGCAAGCCTGGATGGATGACAATCTGGCCGGTTTCAAAGGCCGCGCCACCCGTGATGACTGGGTTGCGCAGGCCAAGACACTTGCTGCGGGCGGCGCAACCGAATTTTCAAGCAAAGTGAAGAAAGGCGGCGTCTACTAGGGTCGCATTCATCAAATTTTGCGTATTGCGCGCTGAAATCAGCGCGCAATACTTTCCGTGCCTGACGAAACGCTTTAGGTAGCTGATCAAGATGACGCAGCACGGACACACAGATCAAGGTAAGGCAGGACAACGCGCCGCGTTGATCATCGCCGGAACCGGTGCTTTATGGGTTCTGCTGGGCCTGATCGGTGAAGAATATGGCTGGTCCAATCGCGTGCGATTGCTGATTGATCTTGCGGCACTCTGCGGTTTCGGCTTTGGGCTGTGGCGGATATTTAGGCTCTGGCGCCAACGCCAGGATGAAAAGGGCGGGACATAATGCTCAAAGACGAAAACCGGATCTTTACAAACCTTTACGGCATGCATGACCGGACGCTTGCGGGTGCGAAGAAGCGCGGTCATTGGGATGGCACCGCCGCCATCATCAAAAAGGGCCGCGACTGGATCGTCAATGAGATGAAGACATCCGGCCTGCGTGGTCGGGGCGGTGCGGGTTTTCCCACAGGTCTGAAATGGTCCTTCATGCCCAAGGAAAGCGATGGTCGCCCGGCCTATCTGGTGGTCAATGCTGACGAATCAGAGCCGGGCACCTGCAAAGACCGTGAGATCATGCGTCATGACCCGCATACGCTGGTCGAAGGCTGCCTGATCGCTAGTTTCGCGATGAAAGCCCATGCCTGCTACATCTATATTCGCGGCGAATATATCCGCGAGAAAGAGGCCCTGCAGGCGGCCATTGATGAAGCTTATGCTGCGGGCCTTGTTGGCAAAAACGCTGCCAAGTCGGGCTGGGATTTTGATATTTACCTGACCCATGGGGCAGGGGCCTATATTTGCGGTGAAGAAACCGCTTTGATCGAAAGCCTTGAGGGCAAAAAGGGCATGCCGCGCATGAAGCCGCCGTTTCCGGCAGGCGCGGGCCTTTATGGTTGCCCGACGACAGTGAACAACGTCGAATCGATTGCGGTGGTCCCGACCATTCTGCGCCGGGGCGGCGATTGGTTCGCCTCAATGGGGCGTCCCAACAACGCGGGCACCAAGCTGTTTGCGATTTCCGGCCATGTGAACAACCCTTGTGTGGTTGAAGAGGAAATGTCGATTTCCTTTGAAGAACTCATCGAAAAGCATTGCGGTGGCATTCGCGGTGGTTGGGATAACCTCAAGGCCGTGATCCCGGGTGGCTCATCGGTGCCATGTGTGCGCGGAGAGCATATGCGTGATGCGATCATGGATTTTGATGCGCTCAAGGAAAAGGGTTCGTCCCTTGGAACGGCGGCGGTGATTGTCATGGATAACTCGGTCGACATGGTCAAAGCGATCTGGCGATTGTCCAAGTTCTATAAACATGAAAGCTGCGGCCAGTGCACCCCTTGCCGCGAAGGGACCGGCTGGATGATGCGCGTTATGGCCCGTTTGGTGAAAGGGGATGCAACCCCTGATGAAATTGATATGCTGCTGGATGTGACCAAGCAGGTTGAGGGGCACACGATTTGTGCGCTCGGCGATGCGGCGGCATGGCCCATTCAGGGTCTGATCAAGAATTTCCGGGACGAGATCGAGGACCGGATCAAAGATAAACGGCTAGCGGGGATGGCTGCAGAATGAAGATGGTTCGTGGATTGATAATCGGGGCAACACTGACGCTTGCCGCTTGTGCAACAGGTTCGGGCGCTGCGCGCTCTTTTGATGATCCTGCGGTACAGAAATTGTTTGTGATGCCCACGGCGCAGTATTTTGCGACGATCAAGATTGCAAATCAGGTGGCGCAGAATTGTGCGCGTTACCGTTATGACGCCATCCTGGATGCCGAGTTGAATGAAAAGCGCAATGAGGTTGGCCGTGGCACGCTGTCTGCCAATGCTTTGCGCAATGCCATTGATACCGAAACAGATGTGAGCGAGCGTAGCTTTGCCGCCAAACACGGTGTCGAGCTGACAGGCGCAGATTTGTGCCCAGCAGCCGATGCCGAGACGCTTGAGAATTCGGCGTTGAGCGCCATGCTTGTCCCTGTCTAAGGCGACCAATGAGCTTTCGAAATTATCTTGATGGGGCCGCGAGCTTTGGCGCGGCCCTTGTTACGTTTGCAGTTTGCGGTGTGCCATCATGGTACACCATCGCAGCGGTCCGGGCAGAGATTGCGCCGGTGTGGGCCTATGCCGCTGCCGGGGTTTTGGCCGCAATTGGTTTGATCCTGACGTTGGCTTTTTTGCGCAAAGGTACTGCGGGCATTGCCCCGACACGGCAGCGGCGGCGTTAGCAACCGCCCCCTGTTTTGTGCAAAATTATCTTATATCCGCCCCCTGATATTGAATAGCGCGGGCAGAACGGCAATGTCTTGATCCATACCAGACCGCCCCAATGCGGGGCTGTGAGGAGAGTGTAAGATGAAAAAGACAACTGTTTTTGCTTTTGGGATGATGGCCGCAGTGATTGGCTTTGCAGGGAGTGTTTGTGCGCAAACCGCCCTGAAAGACGTCCAGTATGTGCGCGACGGGATTATTCATGTCGGCATGGCCTATGAGATATCTGAGCGCTGCGACAGCTTGCGCCCACGCACATTGCGCGGCCTTGGGTTTTTGAACTCTTTACGCGACCACGCCAGAGATCTTGGATATTCGGACGATCAGATCGACGATTATGTGAATGATCGCGCGGAGAAGGA
The DNA here is from genome assembly GCF_038069655.2 of Yoonia sp. BS5-3. Lineage (NCBI taxonomy): Bacteria > Pseudomonadati > Pseudomonadota > Alphaproteobacteria > Rhodobacterales > Paracoccaceae > Yoonia > Yoonia phaeophyticola. The sequence goes on from NZ_CP150951.2 coordinate 2,344,544, forward strand.
TCGGCTTGAGGGCATGGCCCGTGCCGAACTGGCCCGTCTTGGCGCAAATGCCGATGATGATGCATCCTTTTGCGCCGTTGGCCGTGCACAGATGGCGGCCAACACCCGTGTTGGCTGGCTCTTGCGTTAAGGGCGATCAATGCGCGCTTTGCGCTCCATATGCATGATTTGCGACCAACCTTGATCAGCTTTTGCATCCGGCGACCTTGCTGGTTGTCTTTACTGTGAAAATTGGTCGCTTTTTTATCAATCTGACTGGCATCATGCCTCTTGTCGCGGTAGAACGCGGCAACGCGCAGCCGACGCCCCGCGTATGGTTGTGTGATAGGGAACATAAAGGCACGCCATGTCCGATCTGCGCAAAGTCGTCATTGATGAAAAAGAGGTCGAAGTAGACGGGGCGATGACCCTGATCCAGGCCTGTGAAGAAGCGGGGATCGAAATTCCCCGTTTTTGTTATCACGAACGGCTTTCGATTGCGGGCAACTGCCGTATGTGTCTGGTTGAGGTTGTGGGCGGCCCGCCCAAACCTGCTGCCTCTTGCGCCATGCAGGTCCGCGATCTGCGCCCCGGCCCCGAAGGCCAGCCCCCTGTGGTAAGAACCAACTCGCCTATGGTCAAAAAGGCCCGTGAAGGGGTGATGGAGTTCCTGCTGATCAACCATCCGCTCGATTGTCCGATCTGTGATCAGGGCGGCGAGTGCGATCTGCAAGACCAGGCCATGGCCTACGGCGTGGATTTCAGCCGCTTCCGTGAACCCAAGCGCGCAACCGAGGATCTGGACCTCGGCCCGCTGGTTGAAACCCATATGACCCGCTGCATTTCCTGCACCCGCTGCGTGCGCTTCACGACCGAGGTCGCGGGTATTCACCAAATGGGTCAGACGGGCCGCGGCGAAGATGCCGAGATTACCAGCTATCTGGGTGAAACGCTTGATTCGAATATGCAGGGCAATATCATTGATCTTTGCCCGGTTGGCGCGCTGGTGTCGAAGCCTTACGCCTTCACGGCCCGCCCATGGGAACTGACCAAGACCGAATCTATCGATGTCATGGACGCGCTGGGGTCAAACATCCGCGTGGATACCAAAGGCCGCGAAGTCATGCGCTTTCTGCCGCGCAACCATGACGGCGTGAATGAGGAATGGATTTCCGACAAGACCCGCTTTGTCTGGGACGGGCTAAAGCGCCAACGGCTGGACACGCCATATATTCGCGAAAACGGCAAGCTGCGTAAAGCATCTTGGCCCGAAGCGCTGACCGCCGCCGCCGCCGCAATGAAGGGCAAGAAAATCGCAGGCCTCGTGGGTGATCTGGCCCCGGTTGAGGCTGCCTTTGCCCTCAAACAGCTGATCGAAGGGCAGGGCGGAAACGTTGAATGCCGGACCGATGGTGCGAAACTGCCAATCGGCAACCGCTCTGCCTATGTGGGTAACGCCGCCATCGAGGATATCGATGATGCGCAAATGATCCTGATGGTCGGAACCAATCCGCGGATCGAAGCACCCGTTTTGAATGCCCGCATCCGTCAGGCCTGGTCTGGTGGCGCGCGGGTGGCCCGGATCGGCACGACTGATGATCTGACATTTGATGTGATGCAGATCGGCACGGGCCGTGATGATCTGGTCAAATTGGCTGGCATGGATCATTCGGACAAAAAAGACGTCGCTGGCGTGATGATCGTTGGCATGGGCGCGCTGAATGAAGTCGATGGTGAAGCGGTGCTGAGCCAAGCGATGAAGGCTGCAGAGGCCGCTAATTCCAAGCTGTTGATCCTGCATACAGCGGCAAGCCGTGTGGGTGCGATGGATGTCGGCGCGGTAACCGAAGGGGGGCTTGAAGCCGCTTTTGATGGTGCCGAAGTCATCTATAACCTGGGCGCGGACGAGGTTGATATCGATCCGGGCGCTTTTGTGATCTATCAGGGCAGCCACGGCGATCGCGGTGCGCACCGCGCTGATATTATTCTGCCTTCGGCCGCCTATACTGAAGAAAACGGGTTGTTTGTGAATACTGAAGGTCGCCCACAATTGGCGATGCGCGCGGGCTTCCCGACCGGTGAAGCCAAGGAAAACTGGGCGATCCTGCGGGCGCTCTCGGCTGAGATGGATGCCACATTGCCATATGACAGCATGGCGCAATTGCGTCAGGCTTTGGTCGCCGCGCATCCGCATTTGGGCAAGATCGATGAGGTGCCCGAGAACGCCTGGCAGCCTGTCCCGGTCAAGAAGCCCGGTAAGGCCGCGTTCCGCAATGCTGTGACGGATTTTTACCTGACGAACCCGATTGCGCGTGCATCGAGCCTGATGGCTGAGCTAAGCGCCAACGCCAAAGCCCGCAAGACCGCACCGATTGCTGCGGAATAAGGACGATCACGATGGTTGAATTCTTCACCACTACCAATCTGGGCATTGTCCTTTTGACGCTGGCGCAATGTTTGCTGGTCTTGGTCCCTTTGTTGGTGGCGTTGGCCTTTTTGATGTATGCAGACCGTAAAATCTGGGCGGCTGTTCAGATGCGCAAGGGCCCCAATGTAGTTGGCGCTTTTGGGTTGCTTCAATCCTTTGCGGATTTCCTGAAATACATCGTCAAGGAAATCGTTGTTCCTGCGGGCGCGGACAAATTCGTTTTCTTCCTCGCGCCAATGATCGCCTTTGTGCTGGCGGTGATCTCTTGGGCGGTCATCCCGTTCAACGACGGCTGGGTGCTGTCCGATATCAACGTGGCTATCCTTTATATCTTCGCCATTGGCTCGCTGGAAGTTTACGGCGTGATCATGGGCGGCTGGGCCTCGAACTCAAAATATCCGTTTCTGGGGTCGTTGCGCTCTGCCGCGCAGATGATTTCCTATGAGGTGTCCATTGGATTGATCATCATCGGTGTGATCATTTCAACCGGGTCGATGAATTTTGGTGATATCGTTGCGGCGCAAGATGGCAATGGCGGCCTGTTCAACTGGTATTGGGTTGCGCATTTTCCGATGCTTTTCCTGTTCTTCATCAGCGCGCTGGCCGAGACCAACCGACCCCCGTTCGATCTGCCCGAGGCGGAATCGGAACTGGTTGCGGGCTATCAGGTGGAATACTCATCCACCCCCTTCCTGCTCTTCATGATCGGCGAGCTGATGGCCGTGGTGTTGATGTGCGCGCTGGTCTCGCTTTTGTTCTTTGGCGGCTGGCTGTCACCGGTGCCATTCCTGCCAGATGGGATATTCTGGATGATCCTGAAGATGGCCGCCGTGTTCTTCATGTTCTCGATGGTGAAGGCCATCACCCCGCGCTACCGCTATGACCAACTGATGCGGATCGGCTGGAAGGTCTTCCTGCCGCTGTCACTGGCCTGGGTCGTCATCGTGGCATTCTTGGCCAAATACGAAGCGTTTGGCGGGTTCTGGGCGCGTTGGGCGGTGGGTGGTTGATGTTTTTGCGGGCCGCATCTTTGATTGGTTGTCTGATGGCTCCGGCCAGCGTTATGGCGCAGAGCTCTCTGGACTTTGATGTCGCTCTGGCAAGCTTAGAAGTACGTTTCCAAGAGTTTGTGGATGCACATTTGACGAGGGTATGTCCCGGCGAAGTCGCTGCATTAGATTTCGTTTATCCCGAAAGCTACGTTGCCAAGACGTTATGGCCGGAACTCTCAGACCGCTTAGTCGAACAGACGGAGGCTGGTGGGAAACCCTGGATGTTTCTGGCTGTGTTTACAGACGATTTGAGTGAGGTCTTCGATCCGTCATCCATCAACAGCATGTCGATCGTTGCCCTTCAATCGACACATGTTGTGAGAGCGCTGGAGTTTATGGAGCAGTTCGGTTCCCGCTCCGATATTGATACGCGCATGAGCGTATCTGAACTTCAAAAGCTGCGTTCAGAAATTCTAACTTCAATAGAGCTTGCGGACTGTCTTCGGGCAAATGAAACGCCGGGCTTGTCTTCATATTCCGAAAACATGCGATTTGATGTAAATGAAGCGATAGATCGGGGCGAATACTGCATTCAGTGGGGTGTTTTTGTACAGCGGTACTTGGATATTCCGTTTGAAACGATGACTGTTGCTGAGCGCGTAGATGCAGGTGATCGTGCATTTTCTGCCCATGAAGCCTACCTCATTGAGTCTGGTATTGCAGAAGAATGCGAGGAAGATAACTGATGGCCTTCATCAAATATCAGCGCGCTGTCAGGTGTACGTCGCATAACGACATTCTGCACTTCGCGGTGCCTTTGTCTAACCTGCCCACTAGCCCTTCTACCCGCAAATCTTCAAGGAGCTAAAAATGTCGAATAGCAAAATTTGGGAAGCCATTTCACAGGCCTCGGCCCGCGATTTGTTTGATTTCGCCCTTACGCTTGAAGCGAATTTTTCGATGCAGCGCTTGTCGGATGAGGCTGATGGCTCGGCTGAGATTGCCGATGGCGAATTGGCGGCCTTTCTGTTTCAGACCGCGGATGACCGGGTAGAGCCTGCCAGCCCGAACATTGTTGAGGTGAAACCGTGAGCCAAATGGACTACACCCGCGCCGCCAAATATTTCCTGCTGCAGGATTTTTGGTCGGCCTTTCGTTTGACCATGCGCTATTTCTTTTCGCCCAAGGCGACGTTGAACTACCCGCATGAAAAGGGCCCGCTTTCCCCGCGCTTTCGCGGCGAACATGCTCTGCGTCGTTATCCCAACGGGGAAGAGCGCTGCATTGCCTGTAAGCTATGTGAGGCCGTCTGCCCCGCGCAGGCCATCACCATCGACGCCGAACCGCGTGATGACGGCAGCCGCCGCACCACCCGTTATGACATCGACATGACCAAATGCATCTATTGCGGTTTCTGCCAGGAAGCCTGCCCGGTTGATGCTATTGTTGAGGGCCCGAATTTCGAATTTAGCACCGAAACCCGCGAAGAGCTGTATTACGATAAGGCCAAGCTTTTGGAGAATGGCGACCGTTGGGAAGCTGAGATTGCCCGCAATCTTGAGCTTGATGCACCGTATCGCTGAGGGAATGAACTGATGGGCGCTTGGGGAGCAGGACCGTTTGACAATGATGGGGCGATGGATTGGTTCATCGCCTATCAGGATGATGGCGTGTCCGCCTTGCATGAAGTCTTTGCCGAATTCCAAGGCCTTGCGACTGATGACTATGTCGAGGTTGATATCGGCTCTGGCGCTGTTGCCGCAGCCGAAGTTGTCGCGGCCTGCCATGGCAAACCCCTGTCCGGTGTTGCCGCCTTTCCGATGGGTGCAAATGCCGAGACTTTGCAATCCGATCTGATCGCCCATAAAGCGGCCGTCTTGCAGGCTGGTGACCTGGTCGCCCCTTGCTTGGCTGTTCTGGATCGGGTGGTTCATGCGGAAACCTCTGAACTGGCCGAGCTTTGGGCCGAGGCCGCCCCGCATGACAACGCCGCCTTCTTGGCGAGTGTCGCGGATTTGAAATCGCGTCTGGAGGCCGTGTAATTGGCTGAGACAGGCGCATATGAACGGGGCAAAGCCCTGTCCGAGCAGGTGAACCCTGGCATGGAAGATGCTTTGGCGGCCCGCTATGATGCCTTGGTCCCTGGCCTTTCGCGCATGGTGGTCGAGGTGCCCTATGGCACCTTCTACGCGCGCGGCGTCGTGGACGAAAAGACACGGCTTTTGGCCACGATTGCCGCATTGGCGGCCTTGGGCGGTCAAACCAAACCGCAGCTAAAGGTGAATATCGCCAGCGCCCGCGCTGTGGGGGCAAGCCGTGAAGAGGTTTGTGAGATCATTTATCAGATGACGCTTTACGGTGGCTTTCCGGCCATGATCAACGCGATGAATGCGGCTATTGAGGTTTTTGAGGGTGAGGATACCGCATGACCGATCAAAACCCTTTCGATGCCATGATGAAGATGGGCCAGGACTGGGCCAAGGCGATGAATGCTGATGCCTTCAACCCAAACGCCTTTGAAACGCTGTGGCCCACAATGCCCAAAGAGACAATGGAGATGTTCTTTGGCAAGGGTATCAACCCTGATGGCTTGGATGCTAAGACGCGTCTGATGTTGACCCTCGCGGGCTTGACTGTATTGGGTGCGCAGGCGGATGCGCAAATTCGCCTGACCGTGCGCCATCTGGTCGAGGTGGGTGCCACGAAACAGGAAATCGCGGAAGTCATCGCCCAGATGGGTGTGTTCGGCGGCGTTCCTGCGATGACCAAGGCCATGGAACTGGCGAACGAAGTGTTGGAAAAGGACGAAACATGACTGTTTTCGCGTTCACATTCTACCTATTTGCCGTGACCACTGTGGCGGGCGGGCTGATGACAGTTGTCAGCCGCAACCCGGTGCACTCGGTTCTGTGGTTGATCCTGGCGTTTTTGTCCTCTGCCGGCCTGTTTGTCACGTTGGGCGCTGAATTTGTCGCCATGTTGCTGATCATTGTCTATGTGGGCGCTGTTGCGGTACTGTTCTTGTTTGTCGTGATGATGCTGGATGTCGATTTCGCCGAATTGAAGGCCGAGATGACCCGCTATCTGCCTCTGGCCTTGCTGATCGGCGTTGTGATCTTGATGCAATTGGTCATGGCTTTGGGCAGCTGGAGCTTTGCCGATGGCAGTGCCGACCGTCTTGCTGCCCCGATTGGTGATCTGGATAATACCCGCGCTTTGGGTCTGTTGATCTATGATCAGTATTTCATCCTGTTCCAATTGGCCGGTCTGATCCTGCTTGTGGCCATGATCGGTGCCATCGTGCTGACCCTGCGCCACCGCGTCGATATCAAACGCCAGAACGTGATCGAACAGATGCACCGCGACCCAGCAACCGCGATGGAGCTAAAGGACGTCAAACCGGGGCAGGGGCTTTCATGAAGTCTGTGCTGATCTTCGTCTTTACGGTTTTAGGAGTGCCCGCCATGTCGTGTCACGCGAGTCCACCGCCAGGTGGTTGGACAGAGCAACCGGTCCGAACCGCCGCCGATGGCAGCTTTGCGCGGGATATTGAAGAGGTTACTTTGACTGGTATCGCGCCGGTCGATTTGGGCGGCGGCATGGTTGGGCAAAGGCTGATATGGCAACGGCTATGCCGCGATGATCAGCAACTGCTTTTTGTTGATTGCAACCAGCGCGAAGCGGCTGTTGTTGATGGGCTTGTTGATGAAGAACGCTCTGAAGGGATTGAAACCAGCTCATTCATTGATCTGATCCAGCATCCGCGCGGTGCGTTGAAGGTTGATGAAATTGGCTCTGTCGCTGAATTAGTCCAGACTGCCAAGACGAATGGGTATTCGGTGCACGAAATCTCTGCCTCACCGGACGTTATGGACGAGTTTCTGAGCACCTATCCCGTTTTCAACGGCTGCAAGATCCACTATCCCAATTCCGCAGGAGCGACCCAATGATCGGACTTGAGCATTATTTGGCGGTCGCCGCTGCCTTGTTTGTCATTGGCATCTTTGGTCTGTTCCTGAACCGCAAAAACGTGATCATCCTGCTGATGAGTATCGAATTGATGCTGCTGGCCGTAAATATCAACCTCGTCGCCTTCTCCAGCTATCTGGGCGATCTGACGGGGCAGGTGTTTACCCTGTTTGTACTGACCGTTGCTGCCGCAGAGGCCGCGATTGGCCTTGCGATCCTTGTCTGTTTCTTCCGCAACCGCGGGACCATCGACGTTGAAGACGTCAACGTGATGAAGGGCTGAACCTATGGAAACCATCATCCTTTTCGCCCCGCTTGTCGGTGCCATCCTTTGCGGGTTTGGTTGGAAATTCATGGGGGAAAAGCCCGCCCAGTGGACTGCGACCAGCCTGTTGTTTTTATCGGCGTTTCTGTCGTGGATCGTGTTCCTGACGCTTGATCCGGCGGCCCATCCTAATGGCACTTACACGGTCAATATCCTGCGCTGGATCGAAAGTGGCACGCTTTCCACTGATTGGGCCATTCGCATGGATCGTCTGACCGCAATCATGCTGATTGTGATCACCACTGTTTCGGCGCTCGTGCATCTTTATTCCTTCGGCTACATGGCCCATGACGACAATTTCAAAGAGGGCGAAAGCTATCGCCCCCGCTTCTTTGCTTATCTGTCGTTCTTTACCTTTGCGATGTTGATGCTGGTCACCGCAGATAACCTAGTGCAGATGTTCTTTGGCTGGGAAGGTGTGGGCGTTGCCTCTTACCTGTTGATTGGGTTTTACTTCAAAAAACCAAGCGCCAATGCGGCGGCCATAAAGGCCTTTGTGGTCAACCGCGTGGGCGATTTTGGTTTCGCTTTGGGCATTTTTGCCCTCTACATGGTGACGGATAGTATCCGTTTCGAGGATATCTTTGCCGCGATCCCAAGTCTGCAAGAGCATACGATCAGCTTTATGTGGCGCGATTGGAACACGCTGAACCTGATTGCTTTCCTGCTCTTTATTGGGGCGATGGGCAAATCAGCCCAGCTGATCCTGCACACCTGGCTGCCCGACGCCATGGAAGGGCCGACACCTGTCTCTGCTTTGATCCATGCTGCGACCATGGTGACCGCTGGTGTCTTCCTTGTGTGCCGGATGTCACCGTTGATGGAATATGCGCCTGCGGCCACAAGTTTCATCGTGTTTCTTGGTGCGACCACCGCATTTTTCGCGGCCACCGTGGGCCTTGTGCAGAACGACATCAAACGCGTGATTGCTTATTCGACCTGTTCGCAATTGGGCTATATGTTTGTGGCCGCCGGTCTGGGTGTTTACTCGGTCGCGATGTTCCACCTGCTGACCCATGCGTTCTTTAAGGCGATGCTGTTTCTTGGTGCCGGGTCCGTCATCCATGCGATGCATCATGAGCAGGACATGCGGAACTATGGCGGGTTGCGTCATAAGATCCCCAAGACCTTCTGGATGATGATGATCGGCACTTTGGCGATCACCGGCGTTGGTATTCCGCTGCTTTATGTTGGCTTTCCCGTTGGTTTTGCTGGTTTCGTCTCAAAGGATGCGATTATCGAAAGCGCCTATGCGGGCACCCATGGTGGCTATGCCTTCTGGATGTTGGTTGTGGCCGCGCTGATGACCAGTTTCTACAGCTGGCGCTTAATGTTCCTGACGTTTTATGGCCAGCCGCGCGGTGACAAGCATACGCATGAACATGCCCATGAAAGCCCGACAATCATGCTGGTCCCGCTTTACGTGCTGGCCGTTGGCGCAGTCTTTAGCGGGATGCTGTGGTATGGGTCATTCTTCGGATCGAATGACAAGGTGGGTAAGTTTTTTGGCGTCCCTTATGCCGAGGCTGCGCATCACGAAGAAGGTCATGACGATCACGGTGATGACCATGCAGATGATCACGCCGAAGAGGGTGGTCATGGCAAAGCCCATTACAACCTTGTTGGCGAACCGGGCGAAGGCGCGATCCACAACAGCCCGGACAATCACGTGCTGAACGAAGCGCATGAGGTCCCTGTCTGGGTCAAGCTGGCGCCGTTCTTTGCGATGCTTGCGGGGCTTGCTCTGGCGTATCAGATGTATATCCGCCGGCCTGACTGGCCCGCCAAGCTGGCAACACAGCAGGCGCCGCTTTATCAATTCCTGCTCAACAAGTGGTATTTCGACGAGATTTACAATGCCATCTTCGTCAAGCCTGCGATGGCTTTGGGCCGGCTTTTGTGGAAGCAGGGCGATACAAACACAATCGACGGGGGCATTAACGGGCTGGCCATGGGGATCATTCCATTCTTCACCCGGCTCGCTGGTCGGGCCCAATCGGGATATATCTTTGGTTATGCCTTTGCGATGGTTCTGGGGATCGCGGTGCTGCTGACCTGGGTGACGTTGACCGGAGGGGCAGACTGATGGGAACGACTTTGCTGTCCATGGTGACCTTCATTCCGCTGATCGGCGCGGTGATCCTTGCGGTGTTCCTGCGCGGCGATGACGCCGATGCACAGCGCAACACCAAATGGGTGGCCATGGCCACTACTTTGTTTACGCTTTTTGTCTCGCTTTTTGTCCTGAGCGAGTTCGATCCCTCCAATACAGATTTCCAGATGGTCGAAAGCTATGATTGGCTTTTGGGTCTGCAATATAAAATGGGTGTCGATGGGATCAGCATTCTGTTTGTGATGCTGACAACATTCCTGATGCCGCTTGTGATCGCGTCTTGCTGGGACGTGACTACGCGGGTCAAGGAATACATGATTGCATTCCTTGTGCTTGAAACGCTGATGTTGGGCGTGTTCATGGCGCTTGATCTGGTCTTGTTCTACCTTTTCTTTGAGGCAGGTCTGATCCCAATGTTCCTGATCATCGGCATTTGGGGCGGCAAGAACCGGATTTATGCGTCCTTCAAGTTCTTCCTTTACACCTTCCTCGGCTCAGTGCTGATGCTGGTGGCGATGGTCGCGATGTTCGCCGATGCGGGCACAACGGATATTCCGACCTTGATGACCCATTCATTTGGCACCGAGACATTCAGCGTGCTGGGCATCCAGATCATCGGCGGCATGCAGACGCTGCTGTGGCTGGCTTTCTTCGCAAGTTTCGCGGTCAAGATGCCCATGTGGCCGGTGCATACATGGTTGCCTGATGCCCATGTGCAGGCGCCAACAGCCGGGTCGGTCGTGCTGGCGGCGATCCTGTTGAAAATGGGCGGCTATGGCTTCTTGCGGTTCAGCCTGCCGATGTTCCCCGTGGGATCAGAGGTCATGGGCCCGCTTGTGCTTTGGTTATCGGCGATTGCAATTGTCTACACGTCGCTGGTGGCGCTGGTGCAGGAAGATATGAAAAAGCTGATCGCCTATTCGTCCGTGGCGCATATGGGCTACGTGACGATGGGGATTTTCTCGGTCAACCAGCAAGGTGTTGATGGGGCGATTTTCCAGATGATCAGTCACGGCTTTATCTCTGGTGCGCTGTTCCTATGTGTTGGCGTCATCTATGACCGGATGCACACGCGCGAGATTGACGCCTATGGCGGGCTGGTCAATCGGATGCCGGCCTATGCGCTGATCTTCATGTTCTTCACGATGGCCAATGTGGGGCTGCCCGGAACATCGGGCTTTGTTGGGGAATTTCTGACATTGATGGGTGTTTTCCAGGTCAACACCTGGGTTGCTGTAATCGCAACGTCCGGGGTGATCCTGTCTGCGGCCTATGCGCTTTGGCTTTATCGGCGCGTGGTGATGGGTGACCTGATCAAGGAAAGCCTGAAGACGATCAAGGATATGACCAAGCGCGAGCGGATGATCTTTGTTCCCCTGGTGGTCATGACATTGCTGCTGGGTGTGTATCCGGCGCTCGTGCTCGACATTATCGGCCCAAGCGTGAATGCGCTGGTCGGCAACTATGAAACTGCGCTTGCGACCTTTGAGGCCGCCACGCAGTTCGCATCGAATTAAGGAACCGGCGATATGTTTGCCAATGATATCCAAATCCTGATGCCCGAGGTGGTGCTGGCGCTTTATGCGATGGGCGCGTTGCTGGCTGCGGTTTATACGACCAAGGATGCCATGGCCCCTTTGTTGACTTGGGTGACCTCGGCGTTGTTTGTGCTGCTGGCCGTTTGGATCGGGATCAACGGGCAGGGGACAAATATCGCCTTTGGCGGCATGTTCGTGGATGACAGCTTTGCACGCTTTGCCAAGATCACGATCCTGATGTCTGCCGCGGCAATTTTGTTGATGTCGGAAAGCTATATGCAACGGCGCGGCTTGCTGCGTTTTGAATATCCGCTGCTGATTTCTCTGGCTGTTGTCGGGATGATGGTCATGGTCTCGGCCGGGGATCTGATGGCGCTATATATGGGGCTCGAACTGCAGTCACTGGCGCTTTATGTCGTGGCCGCATTGCGCCGGGACAGCGTCAAGTCGACCGAGGCGGGTTTGAAATACTTTGTCCTTGGTGCCCTGTCTTCTGGTTTGCTGTTATATGGTGCATCGCTGACTTATGGTTTTGCGGGCACGACCCTGTTCAGCGGCATTATTGAGGCAACAGCCCATCACCCATCCATCGGTCTGCTTTTTGGCCTGGTGTTCTTGATTGCCGGTTTCGCCTTTAAGGTCTCCGCCGCCCCGTTCCATATGTGGACGCCCGATGTTTACGAAGGCTCGCCCACGCCGGTCACGGCATTCTTTGCGACAGCCCCTAAAGTGGCCGCGATGGGCCTGTTTGCCCGGGTCGTGCATGATGCCTTTGGCGGGATTGTCGGGGACTGGCAGCAGATCGTCGCCTTTCTGTCTGTTGCATCTATGTTCCTTGGCGCGGTCGCTGCAATTGGGCAGACCGATATCAAGCGCTTGATGGCCTATTCCTCGATCGCCCATATGGGATTTGCACTGATGGGCCTCGCCTCGGGGACAGCCTTTGGGGTGCAGGCCATGCTGATCTACATGGCCATCTATGTCACAATGAATATTGGGACCTTCGCCTTTATTCTGACGATGGAACGGGACGGCCGCCCAGTGACCCATATTGATAGTCTCAAGATGTATTCCAAACGTCAGCCCTTGCGCGCGCTGGCCATGCTGGTGCTGCTGTTCAGCTTGGCAGGTGTGCCGCCCATGGTTGGCTTCTTCGGCAAATTTTACGTGTTGCGTGCAGCCTATGATGGCGGGCTGGCTTGGCTTGCCATCCTCGGCGTGATCGCATCCGTGATCGGGGCCTTCTATTATCTGCGGATCGTCTATTTCATGTATTTCGGTGAAGAGGGTGAAGGCATCGATGGCAAGGCGACACCAGTGCTTTGGACATTCATGATGGGTGCTGCTTTGATGATGTTGCTTGGGGTGGTGAACCTGTTTGGTATCGAACCCGCTGCGGCAGCCGCGGCAGCAGCGCTTGTTAACTAAGCGTCCCGCCATAACAGGCCAGGTGTGATGGCCCTGCCAGACCAGACGGACCATGCGCAATGGCCGCAGGACTACGCCCGTGTTGTACTTGCTCGCACCGATAGCACAATGGCCGAGGCTGCCCGACGCGCCTCTGATCTGGTCCAGCCGACGTGGATTATGGCCGAAACGCAAACGGCCGCGCGCGGGCGACGCGGGCGCCCTTGGGTCGTCCCGCCGGGCAACTTGAATGCGACGCTGATCTTCAAACCGGATGTGCCACCAGCGGAGGCGGCAAAACGTTCATTTTTGGCGGCCAATGCGCTGTTTCAGGCGCTGTCCGTTTATGTCCCGGCTGAGAAGCTTGCCCTGAAATGGCCCAATGATGTGCTGCTGTCCGGCGGTAAAGTAGCGGGCATCCTGCTGGAAAGCAGTGGTCAGGGCCCGCGCGTTGATTGGCTTTCCATCGGGATCGGGGTGAACCTCATGCACGTCCCGGAAGGCGTCACGGGCGCAAGCTTTGCCCCGACCAGCCTGAAGGCGGCTGGGGGGTGGGATGTCACGCCGGAGGATTTTCTGAATGTCCTGGCTGCGGCTTATGCGCAGCAGGAAATGCAATTGGCCGCGCATGGTTTTGCAAATGTCCGCGATGCGTGGCTGTCCAAGGCCGCCCGCCTGGGTGAGCTGATTACCGCCCGGACCGGGCGCGACGACATCACCGGCATCTTTGAAAGCATCGACGATGATGGCAATTTGGTGCTACGCACAACGACCGGTATGCGGGCCATTGCCGCAGCGGATGTGTTTTTCTAGGGGGGAAGGGGCCATGCTTCTGGCCATTGATTGCGGCAACACCAATACGGTCTTTTCCATCTGGGACGGCGAGGCGTTTATCGCGACCTGGCGGACCAGCACTGAGTGGCAGCGCACGGCGGATCAGTATTATGTCTGGCTCTCGACCCTGATGCGCTTTCAGAACATGGATGCGCATATCGATGAGGTCATCATCAGCTCGACCGTCCCGCGTGTGGTTTTTAACCTGCGGGTCTTTGCGGACCGTTATTACAATTGTCGACCACTGGTTGTCGGGAAATCCGATTGCCTGCTGCCCGTTGATCCGCGCGTGGACGAAGGAACCCAAGTGGGGCCTGACCGGCTGGTCAACACAGCAGGGGCCTATGACCGGCACGGCGGCGATTTGATTGTGGTCGATTTCGGGACAGCCACCACCTTTGATGTCGTCGCCAGTGACGGGGCCTATGTCGGCGGTGTAATTGCGCCGGGGGTGAACCTGTCACTTGAGGCGTTGCACAATGCAGCCGCAGCACTACCGCACGTCGATATCTCTAAGCCGCAACAAGTGATCGGCACCAATACTGTGGCCTGCATGCAATCTGGAGTCTTTTGGGGTTACATCGGCCTCGTCCGTGAGATATGCGCGCGGATCAAGGCAGAACGCGGCGTGCCCATGCAGGTGATCTCGACCGGGGGGCTGGCCCCGCTGTTTCAACAGGCCGAGGCGCTGTTTGACGCTTTCGAAGACGATCTGACGATGCACGGGCTGACCGTCATCCAACAATATAACAAGGACAATGCATGAGTGACCGCCTGATCTATCTGCCTCTTGGGGGCGCTGGCGAAATTGGCATGAATGCCTATGTCTATGGCTATGGGGCACCGGGCGCCGAACGGCTGATTGTCGTTGATCTGGGGGTGACCTTCCCCGATATGGACGGCTCGCCCGGGGTGGATCTGATCCTGCCCGATATTGCCTGGCTCGAAGAGCGTAAGGCCCAGATCGAAGGTATCTTTATCACGCATGCGCATGAGGATCACGTGGGCGCTGTGGGGCATTGTTGGGAGCGTCTGGGCGCCCCTGTCTATGCCCGGCCCTTCACTGCCAACATCGCGCGGCGCAAGCTGGGCGAACATGGGCATCCCGAAGGCGTGGTGCAGGTGGTGGACACCTATCCGCATCAGATCGATTGCGGGCCGTTTAAAGTATCCTACCTGCCGATCAGCCATTCCATCCCGGAAAGTGCTGGGCTGGTGATCGACAGCCCTGATGGGCGCGTGCTGCACTCGGGCGATTTCAAGATTGATGAGACGCCTGTTGTCGGCGATCCTTGGGATGAGGCGCTCTGGACCGAAGTGTCCAAAGACGGGGTCAAAGCACTAATCTGCGACAGCACCAATGTGTTTACGCAGGCACCCGGGCGGTCCGAGACAACAATCGCAGAACCCATCACCGCCCTGATGGGCGAGGCCAAGGGCATGGTCGTCGCGACCACCTTCGCCAGCAATATCGCGCGGCTGAAAACGCTGGCATTGGCGGCGCAGGCGGCGGGGCGCTCTGTCTGCCTGCTCGGCCGGGCCATGCGGCGCATGGTCGAAGCGGCCACGCAAGAAGGCATATTGGACGGTTTCCCCGCAACGGTCAGCCCGGAGGATGCGCAAAATATCCCGCGCGAGAACCTGATGCTGCTGGTCACCGGAAGCCAGGGCGAACGGCGCGCGGCCTCCGCCCAACTGGCGCAGGGGTCCTATCTGGGGCTGAAGCTGAAGGAAGGGGATACCTTCCTCTTCAGTTCCAAGACGATCCCCGGCAATGAACGGGGGGTCATTCGGATCATGAACCAGCTGTCCGAGATGGGCGTTGATGTGGTCGATGATGCGGGGGGTAAATACCACGTCTCGGGCCATGCGAACCGGCCTGATTTGCAACGGATGCATCAGATCGTAAAGCCGCAGATTTTGGTGCCTATGCACGGCGAACACCGGCACCTGCGCGAGCATGTCAAACTGGGCAATGCAGGCGGGCTGACGGGTATAGTAGCTGTGAACGGGATGATGATCGACCTCTCTGGTAACCAGCCCACCGTCGCCGAATATATCGAAACCGGGCGGACTTACTTGGATGGATCGGTGCAAATCGGCGCGCTCGACGGGATCGTGCGCAATCGCATCCGCATGGCGCTTAACGGGCATATGATCGTGACATTGATCATCGACGAAGATGGTGATCCCCTGGGCGAGCCTTGGGTCGAAATCAACGGGCTGCCCGAGGTCGGCTCGTCGAACACGCCATTGGCCGAAGTGATCGAAGAAGACCTCAGCCAGTTCCTGGGGCGCGCAGATGACAAGACGCTTATAGACGACGACAAGCTGGAAAAAGAGCTACGCAGCATCGCGCGGCGGTCTGCACAGGGTGAGATCGGCAAGAAACCCGAAGTGACGGTGATTGTGAGCCGATTGGGCTAGGATCCGCGACTAAAATGCTATCTCGACTGTCTGCTCTCGTCTTGAAAGTCGGGCTGGATTCTGTTCGGCCAATCAGGTTTTTGGCTGGTTCGTCAACTGATTTTCCGAGGAACGATTTGTCAATGCTGCACGTCTGATTGCGCGTTAAGGCTCAAGCAGTGTGGAGGTGCCACATCGACACGAGACCCTCGAAGGCCTGAGATAGACTAAGCCTTTTCAGATCGTCGCCCACGGTGGCCGCGTGTATTTGGGGGGCTTCGTCATGCCGGACGCCCGCAAAATAGCTCAAATGCGAATAATTCCGAAAATGGAAGGGCTTTTTTAAGGAAGCTGCGCGTAAACCTGTGCCTACGAACCAGCCCGGGCCATTCGGCGTAAGTATCAAAGGCACTTTGACACATGACGACCACTTCGACATTTGAATTGGAACCTCAGCGCGGCAAAGACGCGCCTGACGATCTGCTGGCGTTTCTGCGCGACAACCAGGGTGGGTCCGTGGAAATAAACCTGCAGAATGTCACAACACTCTCCGGTCCCCAAATTGAACTGCTTCTCATTGGCCATCGTCAGTGGCAATCGGAAGGCCACGGATTTGCGCTGACCGACACCAGTCCTGAGTTGATCGCACGCATGATCGGTTTCGGTCTTCCACCGCAATTGTTTTCTAAGGAAATTGAATGAATACTAGTGTTCTTGCAATTGATGACTCGCGGACCATTCGGATGCTGCTCCAACAGGTTTTGGAGCAAGCAGGTTTTGATGTCGAATGCGCCGAAGATGGTGTTGAAGGGGTCGCCAAATTTGATGAGCTGAAGCCAGATGTCGTCATCACGGATATTAACATGCCGAATATGGATGGTTTCGGGGTAATTTCACGCCTTCGCGGCGACGAAGTGAAGACAGCTGTTCCGATCTTGGTTTTGACCACCGAAAACTCCGCAGAGCTTAAGACACGGGCCCGGGACTTGGGTGCAACTGGGTGGATTGTCAAACCTTTTGACGATGTTGCCTTGGTCCAAGTGCTGCATAGGGTGACCGGTCATGGGTGAGAGTGATGACATCCGCGCAATGTTCTTCGAAGAGTGCAATGACCTTATGGAAGCGCTTTTTGAAGGGTTAAAACTGCTGGAAGACAATACCCCGGAGCCGGACACGGTCAACGCGGTCTTTCGTGCGGTACATTCCATCAAGGGTGGCGCTGGTGCATTCAAACTTGATGATTTGGTGTCCTTTGCCCATAAATTTGAGACCGTCTTGGACGAGCTGCGCGCTGACCGATTGTCCCGCGACGATGCTCTGGTTCAGACGATGTTGCGTGCAGCTGATCATCTTGCCCATTTGGTGGAAGTGTCCCAGTTCGACGGTGAGATAAATTCTGAGCGTGGAGAGGCGCTGTTAGAAGAACTAGATTTCTATGTGGCAGGCGAAGAGGACGAAGAAGAGGTTGCCTTCGAGCCGATGACATTGAACTTCGGCGGTATTGATATCGAGGCGCCGTCAAAACCAACGGTAAGCGTTCGTTTTCAACCCTTTGAAAAACTATACTTTAATGGTCATGATCCGCTCTTGTTGATCGACGCACTGGGTAGTCAGGGCGAGCTGTCAATTGAGATCGATCTGGACGCACTTCCTGCTCTCGACGAATATGCATCGGAAACTCCAACGCTGACGTTTTTGTTAACGTTCACTGCTGACGATCCAGAAACCGTCGTCGACGAGGTGTTTGAATTTGTTGACGGGATTTGCAGGTTGGAGGTCGTCCGAAACGACGGTGATGACGGCGGCGACGGTGGTTCTTCATTAGAAGCGGATCTTAGTCCCGAACCGCCGGAACAAGACGAACCAGCGCAGGCGAATCCTACAGAGATAGAGCAAGGTTCGAAGGTTGCTGCTGAGCCTTCTACAAAGGCTAAAAATATCGTGCGGAACGATGCGGTCGCTGTCCAGCCCACGCTACGTGTGGAGTTGGACAAGGTGGATCGATTGATCAACACGGTTGGAGAACTCATCATCAACCAGGCAATGATCGCACAACGTATAGACATGCTTAATTTGCCAGGTGACGGTGATTTGGAATCCGACATGGCCGATTACAAATTGCTGGCAAGAGAGTTGCAAGAAGGTGTGATGTCAATTCGTGCCCAACCTGTCAAATCGCTGTTTCAACGTATGGCGCGCATTACTCGCGAGGCAGGAGATGCTACAGGAAAATCCGTACGTTTCGTCACCCATGGTGAAAATACTGAAGTGGATAAAACCGTCATCGAGCGTTTGGCGGATCCGCTCACACATATGATCCGTAATGCGGTGGATCACGGCTTGGAGGACCGTGAAGGTCGTCTCGCCGCTGGAAAGCCGGAAACCGGACAAATCTCTCTATCCGCCAGCCACAAGTCTGGTAACGTGATGATCGAAGTTGTGGACGACGGCGCGGGGCTGAACCGTGACCGGATATTGGATATAGCAATTAACAAAGGGCTCGTATCGCGCGACTCCGATCTGACCGATCCAGAAATCGACATGCTTTTGTTTTTACCAGGTTTTTCGACCAATGATGAAGTATCAGAGTTATCTGGTCGCGGCGTTGGTATGGACGTAGTTAAGACAGCGGTTCAGGCTTTGGGTGGGCGTATATCGATAAACTCCACGCCTGGGAATGGTACCAAGTTTTCAATTGTTCTACCTCTCACGCTAGCTGTCATGGATGGCATCGTGATTTCGGTGGCGGGTGAAACTATGATCGTCCCGATTACGGCCGTTGTCGAAACGCTCCGGCCTAAGGAGTCGGAGGTTTTTCGGATGGGGGTTGATCAAGATCTGTTGATGATCCGTGGTGAGTACGTACCTATTGTTGATGTGCGAAAGAAACTTGGTCTTGCTGATAGTCAAGACCAGCAAGAACAACTCGTATTAGTTCTTGTGGAAAGTGTTGATCATTCTCGTTGCGCCCTTTGTGTCGATGCAATTCACGATCAGCGTCAGGTTGTCATAAAAGCAGTTGGAGGAAACTACGGCGAGATCCCTGGCGTATCGGCAGCGACGATCTTGGGAAACGGAAGGATTGCTCTAATTCTTGATACTGACCATTTAACGAAAGTTGAAACGATATCGCCCCCCCTCCCGTCTAACAGCAAACAGGATGTGAAAGTAGCCCATGCTTGATACTGAAGGTAACCGCCGAGAGGGCGGTCTTGAATGCGTTTCGTTTACCGTTTGCGGCCAAGTTTATTGTCTAAATATTATGATGATACGCGAAATTCGCCGGTGGGCATCTGTGACGACGTTGCCACATGCCGACGCACATGTTTTGGGGGTAATCAACCTTCGCGGCAATGTAATTCCTGTTTTCGATCTGGCGGTGCATTTCGGTCTTGGGAGGACTGAACCTGGACCCCGTAACGTTGTCATTATTGCTGATGTTGAAGGCGCGACTTCGGGGTTGCTGGTTGAATCCGTTTCCGAAATTCTAACCGTGGACCCGATCGACATACAGGATCCACCGCGTTTCGAAAAGGACGGACATTCGAGCTTGATTGAAGGTGTCATCTCCGTCGGAGAAGAGATGGCACAGCTCATAGATTTACGTCATCTTTCGCATGCCCGAGGGGACGCGGCAGCATGAATGAACCAACGGTAATTCGTCCGCACGAAACCGACCTCGAACTACGGCAGGTTGACTTCGATGCTATCGCTGAAATCGCGCATCGAGAATTCGGATTGAGCTTATCTCCGTCGAAACGCCAACTGGTTCAGTCACGGCTCTCGCGGCGTGTAAGAGCGCTAGGTTTAGCTAATTTCGCAGACTATAGATCGTTACTTGAGGGCCCAAATAGGGGCACGGAACAGACTGAGTTACTATCCGCGCTCACAACAAATGTGACCAAATTTTTTCGCGAAATACATCATTTTGAGCGTTTGCGAGACGATATTATGCCTGATCTCGTCTTGCGAGCGCGGAAGGGTGAACGAATTAGAATTTGGAGCGCGGGTTGCTCGTCCGGGCAAGAACCATATTCAATTGCGCTAACAGCCCTAAAGTGCGATCCAAATATTGGTGCTACCGATTTCAAAATACTTGCTACCGATATCGATCCCGCCGTTTTGTCAAAGGCACAGGCTGCATTGTACCGTGACGAAGAAATTGAAGGAGTTCCGCAAAGTCTGTTCCGGCCGCAGGATATTTCACATAACCCAGACGGCAAAAGTGGCGAATTTACAGTTTCATCAGATGTTCGTTCCCTAATCACTTTTGGTGTAATTAATCTGATTTCTAAGCTGCCATTCTCAGGTGGGTTCAACGTGATTTTCTGCCGAAATGTTGCAATTTACTTTGATCGAAGGACGCAGCAAGAAGTATGGAGGAAGTTTGCAAATCTTCTCCCCGAAGGAGGCAGTCTCTTCATTGGCCATTCCGAACGCATCAATAAATCAGACAATGCAGATTTGGAAACAGACGGAATCACAATATATCGAAAGTTGAATGCGATCTGATTTCGCATGCAAAGGATACGAAAGAATGAGCCTAAAACAGTCACTGCAAATCATGGTCGTTGATGACATGGCGATTAGTCGTGCATTAATAACCAATGCGCTCGAAGAGATGGGCATTATGAAGTACCGCGTAGAAAATGACGGCATGACAGCACTGGAAAAACTGGCGGCTCATCCGTGCCATCTCGTAATTTCGGATTACAATATGCCAAAACTCGACGGTTTGGGCCTGCTGAAGGGATTGAGAGAATACCCAACCACAAAGGGCATAGGCTTTATACTGATAACTGGAAATGCGACCAAAGAAATTGTATCCACCGGACAGAAATATGGGATGAATAATCTGATCCGAAAGCCGTTCAGTACTGCACAATTGCAGCAATGCATCGAAAAGGTGGTTGGTCGACTATGATCGAAATCGGGCCAACAACCGACCAGCAAGAAAGTAGCTTTGTACCAGACACTTTACACCTGGACTTGTTGTTGGCTCGGGCAGCCGGTGAGTTGGAGCGCATGTCTTGGATAGTTGATGAGTTAGAAGACAACTTTCTTACTACTTCGAAATTTCAACCTGAGACAGATAAAATTAAGGCTCTGCAGTCCGTTGATATGTTGGTGCAATCCGTGAATGCTTTGGGAGCTTTTTTGACAGAGTTAGCACAAGGTAATGACCCGCACGACGTCAAAGTCGGCACTGCATTGTCATTGATCCCGCTGCAAGACATGCGGGAACGATTTATCAATGGAAACACCGGGTAGATTACAGTTGAGACCGGCGGCAACTTTCGCAGACTAATTGCCGACGAATGTAACATCAATGGAATCTCAGGCCAGTGGCGTCTTGAGTTTCAGGCTGGATACGGAGATATACGAAAAATAGACGTTCCGGTGGAGCTGTGATCCTGCCCACATCCTGTGCTGCAGAAAATATTTGCTTCAATTGTCTTCCGTTCGCAAGCGATAGAGTTCTTTAGGCCAAAGCAAAGTGCGGCCGGTTTGGATACATAAGTCGTGTATGCGTTAAAGGCTCGTCATCGCGGTTTTTGTTTGTTT
The DNA here is from genome assembly GCF_038069655.2 of Yoonia sp. BS5-3. Lineage (NCBI taxonomy): Bacteria > Pseudomonadati > Pseudomonadota > Alphaproteobacteria > Rhodobacterales > Paracoccaceae > Yoonia > Yoonia phaeophyticola. The sequence continues at coordinate 2,366,100 of NZ_CP150951.2, forward strand.
CTCTAGGGTCAGGACCCATTAATCTTACACCGTCAGCGCCGATTTTACAAAATGTCAGTGGTTTGCGGCGTGCGGCCATAGTGTTCTACGGCCAAGCGGCGCACGCCGCTGAGATGAAGTGAAATCGCCGCCCTTCGGGTTTGCCGGATTTTCTCTCTGACCTGCGGCGCATCTGCTTGAAATAGAAACACTATTTTTGCGCAGATGCTTCTTGTCAGAGAAGAAATCTGATAGACTGGCGGTGCAAGATTAATGGGTCCTGACCCTAGACGTTGCACAGCAAATTCTGCCTTAACTGCCTTGAAGGATGTCTGGACAGCGTCGCCGTATCATTGATGAGTTCTTGGGTTCCTGCTCGATGCAACTGCGTACAATTTTGAAAGAATATCTGTCCGGTCTTGGTTTCTTTCTGACCCAGTCCCCAGAAGTCAGGGGCTGGGTCATCTCGTCGTGCTGAAGGGGATCAAGACGAGCAACTTCAAAATGGACCGGTCTATCCCATCTCGTCATCCTAAATTGTCTCAATCGAATTCGAAGAACTGGTCAGCCGCCAAGTTACTTTGAAACCAATTCAGGTATTTTGATGACGTTTGAAGTTGTTATGCGCTAGTGGGGTTTCTCACGCCGCTGTACCTCACTGCCGCCCTCAAGCGGGCCAGCATCGTTCGGATCATCTGACGGGATCGCATAAGAACCGCTTAGCCATTTGCCCAGGTCGACATCCGCGCAGCGTTTAGAACAGAAGGGCCGATAGGCCTTATCCGTCGGTTTATCGCAGATTGGGCAAGCCATCAGAGATCCCGAAGAAGTTCAGCAGGGAAAGGCGGGCGTTCGCGTTTGCGTTGTAGCTCAAACAGGCCCATCGTGGTCCAACCAACCAGCGACGTCTCAATGGGATCGGCTTTGAATGCCGTTCGAAGCGATTGCTCGACCTGTCTGCGATGCGCCTTTGACATCGATACAAAATCAATACTGATCTGCCCGGCCAAACCGCGCAAGCGCAAAGCGCGCGGTAAAGCCCGCGCTGCTGCGAGGTTGGTCTTCAACGCCGCTGCCGGTGACATGTCGTTGCCGGTGTTTACGTCAATGGCCACGAGCGCGCGCGTGGGTTCGACAAACATCATACCCTCACCCAGCGGCACCTGCGCATCGCCGAGCCGTGTCAATTGATCAAGTACGCCGTAATTTTCGAAGCCTCCCGGTTCAGTGACCACCTCGGCGGCCCCGTGCCATTCACGCCAGGCGATGGTATGCGGCCCGTCGCCTTCGGTCAGGGCCTCGGGGGCGTTACCATCTGCATCGTCCAAGACGGTGTCGGCCAGTGACACCATCGCAAGGATATCGTCGGCAATCTCATCATCAGCGGCGCCTTCGCAGGATGAGCGTAAGATCAGCCCATGCGGGCTATCGTAAACCTCATGGGCGATGGCGAGCAAATTGTCGCGCGCGTCGTCATCAGTGATCTGACGTGAGACATTCACACCAGGCTTGCCAGGGGTCACGATCGCGTAGCGGCTTTTGAACAGGACGCGGTCAGTGACCGGAATGGCTTTGCCATCTTCGGCATGGCCGGTGACCTGTACCAAGAGCGCTTGGCCCGGCCGTAGCCCTTTGCCGTGGCGCAGAAAAGCCGTCTCACCATCGGGCAGTCGCAGCATCATACCGCCTTGCCCCTTGATCGGTCGGTCGCAAATCCCGCGAAAGATCGCGCCGGGGCGGGGCAGCTCTGGGTCTTCGATCAGGATATCATCCAGAACTCCGTCTACCAGATACGCGGCGGCCTCACGCGCGCCAATGTGATCGAGGACGATCAAGCGGCCCTTCATGCGCGCTCTCCATAGATTTGGTAACCTGCGGCTGTCAGCAGGGCGGTTGTTTCTGTCAGGGGCAAACCCACAATGCCGGTATATGATCCGTTGATCCACGGAATAAACGCGCTTGCAGGACCTTGGATCGCATAGCCGCCCGCCTTGCCCTGCCAATCGCCGGAGGCCAGGTAGCTGCCCAGCTCTGCATCCGAAAGGGGTTTCATCGCGACGGTGCTTTGCACATCCTTGGTCCAGATGCGGGGGCCGCGCTTGACGGCGAGCGCCGTAATCACTTTGTGGCGGCGACCAGAGAGCGCGCGTAGAAACATAGCAGCCTCAGAGCGATCAGCGGGTTTGCCCATGATCCGCCGCCCAAGGGCTACGGTGGTATCGGCGCACAACACGATTTCATCGTCTGATGCGACCACAGCTGCGACTTTTTCAGCTGCGATCCGATTTACATAATCACGCGGCAATTCGGCGTTACGCGGATCTTCGTCGATATCAGGAGGGCGGATATCGGCAGGGGTCACACCGATTTGCGCCAAAAGCTCGCGCCTGCGGGGCGAGCCCGACCCAAGGATCAGCTTCAGCGATGGATCGGGGGGCAGGGTGCTCATGTTAACAAATGGCGGTATTGTCGCCATTGCCAACAGCAATCGCTTCCCCATGCTGGTCGCAACACGCGTTTCGACCTACTTGAAACGATAGTTAATCCGACCTTTGGTCAGATCATAAGGGGTCATTTCGACCTGTACTTTGTCGCCTGCCAGAACACGGATGCGGTTCTTGCGCATCTTACCTGCCGTATGCGCGATGATCTCATGGCCGTTTTCCAGCTCGACCCGAAACGTCGCGTTTGGCAGAAGTTCTTTCACGACACCTGGGAATTCGAGCAGTTCTTCCTTGGCCATGTGGTCTCCTACATATTTTCGCGCAATCGGCTGCGCGCCGCCTAGATGGGCGTCTGCGCCCAGAATATCAAGCAAAAAGACCAATTTACTGTTCAAATGACGCGACATATCACACAAATTCGGCAAGGAGGGTCGGATCATGTGTTGGAGTATGGGTGCATCACTGGCGATGGCCGGGCTCGGGGTGGGTGCAACCGGTTATCTTATTGTTAAAGGCAAGCCCGCAACGCTGTGGGCCCCGATGGGTTTTTTCACCGTGATGGAGCTGCTGCAGGCGGCCTCATACCCGGTGATTGGGCAATGCGGACATCCTGTGAACGAGACGCTGTCTTGGGCTTCTTTTGTCCATATCACGTTTCATCCGCTTGCCTTCAGTTTGATCTATCTGGCTTTTTTGCCCAGTGATTTCGCGTCGCGCATCAAATGGCCTGTGGTGGCGGTTTCGCTACTGGCGGGGCTTGCGACCTTGTCGATGATATATCCTTTTCCGGGTGCCGGGGCATGTGATCCAAGGCGGATGATGTGCGGCGAGAATGTCTGCACCTATATGGGCAATCTGCATCTGGCCTGGCAGTTCCCATTAAATGGATATGGGAATAGCTTTCGGGACAATGGAATATTGTGGTTGGCCCGCGACGGGTTGATCGCTTACCAATTGGTGGTTTTCTATATTCCTTTGCTTTACGGTGCCTGGAGGCTGGCAGCGTATTTTCTTGTCACAGGGCCATTGTTGGCGCGGCTGCTGACCGACAATGTGGACGAACAACCTGCGATTTGGTGTCTATTGTCTGTGGCGCTGTTGGTGGCGATCATCACCCCGCCGTTGCGCCGATTCTTGACCGTCAAGCAAGAGCCATGGTGGGTGCGTCGTTTTTGGCCTGCCGTCACAGACGGGCGGGGCCAAAGCGGCCCTCGAGTCGCGTCATGATCTGATCGCGTGCCTGGCGATAGGCGGCCAGCCGCGCCTCGCGTGCATCGCCTAGCCCGGTCGGGTCCAGAATGGGCCAATATTCAACGTCGATATGATAGAATTGGGTCAGATCGAGCGCCCGGCGTTGGCTGGCCGGGGACAGGGCAAGCACCAGGTCAAAGGATGATAGATCATCGCCCCAGTCCTCCATCTCGTCAAAGGAACGGGACCGGTGCCGTTCAAGTGCGACCCCGATTTCGGCACATACTGTTATGGCGAAGCCGTCGATCTCAAGGTCATTTTTGACGCCGACTGATTGGATGTAACATTCGGTGCCATAAAGCTTTTTCATGATGCCTTCGGCCATGGGCGAGCGGACGGCGTTATGATCGCAGCAAAACAGGACCGACTGCGGAAGGGTCTGATATTTGCCGCCATCCGCCATATCAGCCCCCGAAATGCAGCACACAGATCAAGGTGAACAGGCGGCGGGCGGTGTCGGTATCGACCTCTGCCTTGCCTTCCAGCCGTTCCTGCAACACACGCGCCCCTTCGTTGTGGATGCCGCGCCGGGCCATGTCGATGGTCTCGATCTGGCTGGGGGGCAGGGTTTTGACCGCGTCGAAATAGCTTTCGCAGATTTGAAAGTAATCTTTAACGACCTGCCGAAACGGGCCAAGCGAGAGGTGGAATTCTGTCGCCGGATCATCGCTTTCCTGTTTGATGTCAAAGACCAATCGACGCTCTCGGATGGAAAGCGCCAGCTTGTATGGCCCGCCGGGCACATCGCGGTCCTCGCGGGCAGGCAGGGCAAAGCTGTTATCCTCAAGCAGGTCAAACATGGCCACCTTCCGTTCCTGATCGATTTCAGGGGTGGGGGGCGGCAGATTGCGGTCATCAATCTCAATATGGACGATTCGGGTCATCGGTATCTGATCCAGACGTTGCCCATCCTTGGTAACGCAATGGCACGGGCCATCGCAACCGGGGCCTGTCAGGCGTTGAAGCGAATGTCGACAGCGGCCGCCTGGCTGATCAATTGGCCTGTGTTAATCGCAGTATAAAGCGCACGCGGCGGGCGGGCGGCATCATTGATGCGCCGGCTGACCCAGCATCTGTCCTCCATCGCGCGCAGTGATTGGGACAACGCCCGGTCGGTGATCCGCCCCAAGCCGCGCCGGATATCGTTGAAATGGCGGGGCTCATACAATGCGGCCAAAACCGGCAAAGTCCAGCTACGGCGCAAAAGGGCAGTGTCCTCATCTTGGGTAATACGGTTAATCTTATGGGCTAATGCGGCGGCCCGAATGCCGATCTGTGTCAGGCGGAATTCTGGGCGCAGCGGATGGCCATGGCCGGGATTGCGCTCAAGCAGGCCGATTTGGATCAGATGCTCCATGCTTTGGGCAAAGGCAGTACGGCTGGCCCCCGTCGCCGCGAGCAGTGGGGCCTGGCGCCCGGGCACCCCGTCATGCAAGCGCGCCAAAATTGGCAAAGACCAGGCGCGTGAGGTCATATTGACAAATAGACTTATGTCCATAAAGTATAGTTAGTATATTTTAAATCAAAAGGAAAGCACATGTCCCTCATTTCTCTGCAAGACACGATTACAATCGCCATGTCAGTCGCGGACCGGCACGCCAGTGCGGCATGGTATACTGATATGCTTGGGTTTGAGGTGATCTACCACGCGGATGAGGCGGGCTGGTCCGAAATGCAAACCAAAACCCCGGGCGTCACCCTGGGTTTGGGCGAACATACCAAACCTGCACCAGGCAACATGGTGCCGGTTTTCGGGATTGCGGATATCGATAACGCCCGGGCCAAGCTGGAAGGGGCTGATGTGAAATTCGATGGCGAAACCGAGGTGATCGAAGGCATGGTAAAAACCGCCACCTTCTATGACCCCGACGGGAATGCATTGATGTTGGCGCAGGATCTGACGTAGGGCTAAGGCCCGGGGCGATTACGCACCCAGGTTATTGATCCGGTCCAAACGGGCACGCACCGAAAGCCCATGCGCCTCCAGACTTTCCGACTGTGCAAGCCGCTCTGCGGCGGGGCCGATAGCGGCAAGCGCCTCTGGCGTCATGCGCGACAGTGTCGTGCGTTTGACGAAATCCATGACGGATAGACCGCTCGAGAACCGGGCAGAGCGGGCTGTCGGCAGAACATGGTTTGGTCCGCCGATATAGTCGCCGATGGCTTCGGGGGTCCAACCGCCGATAAAGATCGCGCCCGCATGGGTGACTTTTGTCGCCAGCGCATCGGCATCCGCCGTGCAGAGTTCCAGATGTTCAGGTGCGATCCGGTCGGACAAGGCAACGGCTTCATCCATATCGCGCACCGTTACAATCGCCCCAAAATCACGCCAGCTGGCACCCGCAATCGCGCGGCGTTCGAGCGTTTCAAGACGTTTTTCGACAGCTGCAGCCACGGCCTGCCCAAAACTGGCATCATCCGTGATCAGAAACGATTGCGCACTTTCGTCGTGTTCGGCCTGGCTCAGCAGATCGAGCGCGATCCAATCCGGATCATTATCCTTATCGGCAATGACCAAAATCTCGGAAGGACCCGCAATCATATCAATGCCAACCTTGCCAAAAACCCGGCGCTTGGCGGCGGCCACAAAGGCATTACCGGGACCGGTGATCTTATCCACCGGGGCGATCGTCTGGGTGCCATAGGCCAATGCGGCCACAGCCTGCGCACCACCAATGCGGTAAATCTCATCCACACCGGCGATCTTGGCGGCCATCAGCACGAGCGGATTAATCGCACCATCGGGCGTAGGCACTGTGATGGCCAAACGACCGACGCCTGCAACTTTCGCAGGAATAGCATTCATCAGAACCGAGGACGGATAGGTCGCAATCCCCCCCGGCACATAAAGCCCGGCAGCAGAGACCGGCGTCCAGCGCCAGCCTAGCTGCGCACCCACATCGTCGGTCCACATCGCATCATCTGGCATCTGGCGGGCGTGATAGGCGCGAATGCGATCTGCAGCCATTTGCAGCGCTGCGGTATCGGCATCACTGACCTTTGCGCATTGCGCGGCGATCTCATCAGGCGAAAACCGCATGGTTTCAGCCGTCAATTCCAAACGATCAAACTTCGCCGTCAGCTCCAGCACAGCCGCATCACCACGGGCACGAACATCGGCAATAATCTCGGCCACGATATGATCCACATCCGGGCTGTCTTCGCGCTTGGCGCCCAAAAGGGCCGTAAAGCGGGTTTCGAAATCACTGTCAGATGTGGATAAGAACTTTGGCATTGGGCACTCCTTCGGGAACGACATAGCGGCGAGCGTGGGGTGGGGCAACACATGCGACAGTGATCGGCTTGCCAGCTGGATCGCTCCGGGGGCAATCTGTGCAAAAGCTATTGAAAAGCAGTGGGGTCTTTCATGCCAACAGGGGTACACAAGATGAGAATTTTTAATCCAGACAATCACGCAAAGTCAGACCAGCACAAACGGCTCTATGCGATATGTGAAGTAGCCTATTCAGCGATTGATTTTTCAGCAGCACTTTTGTTCATCGTCGGAAGTGTTCTGTTTTTCGACGAAAGCACCACCTATATTGCGACGTGGCTTTTCCTTGTGGGATCCGTGTTGTTTGGCATGCGGCCCGCGGTGAAATTGTATCGCGAGATAGGATATCTGCGGTTGGGCGACTACGATGATATTGCGAGACAATAGGGGCCGGTTCTCGGGCATGGGGCGCGCATATTTATGCGATCACTGTGACGCCTGCATCAGACTGTATCAATGCTTTCCCGGACAGGGACCGGGGGGTGGGGGATAACACACAAAGATGCGCGCCGGGATTTGATCGCACTCTGCGCGATGAGCAGCGGTTTGATCGTCGGCTCGCCCCAGGCACCAGCGATTCTGGGCTTTTATCGGCAATGGCGGTTTTCTGCCCGTTTATGGAAATACGGTATGAGAACCCATTGCCTGTCTTAAGAATGTCATACTCACCTCAATATTAAACGACGTGGTTCAAGATTGGAGCGCCGCGGAAAATCATGAGTGTTCTCGCAGACCTTTCGATTGTCGTTGGTGTCGTATTGGCACCGCTTACTATAGCCATAGAGGGGCGGCGCGTTTCTGATCCGGCAAAACCCCTGTTCTTGCCCAATCACATAAGAGTTCCGCTCGGCTGCGCCTTGTGGGGTCTTGTGCTTGGAGGTTTCTATTTTCAGGACTACCCAATCCCAATGAGCGAAGAATTAAACCTGATGGGCCGTATCTTCACCGCAGTTGTGCGTACGCTGGCGGCTTTTGCTTGATAAACGGATGGATCGAAGACCGTATTTGGCACATGCCAAATCTGTAAACCAACCCATCACTCCGGATGGCGCGGCGCCTTACCAGATGGCGCCACATAAGGCCGTGTCACATCGCGCAACACCACTTCAAGCGCCTCAACATCCAAGGCAATCACGCCGTCACCTGCCAAGGTCAGCTCAATCCGGCCAGACCCGTCTTCACCCGGCGTAAAGGCGACCGACAGCAACGAAAACACCATGTCGGGGTCGGATTGGTCCACGCCTTGGCTTTGCACACGCATCACGTCCTCAAACGCCAAAACGGCCTGCACCCGTTCAAAACTGCGTTTTCGGGCCGTCGCATTGGACGCATCTTCCCAGCGAAACCGGTTCAGCAGTAGGGCAAAGCGGCGGGCCTTGCTGTCCCAGCGCATCTCGGTTGCCGGAAAAACGGCATCCTGGGTCAGCGAGGCGATCACCTGCAAGTCCTCTGCATCCAAAGCCTTCAGGCGCAGCGCCCGTTCGATCCCGTCTTCAAATCGTGCGTCTTCTGTCATGAGCCTTTGATCCGTTCAATCTGTGCGCCCACGGCGCCCAGTTTTTCTTCAACATGTTCGTAGCCGCGATCCAGATGATAGACGCGGTTTACCGTGGTTTCGCCCTCGGCAGCCAGCCCGGCGAGGATCAGCGAGACTGAGGCGCGCAAATCGGTGGCCATAACTGGGGCGCCCTTCAGACGCTCGACGCCGTGGACTGTGGCCGTGCCGCCCTGGACCTCAATATTCGCGCCCATGCGCACAAGTTCGGGGGCATGCATAAAGCGGTTCTCGAAAATCTTCTCTTCCAATACCGATGTGCCGTTCGCAGTGCAAAGCATCGCCATCATCTGGGCCTGTAGATCGGTGGGAAAGCCGGGGAAAACGGCGGTCGTGACATCGACCGCCTTTGCGCGGCCATTGGCACGGCTTACTTTCAAACCGCCCGGGGTTTCAGTGACATCAACGCCCGCTGCGGTCAGTTTCTCGACAAAAGATCCGACCAGATCCAAACGGCCGCCCAGACATTCCACTTCGCCGCCTGAAAAGACCGGGGCCAGCATGTAAGTGCCCAGCTCAATCCGGTCAGCCACGACAGCATGGGTGGCTGCGCCCAGCTTGTCGACGCCCTGGATGGTGATTGTCGGGGTGCCGTCCCCTTCGATCTGGGCCCCCATGCCGCGCAGGCAGGTGGCCAGATCAACGATCTCCGGCTCGCGTGCGGCGTTGTTGATCACGGTGGTACCTTTGGCCAGTGTGGCGGCCATCATCGCGTTCTCCGTCGCCCCGACCGAGGCCATGCGGAACTGAATATCCGCCCCCTTAAGCCCCCCTTTGCCTCTGCATGCAGATAGCCATCGCGCAGCTCAATGGTGGCGCCCATCGCCTCAAGCGCGGTGACATGCAAATCCATAGGGCGCGCGCCAATCGCGCAGCCACCGGGCAGTGAAACAACTGCCTTATGATGACGCGCCAACAGAGGACCAAGCACCAGGTTCGAGGCGCGCATTTTGCGCACAATGTCATAATCGGCTGTGGTCTCTGCCGCGTCATGGGCAGAAAGAACCTGCACATTGCCGCCCTTCATCGATGTAACCTCAACACCCAGCGACTGCAAAAGCTGGGTCATGGTGCGGATGTCAGACAGACGCGGGACATTGGTCAATGTCAGCGGTTCTTCTGACAGCAAAGCGGCAGGCATCAGCGTCAGCGCAGCGTTCTTGGCGCCCGCAATTTGTATTTGCCCGTTAAGGGGTGTGCCGCCCTTGACCACAATGGAATCCATGCCTGCCTACTCTTTCTCGTTGTTATCTGCCGCACGACGCCGGGCCTGCGCTTTGCGCTTGGCCATATTTGCCTTCAGAGCCGCCTTCAGGCGGTCTTCCCGTGTCGCTTGCGGCTTTGATTTATTGTTATCTTTGTCGCTCATGGGACTTGTGTTATCAACTGTCGGAAAAAGGGTCCAGTCAGGGCTTGCACCATGGCGCATTTGGCGCTAATTCCCCGATCCACGGATGCTGTGGTAGCTCAGTGGTAGAGCGCACCCTTGGTAAGGGTGAGGTCGGGAGTTCAATCCTCCCTCACAGCACCATCTAGGACCTGCGCTTGATGACATCGCGCAGATGCCCAGTTGGTAAGTCTTCCCCAAATTTCTGCCTGTTGAATTGGGCAGTCATCAGCGGCTGTGAACAGCTGTTTCTTCATTTGGACTGATGGTGACCTCGTTTTGGCAGTCCCGCAGGTGCTATCGTAAGGCGCGCCGGGTCTTCAGAGGCTCGCGCGAAATCGCCTCACGCTGCAGATAGGTAAGCTGTCCGGCGATCTTTTTGAAGCTCTGATGCGTCGGCTTCGGTTCGAGAAAATCAAATAGCCGCAACAAGTTGGCCGGATGTTTGACGACCAATTCGCCCAGCTTTCCCAAAGCTGTTTCCGCCGGGTAGGCCGTGATGATCTGCGCCGCCGCCTGGGTCGGGGTGAGTAGTGCATAGTCCTGCTCCCGCATGTCTGTATCCCGCAGAACATCAAAGGGCGACGCCCCAAGTGCCCGAAACTTAGGCATATGAATGCGTATGTCCTCAGCCGTATTTTCAATTACAGTGCCAGAGCGTTGCGCAAAGCCCAGCATAGCCAATTTGTCCAGTGCCCGGCGGCGCATTGGCCCCGAGAGCATATCCAGATCAGCCCGATCATAGTGCAATTCATCAAAGACCGAGATTAACCGTAATTCAGCATCGGCCACCATCAGATAAGGGTCGGCGTTCAACCCTCTGATCCTTTCATTGAACGGTGCCGTTGATGGTGTGCTTGCCGACGCCGGCGCATGTGCTTTGCGCGCGAACAGGGTAGCCAGGCGGTTGATCATCGCGATGTGTCTTCCTGGGCAGTGATGGCTTTCTAAGGACGTACATAGTGCGATTTTTGTCCAAAACAGGCTTCACCTGGACCATCCATGCCCTACCTGTACCGCGTCAAACAAACGCAGGTTCGCGATGTTACAAGATAAGAAGTCAGAAACAGATGCGGAAAAGCAAAAGGTGCTGCTGCGCCGATTGGTGACAGAAGTCAGCCGCGAGAACCCCGATTTGTATTACCAACCGACAAGTCAAGTGGCCCGGCTGATTGCCGACCACATCAAATCGGGCCGCACGCTAAACGGTGATGAGCGCAAGCTGATGGCAGGGCTCGGCACCCGAGATTTAGAGGTTTTGCTCAGCCTCCATTAAGCGAGAAATTGTATCGTTAAGATCATGTCCACACGACCTACTGCATTTGACGACAAACAACCGTCGCGGATAAAAACGTGTTTCGCAGTCCTTATGCCCGCTTGCGTTTATCTTTTGGGCCATTCTAACCGACCAAGTGGCGGCAGCATCGTGCCGCGTACGATTGCGCTGAGCAGTTTTGGTCCCGGCGGGATTTGTGAGATCGGGTAAAGCAGCCTGTCCCGTAAGATCGGCAGCCAGCGGCTGTCCGACTGATATTGCGGGGTGAAGGCCGCGCTCATCCATTGATAGCAGCGCACATGCCACCGCCGCGCTCGTGCATAAAGCGCCAATGCTGCGTCGCCTTGTGCGACCCGCAGCGCCTCTGCCAACGCCATCGCGTCCAGTAGCGCCATATTTGCCCCTTGCCCCAGCTGCGGGCTGGCTCTGTGCGCGGCGTCTCCGATATGCACCAGACCGGGCGACCAGGGTTTGCCCATTGTCCCATGCCCGTAGCGCGCCATCGTCATCTGATCGGGATCTGTGATTTGTGCGGCAAAGGGCGCAAAATCGGGCCAAAGCGCGATGGCCTCGCATTTCCAGGCTTCGACGCCGCCCGCCCGCCAATCATCATAACTGTTCCTCGGCATTGACCAGAAAATCGCAGCTTTCTGTGCGGCGTCGCCTGGCAGTTGTCCGATCGGCAGCGCCCCGATCATACGGTTGGCCTTTCGATAAGCCTGGCTCAGCTGGGTTTGTGGCAGGTCCGTTTCCGGCCAGTCAACCGTCCCCCAGATCGCCCCATAGGGCAGGGGGCGTGCCCCAAGCGGGCTGAGCGGTGAATGTGCCCCCGTTGCGTCGACGATCAGATCGAATGGCCCGTGCCTGTCTTGATTTTCAAGGATCAGCATCGCGTCATCCCGGCCGATCACCCGGGCGCCGGGATGTAGGCTGATGTCGCGCTGTATAGTTGCCTTGTGGATCGCGGCAAACAGGCTGGCCCGGTGGATCGCCAACCCGGTCTGTGCGCCGCTGCTTTGATCATACCAGACATTCAGCACTTTGCGGCCCCGATCCATCTCATGCCCCAGCATTCGTGTGATCGGGTTGCCCAAGGCGCGCGCCTGATCCCCGGCGCCTATCTGGTCAAGCACCTGTTGCCCAACCGGCTGGATCACCAGGCCGGATCCCACCGGCTTAGGCTGGTCAAATTGGTCGAAAACGCTGACCTGATGCCCTTGATCGGCCAAAAGCGCCGCTGCTGTCAGCCCGCCAATACCCGCCCCTGCGATGGCGATCTTGGTTGTTTTCTGCACCCGCCCCGTTCCTTTGTTTTTGCCCCGTTGCAAAGTGCAATGGGTGTCTTTACCCCGCGCGCCTGCCTGCCTATAAGCAGCCGCATGAAGTTGAGCCTGATGATCATAGCCATTATCAGCCCGGCGGTCTGAGGGATAGACCAGCCGGGAAAAGGTGCCCGCGTTTGCGCACCGCTCCTTACACTTGCCTGATGGATATGAAAAAGGACGCCTGACATGTGCGCCGACACCCCTGAATACAAAGACACGCTGAACCTGCCCCGCACCGATTTTCCGATGCGCGCGGGCCTGCCCAAGCGCGAGCCGGAATGGCTGGACCGTTGGGCGCGGATCGGTGTTTACGACCGTTTGCGCGAAAAGGAAGGCCGGACGCCATTCACGCTGCATGACGGCCCGCCCTATGCGAACGGCCACCTGCATATCGGGCACGCGCTGAACAAGATCCTGAAGGACATGGTTGTCCGCAGCCAGCAGATGATGGGCCGTGACGCCCGCTATGTCCCGGGCTGGGATTGCCACGGTCTGCCCATCGAATGGAAGATCGAAGAGCAATACCGCCAAAACGGTCAGGACAAGGACGACGTGGACGTCGTTGATTTCCGTCAGGAATGTCGCAAGTTCGCCCAAGGTTGGGTGGATGTTCAACGCGAGGAATTCAAGCGTTTGGGCGTGCAGGGTAACTGGGATGAACCCTATCTGACGATGAACTTCCACGCCGAAAAGGTCATCGCCGAGGAGTTCCAGAAATTCCTGATGAACGGCACGCTCTATCAAGGCTCCAAACCTGTGATGTGGTCGCCGGTTGAGAAAACCGCATTGGCCGAGGCCGAGGTCGAGTATCACGACAAGGAAAGCTTTACGATCTGGGTGAAATTCCCCGTCCGTGAAACGAACAACGACGCCCTAAAAGGCGCGTCCGTGGTGATCTGGACCACAACCCCTTGGACCATGCCGTCCAACCGGGCCGTGGTTTACTCGGATAGCGTTTCTTACGGTGTCTACGAAGTCACCGACGCACCAGAGGATAATTGGGTCTGCAAAGGCGAGCGTTATGTCTTGGCTGATAATCTGGCCGAGGGCGTGTTTGCCAAAGCGCGCGTTGATCAGTTCACGCGGGTCAGTGATGCGGGTGACTTGTCGGCCACGTCATTGTCGCACCCGCTGGCGGGTGCCGAAGGGAGCAACGGCGAATGGGACGATCCGCGTGACTTCCGCGCTGCTGATTTTGTCACCGACGGCGAAGGCACCGGCTTTGTCCATTGCGCCCCGTCGCATGGTATGGATGAATTCGAACTCTACCGTGATCTGGGCATGCTTGAGCAGATGATCACCTATAACGTCATGGAAGACGGGTCTTTCCGCGAAGGCTTGCCCTTCTTCGGTGGCAAGAAAATCCTGCGCGACAAGATCAACAAGAAGAACAAGAACAATCCGTGGGAAGGCGATGCCAATACGGCCGTCATGTCCAAACTGGCCGAGGTCGGCGGGCTGTTTGCGCGCGGCGTGATCAAGCATAGCTATCCGCATTCCTGGCGCTCTAAGGCCCCTGTTATCTATCGCAATACACCGCAGTGGTTTGCCGCTGTGGACCGTGCTGTTGGTGACGGCGAAGACACGTACGGCACAACGATCCGCGAACGTGCCCTGCGCTCGATTGATGAGCTGGTCACTTGGACGCCCAAGGCGGGCCGCAACCGCCTTTATTCCATGATCGAAGCCCGCCCCGATTGGGTGCTGTCCCGGCAACGCGCCTGGGGTGTGCCGCTGACCTGTTTCACCAAGAAGGGTGCTCTGCCCACGGACCCGGATTTCCTGCTGCGCAATGAGGCGGTGAATGCCCGTGTGCTTGCGGCGTTTGAGGCCGAAGGTGCCGACGCATGGTACGCGGATGGGGCCAAGGCCCGGTTCCTGGGCGATGATGTGGATCATGACGCCTATGATCAGGTGTTTGATATTCTGGATGTGTGGTTCGACAGTGGCTCTACCCATGCGTTTGTGCTGCGCGACCGCGAAGATGGCTCTGACGACGGCATGGCCGATGTCTATCTGGAAGGGACCGACCAGCATCGCGGCTGGTTCCATTCATCCATGCTGCAAGCCTGCGGCACGATGGGCCATGCGCCGTATCGCGCCGTTGTGACCCATGCCTTCACCTTGGATGCCAAGGGCGAGAAAATGTCCAAATCCTTGGGCAATACCATCGTGCCCGCAGAGGTGGTCAAGCAATATGGCGCGGATATCCTGCGTCTTTGGGTGGCCACGACCGACTATAAGCATGATCACCGGATCGGGGATGAAATCCTGAAAGGGGTGGCCGACAGCTATCGCCGTTTGCGCAATACGCTGCGGTTTATGCTGGGGTCGCTGGCGGATTTCACCGAAAGCGACCGGGTTGAACCGGCCGATATGCCCGAATTGGAACGCTGGGTCCTGCACCGCTTGGCCGAGATCGACGTGCAGGTGCGCGAAGGCTATGCGGCCTATGACTTCCAAGGTGTGTTCCGCGCGGTGTTCGAATTCGCCACGCTGGACCTGTCGGCCTATTACTTCGATATCCGAAAGGATGTGCTGTATTGCGATGGCGACACGGCCCGTCGCAAGGCGGCGCGGACGGTGCTGGATATCCTGTATCACCGCCTGACAAAATGGTTAGCGCCAATGCTAACCTTTACCATGGAAGAGGTCTGGCTGGAACGGTTCCCGGGCGATGACAGTTCGATCCATCTAGAGGATTTCGCTGAGACGCCGACCGATTGGGCGGATGAGGCGCTGGCCGCGAAGTGGACGACCATCCGCAAGGTGCGCCGTGTGGTGACCGGCGCGCTTGAGGTCGAGCGGACGAACAAGGTAATCGGCGCATCGCTTGAGGCGGCGCCAACGGTTTATGTCAGCGAAGAGGTGGCGGCGCTGCTGGGCACGGTGGATTTCGACGATCTGTGCATCACCTCAGGCATCACCGTGTCAACAGATGCGGCCCCGGCGGATGCTTTCAGCTTGGAGGATGTGGCAGATGTCGCTGTCGTCTTTGCGCGAGCAGACGGCGAGAAATGCCAACGTTGCTGGAAGATCCTACCAGATGTCGGCGAATACGCTCATACGGGCGTTTGCGGGCGCTGCAATGACGCACTGAACGATGTGGGCTGATCGGGTGTGTCGGCCTGTATCGGAGGCCTCTCCGATACAGGCTTTGGGAGGTGAGTATTTGACGCTAGTTAATCGCAGGTTGGCTGCGGGTGAAAGCGGAAAATCGATATTTGGTGCAAAAACCACGCTGGCTCAAACGGTTGGCGCTGCCAAATCGGGCGATCACCTGCGGACGCGACCACTCTTACAAGTGCAGCGCCGGATAGGCGTATCCCCATGCCGGGCTTGATCTGCGAGAGTTCGCCCGTTGGAGGCCTTGGGCTCGATGCGGCGGACGGTGCGATCACGCAGCTGCATTGGGGGCGGCCCGGCAATCTGACCAAAGGCGCATTGTTTGAGCGGGCCAAGGGTGAATTGACCGCTTATTTCGCCGGCGACCTGCGCGAGTTCACGCTACCACTGCGGTCTCGCGGGAGCGTGTTTCAACAGGCGTTCTATGCCGCGCTGTGCGCGATCCCATACGGCTACACACGCACCTACGGAGACTTAGCCAAAGAGCTGAGCGTTCCGGCGCAAGCCATCGGTCAGGCCTGCGGGGGGAACCCCATCGCCATTCTGATCCCGTGCCATCGGGTGCTCGGGGCAACAGGGCTTGGCGGGTTCTCAGGCGAGGGCGGGGTCGAGGCCAAGGTGGCCCTGTTGCGATTAGAAGGTGCAGCGGGGCTGTTAATCTAGCAAAAGCAAATTTATCTTGGAAATCCAAAGAGACACTGGAAATGTAGTGCAGTCTAACCGTGTGGGCCAAAATGCTTAACAAGCGTCCGCCCGCCACTAACCTCTTTCAATGAAATAGACCATTGCCGATCGGAGGTCGTGCCGTTGGCGCGACTTGTCTCATATGTACCAAGCTCCAATTGCCACCATTGGTCATATGGAGCATCATCTTGCACAAATCTGTCCCAATTATCCCTTACGTATTGAAGCAGTTGCGCCCCTGTGGTGGGTAGTTCTGCATCAAAGTGGTCACCATAGTGCTCTGTGGCCAGTTCTAGTTCCAGGTTATCGCGTGTGCATTGAATAACATCTGCGCGAAGTTGTCTTGCCCCCCCCTGGATGCCTTCGTTTGACACCTCTTTCGTCGGCAATTTTGTTGCGATCGCCCTCGCGCCCATAACATCGGCTTCTTTCTCAAGCCCGGCGTTGTCGTTGACTGAGACGCCGTTCACTTGCGTGGTCGGTTTGACGCGCCCTTGTGCCTGTTGCACCACGTGCCACGCTTCATGCGGTAGATGTTTCTCCTGACTTGGCCCGAGGTGGATATCACTGCCTTGAGCATAGGCATGGGCCTGAACTGCGGCGGGTTTGGATGAGTTGTAATGCACTTTGACATTGTCGAGGGACATGCCCGACAGGTTTTCAACTCCGGATTTCAACCCGTCTGGCAGTCCGGTTTTGTTAGGTTTGCGCGTCTCGGCCCGCTGCACAAACTTGCCCTGGCCGGCATCGTTCTCGATGCTTTGCAATTGCTGGACCTGCGGGCTTTGATTTGCAATGTCCTGCAGGTTTCGACCCGCGCTTGCTTTGGCGCTTTTTGTGGCGGCCTGTTGCAGTGGTGTTTGGCCGGTTTGCGGATGCCGCATTGCGGATTTGCTGGCGCGGGGCGCCTGTTGGAAACTGTACATTGAGTGGCCCTTAAAACCGGGAGTGCGTCATTGAATGACTCAACCCTTAGCACGAACCCCGCCGTTTTCCAACGGAGAAGATCAGCGCGTGCCCCTTTCGGGAAGGATTTGCTGCAGGACCCCAGCACAGAGCAAATAGATTGATGAGCCTACAAGCCCCCAATGTGCCCAGCTTTCCGGATGAAAATCGACCCATGCCGCCCAACCGGCAAAAAAGGTCCAGGCGAGCGCCATCGGTAGTGAAATGTTCCGCCAACGTTTGGTCCGGACGGGGTGCACGAATTTCAGCGGCAGAAACATCGCAACGGCGAGGCTGCCCACAAGGACCACCGATACCCAAAAACTGGGTTGCAGCGCAAAGATCACCAGAACCAGCATGTTCCAGCATCCCGGAAAGCCGGAGAAAGAGTTATCTTTGGTTTTCATCCGTGTGTCGGCGAAATACATCGCCGAAGTAAAGGTGATGATGATAATCGCAAACCATCCCGTCCACCCGGGCAAGAGCCCCGATTTGAACAGCGCATACGCTGGCACGAAGACGTAAGTCAGATAATCGATGATCAGGTCCAGCAGGACCCCGTCGAAGGTGGGTGCATTCGTCTTCACGTCATAGCGGCGTGCCAGTGGTCCATCGATCCCGTCTACGAAAAAAGCGACGACGAGCCAAAGGAACATCAGGCTCCATTTTTCTTCGACGGCGGCCAGCATCGCTAGCATGGCAAATACAGCGCCAGATGCCGTCAGAAGGTGAACGAAAAGTGCTTTGCTGCGTAATGTCATCGACACTTCATGCGGGAAAAGCTGTGCCGGGGCAATGGGGGCGTGCCCTGAATTCTCTGGGTTTGCGCAGGCAGGCGGGCCGGGTTCAGGGTCCGGCTGCTTTGGGGTGGGCTTTGTCGTAGACCTCCATCAGGCGGGCCGCGTCGACGGCCGTGTAGGCTTGTGTTGTCGAAAGTGATGCATGCCCTAATAGTTCCTGGATCGCACGCAAATCCCCCCCAGCTGCCAGCAGATGGGTCGCAAAGGAATGGCGCATTGCATGTGGTGTGGCCGTGGCTGGAAGGCCAAGTTGCATCCGGGTTTGCTGCATCACCTTTTGAATTGCGCGTGGCGACAGCGCACCGCTGCGCACGCCCCGAAAAAGCGGCTTATCCGCTTGGGCCGGGTAGGGGCAAAGCCGTAGATAGGCATCAACGGCGGCGCGCGCAGCATCAATCACGGGCACGATCCGTTCCTTGCCCCCTTTACCTGTGATCCGAAGCACTTCGGGCAGAGGTACATCAGCGCCCGTCAACCCCAGCGCCTCAGAGATCCGCAGCCCGCAGCCATAAAGCAGCGTAACGACCGCGCTGTCGCGGGCCGCGACCCATGGTTCAGGCGCTTGCAATTCGACCGTTTCGATCATGGCCGCTGCGGCATCGGGCGCCAGGGGGCGGGGCAATTTGGCCTGGAATTTCGGCGCGCGAGTTGACAGAACGGCGGTCGGTTCAAAATCTTCGCGGGCGGCCAGCCAGCGGTAGAAGGATTTGACCGCCGACAATGATCTGGCAAGCGACCGCGCGCTGACACCGCGTCCGCGTTCATTGGCCATCCAAGCCCGCATATCCCGGATGCCGATCTTGGCAATCGGCCCAAGGCCTTGGGCCTCGCCGTTATATTGCGTCATGAAGGATAAAAATCCCAGAAGATCAGCCTGATAGGCCTTCAGCGTATTTTCAGCCGCGCCAGCCAAGGCCCGCTCATGATCCAGCCAGCGGGCCAATGCATCGCTGAGAGCATCCGAAATCACGTCAGCCAGCGCCGCATTGTCCGCTCAAAAACACCTGCGAAGAACGCCAGCAGATCAGTGCCTTGCTGCGGTGTGAACAGCTTGGGGTCCTCGCTGCCCATGACCAGCATACCGGGCAGCCGGTCTTCGCCAAGATCCAGTTTCAGGCAGGCTTCGGACTGGATATATTCGGCCCGTTCGCCATAAAGACTGCCGCCAACCTTATGGAACTTGCGCAATGTGACCTGCCGTGCGGGCATGTTACGGCCAAGTGTGATGTAGCCTTCGATGAAATCTTCGGGCATGACGGCTAGCGTCGGGCGCATTTCATCGGCCGCGTTCGGATCGCTGCTTTCCAGCACCACGCGGATTGCATCAACCCGCAGAATATCGGCAACATCACCGGTTAGATCGGTCAGGAATTGATCAAAGCTTTGCGCATCCATCATCCGCAGAATGGCCCGGTGAACCTGATTGGTTCCGGCCAGGTTTTCATAGGCTGCCGCTACAACATTGCGATGGGTGTCCTCAAGCCGGTCGAACCGGGCCTCTAGCCGTTCCATAGCCACGCCGCGTAAATCTACAATATTGACGCCCGCAGCCTCTTCTTTTGCGCCCACAAGAGCGCGCATGACATCGTGGTCATCCAAGAGGACATCGGGATTTGCGATGATCTTCTTACGAAGGTCATCAGCCATGATCTGTTTGTTCATGTTGCCTGCTCTGCTTTTGTTTTTTTGACACTTTAGCAGAGGGTTGGACGCATTTCTTCAACTATTTTGAAGCAGGCCAAAGGCGCGTGGCTTTTTTGCCAAGACAGTGATGAGACAGCGGCCCCTGTTACGTGACTGATCAGATAAGGCGCAGGTGGCCCGGGCGCTTCTGCCGCTGGATTGGTCCGATTTTTGCTTCGAGCGATGTCAAGGCAACGGCATATTGTGCAAGATCTGGATGTGGTATCATCCCGGTTTGCGTTTGGGTCACGAACTCAATGCGATCACCTTTCAAAATAGCCACCTGCGCTGGCGCGTATTCTGCCATTGAAATCACACCATCCTTTTCTTGAGGTGTCACCAAAGGAAATGATGTCTGGTAGCAAGGATGAGGTCGTTGTGCCCGCCACAATTTGACAGAGCAGGTTTTCGCTGTAGGTGTCGCATAATATGCAATTTCGGCCATAATATTGGTCCCTTCAATCCGATGTTTGTCGGGGGTCCAAAGCAGCGCCTGATAGTTTGCGGACTGATAGTTTTCGATCGCCTGTGCGCAGGCGTCCTGAAGTGTTTTTTCATCCAACCGGGTGAAACCTGAACGGAAAAGCGAAACGAATAGGTCAGAAAGGGCCTCATCCGTTTCTGAACACTGCAGCATCTGGCTAAAATTTGCATCGACTTGGACAGAAAGAAATGTGCTGATCAAGTCGCGTTTGATGGCTGGGCTGTCTGCGTTTCCCTGTGTCGGTATGAACCGGATTTCTCGGTAGGGCCGCCTTAGCCGAAGCGCCCAGATTTCCCGACTGATATATATCGCCAAGGGAGTTTGCCGCTTTAGGAATGTTCTGACCCGTGCAGCGTAAGTCGGCACAAAACGCGCATCCGCCATGTCATAAAGGTCGGCAGGTTGATTGATCGCTACACTGTCGACAAACCACGTTTTCTGCTTCAATGACAATGGCCTTCGTGATCAGGAGGAGCCCGGTAGGGCGCCCAAAATGGGCACCCTAAAGCGCGGGTTCATAGAATTTTGATGCCGGCCTTTTCGACATCCGCCATGAAGCCTGCCAGCCCTTTGTCGGTCAGCACATGGTTTGCCATCGCCTTGATCACGGCGGGCGGTGCTGTCGCAACATCGGCGCCGATCTTGGCGCATTCAGACATGTGATTGGCAGAGCGGATCGAGGCCGCAAGGATTTGCGTGTCAAACCCGTAGTTGTCATAGATCGTGCGGATGTCCTCGATCAGTTCCAGCCCATCAAGGTTGATGTCATCCAGTCGCCCGATGAACGGGCTGATGAAGGTCGCGCCTGCTTTGGCCGCCAGTAGCGCCTGATTGGCTGAAAAGCATAGGGTCACGTTGACCATCGTGCCTTCATCGCTGAGCGCCTTGCATGTTTGCAGCCCGGCCCAGGTCAGCGGCACTTTGACCGCGATGTTGTCTGCGATCTTGGCCAGCTTACGCCCTTCGGCCAGCATCTGGTCGGCTTCCAATGCGACCACCTCGGCAGAGACAGGCCCATCAACTATGTCGCAGATTTCCTTGGTCACTTCCAAAATGTCTCGCCCGGATTTGGCGATCAGCGAGGGGTTGGTTGTGACCCCGTCCACCATTCCAAGGTCATTGAGTTCTTTGATTTGATCGATCTCGGCGGTGTCTACGAAAAACTTCATTTGTCTTCTCCGGGGAAGGGTTGGCGTTTGGTTGCGCCTCGTTTACCTCATGGGGTGCGTGGGGGGAAGGCCTCGTGCCAACCTGAGGGTGATCGTCGTCATGATACAGTTTTGCAGCGTGTTAGTCTTGCGACCTGTTGGTGGCGTTGCCCCATCTGTCTGTCTGCGCCGTGCCGCCTGATTTTTACCATGAGGGCGATCTGGTGGGCGTGTTGACGACCCAGCCGCTGGATCGCTTGCTGGACTACAAAGCCCCAGAGGGCGGTTGCCATCTGGGTGCATTTGTCGAGGTGCCGCTTGGCCCCCGCAAGGTGCTTGGCGTTGTTTGGGGACCCGGCCAGGGCGATTATGATCGCACCAAGATCAGATCGGTCATCCGCGTTCTGGATGTGGCCCCAATGCGTGATGAGATGCGCGCGTTCCTGAACCGCGCTGCTGATTACACCCTGACCCCTATGCCTGCCATGCTGCGCCTTGGCACCCGGGCGCCTGGCCTCGGTGATCCGCAGTCCATGCGTAAGATTTACCGGTTGGGCAGCAAGGACCCGGACCGAATGACAAGTGCCCGCGAAAAGGTGCTTGGGGTGCTGCGCGATTATGGCGGGCTGTCTTTTACCCTGCGCGAATTGGCTGAGATGGCCGATGTGGGTACCTCGGTGGTCAAAGGCCTCGTCAAGCAAGGGGCCGTCGCCGAGGAAGAGGCCCCGCGTGATACCCCCTATCCCCGGTTGGATCCGGACTATGGCGGTAAGGAACTGAGCGCCGATCAGGCGGCGGGGGCCGATGCTTTGCGGGCCGCCCTGCGCAAGGATGCTTACGGGACGACTTTGCTGAAAGGCGTGACCGGATCAGGCAAAACGGAAGTCTATTTGGAGGCTGTGGCTGAATGCCTGCGCATGGGCCGGCAGGCGCTAGTGTTGTTGCCCGAGATTGCCTTGTCCGGTGAGTTTATCAACCGGGTCGAGGCGCGCTTTGGCATGAAGCCTGCAGAATGGCATTCGGGCGTTACCATGACCGAGCGTCGCCGTTGTTGGCGTATGGTTGGGCAGGGGGATGCGCAACTGGTTGTGGGAGCCCGCTCGGCCCTGTTCTTGCCCTATCAGCACCTTGGACTGATCGTTGTCGATGAAGAGCATGATAGCTCGTACAAACAAGAAGATGGCGTGCTTTACAATGCGCGGGACATGGCTGTGCTACGGGCTGCGATCAACGGGGCGCAGGTGGTGCTGGCTTCGGCCACGCCTAGCCTAGAAAGTTGGGCCAATGTGGAGGCGGGTAAATATACACGTCTTGAGCTGACATCGCGTTTTGGCGCGTCGGTCCTGCCGAAAATGTCCGCGATTGATATGCGGGTGGAGGATGTCCCAGGGGGGCGGTGGGTTTCACCCACCCTACGGGCCGCAATTAGTGCGAGGCTTGAAAAGGCCGAGCAATCACTGATCTTCCTTAATCGCCGAGGCTACGCGCCGATTACATTGTGTAGGGCCTGCGGCCATCAGATCGGCTGCGATGATTGTGATGCCCGGATGGTCGAGCATCGGTTTCTCAAGCGTTTGATGTGCCATCAATGCGGCGAGACAAAGCCAATGCCCACGGTCTGCCCTTCTTGCGGCGCAGAGGATCGTCTGAGCGCTGTTGGCCCCGGCGTTGAACGCATGGGGGAAGAGATTGAAGGGCTGTTTCCTGAGGCGCGGATCGCGGTCTTGTCCTCTGATCTTTATGGATCAGCCCGCGCGATGAAGGCGCATATAGAAGAGATCGCATCAGGCGCTGCTGATATTATCATCGGCACACAATTGGTGGCCAAAGGGCATAATTTTCCTTTGCTGACCCTTGTTGGGGTGATCGATGCCGATCTGGGCTTGCAGGGATCTGACCTGCGCGCAGCAGAGCGGACATTCCAACTGATGCGGCAGGTAGCCGGCCGCGCGGGCCGGGCAGATAAACCGGGCGAGGCGCTGCTGCAGACTTACCAGCCGGAGCATGCAGTTATCCGGGCGATCCTGGCAGGGGATGAGGAAAGTTTCTGGAAAGCCGAAGCGGCTGAGCGTAAGGCCGCATCGGTGCCACCTTACGGGCGCATGGCCGGGATTATCTTAAGTAGCCCGAATGTGCAGGAAGTCTTTGATTTGGGGGCCGAAATGGCACGTCTGGATGCGCCTCTGCGCCAGATTGGGGCGCAGGTTTTTGGGCCCGCTCCTGCCCCGATTGCGCGGGTGCGTGGACGGCATCGCGTTAGGCTTCTGGTCAAGGCAGACAAGACAGCGCCGCTGCAGCAGGCGCTTGCAAAATGGGTAGGGCAGTTTCGGCTACCGACCAATTTGCGCATGGCGATCGATATCGATCCGCAGAGTTTCTATTAGAGGTTTTGAGCCTTTATCGTCGCTAGGATCAGGTCCGGTATTGCGCGATGAAACGGAAAAGCTGTGCGGCATAACGGTATCTTAATTTTGCCTGTTGTAGGTTTGCCAACGGGACTTGTAAGGCTCATGCGCAACTGTAATCAGGAATTGTACCTTGACGAACGAAATGGATGATCCGGCTGTCAACGAATCCGATCAGCAGGGTGTCAAACTGGCGCTCGTGGTTTTGGCGATACAGACGCCACTTGCACCGGTCGCCGCTGGCGTGATCGGGAATCCAATACTTGGTGTTGGATTGTTTTCGTTTGCGCTGGGTTTGGTTGCAGCGTTTTTTGCACTGCAAAGGCTATCCTGGAACAAACCGATGATCGCGGCTGCGCTGCTGTTGCAAACCATGGCGATTACCGCGGCGTTTGAAGGGCACCCGTGGCAAATCGATACACATATGATCTACTTCGCAGTACTCGCGGTCATTTCGGTGATGTATGAGGTGCGGGTTTTACTGGCCTCTGCCGCATTTGTCGCCATCCACCATCTTGCGATGAGCATTGTGATGCCGACAATGCTCTACCCCGATATGACGGAAGGGTTCATTGCACGGACAGTATTTCACGGCGCAGTGGTTGTGTTGGAAACTATTATCCTTGCGCTGTCCATTCAGCAACGTCACGAAATTTCTCAGCAAGTCAGTGCGCAACGTGATGAAGTCATGGCTTTGAGTGAGGCGAGCCAGGCTGCTGAGCGGGCCGCGCAAGAGGGTGAACGCGCCGTCACCGAAGTTGTTGAGCTATTTCAGGATCACCTGCAAAAGCTCGCCGCGCAGGATTTGTCACAAAAAATAGAAGGACAACTGCCCTCGCAATATGATGATTTGCGGAAAACCTTTAATTACTTGGTCGAAAACCTGGGTAGCGTGTTGCGGATGGCCACCGAAACCTCTGCAGATTTCAGTATCAGTTCGAAAGAGCTGTCGAGCTCTGCCGATGATCTTGCGCAACGGACAGAGCGTCAATCCAGTACACTGTCGGAGACTGCTGAACGTCTACAGGAACTGACGAAGGCGTTGCAGGAAACTGCTGACGGTGCCGGAAAGGCGAACGATACTGCCGCCGTTGCACGCAGTAATGCGCAAAAGAATGGCGATATTGTCGAGCAGGCCGTTGAAGCCATGAAGCAGATCACTGAGTCATCAAGCGAAATTTCGAGTATTATCAGTCTGATCGAAGATATTGCGTTCCAAACAAATCTTTTGGCCCTGAACGCCGGTGTGGAAGCCGCACGCGCTGGTGAGAGCGGACGGGGTTTTGCCGTTGTCGCGTCCGAAGTGCGGGCTTTGGCGCAGCGTACCTCTGAGGCTGCGAGCAGTGTCAAACAACTGATTGAGAAAAGCAGCCAAGAAGTGAAAAAGGGTTCTGGCCTTGTGAATGCGGCGGGTGAAGCCTTGGACGAAATTGTTGGCCAGGTTACCGATGCGAGCGCGATGATTGGCAACATTACGCAATCGGTTAATCATCAAGCTGGCGTGGTTCATAGTCTTAATGATGCGGTGCAGTCTTTGGATACTGCGACACAACATAATGCGGCTATGTGTGAAGAAATGACCGCAATGGGCCAGCAACTAGCCAATGGCGCAAATTCGATGAAGCAGGCCCTGTCCGGCTTTCAGTTTGAATCGGCGGTTGCCCAGCGATTGGCGGGCTAGCAAATGCGCCAGATGGCGAGGACTCCAGTATTTTTGGCTGAGCGCTATTTGAGGGGAAATCGCGTAGTTGCACTAAGCATGTGTGCCAGCGTCCAATAAGGCATGGCGCCTGCTTAAGGCGCTCTTGAAGACAGTCAGGAACAGGCAAATTCGGTGGAAGACGTTATGGGCGTATACTCGGCCCGCAAGGCCAATGTGGAGGCCAATTGAGTTTCATAATATTCGCCGACCGCATCTTCGTTTTTCTTTTATGTAGGATGGGCTTCAACCCAACCTACATTGTCACGACCAACTATTGGGCCAGGCTTTGTGCCAGCCGCATCAATTGCACTGCTTCAGTCCGGTATCCAAACGGGTCATCCCCTCGATTTGCATTGGCCAGGGCGATGGCGTCTTCATAACCCCAATCACCCAAATATTGCGGATTGCGCAGCAGCTGACCGAACCCGGCGATGGCTGCCGCAAAATGCGCCTCCGTGCCCGGAACGTTGCTGCCAATGATCGGGGTTTCAATCAATTGACTGACATCGTCGCCCGGGGCTTTGAAGCGCAGTTTAACATAGCCCAATTCATCCGAAATCGCAGCCACGTTGCTTTCGCCATATCGCAGCGGATCACTGCGCTGTGCAGGGCTGCCGACCGGTGTGACCTCATAGATCGCTGTAACCGTATGACCCGCCCCCAGCTCGCCTGCATCAACGGCGTCATTGTTGAAATCCTCGCGTGCGAGTGCCCGTGTTTCGTAGCCGATCAACCGATATTCAGCGATCTGGGCGGGGTTGAATTCCACCTGCACTTTTACGTCTCCGGCAATCGGGAACAGGGCACCCGACAGCTGGTCCACCAGCACTTTTTGCGCCTCTGATAGCGTATCTATATATGCGGCGATCCCGTTACCATTCTGTGCCAGCGCCTGCATCGTCCTATCATCCAGATTGCCCCGGCCAAAGCCCAATACCGACAGATATGTTCCTGTCTCGCGCTTATCTGCAATGAAATCTTCCAGCGCCGCTGGATTGCTGAGGCCCACGTTGAAATCGCCATCTGTTGCCAGGATCACCCGGCTGATTTCACCATCGGCCTGCATGGTCTCGGCTACCGCATACGCCTGTTCGAGCCCACCTTGCCCGTTCGTTGATCCGCCCGCCCCAAGCGATTGGATTGCGTTCAAGATCGTGCTGCGTTCCGAGGCTGCAGTGGGTGCCAGCACCTGCCCGGCGCTGCCTGCATATTCGACGATAGCGACCTGATCGGATGGCCGCAATGCACCCAGCATCAGCCGAAAGCTTTGCTTCAGAAGTGGCAGTTTGGAAGGGTCATCCATCGAACCTGATGTATCAATCAAGAATACCAGGTTCAGCGGCGGCCGATCATCCAACGCAGGCATTTGGCCTTGAAGGGCGATATGTACCAATTGTGTGTCTTCGTTCCAAGGGGTCTGGAAGGCGCTGACCGTCGGTCGGAAGGGCGCTTCGCCAGCGCCAGGTGCGGGGTAATCATATGGGAAATAATTGATCAGCTCTTCGATCCGAACCGCATTAGCTGGCGGCAACTGCGCGCGGTTCAATGATGAGCGCACCACCCCATAAGACGCCGTGTCCACGTCGATTGAAAACGTTGAAACGGGCATCTCTGATGTGATTTGTAACTGGTTGCTATCGGCATTTGCAAAGCTCTCGGTGTCTCGGGCTGTTGGGCGCAGAAGAACGGTTGGCGCCGGTGGGGAAGCTGTCATTGAAAGCCGGTCGGATGGCGTTGGCATGGCCTCGAGCATAGCGCTTGGTTCGGCTGCACCCCCCAAGATCGCTCCGTTGATATCAGCTGAGTCGGTCGTGCTCCGGGCCTGTGGGGTGACCATCGGCCGAATTTCTGCCAACTCTGCCTCTGCTGGCTCGCTCTTCTGCGGCGCGGCGGGGGCAGGCGGTGTTTGCGGGACACGCATTGCCTCATCACTGCTTGGCGGGATGCTCAGCGGGCCCCTTTGGATGTCGCCAAAAGGCGCGGTTGCGGGCTCTTGCAAGATCAGGTCATCCGATAGTTCCTCGGCCAAAAGCGGGCTGTCTTCGATCTGTGGTTCTGTGATGGTGCCTTCCAATTCGGTCATCGTAATTTGCGGCGGAGTTGATGGGCGCAGCATGTCCTGCACGCCGGGCGTCAGGAATAGAAGGCCGCAGGCCACCAGTGCGGTTGTCGCGCTGAGCGCCCCTTTGGATTTCAATGTGTTCAGCATGGTCATTACTCCTGTCCAGAGGCCATTTGGCCCGGTTACAGGGGTGGGACGCGCCGCTTGTTGCGATCCTTGGAAGGTTTCGAAATTTTTCCGCGCCAATGCCAGATTTTCTGCCCGCCGTGCCGGATCAGGTCGGGGTGTTGCGCTTTGCATCAGTGTTTTGAGGTCGTCCAGATCATCGCTCATGCGACGTCCTCCTTTTGTTTGATGGCCCGCAATGCCTTTTTCGCTTCCGATATCCGCCAGCTGATTGTGCCTTCTGAGACGCCCAGAATATCGGCGGTCTGCGCATGGGTCATATCATCCAGCACCAGCGCTAATGTATCGCGTAGATCTTCGCTCAGTTGGTTCATTGCTGCTGTGAGCCAATCGATTTGTTCGTTTGTGTCCCGGTTGGCGGCTGTGCGTTGCGTTTCCCAATCGCCCCAGCCTTCGGTGGCTTTGCGATAGGTGGACCGCTTGCGGCGCCGGTCATGGGCTGCGTTGACGGCCACCCGGTAAAGCCATGTCGTGACCTTGGCCCGCTTTTGATAGCTACCCAGTTTGGCGGGCAGGGCGGCGCAGATATCCTGGCACAGATCTTCGGCTTCGGCCCGGGCACCTGTCAGCCGAAAGCAAAAGGCAAAGAGCCGGTCATAATGCCGCTCAAGCAAGCTGGCAAAGGCCACTCCGTCACCATTTGCCGCCGCTTCTGCGAGGTCTTCATCGCTGGTTGTCATACGCATCACGGTGGTTAGACGGGCGTGAAAGGTCAATCCTTGGCACGGTTTTCGAATTTTTTTCCCAGAGGGTTAGGCAGCCCCTGTTGTCAATTCAAAGCACTTGCAGATCACACCTGGTTTGCGCCGGTAGGTTTCAAAGCCCATGGCCGCATAATAGCCCAAACCTTCGGCGTTTTCTTCACCAATGGTGGCATCCAGTTTTTCCAGCTCATAGGTTTGGGCGGCAACCCGCGTGGCCGCAAAAAGCGCTTTGCCCACACCCTGCCGTGCCACATCAGGGTTCACATGCGTGCCAATAATCCCCCAACCGGGCGTGACGTCATAGGTATTGCCGGGCTTTGCATAGATCAGCACCTGAAACCCAAGGACGATGCCGTCCTTTTCAGCCAATGCGCAGCTTAGCTTATCGGCCGAGGTGATATAGGTGTCGCGGACAAAATCTGGGTCAGCGGGCCGGGTCCGTTTACCCAAAGCCTGCAGGCGCTGTAAAAACGCGCTCATCTGCGGGATATCAGCGAGGCTGGCTTGTCGGATCAGCATGAAGGGTCCTCGATGCGCTGTTTGGAAGAATGCCGTGCCGGGGGGCGGGGTGCCATCAGACTGGCAGGTTTTGCTGCGTTGCAAAACCCCTGTCATGGGACAGATACCGCTGACGGCACGCCCTGCACGTTGAAAAGCTTTGCCGCCGTCTTTACGAGCATGGCCAACATGTTTCGCATTTTCAGACCCAAACGCCATTGGCCGCCGTCCGGCTTTCGTCCCCCTTGGGCCGCTGATTGTGTTGCGCTTTATGATCATCTTCGCCGCTTGCAAAAGGCGGGGCGCAATTCAGATACAGAACCATTGCCGGATGAAGCGCGGCTATCAAAGGACGCGGCCCATGGCAGTGCTGCGGTTCTCGACGCCTTCCAGCGGCTGGAACGGCATCGCAATGGTCCATCCTTTGATGCATTCTATGACGCGTCGTGCAGGACGACGCTTGAGGACATTTGGGAAGATGTGCTGAACCATTTCCAGGTGGTGGGCATTTCTGATCCGGGCACAGATATGCTTGAATGGGTCCTTCACAATAGCCCTGACCGCGAGCCGGTGAAATTGGCTATTTTCGTCCTTGGTGGTTTGGGTCGCCGCCACCTTGTGCCTGTCTTTGAAACGCTCGGACGTCATGGTGTCTTTGCCAAGCATGCGGGCGCTGCGCTGCTATGCAATTTGCCCGAAGATGACGCACGGGCTGCGATTCTGAAACTTGCCAAGATGCAAACGGGGGCAGGGCGCCTCGATTTGGTCGACTTGCTGACCGATAAACTTGATGAGCCGTTCCGCCGTTGGCTGCTCAGGGATGGTTTGCAGGCCGAGATTGGTAATCATCGGCTTGCCGTGATCGCCCTGACAAAGGGCCAGCCACTTGCGCAATTGCGCCAAGACGCGGCCCCATCAGATCAGGCATTGCTGTGTGGAACAGCCGATATGTTGACCATCTTGCTTGGGGCCGCGGGGTCCCGGATCGCACCGGGATATCACGCTGATATGTTGGCCATTGTGCGGCTGTGGCAGCAGTTGGTGTCAGCCCATCCGGCGACCTTGCAAAGGGTTGTTGCCGCCAAGGTGCTTTATGAACACATCGCTGGCGACAACGCTTTGCCAGAATGGACCGACGCAGACAGGGCTCAAATTCAGGAAGATGCCGTGCAATACCTTGCAGCAGCGGAAAATAGCATTTTGGATAAGGCAGGCCTTTCTGGGATCGGCCAAACGGGTTTTCCCGATGGTGCTGACATTTCAACGACTGAGAACCTCGATCCGTGGGAAGCCGCCTATCAGCGCCAATCAAACGACCCGTCACTGAACCTTTGGGCGGTTTTGGCGGAGGGGCAAAGCGCGGATCAGCAACGGCGCTGCATTGATCTTGCGATTGCGCAATCACCGTTGGATGACATTGCTACAGGTCCCGATAGCCGGATAGCAGATGGCAAAACCTGGGAGGATTATCCAGCCCTGGACCGGGTCTTGTCGCGTGTGGCAAGCGCGCATAAACGCGCTTGGCCATTGGTCAAAGCTGCGCTGCGGTCGCCGCACCCGCGCTTTCGTGTGTCGGCCTGCGATACGCTGCGGAACTGGGGCAAAAAGAACTGGCCGGGTGACGCAAACAAGGTGCTGATCCGTGCCATCGATGAAGAACCCGATCCGGATATACATCTGCGGATGGTTTTGCTCAGGCGCGATGATGCGATGTATGACCGTCGGTTTTAGACCCCAGACCTTAAACCGATGTGCAGATATATTTCATCTCAAGATACTCACCGATCCCGTGGCGCGACCCTTCGCGGCCCAGCCCCGATTGTTTGACCCCGCCAAAGGGCGCGACCTCGGTTGAGATGATCCCGGTATTCACACCCACGATCCCATATTCCAGCGCTTCGGCGACCTTGGTTACACGGCTGAGGTCTTTGGCATAAAAATATGAGGCCAGGCCAAAGATCGTATCATTGGCCTGGGCGATCACGTCATCCTCATCCTCAAATTTGAAAAGCGGGGCGAAGGGGCCGAAGGTTTCATCGGTACTGACCAGCATGTCCTTTTGCGCATTTGTAATGATCGTTGGTTCAAAGAACTGTCCGCCCCAGTCATGCGGCTTGCCGCCGGTCAGCACTTGACCGCCCTTGGCCAGTGCGTCGTCCAGATGGGATTGTACTTTGCTGAGCGCTTTGGGCTCGATCAACGGCCCCAGCGTGGTGCCGTCATCCATCCCGTCACCCACTTGCAATGCCTCAACGGCTGTTTTGAACTTGGCGGCAAAGGCATCATAGACCCCGGCCTGCACATAGATCCGGTTGGCACAAACACAGGTTTGCCCGTTATTGCGGAACTTGCAGGCAATCGCCCCAGTGACAGCCTCGTCCAGATCGGCATCGTCAAAGACGATAAAGGGCGCGTTCCCGCCAAGTTCCATGCTGCATTTCATCACTTGATCGGCCGCTTGCCCCAGCAGGATGCGCCCCACTTGGGTTGAGCCTGTGAAGGTCAGTTTGCGCACGGTGTGATTTTCGCAGAACTCTTTGCCGATAGCGCTGCTGTCGCTGCTGGTGATCACCGAAAAAAGGCCCGGCGGAATGCCCGCCTCTTCGCCCAGTTTGGCCATGGCCAAGGCGGAAAGCGGTGTCAATTCAGAAGGTTTGATCACAAAGCCGCAGCCCGCCGCCAGCGCCGGGGCCACTTTGCGGGTGATCATCGCGTTGGGGAAATTCCACGGTGTGATCCCGGCCACCACCCCGACGGGCTGTTTGATCACGGTGATCCGTTTGTCCGCCATATGGCCAGGGATCGTTTCGCCGTAGATGCGCTTGGCCTCTTCTGCGTACCATTCGACAAAAGAGGCCCCATAGGCGATTTCACCGCGTGCTTCGGCCAGCGGTTTGCCCTGTTCGGCGGTCATGATGATGGCCAGGTCCTTTTGGTTGGCAAGCATCAGATCGAACCATTTGCGCAAGACCGCGGCCCTTTCCTTGGCCGGTAAAGCAGCCCAGGGTTTTTGAGCGACCCGCGCCGCCTCAATCGCCTTGGCGGTCTGGGGCCGGTCCAGATCAGGCACGGTTGCGATTACATCACCTCGGGCTGGATTGGTCACTTCAAAGCTGTTTTCAGCGCTGATCCAGTTGCCAGCCACATAGCTGGCTTCGCAGACAAGATCGGGGCGGGTAAGCATTGACCTAAGATTGGTGATGTCGCGCGGCATGGCTGGCCTCCTTGTCATTTCGGGGCTATCTGAACCTAGCAGGCGAGCAGGGTAAAGGGGGGAACCGCATGGAATTGGATGATGCATATGCCAATGCGGCACATATCCCCGACGGGGCCAGCTATCCGGGACGTTGGGCGTGTGCTGCAGAAACGTTTCGGGCACAGGCTAAGTCCGAGATTGATCTGATATACGGCCCATCGCTAAGGCAGCGTTTGGACATCTTTTATCCCGACGATGCCGTGAAGGGATTGGTTGTCTTTGTACATGGCGGCTATTGGCTGCGCTTTGGCAAATCCGATTGGTCGCATCTGGCCGCAGGTCCGCTGGCCCATGGTTGGGCGGTTGCGATGCCGTCTTATGATCTGTGTCCGCATGTATGCATCGCCGAGATTGGCAGGCAGATTGCTACGGCAATTGATTTCGCCGCAGGCCGTGTTTCCGGGCCGATCCGGCTGGTTGGTCATTCCGCAGGTGGGCAGCTGGTGGCCCGAATTGGTGCGGCCCCAGGCATGGCGGTTTGGAAGGATCGTTTGGCCGGGATCGTGCCCATATCACCCGTTGCGGATTTGGCACCGCTGATGCGGACATCAATGAACGCTGATTTGCGCATTGATGCGGCGGAAGCTGCGGCCGAAAGCCCGCTACATCTGCCTGCGCCAAAGGCAGAGGTGACCGTCTGGGTTGGCGGCGATGAACGTCCGGCGTTTCTGGATCAAGCGAATGCGCTTGGTGCAGCTTGGGGATGCGCGCAAGTGATTGAACCCAAAAGGCATCATTTTGATGTGGTCACCGGATTGGAAAGGTCTGATAGCGGGCTCACACTGGCTGTGGTAGGCAGAAAAGACACCGTCTGATACAAGCTATCGGCTTGTTGTGGACCTAAACCCAATCTCAACATATTGTGCATCTAATCGAAAACGCGCGAATCGCGACAACAGATGGTAATTGGATATGGGTTTGACACGGGGTGTAGTTGTAATTTTGGCTGTTGGGGCTTTATCAGCCTGCGAACGTCTGGGGAACGATAATACGGTCACCGATGGCGGTATTGACGGCGGTTTCCTGCAAGACGGCGTCGCCAATGTTTGGGTCGATCCCGATGGTTGCCAGCACTGGTATATTGATGACGGTTTGGAAGGGTTCATGACCCCGCGCATCAACCGTGATGGCACGCCAAGATGTCAGGACACACGTGGTTACGTGACATTGAAAGACGGCACAACCGTTCCCACAGAACAAGAGCCGTCGGCGCCCGGCGCATAAGCTAGATTGAAATAGCGGTTTAGGCGGCCATGTTCTTGGCCGTCTGACCTTTTATCGCATTGGGCTGAACTGCGCGTCTGTCATTGTGCAGTCACGGATTACATCGTCTCCACAGGTCCGGAACTGCAGATCGGGGGTCATGCAAATGCGTGCCTCTTGGATATAGCCTGACTTGCAGGTGATCGTGATTTGATCCGCTGTCAGATCGTCATTTTCTGCCAGAAATGCCTCTTCCACGACGGTGGCGGGCAATGTGATCTCGCGTTCTAACTGGCGAAAAACAGGGGGGCGTGTCACGCGCCCATAAGCCTCACGGGATAGCGCGTAGTAATCATCAGAAGACAGGCCCGTGCAAACACCGTGTTTGCGCCATTGGTGCCAGGCCAGCCCTGATGTGCCCATGATATCAGCCATTTGCGCTGTATCCGACCTGCTGGGGGCCCGCCGCGTTGTGGGACAGTTGGCGGGGTAGCCACGCTCATATTGCGGCCAGAGCCCATGCAGAATCCAACCAAACTCAGCCGCGTCGTCGCATTGCGGTGAATTGCGCGCATCTCCCTCAAGCGCACACCAATTTGCCGACCATGAAAGCGACAGCACATAGTAGTCAAAGACACCCGCCTGGTCCTGGGCCAAACCGGGTGAGGCGAGAAAGCTGAGCAGCGCGATGAGCCTGTGCATTTTGATCTTTCCTAACTGTCCGATGCTCATTATATAAGCTGTAAGTTCCTCGACAATGCGAACCCGGCTGCAAATGCAGTCTGCCCAAATCAAGGGCGGGGGGAAGGCTTGTCTGCTGATAAGATGGAGACGAAAGATGTCCGATAAACCGATTATGGCCAAAGCGACCGCAGTTTGGCTTTGCGACAATACCACGCTGACATTCAAGCAGATCGCTGATTTTTGTGGTTTTCACGAGCTTGAGGTGCAGGGCATCGCCGATGGTGATGTGGCCACCGGCGTCAAAGGATTTGACCCGATTGCCAATAACCAGCTGACCCAAGAAGAAATTGACAAAGCCGAGGCCAGCCCCCTGCATAAGCTGAAGCTGAAATTCAACTCGGCTGCTGTGGGCGAAGAAAAACGTCGCGGGCCGCGCTACACTCCATTGTCCAAGCGTCAGGATCGCCCGGCCTCGATCTATTGGCTGGTCAAATTCCACCCCGAACTGAGCGACGGCCAGATTTCCAAATTGGTTGGAACGACCAAACCGACTATTCAGGCGATCCGCGAACGGACCCATTGGAATATCAACAATATCGATCCGATTGATCCGGTTGCGCTGGGCCTTTGCAAGCAATCCGAACTGGATGCCGCTGTCCAAAAAGCCAATGCCAAACGGGCGAAAGAGGGCACAGTGATGTCCGATGATGAGCGCCGTAAGCTTGTCAGCACAGAGCAATCACTTGGCATGCCCGCCGAGCCGAAGATGCCAAGTGCGATGGCTGGGCTTGAGACATTTAGCCTCTCCGACCCCCGTGATGAGGGCGAAGAAGAGGAAGATACCCGTGATGTGGGTGATGCGGACAGCTTCTTTAACCTGCCCGATGACAACACGGACGAAGACGACAACTAAGTTTGATGGGCCCGGTGCGCAGTGCTGCGTTCCGGGCTTTCTCAGGCCGGATCGCGCAGCGTTTGAATATGCTGTTGCAGACGATCCTCATCCAACGCGCCAGGCGCTGCGAAGACGGCAAAACGGGCCTCAACGGCCAAACGCTGCGGGTTGGTTCCGGCCGGCAACGCCTCAAGATCGGTGATCCATAACTCCTCGACCTTGAACATCACGCCCGTCAACACGCAGTTCCCATAGGCGTCTTTAAGCGCGGCGCAAATCGCAGCTGCCTGCTGCATCCCAGCGACACGTGTATCAGCTTCATTTGGTGGCAGCAGATCACCGCTATGGGGCAGCGCCACGCTGACTTCTGTTATTGCACCGTCTTCCATGTCAAATGGGGACCCCATGTCGAAATCGGGCAAAAAGGCCAGCTGGCCGGTCAACGCAAGTTTGCCCTCGCGTGTTTCATGCGTATGGGTATGCAGCACATCGCAAAGCGTGCCGATACTGCGCACAACCTCATCGCAATAGGGGATCAGCCGGGCCGGGGCGCGGGCGGCCGCATAAAGCGGCAAAAGCGCCGGATCAGGTGTGGTTTCCTGCGGCTGTAGCAGCGCGTCAGGGGGGATGATTTCGGTCACTTCGACGTAACGTGTCTGGTTCAAGTCGTCCGCGCTGAAGAGTGCCCGCAGCTCTGGCCTGTCGATCGGCGGCACGATTTCGGGGGCTGCGGCTGCCGTAGTCGTATCATCGCGCAGCCAAAACGCGATGTCATAGCCGTGGGCATTCAAAATGACCGTTGGCGCGGCGATCAACAATCCGAAGAAAACGGTGAAAATACGATAGAGGTTCATTGCAAATCTCTTCTTTCCACTGGCGCCGGGTTAAGTGCCCCAATATCAGCGCCTACAGCGGCCAGCAGCGTTTGTTGATGCAGCCGGTTGACTGCGTCGGTGCGCGATTGGGTGTCGCCAGTCAGCACATGATCGGTTCGCATCAGATGAATGTCTTGCCCCGCGAGCGATTGGTATGCGATCGGCTGCTCTGGAATGTCGCCGTAAAGCACATGGGCAGTTTCACGAAGCGCAATGACATCGGTGCTGGCATCAACCCCGAAATTTTCGCTGAACCAGCGATCATAGGCAATGTAACCGGCGGTGTAGGTCTGTAATTGATCAGCTGTAACGCTATCGCCGGCAGCTGCCCTTTCAGACCCGATCCAATCGGGTTGCGGGTTCCGCCAAGGGCGAACCATGCAGTCGCTTTGATCATCAGTGATTACCTGATCGGCCGGGACAAAATCGCTGACCAAAAGGGCATCAAACGTGGTTGTCGGCGCAATATTGGCAAGTCCGGAAATCTCTGATGAAACGATGGCCACATGCGCAACGGTCACGCCGGGCGCCGCGTGAATATTCCAGACAATGCCGTTCCCCATATTTTGCAGCGCAAGGTATAGTGGCGCGGTGTTATCGGTCAGGAAGACATCGATGCTGGACATGGCGCCCGTGACTTGGGCATTTTGATCATAGGCCGCGCCATTTTGTGTCACAGCGGTAACATTCCGCATCAACTGATCGGATAGCGCGGAGGCAGAAAAAGCCTGAAGCGGTGCAGGCAGGGTGCCGTTCTCGACGCGGATATTGACCAGTTTCTCATTGGGAAGTGGTCTGCGCAGGTTACAGCTTGCATTGCGCGCGAAGGGTCTGACTTGACCGATCTCAGTCGTATCGTCCGCAAATGATATGTTTGTCGCCACCTGCGTAAGATCGACTAGGTCGCCATTTAATTGCGCCACTGCCTGAGGTTGTGCGGTGGGGCCGAAAAATGACATAACGTCATTTTCAACGATATCAGCCAGCTTGTCTGCAATGATTTGGTCCTCAGATGGGGCCTCGCGCATCCCGGTTATGGTGGCGACGGTGTTCTTCAAATCATCAGGGAGCGCTTTGAAGCCTACAAAACTGCCAAAAGCCGCGCAGATTATAATGCCTAACCAAATCAGTGTATTACGTATGAATAGGCTGTCAGGTGCTGATCCGTCAGCTTGCGCATTCACCGGGCGGACCGCCTTTGGGGGAGTGGGCGCATCAGAGTCGCCCTGCTTACCGCTTTCGATCCGCTGAAGGCGGGCCGCAAAGCTTTCTTGTTGCTCTTTATCGGTCATCGTTACCCAAACACTGTTCGACAACCCTAAGTTATCGATAAAATTTGACCGATCAATTGCGAGTTTGTGGCAATACCGAGAAAATTTGTGTTCGTTACAGCGTTTTTCGGGCGTTTAGAGCGGCGCTAATGGTTCCGTCATCGAGGTAATCAAGCTCTCCGCCGACCGGGACGCCTTGTGCGAGGGAGGTCACATTTACATGGGGCAATTGATCGGCGATGTAGTGCGCCGTGGTTTGTCCATCGATTGTGGCACCAAGCGCGAGGATAACCTCGCTGATATGTTCTGATGCAACCCTGTCGATCAGTTTGGGTATGCGCAGTTCTTCGGGGCCGATTGCATCAAGTGCTGACAATGTACCACCCAAGACGTGATATCGGCCCTTGAATACGCTGGATCTTTCCATGGCCCAGAGATCTGCGACGTCTTCGACAACCGCGATTTGTCCGTTGGCCCGTTTTTCGGACTGGCAGATATCGCAGAGATCCTTTGTACACACATTGCCGCAATTAAGGCACTCGCGCACGGTGGAACCGACACGGTGCATCGCGTCGGCCAGTGGCATTAAGACAAGCGCACGTTTCTTGATCAGGTGCAGCACTGCCCGCCGTGCTGACCTGGGACCCAGCCCAGGCAGCTTGGCCATCAATGTGATCAATGTCTCAAGATCTTCGTTGTCGTTGCTCATATTTCTGTGCGGGGCGGCGAAGAAATTTCTAGAAATTTCTTCTGGGGCATGAATTTTCGTGAAAATTCATTTGCAGTTTAGAAAGGCAGGTTGACGCCGGGCGGTAGCCCCAGGCCTTCGGTAATCTTGGCCATCTCTTCTTGCGAACGTTCCGATGCTTTGCTTTGCGCATCTTTGATCGCAGCAAGGATCAAATCTTCGACAACCTCTTTGTCATCGCCGTTGAAAATCGACGGATCAATATCCAGCGCCTTTAGCTCGCCTTTTGCGGTCGCTGTCGCTTTTACCAGTCCAGCGCCGCTGACACCTTCCACGGTGATCGTATTCAGGTCTTCCTGCACCTGGGCCATCTTCGCCTGCACTTCTTGTGCCTGCTTCATCATCTTGGCCATATCGCCAAGCCCGCTAAGTCCTTTGAGCATATGACTTCTCCTATCGTTAATTCATGATCCAGTTAGGTCTTTTGACCGACGGGTGCAATCAGTCCTCATCAAACGGATCCCATTCCTCATCCACTTCAGGCAGCGCGTCAGTCAGTGCTTCTTGCGCTTTTTCTGCCTCTGTGCGGATGTCGGTGATCCTGGCCTTTGGGAAGGCAGCGATGACAGCTTGTACAAGCGGATGTGCTTCTGCCTCGGCCTTGACAGCGTTTTCTGCGGCATCGCGCTTTTCGGCTATTGTTGGCTCTCCGCCGCTGGCCACGCTGATCGCCCAGCGGTTTCCCGTCCAGGCCTGCAGCCGCGCGCCAAGCCGCCCGATCAGATCGGGCGCGGCATCGGCAGTTGGGTTTACCTCAATCCGTCCAGGTTGATAATTAACCAGGCGCAGCCCGGTTTCCACTTCCACCAGCAATTTCACATCGCGGTGGGTCCGGATCAGCTCAACCACATCCTCAAAGCGGGCGTAATGCTGTAAAGCGTCCTGGGCCAGAGCCGTCGCAGTCTGCGCGCCAGATGCAACCGGGCCGCCTGGGGCATGAGGCACGGGGGCAGCTTGGCTTGCATGGGCCTGCGTGCTGCCAGCAGTCGGTGCGGGGCGGCTGCCGGAGGGGCCATTGCCCGGCGGCGGCGCGCTATTTTCCAGTTTGCGGACCAATTCGTCCGGGCTGGGCAGGTCGGCGACATGGGTCAAGCGGATGACGGCCATTTCGGCGGCCATCATCGCGTTGGGCGCCATGGCGACTTCTTCGAGCGATTTGAGCAACATCTGCCACATCCGCGAGAGCACCCGCATCGGTAGGGCGCTGGCCATGGCGTGCCCGCGGGCACGCTCATCGGGGCTTATTGTGGGGTCTTCGGCAGCTTCGGGTGTGATCTTGACCACGCTGACCCAGTGACACACTTCGGCCAGATCGCGCAGCACAGCCATCGGATCCGCCCCATCAGCATACTGCGCCGAAAGTTCTGTCAATGCGGTGGCCGCTTCGCCCTTAAGGATCATATCAAAAAGGTCCAAAACGCGGCCCCGGTCGGCAAGGCCCAGCATGGCACGGACCTGTTCGGCGCTGGTTTCGCCTGCGCCATGGCTGATGGCCTGATCCAGCAAGGATTGCGCATCACGGGCCGAACCTTCGGCCGCCCGGGTGATCAGGGCTAATGCCTCATCGGTGATTTCGGCCCCCTCGGCGGTTGCAATTTTGCGCAACAGGCCAATTTGGGCTTCAGGCTCAATCCGGCGCAGGTCAAACCGCTGACAACGGGACAAGACCGTGACAGGGACCTGCCGAATTTCGGTCGTAGCGAAGATGAATTTTACATGGGCGGGCGGCTCTTCAAGCGTTTTAAGCAACGCGTTAAAGGCGTTCTTGGACAGCATGTGCACTTCGTCGATGATGTAGATCTTATACCGGGCCGAGGCCGCACGGTAATTCACACTATCGATAATTTCGCGAATATCGCCAACACCTGTTCGTGATGCCGCGTCCATTTCCATCACGTCGACATGGCGGCCTTCCATGATTGCTGTGCAATGCTCACATTGGCCGCATGGCTCCGTCGTCGGCCCGCCGTTGCCGTCAGGACCAATGCAATTCATGCCCTTGGCAATGATCCGGGCGGTTGTGGTTTTCCCGGTCCCGCGGATACCGGTCATCATAAAGGCCTGGGCGATCCGGTCGGCTGCAAATGCGTTTTTGAGCGTGCGCACCATCGCATCCTGCCCGACAAGATCGGCAAAGGTCTCGGGCCGGTATTTACGGGCGAGCACTTGATAGCTGGGTTGGTCGGTCATGGGCGCCTTTGGATTCGGATGCTGTGTCACAGTAGGTGGCAGAGCGGCGAAGGTCTACCAGATCAAAGCGACCACAGGATAATTCCGGTGCCGATGGTCGCGATGGTCATCGTGGCGGCAAATATGACAAAGCTGCGGCTTGGGGTGGCCTCAACATCGCGTTCGCGTAACCGGGTCAGTGTTTTATGTGCCTGCCGGCACGCGGACCAGAAAATCGCAATGGCCGCGAGCAGAAAAATAGTGGCCACCAGCTTAGCCGCCCAAGTGGGT
The DNA here is from genome assembly GCF_038069655.2 of Yoonia sp. BS5-3. NCBI lineage: Bacteria > Pseudomonadati > Pseudomonadota > Alphaproteobacteria > Rhodobacterales > Paracoccaceae > Yoonia > Yoonia phaeophyticola. Next base: position 2,406,410 of record NZ_CP150951.2, read on the forward strand.
TCAAATGCGCCAAAAACGGCCTTCAGACCAATAGCGACACCAACTGCGCCAAGCCCGGTGCCCATCCAGCTTGAGAAGGTGCGCTCATTGGCCATGATCGTGCGATCTTCGGCCCATTTGGTGCGCTCTTTGGCAAGGTCATTGTTATCCGGCATGACGCCCACTTAAACGATTGCCCGGAAAGCGTAAATGTTAAACGCCCTAACAGTCTGGGTCCGCTGCACAGTGCTGCAAGGCGGCCTGGGTCGCTGCATCATAGTTGCCGCTAAGCTGTCCCTGATAATAACCTGCTGACTGCATTTTTTGCTGAAAGGCGAGGATCAGCTCTGCGTTCTCACCTTGCAACGCGGCGTCAAAATCGGCCTGCGCGGCATCGGCCCGTGACTGAGATTGGTAAAGGGCGCCGCGCCGTAATAACGCGTTGGCGCGGGCTGAGTCGTTACTGGCCAGATCCCGGGTGCCGATTTCAGCCAGTCGAATTGCCGCACTGTAGCTTTCCAGCGCTTCACTTTCACGGCCCAGTCGTTCCAATATCTCGCCGCGCAATGACCAGTTGTTACTGTCATCGGGATCATGTTCCGTCATTGTTTCAACGGCGTCAAATGCCTCTTGCCAATGGCCGCGCCCGTGATGCAACTGTATTTTTGCGCGCATGGCGACGGCGTAAAGTCCGGCCAGATCGCCGACATTGCCAACCAGCTTGTTTGCCGCTTCATTTTGCCCTGCCTCTTCCAATATGCTGATCCGAGAGGAAAGCGTATTGATGGCATCCTGCGTCTGGCTTGGATCGGACGTCAGGTAGTCCAAGTCGGCGAGGGCAAGATCAAACTGGCCTTGCTGCAGATAAATCGCAGATCGCGCGAAGATGTAATCAAAAGGAAATTCCGTGGCCGCGATAATCGCATTCATATCATTGATCGCCCCAATGAATTGACCGGTTTGCGATTGGCCGATTGCCCTTAAATACAACAGGTCCAAATTCTGGGGTTCGTTGATCAAACCTGCATCTGCAAAAGCGATCACTCCACTGGGGTCACTGGAAAGCTGGTCTTGAATACCCTCAAGCAGCCGGCGCATTTCGCGTCTTGCTGGTCCGTAATTTGGATCCAAAGCCAGCGCCTCTTGCAAGTCGGTAAGCCCTGCGCTGTCATGACCCAGCCGGATGTTCAACCATCCCCGTTGATACCAAGGCCACATCGTTTTTGGGTCATTGGCGATGACGTGGCCGATATCGGTTACCGCACCTGCATAATCGCCAAGTTGCCGTTTGACCCAGGACCTTTCCTGCCACAGCCCCATAACGGCAGGATGTTTCTCAATCGCGCCGTCCAAAATGATTAGCGCAGCTTCATCATTCTCCAAATCCTGAAGCAAATCAGCCCGGGCGCGAAGCAGATATCGGTCATCTGGTGCAATAAGCGCGGCCCGGTTCAAATCCGCATCAGCAAGGTCATAACTTTCCATCAACCGATACGTTTCTGCCCGTCCAACCAGCCCATACAGATCATCGGGACGATGATGTAAAAAGATATCATAGTCGCGCAAGGCGGCAGGGAAATCGTGCTTATGACGGGACAGCAGCGACCCGCGCTCGTAGAATGCCGTGATTTTGTTTGGGAACAGTGCAATCGCATTGTCATAGTGACCCAAAGCGGTTTCCCAGTCTCCGCGTTTGTCGCTCAGCCTGCCAAGGTGAAAGGCGACGCGCCCGCGTTCTTCGTCTGAAAGACTGTCTGTTGCGTAGGCGCGCAGGCAGATATCCTCGCTGCCGTCGTCCAGTAAACAATCTGCGGCCAGCGGGTGCAGTCCTGTGCTGGTGCTGTAGACGTAGATCGCAGCGGCAGCTGCGCACAACAGCAATGTAAGAGCTCTGGTTTTGTTCATCAATTTCTCCGATGATGGGTTCTAGATATAGTGGCGGCAAACAATCAACCGTCGAAAGCTATTGCGCAGCTATATTCGTTGACATAGATTGTTGCTGCCGTGTTGGGCGGCAGCCAGGTTCGCGGAAAGCGCGCAGCACCCAATAACGACCTTTAGACGCCTCAGATTGGTGGTCTTTCTCATTTGCCCGGATTAGCGAACCGGCGGGTACATGTCATGAGGAAGCCAATGACAGATCCACTTGATACCTTGCGCAAGCAGGCAAAAATTCTTCACAAAAGCTATGAATCCGGCACGCCCGACGCGATTGCCCGTGTTGCCTTGGTAAATCCCCGGGCGGGTGATTTCAAACGCGCGGATTTTCTGCATGTCATCGCGCGCGAGAATAACTTCCCAAGTTGGCCGCAGATGAAAACAGCGATCGAAACCCAAGGTATGGATCGCGCAGCCAAACAGCAGCGGTTGAAGATCGCGCTGTATCACGGCCAGGTGCAGGTTGTGCAGCGCTTGATCTGGGAAACCCCTGATCTGGCCGATGATGCTTTTGGTTTGCAGGTCGCTTTATTCGATTGGCCCGCGGTCCGTGATGTCCTGGCCTATGATCCGGCGGCGGCGACCCGGACCTATGGCCCGCGCCGCCCAATCCTGCATCTGGCCTTTTCCAAGATGCTGAAAATCTGGCCCGAAAAACAGGCGGATATGATTGCGATTGCCGAGGCGCTTGTCGCCCATGGGGCGGATGTCAATGACGGCTACCCGGCTGAGCCAGGCAGCACCCACATGCTTTCTGCGCTCTATGGGGCGCTGGGCCATGCCGGGAATATGCCGCTGGCCAAGTGGCTGCTTGATCGCGGTGCAAATCCTGACGATGGCGAGAGCCTTTATCACGCGACTGAGCTTGGTCATCATGATGGTCTGAAGATGTTGCTGGCTGCGGGGCCCAATCCCAAAGGAACAAACGCATTGCGCCGGGCAATGGACTTTGACGATCCGGTCATGGTCAAAATGCTGCTCGATGCGGGGGCCGATCCGAATGAGGGCATGGGCACCGCGCTCCATCATGCCGCATTGCGTCGGTGCGGAGCGCCGATTTGCGCGATGTTGCTTGCGGCGGGCGCGGATCAGAACATTCTTCAAAACGGGATCACCGCTTACGGTGCTGCGCGGGTCTATCGCCACCCTGAACTGGCCAAACTGCTCACCCCGGTCGCCTTGTCGGCAGAAGAAGAATTGCTCGCCCTTGCTGCCGAGAACAATGTCCCCGCTGGCCGTTTCATCGACCCGGCGAAAGTTCCGCCTGCCTATGCCGATATTGTGCGGCAGATGATCTATCCTGATCAGGACTTGACCCATTTGAAAGCTCTGATCGCGCTTGGCATGCCGTGGGATCGGCCTGATCCCTCTGGTTTGCCGCCGGTTCAAATTGCGGGCTGGGAAGGTTTGCCAGAAACGCTGGCATATTTCCTCAGCTTGAGCCCCGATCTCAGTCATATAAACGGTTATGGCGGCACGCTTTTGTCGACAATCATTCATGGGTCTGAAAATAATCCATACCGGGCAGAGCGTGATTATTTGGCCTGTCTGCGTCTTGTTTTGAACGCGGGGGTGGCCTTGCCTAAACGCGCGATTTCATTTTCTGGCGTGCCAGAAATTAGCGAATTTCTGGCCGAGTGGGCCGCACAACATCCGGGGCAAGTTGTTAGCCATGGCGTCTTCTGATTTTGCAATCTACCCGCTTGCGGTCGGGGATGGTAAGCTGGCGATCAGCCCCATTCCCGGCCGTTTCGGATGCTATCAGACGGACCTGCGCATATTGCAATCCTGGGCGCCAGATCTGGTGATCACATTGACATCGCAAGATGAATTAGACGGCCAAGGTGCCGGTGCTCTGGGTGCTGATCTGGCTGAGAAGCGCATCAATTGGCGTCATCTTCCAGTGCGGGATTTTGACATTCCAGATGATCTGGATTGGCCCGCGCTGCGGCAGGAAATACTGGCTGTTTTAGCGGGCGGGGGCCGGATCCTGGTGCATTGCTTTGGCGGTTGTGGGCGATCTGGGATGCTTGTGCTGCGCTGCATGATCGCGGCAGGTACGCCACCGGATGCGGCCCTGCGGCGCTTGCGCGACATGCGGCCCTGCGCTGTGGAAACCAAGGCGCAAATGGATTGGGCTCTGCAGGATGGGGATTGATTGCCTGCAAATTCGCGTCAAAGATGGGCGGGGCGCAGCTGGAGGAATAGTGATGATCAAAAGAGCGATTTTGCTTGTCTGTCTGTTCAGTTTATCCGGCTGCATCAGCTATGCGCCGCCCTGCACAGACAGATATGACTGGACGGCTGTCGGGCAGGAACCGGCTTGCAGCGGCGGAAAAAGGCATTTGGTTGGTTTGAATTCGTAGGGTGGGTGCGAACCCACCTTGCGCGATAAAGATACCGTACATACGGCGTACAGAACCTGTACATACACCTAGGGTCAGGACCCTAAAGCTTTTGAGGGGTTTCCCGCTGCAAGGCCCCCAAGGCGGCGTGAATGCCGCGTCCGGCCCCCAGGGTGTCTTTGAAACGGGCGATCACATGCAGATGCGCGTGAAACACATGCTGCCCGGCGGCCGCCCCGACATTCCAGCCGATCGTGTAGCCATCAGGATTGGCTGCCGACAGATAGCTGCGCGCAAACTGCAGGGCATCGCCCATCTGCGCCCATTCCGCGGCGGTCATCGCGAACGGATCGGCGACATGCCGCTGCGGGATAATCATCACCGCATGTGCCCGGTCTGCCCCGCGCGATTTCAGGACGAAATGCGCGGGGTTTTGATAGATCGGAGCGTCCTCCAGCAAGCCATTCCCGAGGCAAAACCGGCACTCTGGCAGGGAGGCCATCACCGCCCCTTCTTTTTCATCGCCGCCTTTACCTTTTTGCCGAACTGGCGATGGCGTTCACGGGCCTGGGCGATGGTTTCTGTCGCATGCAGGTTTTCGCGTTTGAGCTTTTTGAACCGCCGCAGCCGCTCTGGATCGATCTGCCCTGCGGCGATGGCCGCCTGCACGGCGCAGCCAGGCTCGCTTTCGTGTTCGCAATCGCGAAATTTGCATTGGGTGGCCAGTTCCGAGATTTCGGGGAAGGTCGCGTCGATCCCATAGGCCACATCCGCCACCCCAAGCCCGCGCATGCCGGGTGTGTCAATCAGCCAGCCGCCTGCAGGGATCTGATGCAGTGACCGCCCTGTTGTGGTGTGCCGCCCGCGCGCGTCGTCCTCGCGGATGTCTTGGGTTAGGGCCTGTCCGCCAGTCAGCGCATTGGCAAGCGTCGTTTTCCCAACCCCGGATGAGCCGGTCAGCGCCACCGTTTGACCCGCCCCGCACCACGGGCTGAGCAGGGCAGGGATGTCATCCCCTTTGGCGTTCAGCGCCAGCACCTCCAGATCCCGGCCAAGGCCGCGCGCCTGATCGATATAGTCATCGGGCACCTCCGCCTGATCGGCTTTGGTCAACAGGATCACAGGCGTGATGAGCGCATCATGGGCGAGGGCCAGATACCGCTCAAGCCGGGCGACGTTGAAGTCGTTGTTGCAGGATGTGGTGATAAAGAGCGTGTCCAGATTGGCCGCGATCAGTTGTTTGTCGCCCGTATGATATTCGGTGCCGCGCGACAGTTCGGTCTTGCGTTCAAGCACGCGGGTCAGGCGGTGCTGTGTCGGGGCGGCCAGCACCCAGTCACCCACCGCAACAGCAGCGGTGGTGATCCCGGGATCAAGCGTTAACTCAAGCGGGCCGATTTCAGAAAGTGCATTCACCCGGTCACGGTGGACCGTTGTAATGCGGGCAGGGGTCAGGCTTTCCAGCTCTTCGATATCAAGCTGGGACATATAAAAAGGCGACCAGCCAAGGGCGTCGCGTGTCAGATTGGTCAATGGGGTGTCCTCGTCAAAGGCATCAGAATTGGCTGGTGGACCATGCCTACCAGCAGGAACCGGACGAGGGAACGGAAAACAGCTTCAGCGCACCCGGGCCGGGAGGGTGTAAAACGCAATCATCTTTGTCCTCCTGTTTTTGAGGGTTTCTCAATGAAGACGCTGCCAGCACAAAGGGGTGTTGTCAACAAAGAGCTCGGTGTTTGCGTTTGCTGAGGTCTCAACGCATCTGAAACGCCATATTGCGTTGTCTTTTACGCCATCGTCAATCACGTCTGTTAAAAAGCAGACCTCGTCATTGGACGCTGCGAATGACCGGAAAGAGCCGTTTTTGACAAATGCCGCAATATGAACTGACGGCGGCTTGCAGTAAGTGGAATCTATTGGAACCGTCAATTAAGCGCGAATACTTCCTTTTCAATTAACGAAATCACTGAGGCAATGCGGGCAAAATTGCTCCTGCCACTTCGAAAGGTCAACCAAAGGTCATGGTGATGTTTGATGGGTAAATCTACTATGTAGACATCACCGCGCCTTTCAAATGCATCGACCCCCGATCTTGGAAGTATCGCAAAGCCTAATCCCTCAGCGACCGGAGTTAGGATCTGCCCTATTTGGTTAACGGACGTCCGCATTCTCAGGTGATCGGAGCCCTGATACTCCTGTGCGAAATTTCGGCCCAGAAGCTCATCTGCATATTCATGCCCGTCGGGGTGAGCGACAAATCCTAGCTCGTTCAGCTCGGCCAGCCCAACCTCTTGGTTTCGCATGGGCTTCGGAACGACCAAACAAAGCTCCTCACGCATGATCATCTTGGCTTCAAGTTGCGGCTGACGGGGCTGGGTCGTAAGAATACCCAGATCTAAATCTCCGCGAATAAGACCGCGTGCCACATCGCCTTGGGGAGCGGCCGTCAGGTGAAGCGCAAGATCAGGGGCCGTTCGCAAACGTTCCAATAGATGTGGATACAGCCACATCGCAAAACTGCCCGAGCATCCGATCCTAACCTCGCCTACGTCGGGGTCATCCCGCTGCATCAATTCTTTAAGGTCTCGTTCCTGTCGACGACGAGCCAGCCCTACTTTAAACAGAGCTTCCCCGGCAGGGGTTGGCGTGAATGATTTTCCGTCCTTCACGATCAAGGGCTTGCCGACTTGCGCCTCCAATTTTCGAAGATGCTGCGACACACCAGGTTGGGTCATCCCCAACACGTCAGCAGACCTTGTGAAATGGCCAACCTCACAAAGTGTCGTGAAAGTATTCAGCCAAGTTGCATTCAGCACGATGATAAGTTTCCGTTATTTAAAATATACATATTGATAATTTCATAAATTGTCACCCCTGACCTATTCTTCGGAGAACGCAAACGAAAGGATACATAATGCAACCGACACCACGCACCTTCTCTCATATTGGGCTCTCTGTATCGGATCTGGACAAGGCCGTCGCATTCTACCGCGACATTTTAGGTTTCTACGTGATCATGGAACCGACCGAAATCACCGAAGATGACAGCGATATCGGGCAGATGTGCAGCGATGTCTTTGGAAAAGGCTGGGGTAAAATCCGCATCGCACACCTCGCGACAGCAGATCGCGTCGGGTTCGAGATTTTTGAATTTGATGGCCATTATCCGCCAGACAATAATCTGGATTTTCGGCGACACGGAACGTTCCATTTTGCCATTCAGGATCCAAATCTCGAAGATCTTCTGGCCAAGATTGTTGCAGCAGGAGGCAAGCAGCGCATGCCGGTCAGAGAGTATTTTCCCGGTGAAAAACCTTACCGCATGGTCTATGTTGAGGACCCCTTCGGGATTGTATTCGAACTGTACAGCCACAGCTATGAACTGACCTATTCGGGAGGGGCCTACACTTAGCTAAATACATTCAAAACGCGCAAACCGGACCTGCTCCAAGGCGTCTGAAATATCCGGTTCGTCCCGCATAGAAGACCTCGAAGTTGATTGCGCAGGCGTATTTGTATCGATCTCAACGACTTTCCTGAGACATGGGATTTATTCGTTGGAGGTAGACTGATCAGCTACGCATGCGCACATGGGCTTGTGTCAAAAAACCATCTGACTATTGTGAGGTCTTGCGGACTCCGCCAAACGGCTTTGCCGTTTCACTCTGTCCTTGTCCGCAATTTTGCCTTTGGCAAAATCGCGAGAGGTGAGAGGTTGGACAACGACCCAAGCGGGGCTCGTTATGGCTGCTTCCTTCCGGACCTGACCAGGTTGGCGAGGCGCTCGCCCGCGCCAACCTCTCACGGCTCATATAGGATGCTTGGCTTGCGGGTGCAAGCGTTCACAAATTCAAACGGTATCGGTCAAATCCATCGCTGTCGCCCCCCAGATGCGTCATCCGTTCTGTGAGCAGGCCTTGCGCCTTGGGCGATGATCTAAACATGCCGCTGGTCTGCGCGTAGCCTGTCAACCGCCATGGGCTGCTGGTCGTGATCGTCGCATCGCGCCGTTTGCGCAGGTCGTCGATCAGGATATCGCGCGTGCTTTGCGCGGACGTGTAAAGAATATTGTTGCTGTTGACCGTCAAAACGCCGCCACCGCCATAGGTTCGGTAGCTGTTGGTCGCCACGATGAATTGATCGTCTTCATCAACCGTTTTCCCTTGGAAATTCAGGCTTTTAATCCGTGTTGCATCGGGTTTCACTACCCGCCCATCACTGTCAAACCGTGCTGGTTTTGCCAGGTCGATTTCGTAGTTCAGCCCGAAAAGCGTGTCGAAATTGTATCCTGCGCTATGGGGATGCACGAGCGGTTGGTCTTGCCTCCCAGGCTGAATTTGCATGAAATGCGCGGCTGCCCGTTCCAGCCAGGTCCGCAGTTCTGCCCCGTTGCGCAGGACCGCGCAGAGCGTATTGGCAAAAGGGTAAATCGCCGCAGCGTCCCGCAATGTGATCGGCCCCGCCGGGATATCGATATAATGCCCGACCCCCGCCCGGTCGCCGAACCTAAATGGCGCCGTAGCCGCAATCACCGGCAGGTCCGCCCATTGGCTGTCTTGCATCGCGCTGCGGATATGACGCATTTTTGCGTTCGCCAGAAGCTGTTGGCTTGCATCCGGTCCGACCGTTGCGAAATAGCTGTGGATCCGGTTTTCCGTTGCGGCGATGGGCTGCCGGATATGTGCGAGCGTGCCTTGGTGGGCGGGCTCGGCTGATTTCAGGATTTTTTCGCGCAGCGCCGCCCCTTTGCCCGTGCTGCCCCCTTTTTGCAGCGTGGTTTGGTGTTTGTGAATGGACCAATTCTGGCCGTTCCAGCGGAGTTCCAGATCGATCACCCCAAGCCACCGTCCATAGAAACCGGGCATCACGGCCGGTTTGCCGTGCAATGTGCCTGCGACCGGATCAACCTCTGCCGTGCCGGGTTTGTCGGTGCCGGGGAATAATTCATGCGTATGCCCTGTCAGCACAACATCGATCCCGTCGATGGCCGCCAGTGGCACGGCTGCATTTTCCATGCCCGGCACCGCCTTGCTTTCCTTGATCCCCGAATGGCAGAGCGCGATGATCAGATCGGCCCCGGCGCTTTTCATATCGGGCACCAATTGCTGCGCGCTTTGCACGATATCCTGCGCTGCGATGGCCCCGGCCAGAACAGCCCCATCCCATTGCGTGATTTGCGGCGGGGCGAACCCCGTGACCCCGATTTTGATAGAACGCTCTTGCCCGTCACTGCAGGTCAGCATCCGATCCAGAATAACATAGGGCGCTGCGATGGCTGGCCCTTCTTTCACTGTCAGGTTGCCGCAAATGATCGGAAACGCTGCCCCCTTCAGGCTTTCGCGTAGAAAGTCCAGACCGTAGTCAAATTCGTGGTTCCCCAGCGCCATCCCGTCATATCCCAGCGCATTTAACGCGGCGATCATCGGGTGTGTTGTCCCGTGCAGACCGTGCGTCGCCAGGTAATCGGCAAGCGGGTTACCCTGCAGCAAATCTCCATTGTCGAAAAGCAGGCAGGCCGGTCCAAGCTCTGACTGGGCCTGTTTGATGCTATCGACCAATTGGATCAGCCCCGTCTCTGGGTCCGGTTTGTCCGAAAAATAATCATAGTTCAGAAGCTGCATATGCAGATCTGTTGTCTCCAAAATGCGGAGCGGTGCCGTTGTCATCTTTGGTTGATCAATGGCTGAGACATACGCGCCGAAATTACTATTCATGCCTCAACCATAGCGCGAAAGTCCGGGCGTGCCATCGGTTTCTGTATCCTCGTGAATTGAATTTGCCGTGGCGCCGTGTCATTGCGTCCTGATGAAAAATGCAGAGACAGTCACTTTTGGCGGCTCCGGTCTTGATCGTGCCGCTCTCTTACGGGCAGACATGCCGGCGGTGCAAGCCGATCCCGCGACCCGGGTTGTTCTTTTGTGGCGCGGCAAGCCGATGATTGATGCCGATGCGTTGGTCCGCGTTTCGCTGGATCATCCGGTGCTTGCCGATGCGCGCGATGACATGATCTTGCTGGGCCGCGATGCGGGCTTGCCGGTTTTGGCGGCTGATATGTCCGATTGGGAGCCTGAAGAGGTCGATCCTGATGTGTTGGACAGTTTTCTGGATAAGTCCGAGCAGCAGCATCCTGCGATGGCTGATGCGGGCGCCTTTGCTGAGCTGCGCAGTGTCATGACCCGCCTGTCCCCGCGTGATGCCGAATTGGCCGCAACCGCCAAGGCTGTTTTTGGCTGGCATGAAACCCATCAATTCTGTGCCCGTTGCGGCGCGAAGACTGACATGACCATGGGCGGTTGGCAGCGCGATTGCGCAGCCTGCAAGGCCCATCATTTTCCGCGCACCGACCCTGTCGTGATCATGTTGATCACCCATGGCAATGCGGTGCTGGTTGGCCGCTCGCCTGCCTGGCCTGAGGGGATGTATTCATTGCTGGCTGGGTTTGTTGAGCCCGGCGAGACCATCGAAGCCGCGGTTCGCCGCGAAGTGTTTGAGGAATCAGGCATCGAGGTGGGCGAGGTCACGTATCTGGCCAGTCAGCCCTGGCCATTCCCGGCCTCGCTGATGTTTGGCTGTGCTGGGGTTGCGACAAGCACCGAGATCACGATTGATCCCGATGAAATCGAAGACGCCCGCTGGGTCAGCCGCGAGGACATGGCCCAGATCTTTGCCGGTGAACACCCCGAGATCGTGCCTGCCCGTAAAGGCGCTATCGCCCATTTCCTACTGCAAAACTGGCTGGCGGATACGCTTGATTAGGGCATTGCGGCATAGTCTATTGGCGGCAGCGCGAAACGCCTTATCTACCCGATGCCGGGTCTTTGTCGTTGAAAACGGAAAATTGGTATGAAGTTCAGCACGCGGGAAGATATTGAAGCGCCCATCGACTTTGTTTTTGCGCAAGTGACGGATTTTGATGCCTTCACCCGCAGTGCCTTGCGTCACGGCGCCGAAATTACGACCGAACATAGCGGCCCGGCGGATGTGGGTGCCCAATGGTTTGTCAATTTCACCTTTCGGGGCCGTGCCCGCAAACTGACTTTACGGATGACACAGCTTGATGTCCCGGGCGGCTATACGATTGAGGCCGTATCGGATGGCATGACCGCAATTTCCGAGTTGACGCTGGTTGCGTTGTCGCCGCGCCGGACGAGACTGGCCTTTGCCATTGATGTACGCGCCAAGACACTCACCGCCCGCCTGCTTTTGCAGTCGATGAAACTGGCCAAGGGTAAGCTGACCAAGCGCTTCAAAGCGCGTGTTTTGGATTTTGCCGAGGATGTCGAGGACCGTTATCGCAAGGCGGGCTAGAGCCTTTCGCGCGGGACGAATGCCCTTAGCCTTCGTCGTGCCGCCTTGCTGCTGCCGGGTAGACGCCCATGACATGCAGATGATCGGTGAAATATCCGAGCTCTTCCATGGCCAGCTGCACGGGCCGGTCATCGGGATGTCCTTCGATTTCGGCGTAAAACTGCGTTGCCGTGAACGCCCCGCCGATCATGTAGCTTTCGAGTTTGGTCATGTTCACCCCGTTCGTGGCGAACCCGCCCATCGCCTTATAGAGCGCCGCTGGAATGTTCCGCACCCGGAAGACAAAGCTGGTCATCATTCCCAGATCGCCGCGCCGCCTGTAGTCCGGCTCGCGTGCCATGACCAGAAAACGCGTGGTGTTTCTGTCGTGATCTTCGATATGCCGGGCCAGAACCTTGAGCCCGTAGATCTCGGCGGCCAGTTCCGAGGCGAGGGCCGCACCGCTAACATCAGCGCGGGCGGCGACTTCGCGGGCTGCCCGTGCGTTATCGGTGCTTGTGCGGCCCCGGATGCCGTTTGCCCGCAGGAATTCACCGCATTGCGGCAGAATCACCGGATGACCAAACGCCTCTTTCACGTCAGATAGCTGGGCCTCTTGCGTGCCTAGCAGGTTCACATGCACCCGCACAAAGGTTTCATCCACGATATGCAACCCGCTTTCAGGCAAGAGCGAATGCACATCGGCCACCCGCCCATAGGTCGAGTTTTCGACCGCGATCATCCCCAGATCGGCGTCACCATCCCGCACAGCCGCAATCGCATCCTCAAAGGCGGCGCAGGGCAGGGGCGTGTAATCAGGACGTGCCGCAACGCAGGCTTCGTGCCCATAGGCCCCAAGTTCGCCTTGAAATGCGATTTTTTGTCCCATGCGGCTGTCTCCCTAACGCGATTATAACCAAAATAGCTATTTGGTCGCGGCAGTACACCTTGCAACCTTGTGTGGGAAGCGGATAGATACGCGCGAAGCACCGAAACTCAGATGGAACGCGACATGTTCGACACAATGACAACCACCAAGGCAATCGGCGCACTTTGCGGCACGCTATTGATTTTCATGCTCGGTGGCTGGTTGGCCGAAGAGCTGTACCATAGCGGCGGCCATGGTCATGGCGATCATGCGCAGGCCTATGTGATCGAAGTTGCCGATACCGGCGCAGAGGCTGAAGTTGTCGAAGAGGTTCCATTTGCCGAGGTCTATGCTGCCGCATCTGCTGCCGATGGCGAAGGCTTGTGGCGCGGTTGCCGGTCATGTCACGCGCTTGAGCCCGGCCAGCACGGCACGGGTCCGGCTTTGGCGGGCGTTGTTGGCCGTCCGGTCCAATTTTACGATGATTACGGCTATTCCGGCGCATTGGCGGAAGCCACAGATGTTTGGACCCCTGAAGCGCTGAACGCTTTCCTAGAGCGTCCATCGGCCTACGCCCCTGGCACAGCGATGAGCTTTAACGGGATGCGCGATGTTGAGGATCGCGCCAACCTGATCGCTTATTTGGCAACGATCGACGGGTAAACACCCCGTTAACCAATTGCATTTGATGATAGGCCGTCCTGTTTGGGCGGCCTTTTTCGTGTCGATTTAAGGGGTTCACTGGCTGATCACGCAAACTCAACTTGAAAGTTTGTTTGTCTGCCCCTTTATTTCATATAAGCACGATCTGAGATGTTTCAACCCGGAGAGCAAGATGCAAAATCGCCCCAATGTCCGCGCAAAGGCCGTTCAGAAAGATCATCGCGACCTGCAGCTAAGACAATGGGTGTTTGGATCACTGATCGGTGTTGCCGGTATCTGGGCCGGGTCCGCGCTTTTGGCGGAGGCGCATGAGACTGTTATTGAAAGCCACGGCTATACAAATTTTGGCGAACTGAAATACGCCCCGGACAGCGTGTTGGACTATGTTAATCCCGATGCCCCGAAGGGCGGCGAGTTTTCGCAATGGGCCATGGGCACGTTTGACAGTTTTAACCTATCTACCCGCAAAGGTGTGCCTGCGGCGCTGTCTACCATCGGCTACGAATCCATTCTGACGGCCACTTCCGACGATCCTTACGGCAGCTATTGCTACCTGTGCACGACGCTGGAATATCCGGAAAGCCGCGATTGGGTGATCTTCAATTTGCGTGATGACGTTCAGTTCTGGGATGGGACCTTTCTAACAGCTGAAGATATCAAATTCACTTTTGAGCTTTATCTGGAACAGGGCATTACCGAATATCGCAATGTCTATTCCCAATTCATCCAAAGCGTTGAGGTGCTGGATGAACACCGTATCAAATTTACCTTCACCGAAGAGGCCCCGCGCCGCGATGTTGTCAATTGGGTTGGCGGCACGTCTGCATTCTCAAAGGATTGGTTTGAGGAAACGGGCACCAGACTAGATGAGGCATCCGACGCGCCCTTTATGGCAACCGGTCCCTACCGTCTGGATGAGGTCGATATCGGCCGCCAGATCATCTATCGATACGATCCCGATTGGTGGGCCGCTGATTTGCCGATCAATCAGGGCCGCAACAATTTCGAAACGATCCGGGTTGAATACTTCGCCGATAGCGGTGCGGCTTTTGAGGCGTTTAAGTCCGGTGTATATGCCTTTCGCACTGAGAATAGTTCGATCCAATGGGCCACGGGCTATGATTTTCCTGCGCGCGAGGCAGGTTGGGTCAAGGCCGAGGAATTGCCGGACGGCAGTATCGGCAGTGGTCAGGGATTTGTGTTCAACCTCAATCAGGAAAAGTTCCAAGACCCTCTGGTCCGCGAAGCGATTGGCCTGATGGTCAATTTCGAATGGATGAACGAATCCCTGTTTTACGGGCTTTATGAGCGCCCTGAATCCTTCTGGGACAATTCTGATCTGAAAGCTGAGGGCGCGCCTTCTGAGGAAGAACTGGCCATTCTACAACCACTTGTCGATGAAGGCCTGCTGGATGCGTCTATTCTGTCCGAACCTGCGCTGATCCCGCCTGTGTCCAGTACCGCCGAACGCCCCCTTGACCGACGTCAGCTGCGGGCCGCCTCGGCCCTGCTGGATGAGGCCGGCTGGATTGCCGGTGACGATGGGCTGCGCCGCAAGGATGGTGAGGTTCTGTCGGTGACATTCCTTGAGCGTTCTCCGCAGTTCGACCGGATCATCAACCCAATTGTGGAAAACCTAAAGCGTCTTGGCGTCGAAGCTGAACTAGAGCGCGTTGATACCGCACAATTTATCGAGCGCAGCCGCGCTGGCACGTTTGATATTATCAATGCATCATTGGGTCAGGGCTATGAGCCCGGACAGCAATTGGCCCAATATTTTGGGTCCGCTGCTGCCGATGACAGTTCGCGCAACCGGATGCGCCTGAAATCGCCTGCAGTTGATCGGCTGATTGATCAGATTGTCGCAGCTGAGAGCTTGGAAGAGTTGACCATTCGCACCCGCGCATTGGACCGTGTTTTGCGAGCCGAGCGTTTCTGGATCCCGCAATGGCAAAAGAACGTCCATACGGTCGCTTATTACGATATGTTCCGCTT
Organism: Yoonia sp. BS5-3; assembly: GCF_038069655.2. NCBI lineage: Bacteria > Pseudomonadati > Pseudomonadota > Alphaproteobacteria > Rhodobacterales > Paracoccaceae > Yoonia > Yoonia phaeophyticola. Next base: position 2,421,485 of record NZ_CP150951.2, read on the forward strand.
TGCGGAAATTCCGCCGCTGGCACTGTCCCCAATCGACAATTGGTGGATCGACCCAGAGGCCGAACAAACACTGCGCGCCGCTGGTGCGTTTCAGTAAGGACGCCCAGTGGGAGCCTATATTCTAAGACGATTGCTGCTTGTGATCCCGACATTGCTTGGGATCATGATCCTCAATTTTGCGCTGATCCAGTTTGTTCCGGGCGGTCCGATTGAACAGATCCTCGCCGAGCTAGAAGGCGGCGGTGACGTCTTTGAGGGGATCGCTGGCGGCGGCGGCGAGTTGGTCGAAGGCGGCAATAGCGACTACGCTGGCAGCCGTGGCTTGCCAGATGATTTCATCGCTGAGCTTGAGCGGGAGTTTGGTTTCGACAAGCCCCCGCTGGAACGCTTTCTGAACATGATGTGGAACTATATGCGCTTTGACTTTGGCGAGAGTTATTTCCGCTCAATCAGCGTATTCGACCTTGTTATGGAAAAGATGCCTGTCTCAATCACGCTGGGCCTTTGGTCGACTTTGATCGCCTATATGGTATCGATCCCGCTGGGCATCAAAAAGGCGGTGCGTGACGGATCGCCCTTTGATACCTGGACATCCGGCGCGATTATCGTGGGCTATGCCATCCCTGGCTTTTTGTTCGCGATCCTCTTGATCGTCCTTTTTGCTGGTGGTTCCTACTGGCGCATTTTCCCGCTGCGCGGACTGACATCGAGCAATTTTGAAGACCTCAGCATGATCGGCAAAGTGCTGGACTATTTCTGGCATATCACGTTGCCCGTGCTTGCATCGACCATTTCGGCCTTTGCCACGCTGACCTTGCTGACCAAAAACAGCTTTCTTGATGAGATCAAAAAGCAATATGTCATCACGGCCCGCGCCAAAGGGCTGGCAGAGTCCCGCGTGCTTTATGGTCATGTGTTCCGCAACGCGATGTTGATTGTGATCTCGGGCTTTCCGGCCCTTTTCATCGGGGTCTTCTTTGGTGGCTCGCTGATTATCGAAACCCTGTTTTCGCTTGATGGCTTGGGCCGCCTTGGCTTTGAGGCGGCCGTTGCCCGCGATTATCCCGTTGTGTTCGGAACCCTATTTGCCTTTTCGCTGATTGGCCTGGTGGTCGGGATCATCACCGACCTGACCTATGTTTTGATTGATCCGCGAATTGATTTTGAGGCGCGCAACTGATGGCTTTTCTATCCCCGTTGAACCGCCGCCGCCTACGCAATTTTCGCCGCAATCGCCGCGCCTATTGGTCGCTGATCATTTTTGGTGTCCTGTTTGGCCTGTCGCTTTTTGCCGAGTTTATCGCCAATAACAAACCCATCGCCGTCAGCTATCGCGGCGAGGTTTACATGCCGATATTTAACTTCTACTCCGAGCGCGACTTTGGCGGCGACTTCCCGACCGAGGCGGGCTATGGCGAGCCAGAGGTTGATTGTTTGATTGTCACGGGCGGTTTGGAGACCTGTTTTGACACCCCCGAAGAGCTGATTGCCGCCGTTGATGCCGGTGAGACCCTGGATGGTGATTTCCAAAAGGGGTGGATGCTCTGGCCCGTCATTCCATATGCCTATGATACCATTGTCGATGTGCGCGGCGTTGCCCCATCCCCCCCATCGGCTGAGAATTTGCTGGGCACGGATGATACCAAGCGTGATGTACTGGCCCGTGTTATCTATGGTTTCCGTCTGTCCGTTACCTATGCGCTGACCGTGACCATCGCCGCATCGATCATTGGCATCATCGCCGGCGCTGTGCAGGGTTATTTTGGTGGTTGGACCGATCTGATTTTTCAGCGCTTTATTGAGATTTGGACCGGCATTCCATCCCTTTACGTGATCATCATCGTCTTCGCCATTCTGGGCCGAAGTTACTGGTTGCTGGTTTTCCTGACCGTGCTATTCAGTTGGCCAGCTTTGGTTGGCGTGGTCCGGGCCGAGTTTCTGCGCGCCCGTAATCTGGAATATGTCCGCGCGGCCAAGGCGCTGGGTGTGCGCGACCGGACAATTATGTTCCGCCATATGCTGCCCAATGCGATGGTGGCCACTGTGACGATGTTGCCATTCCTGGTAACGGGGGCCATTGGCGGGCTTGCTGCCCTTGATTTTCTGGGCTTTGGCCTGCCGTCCTCGGCCCCTTCGCTGGGCGAGATGACATTGCAGGCCAAGCAGAACCTGCAGGCCCCCTGGCTTGGCTTTACAGCCTTTTTCACCTTCGCAATCATGCTGTCTTTGCTGGTCTTTATCTTTGAGGGCGTGCGCGATGCGTTTGATCCGCGTAAGACCTTTGTCGCCGATGGCGATGTTGAGGTGGACCAAACCCTGATTGCACAGCAAGGGGCTGCAGAATGACGACACCTGTGGTTCTTGATGTGAACGACCTGCGCGTTGGGTTTCGCCAGGATGGTGAGACCACCCATGCTGTACGCGGCGTGTCTTTCCAAATTCACAAAGGCGAAACTGTCGCGCTGGTCGGCGAAAGCGGGTCGGGCAAGTCAGTCACCGCCTTGTCTACCGTCCAATTGCTCGGTGACAGCGCCACCATGGCCGGATCGATCACCTATGAGGGCACAGAGATGGTCGGTGCCGATGACGCCACGCTGCGCCGTGTCCGCGGCAACGACATCAGCTTTATTTTCCAAGAGCCGATGACATCGCTGAACCCGCTGCACACGATTGAAAAGCAGCTTGCGGAAAGCATCGAGCTGCATCAGGGCCTGCGCGGCGCGAAGGTCCGTGAGCGGATTGTCCAGCTTTTGGATCGCGTTGGTATTCGCGACGCAGAAAGCCGGTTGGGCGCATATCCCCATCAACTTTCGGGCGGGCAACGTCAGCGCGTGATGATCGCCATGGCGCTGGCCAATGGACCCGAATTGCTGATCGCTGATGAGCCGACGACCGCCCTTGATGTGACCATTCAGGCCCAGATCCTTGATTTGCTGGCTGACCTGAAGCGTGACGAAGGCATGTCTATGCTGTTCATCACCCATGATCTGACCATCGTCCGTAAGATCGCGGATCGTGTTTGCGTCATGAAATCCGGCGAAATCGTTGAGACGGGGCCCACAGCTGAGGTTTTTGCCAACCCGCAGCACCCCTATACGCAAACGTTGCTTGCCGCTGAATCGACGGGCGGACCGGCCCCGGTCCCCGAGGACGCGCCCGTCATACTAGAGACTGACGCCACCCGTATCTGGTTTCCCATTCAGCGGGGTCTTTTGAAACGGACGGTCGGCCATGTGCAGGCCGTGAACGAGGCGACATTGACCATCCGCGCGGGCGAGACGCTGGGTGTTGTTGGCGAAAGTGGCTCTGGCAAGACCACTTTGGCCTTGGCGGTGATGCGGCTGATCAGCTCGGAAGGGCGGATCGTGTTTCAGGGCACCGACATTCACGGCCTGAACCCACGTCAGATGCGCCCCTTGCGCAGTGAGATGCAGATCGTTTTTCAAGACCCTTACGGATCGTTGAGCCCGCGGATGACTGTGGCCGAGATCATCGCCGAAGGGCTGGGCGTGCATGGGGTCGATCCGGGCCGAGACCGGCGCGATATGGTGTCTGAGGTCATGACCGAGGTGGGGCTGGACCCCGCCTGGATGGACCGCTACCCGCATGAGTTTTCAGGCGGGCAGCGGCAGCGTATCGCCATTGCCCGTGCGATGATCCTGCGCCCGAAATTGCTGATCCTGGATGAGCCGACAAGTGCGCTTGATATGACGGTCCAGGTCCAGATCGTCCATCTGCTGCGCGAGCTGCAGCAGAAATACGGGCTGGCATACCTGTTTATCAGTCACGACCTGAAGGTTGTCCGTGCCTTGTCCCATAAGGTGATGGTCATGAAGCAGGGTGATGTGGTTGAGGCGGGGGATGCAGATGTCATCTTTGACGCACCGCAGACCGAATACACCCGCGCGCTGATGGCAGCGGCATTTGAGGGCAAAGTGGCGTAGAGATGTGTGGTTGCTAGACGACCTGCCAGACCACAACCTTCAGATACGCGGCACTGCCGTTATATGCGTGACGCGCGGGGTCACTTTAGGTGCAAAACAATAGTGGAAGGCCAAGCGTCACAAGGGTCAATGCAAGGAATACGAACTCTGAAAATTCCAACGCAAACAGATAAAGCGGCGGTACGATTGTGAGGCCGAGCAGCCATTTTTTCGACAGAAGGACTGCAAGTAAAACAATGATCGCTACGACGACAAAGGCGAATGCACCAGCGATAAAGGATTCGAATGAATTGCTGCACTCCGCATAAAAATCAATGAACGTCACTTTTACCTCTTCCATTTCAGCAACACTTACGAACTAGGGTGCCAGATCGCCAAGTATGGGTATCCATACTTGAGCGACGTTCATAAAATATGTGTTTGTCAGATTTTACAGGGCAATATGGGCCACACCTGCTATTCGCCGAAATCGTGCTAGGGTCAGCTTCGCCGGGCACTCGCGCTGCAAAAACGGATGTTAGCTTTTGCAAGTTCCAACGACTGCCGTAAGATGTTTCGTATTACTGCACAGACCGGACACAAGAACCTATGACCCCACCCGACGAAAATGCTTGGGATGCTTGGTCTCCAGGGCAGTTGGCAACTAGGCTTACAGGCGTAAAGGCGGATTGGTATATCGTCGGTGGCTGGGCACTTGATCTTTGGCATGGTGCGCAGCGTCGCGCGCATGAGGATTTGGAGTTTGCGACAACCCCCGCAGCCGCTCCGATAGTTGCTGCCCATCTGAAAGAGCTGACGTTCTTTGAAGTAAGGAACGGACAATTGCATGAGTGCGATCCCAAAAGTCGGGTGGATGCAGATACATGGCAATTCTGGGGGGCGGATTTGAAAGATGCCCGCTGGCGCGTGGACATGATGATGGAACGGGGAACGCCCGATATCTGGAGCTACAAGCGACATCCTGATTTGAAGCAACCACGTGACCAAGCAATACAAATAACTGCTGATGGTATTCGGTATTTGGCGCCTGCCAATGTGCTTCTATTCAAGGCCAAACATTGCAGGGCAAAAGACGAAGATGATTTTGAAGCGGCGCTGCCAAAACTTACCATCAAAGACCGCGCCAATCTGACTGATTGGCTGGTGTCCTATCACCCAAACCATCATTGGCTGCATCGTTTGAGTTGACCAATCCCAGCTTTTGGTCGCGGATGCAGCACCACTCAGTTTGGGCCCACACCCGCCATTCGCTGCTTATCCCTCAGACCCGATCATAAAGCATGTCGTTCCGCGTGCCTGCAACCTGCGGCAGGCCAGGTCGGCCCCTTCGCGTGTTAGTCCCATGAAATTCGCATCGAACCCGCCAGAGCGTTGCACCACACGGCGCAGGGCGCCGTCGAGCGAGTTCGTTTCGTTCAATGCGACCTGCAAAAGCACCCGTTCCGCGTCATAGCGCGAATTGTACCGTCCCACATTGACGCCCCAATGCCGCCCGCCGGATGTTGAAATCCGTGTCACCACCTCTGGTTCCGGGTTGACCACGGGCGTCGGGGCAGGGGCCGCGGCTGCCACTTGGATGGCCGTCTCGGGGGCGGTCCGCGCTGTTGGTGTGACGGCTGGCGCCTCTGGCGGTGCGGCGGCAACCTGGGTTGGTCCCGATGCGGGTGTTTCTTCGGCGATCCCCAAGGCCTCGGCCAGGGCGGCATCCACCGCGCTGGTCAGCGCGGCATTGACGGCATCATTATCGACAGCCGCAACAAGCGCTTCGGGCGCAGGGGCGGCCGCAGGTACAGGCCGCATGATGGGCCGTAGGCTTGAGCTGACAACGCCGCTGAGCCGGATGATTTTGCCCGGATCGCCGGGGCCGGATGGGGCTGCGCCGCCGCTTGAGCCGGACAGCATTGCTGCTGGCGGGTTTGGCTGCCGGATCGTGGCCCGTGATGGCGCCCGGTTAAAGCCCATATCCATCAATTCGGTGATGCGTGCGTTACGTGCCGTTGTTGACGAGCCGCCAAAGACCGTTGCGATGATCCGTTCCTGCCCACGTTGTGCCGAGGCCACCAGGTTGTACCCCGCCGCCCGTGTATAGCCGGTTTTGATCCCGTCGCCGCCTTCATAGCTGTCTAGCCAGCGCCGGTTGGTATGGCGCACGGTCGCAATGCCCGCATCGGCCGTCCGCCGCGAGAAGAGGTTGTAATATTGAGGAAAATCGTAAATCACATGCCGCCCAAGAACAGACATGTCGCGCGCTGTCGAAAGGTGCCCTGATTGGGTCAGCCCATGAGCGTTGCGGAATGTCGTGTTCCGCATCCCCATGGCTTGTGCTGTCCGGTTCATCCGTGTGGCAAACGCTTCTTCGGAGCCCGAGATCGCCTCGCCCACGGCTGTTGCCGCGTCATTGGCCGATTTGACCGCAGCCGCCCGCAGCAGATAGCGCAGACGGATTGTTTGGCCTGCTTGCAGGCCCAGCTTTGAAGGCGGCTCTGCCGCAGCGTTTCGGCTGATCGTCACGGGTGTATCAAGTGTGATTTCCCCGCGTTGGATGGCCTGAAACGCAATGTAAAGCGTCATCATCTTCGTCAGCGATGCTGGATGTAGCGGTGTATCTGCATTGCGTGAATGCAGGACTTCACCCGTTCGCGCATCCATCACCATCGCCGCATAGGGCGCCGCGCCCGCGCGCATCGGCGCAAGCAGAATTGATACCAACAATACACATAGAAATAGCCCGTTGAGGGCCAATTGTCCCGGACGACTTGCCACGTCGCTTGCCTCTTTTTCTGCCTCAATGACCCCGAATTTTTTCGGTGGTCTTATTGTTATGACGCAACGCTAACACAAAGCCGGTTTTCGGAAAATACCCTAAATTCAAAGACTTTTGGGGCGTTTGTGAAGCAAATTTACTAGATATTGTGGTTTTACCGCCGAGCGCCACTACATGCCCGATTTCCGGCAAAGGTTGCTGCGCTGCCGATGATAAAATGATGGGGTTTTCACGGCCAATCTGTGCCTTATATACTACGCCAGAGAAATCAGGGCAGACGCATGGTATCACAGATCCATATGATGGCAGGCAAGGACGACGCCGATGACGGTGATCTTGGCGTTGCGCTTGATACCAAGCCCAAGACCAAACGCCCGCCTATGTATAAGGTGCTGATCTTGAACGATGATTTCACGCCGATGGAATTTGTCGTTCATGTGCTGGAGCGTTTCTTTGGCTTGTCCCATGCCCAGGCCTTTGAGCTGATGCTGACCGTTCACAAAAAAGGTCTGGCGGTTGTTGGCGTCTTTAGCCATGAGATTGCTGAGACAAAAGTAGCACAGGTGATGGATTTCGCGCAGCGTCATCAGCATCCTTTGCAATGCACCATGGAGAAAGAATAGCCGCGCTGCTATTCGCCCGCTATGCCCCAATCCCGGTTAAGCACTGCCCTTGATGATGGCCTATTGGCGTTGCCGGATGGCAATATTGCCGTCATGCGCCCCCCTGCAACCTACGACGTCGCCGCGTTGCCGCGTGCGCAAGTGCAGATCATGCACGGCTTCTATCCTGATTTTGAGGCCTGGAAGTCTGCAGGTTATCCCACGGCAGAAGAGTTTGAGAAAGCCGCAGTCGCCATCGTCGTCGTTCCCCGTGCCAAGGCATTGGCACGCGCGATGGTCGCGGCTGCCTGCGCAAAGGCGGATCTGGTCATCGTTGATGGTCAAAAAACCGAAGGGGTGGATAGCCTTTTCAAGGCTTGCCGTAAAATATTGGGCGATGTGCCGTCCCTTGCCAAGGGCCATGGCCGCATCTTTTGGTTCGCAGCGACCGATTTATTCGCTGAATGGGCCGCACCGCCCCCAGCAATTGGGCCGCATGGCTTTTTCACGGTGCCGGGGGTGTTCTCAGACGGGGCTGTTGATGCAGGCTCAGCCTTGCTGGCTGATGCATTGCCCCCAAAACTGCCTGCCCGCATGGCCGATCTGGGCGCCGGTTGGGGCTATTTGGCCGGGCCAGTGTTGCGCCGTGCGGGTGTTGAAACGCTCGACCTGATTGAGGCCGAGGCGCTGGCATTGTCTTGCGCCAAGTTGAACGTCACTGATCCGCGCGCTGCGTTTCATTGGGCCGATGCCACGGGGTTTGTACCCGCCGCCCCCTATGATGGCATCGTGATGAACCCGCCTTTTCATACCAGCCGCGCAGCTGATCCGGGCCTGGGCCGTGCCTTTATTCAGGCTGCCCGCCGCCTGCTTGCGCCTCATGGCAAACTGTGGATGGTTGCCAACCGGCATTTGCCTTATGAATCGACAATGTCCGAGTGTTTCCGCAATGTGGAGATCATTGGTGGCAATGGTGCGTTCAAGATTTTTCATGCGACCCGCCCTTTCCGGTAGCGGGCCAAGAGGAGAAACCGATGTCATTTTCCATTGCCGGTAAGACGGCGATTGTCACCGGGGCTGCAAATGGGGTGGGTTTGGCCATTGGTCGCCACTTTGTGCAGATGGGCGCAAATGTGGTCTTTGTCGATATGGACGAAAAGACCCTGTGCCATGAATTGGGCGATACCGCCAAGAAAGAAGAGAATATCCGCATTTTTGCCGGTGATCTGCGCAAGAAGCTGACCATTGCAAATCTGCTGTCCACGACAATTGATGCGTTTGAGCGTGTCGATATTCTGGTCAATGCCTCGCGGCAGGTGATGACAACCGATCCGCTTGATCCAGAGGATAATAGCGTCGAAGAGTTGCTGCAGCAAAACACCCTGACCGCTTTGCGTGTCAGTCAGACGGTTGCCCGCCGCATGATCAAACAGGCTGAAGACGATAATACGGGCGGTCCGATTGGATCGATTGTCAATCTCAGTTCAATCGCCGCCCGCCGTACCCATGCCGAGCTTTTGGCCTATTCGGTCAGCTCTGCCGCGCTTGATCAGATGACCCGGTCGCTGGCCGTGGCCCTGGCCCCCAGTCGTATTCGCGTGAATGCCGTCGCCTTTGGCAGTGTGATGAGCGCCAGTTTGAAGGGATCGCTGAAGGATCAGGATACGATCCGCGAGACGATTGTTGAGAATACCCCGCTGCACCGCATCGCCAGCCCGGGCGAGGTGTCGGATGCTGTGCAATATCTGGCCTCGGACGCGTCAGCGTTTGTGACGGGGCAAATTATTACCGTCGATGGCGGCCGGACGCTGATTGATCCGGCCTGTGTATCTGCACATTGATGCGCCCGGCCAGAGGGCCGCGCGCTTATTCTGGATGAACCGCAATACATTGCGCAACGGCCTGATTTGACCCAGCCTGCACCAATTCAAACCGTTCGCGGAGCGATTCAAGCTTGGCGGCTTCGGCCTCAAGATCAATGGCGACCGGCTGCGTAGTCGTGACCGTACGTGTATCTTTGCAAGGGAAGCTGAAGGCTTCACCTTCGCTTGTCTCACCCCGGCAGGTGCGCGTGATTGTGCGCACTTCGCGTCGTTCGTCCAGCGCGTAGCCGCGCGCCAGGTTCGCCTCAGTCTCATTGATCAGGCTGCTGAGTATGCGGGTATCGCGCGTGACATCCGCGATGCATTGCTCGCGCGGTGTCGCACAGGCGGTCAGCGCCACAAGGGGCAAAAGCATGAAGGCAGGACGCATGGCATTCTCCGGTGTTTGATATAGATCATGGTCGCAAGGACGCTATGGTGCAAAAAGACTAAAACAATGTGCTATTCAATAACAGAGGCAGAGAGCAGTTATGTCAAACGGGTTTGAGGCGGAAAAAAGCGCGGCATCCGCCTGGTTTCGCAGTTTGCGGGATGAAATCGTGGCGGCCTTTGAGGGGCTGGAAGACACGCATAAAGCAGACCAGCCTGCGGGCCGTTTTGAGGTGACCGAGACCAAACGCCAATCAGATGATGGATCGGATGCCGGTGGCGGTTTGATGTCAGTTATGCGCGGTGGCCGTGTGTTTGAAAAAGTGGGCGTCAATGTTTCGACCGTGTTTGGCCAATTGGGCCCTGCTGCGCAAAAGGCCATGGCTGCCCGCGGCGTGCCCGGCATGGCCGATGATCCGCAGTTCTGGGCGTCGGGTATCTCCCTGGTCGCCCATATGCAAAACCCTCACGCCCCGGCGGTGCATATGAATACGCGCATGTTCTGGACCCCGCATGCTTGGTGGTTTGGTGGCGGCTCTGATTTGAATCCTTGCATTGAGTATGATGCAGACACCGCTCATTTCCACGCCGTCCAAAAGGCGCATCTCGACCCGCATGACCCCGCCCTTTACCCAAAGCTGAAGTCTTGGGCGGATGAGTATTTCTATATTCCGCATCGCAATCGCGCCCGCGGTGTTGGCGGGATCTTTATGGATGATCATTGCAGTGGCGATTGGGAAGCTGATTTCAAACTGACCCAAGATATCGGCCGCGCGTTTCTACCTGCCTATCTTCCACTGGTTGAACAGCGTCGTGATACGCCCTGGGATGCCTCAGATAAGGACACCCAATTGGTGCATCGTGGGCTCTATGCGGAATATAATCTGGTTTATGATCGTGGTACGAAATTTGGCCTGGCCACGGGCCATGACGCCAATGCCGTCTTGATGAGCCTGCCACCTTTGGCCAAATGGGTGTAGCTAGTCGATCGTCACGAATTTAGCGTCACCGACGGATCGCGTGGTCGGTTCCTCTGTCACAACGGGCTGCATGGTTGGGCTACCATTTGCCAGATGGCGCAACAGCATCCCGGCATATTCAGGCGAGATTTCACCATTGCTCGCCCGGCTGATCATATTGGCGGCCCGTTCGGGGGCAAAATGCACCATCAGCCGCGCGACGCGCATCTGTGTCAACGCGAACCCACTTTGCGCGATGGGGCTGTCAGTCAATGCGTTCCGTTCGGCCTGCGTTGCAGGAACAAAGACCAGCCATATCGTCAGGGCCAGAAAAATCGCGATCCAGATGCTACGCAGCCCATGAAAAATAAGACGAAAGGTCAGTGGCAATGTAAATCTCGTTCGGTTTGACAGCGTGGTGATACCACAAAATCACTTGCCGCGCACTGTGTCGATCATCAACTGCACATTGTCGGGGTCGGCATCTGGTGTGATCCCATGCCCCAAATTGAAGATATGCGGACCGCCCGAGAACGCATCGCAAATCCGCCGCGTCTCATCCACCAACGCAGCACCGCCCGTTACCATATGCGATGATTTCAGATTGCCCTGCACGCAGCCGTCATTTTGGACATGGGTGGCAGCCCATGCTGCATCCACCCCGTCATCAATCGCCACGCAATCCGCGCCGGTCGCCTCATGCACCCCGGTATATTTCGTCCCCGCCCCACGCGGGAAGGCGATCACGGGAATGCCGGGGTGTTTTTCCTTTAATGCCGCTGTGATCTGTTGCATTGGTTTGATGGAATAGCGAGTGAAATCGTCATCTTGGAGGGATCCGGCCCAGCTATCAAAAAGCTTGACGCATTCCGCACCCGCCGCGATCTGTTCTGACAGATACGCGATGGTGCCTTCTGTGAGGCGCTGCAGGATCGCCTCAAACACCGGCCTGTTTTCAGACTTCAGTGCATGTGCCGGCCCTTGATCCGGTGTGCCGCGCCCCGCAATCATATAGGTCGCCACAGTCCAGGGCGCGCCTGCAAAGCCGATCAATGTTGTCTCAGATGGCAGTTCTTTGGAGAGGCGCTGCATGGTCTCATAAACCGGGTTCAGCGTCTCATGGATAGCGTCTGTTGGCCGCAGCTTGGCGACGTCATCTGCCGTTGTGATCGTCGACAGGCGCGGGCCTTCGCCGCTGACGAACCACAGATCAGCCCCCAGCGCCTGCGGCAAAAGCAGTATGTCGGCGAAAAGGATCGCCGCATCGAACCCGTAGCGGCGGATCGGTTGCAGCGTGACCTCGGCCGCCAATTCAGGGTTATAGCAGAGTGATAGAAAGTCACCGGCCTGCGCACGCGTTGCCTTGTATTCGGGCAGATAACGCCCGGCCTGGCGCATCATCCAAATCGGGGGCGTGTCCAGTTTTTCACCTGCAAGAGCCCGAAGAATTGTCTTATTTTGCACCATGATAAGCCCCTTTGATCCGCCCTGTCGTTCCAGTTGCTGCAGATGATGTCAAGGGAGTTGTCAGCCCAGACCGATGGGTCTAACAATCGCCTATGACCTTGCATTTGCCTTCAGCCGCGCAGCCTTTCAACATCGGGACCCGGGGGTCTCCGCTCGCGCTTGCGCAGGCTTATGAGACCCGGTCGCGTCTGATGGCGGCGTTTGACTTGCCCCAGGATGCTTTTGCGATTTGCATCATCAAGGTAACGGGCGATGCGATCCAGGATCGGCCACTCAAAGAGATTGGCGGCAAGGGGTTGTTCACCCGCGAGATTGAAGAGGCCCTTTTGGCGGGCAGTATCGATATTGCGGTACATTCCATGAAGGATATGCCGGTCACGCAGCCCGATGGTCTGGTGCTGGACACTTATCTGCCCCGCGAGGATGTGCGCGATGCATTTGTGTCGCTTCATGCGAATGCGCTTGATGCGCTCGCGGAGGGGGCGATCGTGGGCACGTCATCGCTGCGCCGCCGTGCCCAGCTTTTGGCCAAACGCTCTGATCTGCGCGTCGTTGAGTTTCGCGGGAATGTGCAGACCCGTCTGCAAAAGCTGGCGGATGGTGTGGCGGATGCCACGTTTCTTGCGATGGCCGGTTTGAACCGCCTTGAGATGCGCGATGTGCCGCGCTGGGCTGTGTCACCCGATCAGATGCTGCCGGCTGTCGCCCAAGGTGCCATTGGGATTGAACGCCGTATCAGCGATGCGCGCGCTGCGACAATGCTGGCGGCGATCCATGATCATCCGACAGGGCAGCGCCTCGCCGCAGAGCGTAGTTTCCTGGCGCATCTGGATGGGTCCTGCGAAACCCCGATTGGCGGGTTGGCCGAACTGGACGGCGCGAACATCCGGCTACGGGGCGAGATTTTGCGCCCTGATGGACGTCAGGTCTTTGCCGATGAGGCATTTGGCCCGATTGAGACGGGTCCCGCAATGGGCCGCAGCTTGGCCGAGACATTGCTGGCGCAGGCCGGTCCCGATTTTTTCTAACGGGCGGCGAAGGAATTTCGCGAAATTCCTTCTTTTTGGAGCCTCAGTCGGCGCTTGGGACCACTTTGCCGGGGTTGAGAATGCCATTGGGATCAAGCGCCGACTTGATCGCCCGCATTGCATCCAGCGCAACGGGGTCTTTGCGGCGTTTCATCGTCTCAAGTTTTGAAACACCGATGCCATGTTCGGCGCTAAAAGACCCCCCAAGTTCTTGAACCACATCTTCCACGGCTTCCACCAACGCGTCCATGATCGCCGGATCATTGCGGTTAATATAAGTGGTGTGGTGAATATTCCCGTCGCCCAGATGGGCCACGATCACCTCACTTGCCTCAGCGTCAATAGCTTTGATCCGTGGTGTCAGCCTGGCCTCAAAATCGGCAATCTTATCCAAGGGCAGAGCGACGTCCGTATTGACAAAAATACCGCAGAAAAAAGCAACTTCGCCCGCATCTTCGCGTCTTTTCCAAATCTCGCGCCGTTGCGTTTCGTTCTGGGCGATCACCGCATCCAGCACCGTTCCGTCTTCCAGCATTTGTCCCAGTGTGTCTTCCAGCAGCGCGTTCAGCGGCACGCTACCATCCTCGGCAGCTTGCGCATCTTCGGGCCGGGTTGCGGCGACCTCAATCATGATGTTGATGTCGTAATCGGTTTCAAAAGGGCCTGTGACATCGGGGAAGAATTGGCGGTGATGGTCGATATAGCTGCGCGGCATGTATTCGAAGGCTTCAACGCCTCCGCCGGTCTGCTCTTGCAGATGGTGCAACAAATCCAATGCCACGGGTAGCGAAGGAACAGCCACCATCGCTGTTGCGTAGGCCTGCGGTTTGGGCTCCAGCTTCAGCACTGCCGCTGTGATCACCCCCAGCGTTCCTTCGGCACCGATTATCAAATTGCGCAGATCAAAGCCTGAATTGTCTTTATGCAGCGCCGTCATCAAATTCATGATCCGGCCATCGGCCATCACGACCTCAAGCCCCAGGCAAAGGCCCCGCGTGCTGCCATAGCGCACCACGTTTGAGCCGCCTGCATTGGTCGACAAAAGCCCGCCAATCATTGCTGATCCGCGTGCCCCCAATGTCAACGGAAAGATCAGATCATGCGTTTCTGCGGCATCATGCAGGTTTGATAGAATAACCCCGGCACCGACAGTTGCGGTGCGGGCCTTCACGTTGATCTCAGAAATCGTATTCAGCCGTTCGACCGAAAGCATCAGAGCATCTTGCGCCAATGTGGCCCCGGTCAGCCCCGTCCGCCCCGATGCAGGCACGACAGGGGTGCCAGTTGCATTGGCGATTTGCAGAATTTTTGAGACGTCTTGCGTATTCGCAGGCCGCAATACTGCCAAGGGCGTTGATGTATACGCGCCCGTCCAGTCTTTGCCATAAGGGGTGGCCTCTTCGCCCGTTAGAACACGGTCCGCGCCGATTGCATTTGAAATTTGGGTGACGACGTCCATGCTGCCCTCTATCTTTGTTCAGAAGAGGTTAACGGCAAATCCAATAGCACGAAAGTAACATTCGAGCTGCCGGATGGATTGGTTTCAATTGATATCATGACGGGGTGATAAATGGTGGCGCGGGGGAGACTTGAACTCCCGACCTCGCGATTATGAGTCGCGCGCTCTAACCAGCTGAGCTACCGCGCCGCACCACAGCGCACCGATTACGCAAAGCATGTGGGGGTGTCAAACCGTTTTCTTTGCATTTGCCGGTGCGGCATGACGTAAGATGGGATTAACCCCATCTTATCCGTATTAATCGTAGCGCAGCTCTGTCGCTTTCCCCCGGAACACCGTGTAGGCGAGGATCGTGTACCCCAGGATTGTGGGCAGCACGATGCAAGTGCCAATCAAGATGATATAGAGGCTTTCGGGCGCGCTGGCCGCGTCGTAGATCGTCAGCCGTTCGGGCACCACATAGGGATAGAAACTATAGGCCATGCCCCCAAAGGCGGTCATCCATAATCCTGATGCGGTCGCGAAGGGGAGCCATGACAGCCGATCCCTTGCAAAAGGCATCCGCCGCAGCATCATCCACAACCCGATTACCAACGCCACCGAGAGCAGCGGGAGCGGTGCCAGATAAGCCGCCTCTGGCCAGCTGAACCATTTGTCAAAGATACGCGTACTGACCACTGGGGTGGCCAATGAAATCGCGCTGATACCCAACACCAAACCCCAAATGCCACCTTTGGCCCAAGCGACCGCTTTGCTTTGTAGTTCCGCATCGGTTTTGTGGATGATCCAAGTGGCCCCGATAAAGCTGTAGCCGACGGTTAAGAAGACTGCTGTCAAAAGCGCGAAACCGGCGTTTACCCAGGTCCATTCGAGCCCCATCACATACATGCCCAGCATGAACCCCTGGCTGAGCGAAGTCATCAGCGAGCCGGCGAAAAACGCGTTATTCCAGGCCCGCTTATGCGGCGCCGGCGCCTTGGCCCGGAATTCGAATGCAACGCCCCGCAAGATCAGACCGATAAGCATGATCGTCACCGGCAGATACAGCGCGGTCAGGATGATCCCATGAGCGGCTGGAAAGGCGACCAGCATAATCCCAATCGCAAGCACCAGCCATGTTTCGTTGGCATCCCAGAACGGGCCGATCGACGCGATCATCCGGTCCTTTTCGGCCTCATCGGCAAAAGGAAAGAGCAAACCAACCCCAAGATCAAACCCGTCCAGCACCACGTAGATCAGGATCGAGACCCCCATCAAGAGCGCGAAAACGAAGGGTAGCCAGAGGGCGGGGTCTCCAAAAGTGTACATTATTCTTACTCCGCCGGAATTTCGTGCCGTTTGGCAGCCGCAGGACCGATGATTTTCGGGTCAATCCTTTCCCCCCGCGACATCCGCCGCGCCAGAAAGAAGATCACATAGATATAGGCTGCGAGCAGTATGACGTAGATCGCCAGATAGGCCAGAAGTGAAGACAGTACCAATGGTGCAGGCACGTCAGCCACTGCTTCCTTGGTTGTCATTACGCCGTGAACCAGCCAGGGCTGTCGTCCGATTTCGGTTGTGTACCAGCCTGCAAGGGTCGCGAGCCATCCGCTGAAGCTCATCCCGACGAGTGCGTAAAGCATTGGTTTGGGCAGCCCTTCTACCCCCCGCCGTTTGCGCAGGATAAGATAGCTGGCGGACCAGCTGATAAGCAGCATCAACAGACCTGTCCCGACCATCACCCGGAACGACCAAAAAACAGGGGCCACGCGCGGATGCAGCACCTCGCCATCTTCGGTGACAAAGTCATTGAGCCCCTGAACGGTTCCGTTCCAATCATGGGTCAGGATGAACGAGGCCAGCTTGGGAATGGCAATTTCGAACCGGTTTTCCCGTGCTTCTTCGTCGGGCAGTGCGAATAGGACCAGCGGCACGCCTGCTTGTGTTTCCCAATTGCCTTCCATCGCGGCGACCTTTGCGGGCTGGTATTCCTTCGTATTCAGCCCGTGCATATCGCCCACAAAGATTTGGACAGGGATCAGCAATGCGGCAGCAAAGACAGCTGTCCGCAAGGCGACCCGCACCCCTTCGGTACGCCCGCCAATCAACCAGCGGAATGCGCTGACGCCTGCAATCAAGAAGCTGACGGTCAAGAAGCTGGCCAGCACCATATGCGCAAAGCGGTAGGGCATTGATGGGTTAAAGATAATCGCGGACCAGTCTGTCGCATATGCCACGCCGTCGATCATTTCATACCCTTGTGGCGTATGCATCCAAGAGTTCAGCACGATGATCCAGAAGGCCGACATCATTGTGCCGAAGGCCACAAGGAATGTCGCCACAGTATGTAGCCAGTTCGGCACACGGCTGAACCCGAATAGCATGATTCCGAGGAACACAGCCTCAAGGAAAAACGCGGTCATAATTTCGTAGGCCAGCAATGGTCCGGCGATATTACCAACCGTTTCCATGAAGCCCGGCCAGTTTGTCCCGAATTGGAAGGACATGGTGATCCCGGATACGACCCCCATCGCAAAAGACAGCGCAAAGATTTTGACCCAAAAGCGATAGGCCTCCATCCATCTGTCTTCTTTTGAACGGTTATAGCGCAGTTTGAAGTAAAGAAGCACCCAGCCCAAAGCGATCGTTATCGTGGGGAACAGGATGTGAAACGAGATATTCGCAGCAAATTGTATGCGGGATAGAAGCAGTGTCTCCATTTTAAACCTCTTCTCTTAAAGCCGTCATTTCAGCTTCTTACTGGAAGAACTAGTCCTCTCATGGCCATCTGGACAGGGGGTGCGACAGCGCATCGCGGGTACTCGGCGGCCTTCATGTCCCCAAAAACGGGGTGACATCCCGCAGGAATTCCGAAAGATAAGCCATGAGATCAAAGGAGACGGCATGAGCGGATTTCTGACAACCCATGTTTTAGACACAGCCAGCGGGCTGCCTGCGGCGGGTATGCGTGTTGATTTATACCGTCTTGCGGGCGAAACACGGGCGTTGATTGCCACAATGATCACCAACGATGATGGACGCACGGATCAGCCCATTCTGCCCACTGCCGATTTCGCTGTGGGCCGCTATGAGCTGCTGTTTCACGCAGGTGCGTATTTTGGTCGCAGCGAGGCACCCGTCTTTCTAGACGAGATTCCGATCCGTTTTGGCATCAATGATCCGGCCTCGCATTACCATGTGCCCTTGCTGGTCTCTCCCTTCAGCTTTTCCACATATCGCGGCAGCTAGGACCCCTTATCGTTGGAATGACCAGCGCGTCATTTGGCGATAGGGTTTTTCAGGTGTGATGATGATTGAGGGAAATGCCGGGTTATTTGGGGCATCGGGCCAATCCTGCGCCTCAATCGCGAGCCCTTCATATGTGGGCCGGCCGGGTCGCCGCGCGCCGCGTCCATCATAGATTTGCAGGCCAGCTTGCGTTGTGCCCAGACGCATCGTGATCCCTGATTGTCCTGTTAAATGCAGCACGTCGCGCAGGTCGCATTGTGCGTCGGACAGGCAAAAGTTGTGGTCAAGCGCTGGTTGATCCGGCCCCAACCGCTGCCCTTGCCGAAAGTCCATGGGGGTCCCATCAACTGCGGCAATTTCGCCCGTGGGGCAGGCATCATCCGTGATGGGCAGATAGTGATCTGCGTTTATCTGCAGATGATGCCCGGTATAGCTGTCGCCGCCGTCAAGGTTCCAATAGCTGTGATTGGCGAAATTCATGCAGGTTTTGCTATCCGTCGTGCCTGTGACCTCCATGGTCAGCGTCGCGGGCGCGCTGACACGATAGGTCACATCGATCTGCCGGTTGCCCGGCAAGCCGCAGGCACCGTCGGCCAGATCCAATGTCAGGGTGACCCGGTCGGCACTTTGATCACGTAGCTTCCAGACCTGGCGATGCGTGGCATCCGCACCTGAATGCAGATGGATGCGCCCGTCTTGGTTTCGTTCAAGCTCAAACATCATCCCATCAAGCCGCACCCGCGCAGTGCTAATCCGGTTCGCGATAGGGCCGATTAACGTGCCATGGTGGCCCATTGTCCCTTCATAATCCTGCAGCTTGTCTGACCCAAGCGTCAGCGACCGATCCACGCCATCGATCCGCACGTCTTGGATTGCCGCGCCCCATGTCAGCACATTTACACGGATGTCGCCTGCGCGCAGTGTGATGACATGCACATCTTGGCCGTCTTGGGTTTTCCCAAACAAGGTCATGTGAGCGGCTCCCAATAGACGCCAGCTGCGGGGATTTCGGTGCCGTTCCACATTTGTGTATGGGCGGCATAGTTAAAGACGAAACGGTGCGTGTCGGTATCGCGGATGCGCAGACCTTCGGGCAGTGGCAAAACTGGCAGGTCGCATGCGGCGCAGAGCCCCGCAATGATCTGATCAAATGTTGCGTCATCGGGCCA
Source organism: Yoonia sp. BS5-3 (assembly GCF_038069655.2). NCBI lineage: Bacteria > Pseudomonadati > Pseudomonadota > Alphaproteobacteria > Rhodobacterales > Paracoccaceae > Yoonia > Yoonia phaeophyticola. Next base: position 2,440,360 of record NZ_CP150951.2, read on the forward strand.
TCCGGCAAGATAGCGGATATTTGCGCTGCCCATGATTGCCGGTTGCCCGGATGCGCTGCGCAGATGCACGGGCGCATCCCCTTCGAGATGTTCGAACCAATGTCGAAAACAGCCCCCATTTTCGAGCGCTACCTGATCCTGCGGCGGAATGCTTTCGGTGAGTGCGACAGTGATGTCGCAGCCGGGCAGGTCAGGACCCATGGGAATGGGAATTGCCAATTCATCCGTTTTTGTATCGGTCCGGGGACCAAGCAGGGCGATCCCTTCGAAATCGGACAAAGCTTGTCGCAGCGCTGCAGATAGCGTCATCAGGCCTGGGGCCATTACCAGCTTATACGCGCCAAGATCCGTGGTGTCGGGCGGCAGGATATCCACGTTCAATCCCGCCCTGCGCAGTGCGCCGTAAGTGGCAAAGGCGAGTCGGAACATGTCGAAATCCGCACCTTGTGGTTGGGCATCCCAGCCCCAGGCACTTTCATAGTCAAAGATCAGGGCGGCTTTTGCCTGCGCTGTGCCGCTTGGGGGCAGGGCGTCAATTTCTTCGGCCACTTGGCTTGCTTCGGCCAAAGCGGGCGCGGGCGCGCTGTCGGGCCGCAGCAATCCGGCATGCATTTGCTCTTGTGCAAAGGGCGCCTGCCGCCACCGGAAATAGCAGACAGTTTCGGCGCCATGGGCAAAGGCCTCCCACGCCCAAAGCCGTGCCATGCCGGGCAGGGGCGCGGGGTTATAGGGGGCCCAGTTCACGGGCCCGGGCTGCTGTTCCATCACCCACATCCGCCCCTTACCAACAGCGCGATAAAGATCGTGGTGAAAGGCCTGCATGTCTGGGTGTCCTTGCCGCAGATAGGCCTGCTTGAACGCCGTGTCACCTTCCAACCTGTCCGATAGGAAGCCAATTGGGTAACTATCCCAAGAAGCAATATCCAGATCGGCACCGACCTTCCAGTGGTCGAAACTTGTGATGCGCCCCATATAGTTATGGATCAAAGCTGCATCAGTATGTTGGCGCAATACGTCCACTTGCACCTTGTTAAACGCCACAACCTGATCCGAGCTATAGCGCCGAAACGCCAGCACATGCGGGTGGTTCGGTTCGGTCACGGTCAGATTTGGCAGGTCGATCTGGTCAAAATCATCGTACTCCATGGACCAGAATACATTGCCCCAAGCCCGGTTCAGCGCATCTGTGGATTGGTAACGCTGGGCCAGCCAATCCTGAAACCCGCGCCGCGCGGTGTCCGAATAGCTGAGCGTCGTATCGTGGCAATCATATTCATTATCGATCTGCCAGGCCGCGATATGCGGGTTTTGCCCATAGCGTTCACCCATCAGACGCGCAATCCGGCGGCATTCCTCCCGGTAGCCTTGATGACTGAAATCATAATGCCGGCGCGAGCCGAATTTGCGCGGTCGCCCTTCGGCATCAACGGCTAGCATGTCGGGATGTTTGTTGATCATCCAGCGCGGCGGGGTCGCGGTGGGCGTGCCAAGGATGATTTTCAGACCTGCGTTGCCCAGCACATCGATGGCCTTATCAAGCCAATCCCAGGTGAATTTCCCGGGCTGCGGTTCCATCCGCGACCACCCAAATTCACCAATGCGCACCCAGGTCAGGCCGGTTGCGACCATCTGTGCCGCATCACTGGCCCACATGTCTTCGGGCCAGTGTTCGGGGTAATAGCAAACACCAAGTGTACGTTTCATTTGTCGTCCTGCGTTCCGGGGCTAAAGCTGAACCCGATGTTCGGCCTGTCCCGTATAGTTTGTAGCGATTTCAAAGGTCTTGCCCTGATCTGCCCCCTTTAGCCCGACACCGGCGCTGGTGCAGTAAAGGTGGTTCAGATCCGCCCCGCCAAAGGCCGGGCAAGAGGTTTGATCGGCCGGAAAACTGAAGGCTTCGACAAAGCGCCCATCAGGGCCGTAGCCCGCGACACGCCCGGCCCCCCATTGCGCATTCCACAGGTTCCCATCCCGATCCACGACAGCGCCATCGGGGCGGAAATCAGTGTCGCTGAGGTCAATATGGCAACTGGCAACGCCGCTGGGCCAGCCATCATTGTCCAAGGCGATGCACATGATCTTTTGCGTGGGCGTATCGGTAAAATAGGCGGTCCTGCGATCAGGGGCGAAGCAAATCGCGTTAGAGACCGTGATGTTGCGGAACAGCTGGCGCAGCTCGCCTTTGTAATAGCGATAAATCGCCCCGGCACCCTCTTCGAGGTTCAGCCCCATGGTTCCGATCCAGAAACCACCCTGTGGATCCGCACGCCCGTCGTTTGAGCGTGTCACAGGGTTGTCTGCCTCAAGCGCGCAGATATCCTCAAACGCGCCGGTATTCAGATCAAAGCGGTGCAGCGCCCGTGCGGAGGCGATCATCAATGTGTCCGCATCAACCCAGCCTGCGGCGCTGACGAACGTGTCGAATTGCCATTCTTGCCCTTTGCGATGCAGTTTTTGGCCCAGGATATCGAACCAGAACAATTCCTGGCGCTGCGGGTGCCATAGCGGTCCTTCGCCAAGAGTGCATTGCGTGTGGTCAAATATCATGACGCGACCTCATCATAGGCGGCGACGATATCGCGGGCGCGGGCGGTCACCTCGGCCACTGAAAGGCCGGGTTTATAAAGCGCAGAGCCAATGCCAAATCCATCCGCGCTGGCCGCGATCCAATCGGCAAAATTGTCGGCGCCAGCGCCGCCCACGGCATAGACTTGCGTGCCTGTTGGCAGTACCGCGCGGATGGCTTTGACCCCATCTGGACCGATCAGGCTGGCAGGAAAGATTTTCAACCCATCCGCCCCGGCTTTGAGCGCCGCAAAGCATTCTGTCGGGGTCATGACGCCCGGCCAGCTTTGCATTCCGGCCGTTTTCGTTGCGACGATGACGCGCTGGTCGCAATTGGGGGACACAATCAGTTTGCCGCCAGCTTGTGCGACCCGGCCCACATCTTCGACCGAAAGGACAGTGCCCGCACCGATCAGCGCCTCTGCGCCGAAAGCATCGACCATGTTGCGGATACTATCGAACGGGTCGGGCGAGTTCAGCGGGACTTCGATCCGGGTGATCCCGGCATCGATGAGGGCTGCGGCCATTGGCGCGGCCTCCGGCGGGGTGAGCCCACGTAGAATAGCGATCAGGGGACGGGACATCAGGTTATCCTTTCAGGCGGCGATAGGCAGCTGTTAGCCCGGCAACAGTGATAGGGCCAGCATGAACCTGCGTGGCCGGGGCGGCTTGCGCCGCCAGCGCATCAACATACAGTTTCGATAACGCCCCTTCGCCAATCACGGCGATCTGCTGGCCCAGCCAATAGGGTTTGGCCGATGCCAGTTCAGCCCCGATCAAAAGCCCCGACAGCCGTGCCCGCGCGACCCCGTCAGGCAAGTCATTCAACAGCCCGTCTGCGCGCAGTGAAAACAAGCGCGCAGCCAGCCGTTCAGGGCGCGCCATGGCGTCACTCAGGCCGGTTTGAAACGCATCATCATCCCATTCAACGCCTGTGATCGAATGGCGCAGGATTGTCTGCGTGCTGATGGTGTCAAACAATTCACCGGTCATGAAAGTCTGGAAGCTGACGACCTCATCGGCGCTGATATGGACCCATTTGGTATGGGTACCGGGCAGGCAAATCACACCATCCCAATTGGGATTGCGCGCCAGAAACCCTGCGATCTGCGTTTCTTCGCCCCGCATCACATCCGCCGGCGTCGCTTGCTTGATCCCGGGGATCACAAAAACCTGCAAATTGGGATCGGACGACGGTGCTTGTACCAGACCGTTTGGCAGGGCGGGGCAAGGCACCGCTGCGTAGGGGGCTTCAACCCAGCCTTGGCGTGATCCGATCATGCCGCAGGCGATCACTTGCACAGGGCCATCAACCCAATCCCCGATCAGTTTCAGCAGAGCTGGTTCAAAACCATGGATGGTGAGCTTGCCCATCCCTTCGTTGCAGGCCGCTTCAGCCAGTACTGTGCCCGAGGCGGACATGGCCCATGCGCGCAGGTTGCTGGTGCCCCAGTCAACCGCAATCCAATCTGCCTTTACACCGCTCATCCTGTTGTCACCACGCCTGCATCAACCACCATGGTTTGTCCTGTCATCATCGCCGAGGCGTCAGATGCCAGAAAAAGTGTTGGTCCGACAAGATCATCTGGCCGCATATGCCGGGGCAGGCATTGGGTTTTGAGAAAATTTGCTTTCCCCTCGGGCGTGGCCCAAAGCTTTTCCTGTTTTTCAGTCAAAACCCAGCCTGGTGCGATGGCGTTTACCCGCATGCCCTTGCCCCCAAGTTCGCGTGCCAAGGACCGGGTCAGCCCTGAAATCCCTGCATTGGCGGTCGCATAGGGAATAAGCGACGGGGTTCCGACCATGTAGGAAATCGACGTGTAGTTGACGATCGATCCGTTTGGCCCCATGCGCGCGGCGGCCAATTGGCTTGAAAAGAAATAGGATTTCAGATTGACCGCCTGCACATCGTCCCAGATTTCCGGTGTGACGGCCTCGAGCGCGTAGCGTTGGTCATTAGCGGCGTTATTGACCACGGCTTTGAATGGGCCGTGGGCGGCAACTGCCTGATCCATTGCGTGTTCCAGCGCGCCTGTGTCGGTGATATCGCATTGCAGCCCGATGGGCAGATGCGTGGCCGTCGCTGACAAGGTCGCGACTTGATCTGCAGGGTCCAGCAAATCCACAAAGGCCACCTTGGCCCCTTGCGCCACAAATCCAGCGACAAGCGCAGCGCCAATGCCGCTGGCACCCCCGGTAACAAAGATGGATGCACCTGCAAGATCGGGGTGAATAGCCGTCATAATCTGGCTCCTTCCAGGACCCACATCCGGTCGGGGAATGACCATGGCAGGGTGACCCCGTGATGCATCAGATAGGTGCCTGACAATGCCAGTTCGTCCGTCTTCAGAGCGGTTGTGCCACGCGAAAGATGGTGCAGCGTATTGCGGTTCGCAAGGTTGATCCGGTAGGTCGCATCGGGCTCAAGCCCGGTCAGCCGCAAGGGACGCGGGGCGATCTGAGCGCTGGTTGCGGCCTTGCCTGCAAAGACGACGAAGCGGGACTTGTCTTGTGCCAATTGCTGCTCGGCTAGGATGGCAGGATCAGCACTGTCGAGCCGCAGGATATCGGCGGTTTGCATCCAGTCCCGGTTTTGTTTCCACCACCGCGTGACTTCTGTCAGAACGGCTGTTTCGGTATCGTCCAGCTCGCGCGGGTCCATCTCAAAGCCCATATGTCTTTGCGCGGCAACCCAGGCCCGAAAACTGATATCCAGATGCCGCCCCGATGTGTGGCAATGGCGCGGGCCCACATGGCTGCCGGTGACGACAAGCGGCAGGAAAAGCGCGGCATCATGCTGGATGCGCAGCCGTTCCAGCGCATCGTTACTGTCAGAAAGCCAGACCCGCTGGGTGCGTTGCAAAATGCCAAAATCGATGCGCCCGCCGCCCGATGCGCAGCTTTCGATTTCGACCTGCGGAAAGGCCTCGCGCAACCTGTCAATAAGCCGATAGGATCCACGGGTTTGTGCCGCATCCGGCATCGGCAGAACCCGGTTGTGATCCCATTTGATGTAATCAATCTGGTGATCGTTCAAGATTGCTGACATTCGTTCATACAGATAGTCGCGCACCTCTGGCAGCGCCATGTTCAGCGCCTTTTGCTGGCGGCCAAGTGTCTGATCTTCGCTGCCCAGCACCCAGTCTGGATGCGCCCTGTGGATGTCACTATCTTCATTGATCATCTCAGGCTCAAACCACAGGCCGAAGGTCATCCCAAGCCCGTGCACATGTGCGATCAACGGGTGCAGCCCATCGGGGTATTTGCGCGGATCGACTGTCCAATCGGACAGGCTGCGCGTATCATCATCCCGGTTTCCAAACCAACCATCATCAAGCACAAAGCGTTCGGCCCCCAGTTTGGACGCGCGTTCGGCAATATCAAACAGGACGGGTAGTTTATGGTCGAAATAGACGGCCTCCCAGCAGTTGTAATGCACGGGGCGGGGGGCGTTTGGCTTTGGCCAGGTGACGATCCGGTCCCGCAAATGCCGCTGAAAGGCGACGGCGCAGCCATTTAGCCCGGTGCCGGAATAGACGATGTAAAGCGGAGCGGTCTTGAATTCATGCGCGGCTTCGGTTTCCATCCGGGCGGCATGTCCCCATTGGATTTGGCGCCGGCCATCCTGCAGCTCTTCGGCGATCATCTTATGACCGCCGGACCAACCGTAGTGAAAAGCGTAGGCCTCGCCTTTGGTATTGGTCGCGCCGCGGCAGGGAATGATCAGGCCGGGGAAATGTTCATGCCCGGTCCGTCCGGTCCGGTTTTCGCGGTAGCGCATGCCCGGCGCCCAGCCTGTGCGGGACAGCTGGAATTCACCGCACCACCGCCCCGAGACGTCGATCATTTCGTCTGCATGTTGCGGGCCGGGCAGGACCGGGGCAGCCAGCCAATGCAGGTGCACGGGCCGATCAGCGTTCAACGTCGTTTGGCATTCGATGACATGGGTTTGCTTATCTGTACGAAAGCGAAACGCCAGATCAAGCCTGTTGTCCGTATCTCTGTAGGACAGCATCAGACTGTCGTGCGTTTGCGCGGCATCTGCAAAGTGAAATTTGGGCAGCAAAGGTGTGCCATCACTGTCGCGGATAATCAGCCCGGGCTGGCCGGGAAAGCTGCGCGTGGCTTCGGGGCACAAGGACAGGTCGGGGTTCTCATCCAGCATGCCGCCCGTGACATCAATGGCATAGGCCGCATGCAGCGTATCCAGATCGTCAGAGCCAGGCAGGGCAGCGCCCCAGTAAATCACTTGCGGCAGGCGGTCGTTTGTGGCGGCAAGCACAAGCGTTTGCTGCCCATCGTCAATGCGGTAGGTCCGTGTCATCGTCTATTTCACGGCCCCCAGGGTCAGACCCGCGATAAAATGCTTCTGCATCAGAAAAAACATCGCGACGGGGGGAGGGCTGCAACAATCGCGCCCGCGCTCATCAGGTGATAAGCGGCCCGATATTGCGCGTTAAAGCTGGTGATACCGGCTGTGACAGGCTGGCTTTCGGGGCCTTGGGTCAGCACGACCGCCCAAAAGTAATCGTTCCAGATAAAGGTGAAGATCAGTACCGACATCGCCGCCAGCGCGGGTTTCATCAGGGGCAGCACGACGAATAAGAAGATGCGCCATTCGGCGACGCCTTCGACCCGGGCCGCTTCTATTAACGGAAACGGAAGGGCCCGGATGAAATTGCGCATGAAAAGCGTGGCAAAGCCGGTTTGGAAGGCGATGTGAAACAACACCAACCCGGTTTTGGTGTTGTAGAGCCCCATATCGACGGTCAAGTCGCGCACAGGCACCATCAGGATTTGGAAAGGCACGAAGTTGCCTGCGATGAACATGAAAAAGATCAGCAGGTTGCCTTTGAACCGGTACACGCCCAGTGCAAATCCCGTCATGCTCGCCAGGATCACAGTGCCAATGACCGTGGGGACCGTGATCAGAACAGAGTTCCAAAGATAGCGCGGCATGTCACTGTCCAGGAACACCCGGCCATAATTGTTCACGGCCTCAAAGGATGACGGCACGCCCCAGTAGTTCCCGCTGGTGAAATCGGCATCTGGTTTGATCGAAAAGACCATCACTGCGATCAGTGGGAGCAGCCATAAGATCAACGCGATTGGCAGAAAGGTTTGGTATCCGATCTGCACCCCGCGGGAGGATTTTTCGATGGGGGTTGGAAACATCGTTAAGCCTCCACCGTCCCGGACGTGATCCGGGACCTCTTGCTTGCAGTGACGTTGAGGTCCCGGATCAAGTCCGGGACGGCGTTGCAAGGGGCAGCAGGCATCAGCGCGCCTCCTTTTCATCTTGGTACATCGACCATAGGAAATAGGCGATAAAGACGAGCATGATCAGGAACAGCACCACCGCAATCGCCGCCGCATAGCCATATTGCAGTCCGCGTTCGCTGAGTGATTTTTCAAAGACATAAAATGACAGCACACGGGTTGAGCCAAAGGGCCCGCCCCCCGTCATGATTGATACCAGATCAAAGCTGCGTAGCGCGCCGATGATGGTTACCACAAAGGCAATAAAGGTCGCAGGTTTAAGCTGCGGAAGGATCACATACCACAGCATTTTGCGTCCTTTGGCCCCGTCCAGCCGCGCGGCCTCGACCTGTTCAGGGTCCACCGCGTTCAACCCGGTCAGGTAGAGAATCATACAATAGGCCGCTTGCGGCCAAAGCCCCGCGGCAATGATCCCGTATGTCGCTGCCGTCCGGTTGCCAAGCACACCGCCCCGGATTTCCAGCCCAAACCAATCCAGGATCACCGTAAACAGCCCGCCATCGGGCAGGTAAAACCATGTGAACACCAGACCCACAACAACTTGGCTGATCACAAAGGGAAAGAAAAACAGGGACTTATAAATCCGTATGCCCCGCACCGTCTGATTGAGAAACAGCGCAATAAACAGCCCACCCGGAATAGCCAGCAGATAAAGCAAGAGCCATTTGAGATTGTTCCAAAGCGATATCTGGAAATTCCGGTCCGCCCGTTCCCCATTCAGGCCAAACAGCTTGTTGTAATTTTCCATGCCCACATAGGTGCCATTGGTCGCCACATCGCCCAGACCGTTCCAGTCATAAAGCGACAGGCTGAAGCTTTGGTAGATCGGGGCGATGACGTAGATGAGGAAGAAAAACACGCCGGGCGCCAGAAACAGCCAAGGCGTGATCGCGATCTCATTGCGCTTGTACCAACCGCGTGCGGGCCGGCCAGAGCTGTCAGAGGAGATAGACATATAAGGTCCTCATTCCCGTTGGGCGCATGTGAAAACGCCGCCTGTGGCGCTTTCAGATGGGCGGGGGAGGGTGCGCAAACCATGCGCACCCTATTGTTTTAGTAGATATCTTCGCGGGCTGCTTCGAGCCGCTCAAGCACATCTTCCAGCGCATCCGGGAAGACCATGAATTCCTGGAAGCCTTCCATAGCGACAGCCGCCATTTCCGCAGGTGCATCGCGGTCAAAGAACTGCGCAATCCCGCCAGGGGCCTTGTTGGACAGCATGTCAAAGCCTTCGTTCAGGAACTTGTCGTCATCAACCGATGACAGTGCGTTCACAGGCAACTGGCCCAGGTTCTCGCCATTGTTGATCAGCGTCTGGTTATCCGCTGAGACGACAAAGCGCAGGAATTCGCGCGCGGCTTCCTTGTTGGCGGCACCTGATGGGATGTGGAACGTATCCGTTGGTGCGTCTTCGCCCCGTGGGATGCCCGCCGTGATTTCTGGGAATTGGTAGAAATCAATCTGCTCATCGGTCAGCCCGGCTTCGCGCATGGGCGCCACCGCAAAGTTACCCATCAGATATGATGCTGCTTCGCCATTGACCATGAAGGGCAGGGCCTCTTGCCAGCTATATGTCTGATGGTCATCGATAAACGCGCCCATCTCGATCAATTGCTGCCAATTGGCAAAGGTCGCCCGGACTTCATCCGACAGCCAGCTTTCTTCGCCATTGGTCAGGCGCGCGTGGAAGTCATAGCCGTTTGTGCGCATGTTCAGATAGTCAAACCAGCCGCCTGCGGTCCAAAGGAATTTGGTGCCGATCGTGTAGCATTTGACCCCGTTATCCAGCAGCGTTTGGCAGTTCGCCAGCTCTTCTTCCCAGGTTGTGGGCTCGCTCAGGCCATATTGGTCGAAGATGTCTTTGCGATAGTAAACGCCCCATTGGTAATAGGTATAAGGGACACCGTATTGCGCATCGTCGATGGTCAGCGCGCCTTTGGTTGAGGCCAGCTCTTCGCTGATCTGCCCTTCCCACAGGTCCGAGATATCTTCGAACAGCCCGGCTTCGACATAAGGCAGCATGCGGTTGGCAGCGTACCAGTTGGCCACATCAGGTGGGTTGGCTGTCAGGAAGTTGCGGATTTGGGTCTTGTAAGCCTCGCGGTCGATGACCGTCAGTTCAATGTTCAGATCCGGGTGCATTTCGCCAAAACGCTCAACCATGCCTTCCATAACCGCGCGCGGCGCAGGGTTGGACATGTCCGAGAAAATAACGAGATCACCCGACAGCGCATGCCCTTCGGCATGGGCCGCAGATGCGCTTATGCCAGCGGCAACAAGCGCCGCAAGCGACGTCTTCAAAATGGAATGCATAGTATCCTCCCTCGATGCTTCCATGTGTAAACCAAGGCACAAATAAGTTTCATTATTTGAAACTTGGTTTTGGATGTTGATACTAAACCGCGAACCGGCTACCCTTGTCAATATCTCATGACCGCATCAGCTGGGTGTTTGGTGACGAGGCCCGAACGGGCAAAGGGGAGGAACAATGACGCGCGCTACTGGTGATGGCACCGTTGGGAAGGCGCTTGAAGTGCTTGATCAGGTCGCAGCTTTTGGGCGGCCTGTGCGTTTTAGCGAGCTTTTGGCCCAATCCGCATTTCCCAAGCCAACGCTTTATCGATTCGTGCAGACACTGACCAATCAGCAGATGTTGTCTTATGATCCCGACAGGCAGACCTATACGCCCGGGCTGCGCCTTGTCCGCCTTGCCCATTCAGCGTGGGAGCAAGCGACCCTTGCCCCGATGGCCCGGCCCTATGTTGATGCGCTTAGCCGTGCGGTGGGCGAAACTGTGCATCTGGCCCAGCTTGACTGCGGGCAGGTTCTTTACATCGACAAACGCAACGCGGCAGAGCCGATCAAGATGTTTAGCCAGGCGGGTAAAGTGGGCCCCGCCTATTGCACAGGTGTCGGCAAGGCGATGCTGGCGTTCCTTGATCCGACCATCGCAGATGACATTATTTCCCAGCAATCCTTTCATGGCTTTACCGAAACCACTTTGCGCGACGAAAGCAGCCTGCGCGAAGAACTGTCCGCCATTCGCACCGCCGGATACAGTTTTGACCGCGAAGAGCATGAACCGGGCATTATTTGCATCGCGATGCCGATTCTGTCCGATCAGGGTCGGGTGCTGGGTGCCGTGTCCGTCACAAGCACAACCGCCCGGACCAATCTGGCCGGTCTTGAACGTCTTGCCCCGGTGCTGCGCCAAACGACGGGCAAAATTGCCCAGGCCGCGCAGAACTGGACCTTTCCCGATCTTAACGCAAATGCAGAAACAAGGATCTAACCCATGTCAGGTGTCACGCTAAATAATGTGATCAAGCGCTATGGTGAGGTGCAGGTCATCCACGGTATTGATCTGCAGATCGAAGATGGTGAATTCTGCGTTTTTGTCGGCCCTTCGGGCTGCGGCAAATCTACCTTGCTGCGCATGGTGGCGGGGCTGGAGGAAACCACCGAAGGGTCCATGCAGATCGGCACCCGCGACGTGACCCGGATGGACCCGTCCGAGCGCGGTGTGGCCATGGTTTTCCAGACTTATGCGCTGTACCCGCATATGACTGTCAAAGATAACATGGGCTTTGGCCTGAAAATGAACGGCCATCCCAAGGCCGAGATTGCTGAAAAAGTGGCCGAGGCCACCCGCATTTTGAAGCTTGAGCAATATCTGGACCGTAAACCAGCGGCCCTGTCCGGCGGACAACGCCAGCGCGTGTCGATCGGCCGTGCGATCGTGCGCGGGCCCGAGGTGTTTTTGTTCGACGAACCCCTGTCAAATCTCGATGCCGAATTGCGGGTCGAGATGCGGGTTGAGATCGCGCGCCTGCATAAGGAAATCGGCGCCACAATGATCTACGTGACCCATGATCAGGTTGAGGCGATGACCTTGGCTGACAAGATCGTGGTGCTGCGGGCTGGGAATATTGAACAGGTTGGCCCCCCGATGGATTTGTATCGGGACCCGGACAATAAATTCGTCGCAGGCTTCATTGGCTCGCCTGCAATGAACTTTCTTGAAGGGGTGGCAAATGGCGGCACCGTCACGGTGCCGGGCGCGGGCGCGCGTTTCGAGGGTGTCATCGGCGCAGCTTATAATGGCAAAAAGGTCATCGTTGGGATGCGTCCCGAACATCTACGTGTCGATCCTGATGGCGATACCCACAGCGTTGATCTGACCGAAAGCCTTGGCGGCGTGTCATATGTCTATCTGATGTCCGACACAGGTGAGCGGATCGTCGCAGAAGAGCGCGGTGATCAACGTTCGGTCGAGGGCGCGCGGGTCGGGCTGTCGATTGAACCGTCTCGCATATTCCTGTTCGACGTCGAAAATGAGCAGCGGATCAGGGGCTAGGTGCCTGCACCTGGCAGGCGCAAAATAATTTGAAGCCGCGCCAATTGGTTGGGCTGCTGCCTCGGCTTTCGTTGACAGCTTGTTTACCATTTGTCAGGATCATCGCGACGATCTGCAGCGCCTGAAGGTGCGATGCTGTCGGATATCCTTCCGGCATGGTTTGAATGACGCGTGGCCTTGGGCTGCTGCGTTTTTAAGATGAAAGTTGCGCCGGTGTCATTACTCCCCAATCTTCCTTTCGAAACTCTCTCGATCTCCAATCCCGTTCTAAAGGGGATCATGTCGGCCGTTATGAAAATGGCGGATGTCTTTGGGTTTTGGAAAACACCCCGTAAAGGGGCGGCTAGCGATATGCCCGAGATGGGGCTGCTTGATAATCTCTACTGGGTCTACAAGTCGAACAACCCGATCACGTCTCCAGATACAGAGCTGGATATGTCAGGCTTTCTAACCGAGGCCGAAGCCGTATTAACGCCGCCACAGGAGGGTGGAACGAAGGCGCTGACAATCAGTTTTGCAGGCGACATCATCCGTACCCACAGGGCAGAACCTGCCAAGGATGTTGTCTATGAAGACATCAAAGATCTGCTGTTTGATGTTGATCTTTCTATCGGAAACTACGAATCGCCCGTCACGACCCAGCCGCTCGTTGATGAGGTGATCGGCGATGCGGGGCCGCCTACCGAATGCGCCTCTGCCGCCCATTTCGAGGCGCTGACCAGCCATGAAGGTAAGTTCATTGACGTCCTGAACCTGGCCAATAATCACGTCTTTGACATGGGGGTCGAGGGCATGGAGACGACCCTTGCTACCTTGAAAAAGCATGGCATTCAGCCAGTTGGCGTTTTTGATGATCCCGCGCAATCAAAACTGGCGACGATAGTGGACAAAAACGGGGTGAAGACGGGCCTGGCCAGTTGCACCTTTGGCACGAATGGCCACAGCCTGCCAGAGGGGGAAAAGCGTGGCGTGAACCTGGCCAAGCTGACGTCAAAACATCAAGCGCCCGATCTTGGGCTGCTCAAGGCGCAGATAACGCATGCGCAGGAAAATGGCTGTGATCTGATCATCGCGATTGTGCATTGGGGGCATGAGTTTGAGCTGTTCCCCCGCCGTGCGCAGCAATTGGCGGCAGAAGATCTGGCTGAATCTGGCGCTGATATTATCGTTTGCCACCACCCGCATGTTGCCCAGCCGATCCAGCTTTACAAAACCAAAGCGGGGGACCGGACGGTGCCGATTGCCTATTCGCTTGGCAGTCTTCTGTGGGGCTTTGCGCATGAAAAAATCGCCACTAGCACCATTCTACAGATCGATGTGCAAAAGACCCCGGAAGGGGCCGCGATTTCAAATCTGCGGGCAACGCCGGTGCGTTGGCATGCGGAAAAGCGCGATGGCAACGTGATCCAAAAGGTCAGCCGGGTTTAAACGCCCCAAAGCGCTTATCGCTTGCCGTAGTAAAGCCCAACAACATGTTCGGCTTGCGCGAAAAACAACCATCGCAGGGCCAAAACCCCTGCAATGTGGCTGAGCACGGCAAGCGCAGCAAAGAAATGGTTATGCGGCAATAGCAAAAATACGATGGGTAGCAAAAACGCCAGAGCGATCACGATGATCCGTAAATTCTCGGCATGTTTACGGCCCACCTGAAAGATAAATTCGCGCATCAGGTAATTGGTGCCGGTATGGGGCGGCTCAAAGGCGCGGACCTGTCCGATGCCCGCAAGCCCGGTTGCAGAGCCGATTGTGGTGTCCGAACCTGCCAGCTGCCCATCGCCTGTTCCCCAAGCATAAAGCTGCAAAATCCCGCCGCAAAGCAGCAGGACCGATGCGACCTTAACCTGTCCGCCCAATAGCGCGCCGCCGCTGATGGCCAGCAGCAGATACATCGCAGGCGTTGTCCAATGGCGCCAGCGGGGTACGGTCTTCATCTGCGTGTAAATCATCGAAGTCGTGAACACTACGCCCAAGGATGCCAGACCACCAATCCAGCCGACAAAGCCGAACCGTGTCCCGCCAAAGACCAGCCCCGCCCCATAAAGAGCCATCACCAGCAGGGCGAAAACGGCGCAGATCCCTTCGCGGCTGAGCCAACTGGTTTTCCATTGGGTGAAGGCTTTGAGCGCCCGCTCGGGGTGGCCCAGATGAAAGGTGGATGCAATCAAACCGCCAACAGCGAACAGATAGGCGATGGCAAACCAGATAAACGCGCTTAGCCCGGTCGGCACCAGCGCGCCAATGCCAAGCCAAAACAACAGGCCAAAGCCCAGGCCGGAAAAGGTGTTGAAGATGATCACACTGGGTGCTGGGTGCATTACTTCGCGCCTCCTGGCAGGGCGGAGAGGGCCTTGTCCAGCCAAACCACAAAACCTTTCCCATCTTCGGCAACGGGCTCAAGGTAGGGGGCAAGGATATCGATCTGGGGTTCGACGTCCTTCGGTCGTGGCGGCAGATATTTATTCACCGGCTTGGTGCCCTGTTCCGGCATCAGATCAAAGCCGCCTCGTTCCTTGACCAGCTTGCTGACATCGCTGTTGGGGTCACCTAAATTCCCGAAATGCCGCGCGCCAGCAGGGCAGGTGCGCACGCAGGCAGGCTGCCGGTCTTCTTCGGGCAGGTTTTCGTTGTAGATGCGGTCCACGCAGAGGGTGCATTTCTTCATCACCCCTTCGGCCGCGTCGAGCTCGCGCGCGCCGTAAGGGCAGGCCCAGGCGCAAAGGCCGCAGCCGATGCAGTCGCTTTCATTGACCAAAACGATCCCATCCTCAGCCCGCTTATAGCTGGCGCCGGTCGGGCAGACGGTCACGCAGGGCGCGTCTTCGCAATGCAGGCAGGATTTGGGGAAATGGATGAGCTGGGCCGCCCCCGCCTCGGGTTGGACCTCATAGGAGTGAACGCGGTTGAGGAAAGTGCCCGAAGGACTTGCGCCATAAGGGTCCTGATCCGACAGGGGCGCACCGTAGTTTTCGGTGTTCCACCCTTTGCAGGAAACCACGCAGGCATGGCAGCCCACGCAGGTATCCAAATCGATCACAAGGCCAAGTTTTTTGGCCGATGGCGGGGGGAGCTGGGTCATGACCTGGCTTTCGTGGCTGATGCCGGTGCCTCCGGCGGGAGTATTTTAAGAAATAAGAAACTGGTTTCCTGTTGCTCGCGCGCATCCCAGGTCGCCACATACCAGACAAAGCTGCCAATCGTCAGCGCAAGGAAGGCGGCAATCAACAGAAGGACCTGGCTGTTGCTCATTTTCCAACCTGCCATTTCAGTTTATCGGGTCCTTTTTCGACGGGGGATTTGATCGCCGGCATGGCGGGCTGGCATTCGTTGGCCACCTCCGATTTTTCGATCTTCACCCGCAGATCAAACCAGGCCGCTTGCCCGGTGATCGGGTCTGAGTTGGCCCAGCGGAGCCCGTCGCCCTTGGGTGGCAAAAGCTCGTGGATCAGGTGATTGAGCAGGAACCCTTTTGTTGCCTCCGGCGCGCCTTCCTCCAGAGCCCACGCGCCTTTGCGTTTGCCGATGGCATTCCAGGTCCAGACCGTGTTTTCGTTCAGGCTGGCCTGATGCGCCACAGGTACGACAATCGATCCATGGGCCGAGCTGACCTTGGCCCAGTCGCCTTCTTCAAAACCGTTCGCTTCCCAGATTTTTGTAGGCACATAAAGCGGGTTATGCCCGTGGATCTGCCGCAGCCAGGCGTTTTGTGTCCCCCAGCTGTGATACATGGCCATTGGCCGCTGGGTCAGCGCGTGGATCGGGTATTCATGCGGGTCCACATGCGCGTCCTCAAACGGTGCGTACCAGATCGGTAGCGGGTCCATTGTAACCCGAATTTGCCCGCGCAGGTGGTCCGGAGGCTGTCTGCTGCCGATCCCTTCGGCGGCGGCCTGGAATTTGCGCAGCGGTTCGGCATAGAGCTGGAAAATATAGGGTTGCACCACATCGTAGAACCCCATTTTCACGGCCCAATCCTGATAGGCGGCGTTGAAGGGTTTGTAATAGGCGGCCTCTTCCGGGACATGTTCCAGCCAGAAGCCGCCGTTGTCGATATAGGTTTGCAATTGGTCTTGGTTCGCGGTGCCGCGGCCCTGGCCCGCCCCATCGGCATCTCGCCAGCCCGCCAGAGGCCCGATGCCGGGGCGGCGGATATGGTTGGTGATGTAATCGGCGTAATCGGCGTATTTCTGGCTGCCGTCCTCGTTTACAAAGCCGGGCAATCTCAGCCGTGCGCCCAGGTCGCAGAGTACTGATTGAAAGCCGCGCACGTTCCGGTCCGGTTCGACCACCGGCCAGCGGATTGCGTCGGCGACGCCGTCAGCTTCGCAGATCGGGCGGTCGAGCAGGCTAATACAATCGTGCCGTTCCAGATAGGTCGTGTCGGGCAGGATCAGGTCCGCATAGGCCACCATTTCCGATGAATAGGCGTCGGAATAAATGATATGCGGGATCACATAGTCGCCGTTTTTATCCTTGTCCGTCAGCATCTTATGCACGCCGCCGACATTCATCGACGAATTCCAGGACATATTGGCCATATACAGGAAGAGCGTGTCGATCTTATATGGATCGCCCGCATGCGCGTTGGAGATCACCATATGCATCAGCCCATGGGCGGACATGGGGTTTTCCCAGGAATAGGCTTTGTCGATGCGTTTTGGGGTGCCGTCTTCGTTCAGCAGCAAGTCTTCTGGCCCGTGGGTATAGCCCAGATGCGGCCCATCCAGGGGCGCGCCGGGCGTGACCTTGCCATGCGGCTTGGGGTGGGCGGTCGCAGGTTTGGGGTAGGGCGGTTTGAACCGCATACCGCCGGGCACTTCGACCGAACCAAGCAGGATTTGCAGCACATGCAGGGCACGGCAGGTTTGAAACCCGTTGGAATGGGCCGAGATGCCGCGCATGGCGTGAAAACTGACTGGGCGTCCGACCATCTTGGGGTGTTTCTTGCCGCGGAAGTCGGTCCATTCGCGATCCAGCTCAATCGCCTCGTCAAAGGCAACGCGGGCCAGATCGGCGGCGATGGCCCGAATGCGGGTGGCAGGGATGCCGCAGCGGTCGGCCACTGCCTCGGGCGCGTAGGCTTTGGACAGATAGCGGTCGGCCATCAGGTGGAACACCGGGCGATGGGTGACGCCGCCCATCTCGTAGCTGCCAGAGAGGTCGGGTTCGACGCCAGCGCCATCCCATGGCGCAAGCGTGCCGGTCCGGCGGTCAATGACCTGCGGTTTTCCGTCCGCATCCTGGATGAACAGGCCGAATTGTTCAGAGTCCGGGTTTTCATTCACCAAGACTGAGGCATTTGTGAACCGCGCCAGATAGTCCAAATCAACCTTGCCAGCGCTCATCAGGCAGTGGATCAGGGCAAGGATGAATAGACCGTCGGTGCCAGGCGTGATCCCGACCCAATCATCGGCCACCGCGTTATAACCGGTGCGAATGGGGTTGACCCCGATCATCCGCGCGCCGCGCGCCTTTAGCTTGCCGATACCGATTTTGATCGGGTTGCTGTCATGGTCTTCGGCGACGCCGAACAGCATGAATAGCTTTGTGTGATCCCAATCGGGTTGCCCGAATTCCCAAAACGCCCCGCCCATCGTGTAGATGCCTGCGGCGGCCATATTGACCGAGCAGAACCCCCCGTGAGCTGCATAGTTGGGCGTGCCAAAGCCCTGCGCCCAGAAGCTGGTGAAGCTTTGCGATTGGTCACGCCCGGTGAAAAACGCCAGCTTTTCGGGTGCCGTTTCGCGGATGGGTTTGAGCCATTCGGTGGCTTGCTTTAGCGCGGCTTCCCAGCTGATTTCCTCAAACTCGCCTGACCCACGTGGCCCCACCCGGCGCAAAGGTGCGCGCAGTCGCGACGGTGCGTTGTGCTGCATGATCCCCGCGCTACCCTTGGCGCAAAGCACCCCCTGATTGACCGGGTGGTCTTTGTTGCCTTCGATATAGGCGACCTTCCCGTCCTTCATATGCACGTTGATCCCGCAGCGGCAGGCGCACATGTAGCAGGTGGTTTTGCGGACCTCGTCCGAGACAGGGGGCGAGGTGTCTAGCGTCGGCTGGGTTGTCATCACCATCTCTCCTCAGAATGGTGTATCAATAGTGAAGCAATATGTGGCATCGCGCAAGTCCGGGTCATGTCAGTACCGTCCTGATCAGGCTTAACCCGGCCAGGCCGACAAGCAGCGCCAGGCAGACGGGTTTGTAGTAGGGCTCAAACCTTGGGGTGAACATCCGCAGCCCGATCAGCACGCCGAGGGCGGTTGGCGCCGCAAAAACCAGTCCGCGGCTGACCCCGCTGAGGTCCATGACCCCGAAGGCCAGTTGCACAAAGAAAGAGACGAGTGAGCCGAGAAAGAGAAACAGAACGATAGAGCCGCGCATTTGCCGCGCGGGGCTATCGCTGGCCAGCACATAAAGCGCGACAACCATGGCCCCTACATGGGCAAGCCCGCTGACGATACCTGCCACAATTCCCGTTCCGTAAAGTCCCGGTTTAGTGGCCAGAAAGGCCAGCCGGATTTTTGCCAGTTGCGTTACCGCCAGCGTCACGATGATCGATAGCGCGATGATCTTTGACGTCTCAACCGGTAGCGATGTGGTCAGCGCCAACCCAATGGGCCAGCCGATGGACGAGCCGATGACCAATCCAAAGGCGGTGGGCCGATCCGCGTCCGCCCAACCCCCTTTGACCATCAAAAGCGAGGCGGCCATTTCCATCCACCAGAGCATGGGGATCAGCGCGATGGGGGGCAGGATGATCACGGCGGTTGCCATCACCAGCGCCGAAAGGGCAAAGCCCGAAAAGCCCCGCACGATGCCTGCCAAAACCACAATGACGGTGAGGATCAGGAACTCTTGCCCCGTCAAATTGGTGATGCTCAGCAGCCAGCTCATGCGGTGCCGCCCATCAGGGCCAGGGCGTCGCGGGCGATCTGCTTTTCTTCGTCGGCCTCAATCACATGCACGGGCAGATCACCCAGAAAGCCAAGGTGTTGCATGATCCGGTCGCGGATGGGCGCGGCGTTTTCGCCAATTCCGCCGGTGAAGGCCACGGCATCGATGCCGCCCATCGCAACAATGGCTGATCCCGCATGGCGCGCGGCCCAATAGCAAAAATGCGAGACCGCGAGGCGTGCAGCATCGTCGTCCCGCTCTAGCAGCGCTTTCATGTCATTGTCCCCGGCCAAGCCCTTAAGGCCCGATTGCTTGTTCAGCAGTTTATCGGTGGCCTCAATCCCCAGCTCGGCGGCGATGCGCAGCACTGCGGCCCCATCGATATCGCCGGACCGTGTGCCCATGGTCAGTCCGGCTAGCGGCGAATAGCCCATTGAGGTAGCCAGAGATTTGCCTGCCTTGATCGCGCAAAGGCTGGCCCCATTGCCAAGGTGAAACGCCAGCAGCCGGTCGGGCAGCGCGTCGCCGAAATCATGCACCATATTGGCATAAGACATGCCGTGGAACCCATAGCGCCGGATGCCTGCCTGATGCTGCGCCTCGGGGATGGCGTATCGGGTCGTAACCTCGCTGTTGCTGGCGTGAAAGGCTGTGTCAAAGCTGGCAAACTGCGGCAAGTCGGGGCGCTGGGCGGTCAGCGCATCGATGCCGGCCAGGTTCACCGGGTTGTGCAGGGGCGCAAGCGGGATGCAATCGCGGATCGCTTGCACCACATCGGGCGTCAGCCGCGCGGGGGCTGTCAGCTGCGCGCCGCCATGCACGACCCGATGAGCAGCGGCGCTGACATTGTCCATATCACGCCCGGCAGAGGCCAGCGCCGCCTGTATTTGCGTAAGCGCATCGGCGTGATCGTCTGAGGTTACTGTTGTGGCCACACCGTCCAGCTTTAAGGTGCCATTCCCGCCGATATTACTGATCGTTCCGTCCGCCAGACGCGTCAGGTCGGACCTGTAAAGGCTGACTTTCAAAGACGATGACCCAGCGTTGACGACAAAAATCATGCTGCAGCCGCCACAATAGCCCCAAGCGCGGCGGAACAGATGCGTGCCGGGGCCTGCTGGCTACGCGAGGTCAAGAGCAGCGGCACCTTCAGGCCCATGACAAGCCCGCCCGCGCAGCAGCCCATGCCCAGCACCATCATCTTGAACAGCGCATTGCCCGAGGTGATATTGGGCGCCAGCATGATGTCCGCATCGCCAGATACGTCCGAGGTATATTTCTTCACCTCAGCCGCGCGTTTGCTGAAAATCAGGTCCAGCGCCATGGGCCCTTGCACAGTGGCATTGGGCAATGCGGTCTTGGCCCATTCGGCGATTTCTGCCGCCTCGCCTGTGTTCGGGATTGAGGGGATTGGGTCCTCTGTCGGGGCCAGCAGCCCGGCTTTGACCTGTGTATCCCCAAGGATTTCGGCCAGCCGAACAGCGTGGGTCAGGCAGGCCTTGCGCGTGTCCACGGATGGGTTCACATTCAGCGCAGCATCGGTCAGCAAAAGTGGACGCTCAGACCCTGGTTTGGTGATGTGAAAGACATGCCCGCAGCGCGTTCCCTTCTCGCGTAGCCCAGCCTTGGATGGCAATAGCCCCTTTAGGAAGGTCGAAGTATGTAACTGGCCTTTCATGATACTGTCCGCCTCGCCATTCCGGGCCAGCTCTGCAGCCAGAGGGGCGGCTGTGTCATGGGGCGCGTTTTCAAGCCGGTAGGGGCTGATATCCCAGCCGATACGCTCTGCGCTGGCTTTGATCTTGGCCTTATCCCCGATCAGGATCGGGTTGGCGAGCCCTAATTCCGTCGCCTCACGCAGCCCGTTCAATGAGGTATCACTGCCTGCATTCACCAGCGCCACGCGGGGCGTTTTCAGCGCCTGCGCTTTGGTCAATAGCCCTGCGGGGCAATCTGCTGTGGTTTGGGCGAGGAAGGGGAAGGGTTCATTCATCTGCAAAGACCTTTCATGCGAATGCTGCCCGGATTAGGCCCGCCCCGGACAGGATCAGCAAGAGAAAAACCGCAAATCGACGAAAGGCGGCGGGCGGCGTGCTGAGAAACTGACGCCCGCCCAGCCAAACGCCAAGTCCCAGCAGCGGAAACGCCAAGGCTGCGCCGATGGCCGTCTCCCATGTGACCAAACCGCCCACCCACAGGAGCGGCAAGGTGATCAGATCGAGACCGGTAAGAAAAGCGATCATCGTGGCCCGGAATACTGCAGGGGGCATTGGTTGGGCGGCCATGAAAACGGCGACAGGCGCGCCGCCAACCCCGGCCCCGTTGCAGACTCCTGAAATTATACCCACGCCCAAATGCCCCGGTGCGTGGATCGCCCTTTGCAAGGTCCAGCCTGACAGCAAGACAAGCGACATGATCAGCACCAATGTGGAAACAATCAGCCGCACCATATCCTCGCCAACAGACAGGATGATGCCAACCGACAGGGGCAGCACAATGGCCGCGCCTGCCAGCATGGCCCCAACCCGGCGCCAGTCGATATCGGGCCGAATGCCGCGGGCTTGAAATATGGTCATCAGCATTTCGCACGCGAAGACCACGGGGATCAGCGGCAAGGGATTGGTGAAAATGGCGGCAAATGTGATGACAATGGCCGAAAATCCGAAGCCCGAGTAACCGCGCACAAATGCTGCCCCAATCAGGGCCAGCGCCAATGCTGCGGTTACGCCGGGGGTCAGATCGAAGGGCAAGCTTATTCAGCAGCCATGTCCGATTTGTTGATGCCCGCAACGCGGACGGGTTTCTTCATGGCATCGCGGCGGAACGGCTCGCCCAGTTCCTGGTTCAGGATAACTTCGATCAGGGTGGTTGTATTGTTTTCCATCTGGTCCTTGATCGCCTGATTAAGGATCTCAGTCAGCTCATCCATCGTCTTGGCCTGCACGCCTTTCAGCCCGCAGGCCTGCGCGATCCCGGCATAGGATACTTTCATATCCAATTCGGTCCCGACGAAGTTATCATCAAACCACAATGTAGAATTGCGCTTTTCTGCGCCCCATTGGTAATTTCTGAACACAATTTGGGTGATCGCAGGCCATTCCTCGCGGCCAATCGCCGTCAGCTCATTGACCGAGATGCCAAAGGCCCCGTCACCAGCAAAACCGATCACCGGCACATCTGGGCAGCCGATCTTGGCGCCGATGATGGAGGGCAGACCATAGCCGCAGGGACCAAAGAGACCCGGGGCCAGATATTTGCGACCTGTTGGGAAAGAGGGGTAGGCGTTGCCGATGGCGCAGTTGTTGCCGATGTCGGAGCTGATAATCGCATTTTCTGGCATCGCCGCCTGAATGGCGCGCCATGCTTTGCGCGGCGACATCCAGTCAGGCCGTGCGGCGCGGGCACGTTCGTTCCATGTGGTGCCGGGATCATCCTCTTCGTGATCCATTGAGGACAGTTCCTGCGCCCAAGCCGATTTGGTTTGGGCAATCAGCGCCTTGCGTTCATCGCGTCCGGCATCGCCTGCCGTTTCGGCCAATTCGGCGCTGATCCCTTTCGCGACCTTGGCGGCGTCGCCCACGATTCCGACGGCGACTTTCTTGGTCAGGCCGATCCGGTCGGGGTTGATATCAACCTGAATGACTTTTGCGCCCGTCGGCCAATAATCGATGCCATAACCGGGCAAGGTCGAAAACGGGTTGAGCCGCGTGCCTAGGGCCAGCACGACATCCGCTTTGCTGATCAGCTCCATCCCGGCTTTCGAACCGTTATAGCCCAATGGACCAGCGAATAGCGGGTGCGAGCCGGGGAAGGCGTCATTGTGCTGGTAGCCGACGCAAACGGGGGCGTCCAAGGTTTCGGCCAGCGCTTTAGAGGCGGCGATCCCGCCTTCGGCCAGCACAACACCGGCTCCGTTCAGGATGACGGGGAACTTGGCCTCAGACAGCAGTTCCGCGGCTTTGGCAATCGAACTTTCGCCGCCGGGGCTGGATTCGAATTCGATAGGCTCGGGAATTTCAACGTCGATGACCTGCGTCCACATATCGCGCGGGATGTTCAGCTGCGCGGGACCAGACAGGCGCTTGGCCTTGGCGATGACGCGGGCGAGCACTTCGCAGACGCGGGATGGGTCGCGGACCTCTTCTTGATAGGCAACCATGTCTTCGAACAGTTTCATCTGCTCGACTTCCTGGAAACCACCCTGACCGATGGTCTTGTTTGCGGCTTGCGGCGTGACCAGCAGCAAGGGCGTGTGGTTCCAATAGGCGGTTTTTACAGCGGTGACAAAGTTAGTGATGCCGGGGCCGTTCTGGGCAATCATCATCGACATCTCGCCCGTGGCCCGGGTGTAGCCATCGGCCATCATGCCCGCGCTGCCTTCATGTGCACAGTCCCAGAACATGATCCCGGCGGCCGGAAAGATATCAGAAATCGGCATCATGGCCGATCCAATGATCCCAAAAGCGTGGCGGATCCCATGCGTTTGCAGGGTTTTCACAAACGCTTCTTCGGTGGTCATTTTCATGGATCTGGTCCTTCCAGGTTGCAATGGACAATGACGTGGCCCAGTGCCCCGTTTCATTGCCCGGACATTATGAATAACGGCCGATCCGGGTTAGGTCCAGTTCGAACCCGTCCTTAAGGCCAAATGGGCCGTCTGTGACAATAAGGCTTGGCGGATCAATAATGCGCAATCGCATCAGCAATCAGACGAACGCCTTCACTTATGCGCGATGCGGGGATCGAGGAATAGGCCAACCGCAAATACTGGGTAGGTGGGGTGTCGCTGGCGAAAAACGGGGCGCCGGGCTCAACCAACACGCTATCAGCGAGCAGATGTTCGGCAAGTATGGCGGTGTCAACGCCGCTGGGCGCACGCAGCCAGATCGAAGAGCCACCATAGGTGCCTTGCCCGGCGACGGTCAGGTCGTGGTGATGCAGGGTCTCTTCCATGACACGGCGGCGTTCATGATACGTTTTGCTCATGCGGCGCACCAACGCATCGTAATGGCCCAATGACAGGTAGTAACTGACCGTCCGCTGAATATGTCCGGGCGGATGGCGCAAGACCGTGGCGCGCAGGGCGCGAGCTTCACGGATAAAGGGGGCAGGGCCAACCAAATAGCCCAAACGCAGCCCCGGAAAGATCGATTTCGAAAACGAGCCGACATAAATCACCCGCCCATTCTGATCGAGCGATTTGAGCGAGGGAGAGGGCGATTTGAGAAACGACATCTCAAATTCATAATCATCCTCGACAACAATGAAATCATCGGCTTCGGCCTTTTCCAGCAGGGCATTGCGCCGGGAAAGCGGCATGGTTGCTGTGGTTGGGCATTGATGGCTGGGGGTGGTGAAAACAACATCCGTATCATCGGGCAGCTTATCAGGTGGCAGCCCATCGCGGTCGACCTGTACCGGGCTGAGCTGGCAGCGTGATTGAGTCAGGATATTGCGCAAGGCAGGGTAGCACGGATCCTCGATCACTGCGCGTCTGCGGCTATTCAGCAAGACCTGCGCCGATAGCCATAACGCGTTTTGCGCGCCCATCGTGATCAGGATTTCATCGCTGTTGGCCAAGATACCGCGCCGAGGCAGGGTTTGGCGCGCCACGAATTCGACCAGTTGCGGATCGTCACCATCAAAATAATCGGCTGTCAAAGCCTCAAAATCGCGCATTCCCAGTGCGCGCAGGGCGCAAAGCCGCCAATTGGCGCTGTCAAAAAGTGTCCGATCTGTCTGCCCATAGATAAATGGATAGCGAAAGCGCGACCAATCGGCGGGTTTGTCAACGCTCAGCCCCGGGGTAAAGCGCTGGGCGATGGCACGGGGCCAGTCGACGGTGCCTTGATCTGCGCGCTGGGCAGGAAAGGCGGGGGGCTCGGGCGCGTTGTCGGATACAAAATACCCCGAACGGCCACGCGAGATCATATAATCATCGGCGACCAGTTCAGTATAGGCCAGCGTCACGGTGATCCGGCTGACACCAAGATGCTGCGCCATTTTACGCGATGAGGGCAGGCGCTCCCCGGGGCGAAAGCGCCCCTCTAGGATGCCTTGTGCGACCATTTGCTGAATCCGCGATTGCAACGTGCCTTCAGCGGAATGGTCGAGGAAAAAAGTTTCAGCAGAGATCGACATGTGGCTGGCCTTATGTTGCCAGAAGACTGGACTTAAGGCTGGGTGATTTCAAGCAGAATAGGGGGTTCGCGGATTTGACCATGCTCCTGACCTAACGTCACCTGATAAATTTCTATTTCTTGCGACGGAACCAATGCGGTGCGGCGTTTGAGGGGCATAAGCAAACAGGAGACGACCATGAATATGCTTGCCAAGACCTTCTTTGTGTCGATGCTCGGCCTGTCCGCCGCGACAGTTGCGACATCACAGACGATGAACAATGACGGTCCGCCGCCAATGGACGAGATTGCAGCTGATCTGGGTGTGACTGTTGCCGATTTGGAAAATTGCGGACCTGACGAAGCCCCCGCGCGCGGCGAACGTCCAAGCCGCGAGGAACATGAAGAACGCATGGAAACTTTGGCCACATGCTTGCAAGGCGCGAATGCCGCAATCACCGCCGAGATGATCCATGATGTTATGGAAGAATACCGTCCCGCCCCACCTGACCGCGGTTAAGCCGGTCAGGCCACTCACGGAGCATTCGCTCAGGCGTTCGGTGCAGAGGGCCCAGAGGTATATCCTCTGGGCCTTTATTTTATCCCAGGACGCGTGTGATGGCCTGGTCAACCGCATCGGTCACCTGATCAAGATCATCCTTGGTTGCGATCAATGGCGGCGCAAAGAGCAGGGTGTTGTTAAAGCCTGGCAAAGACCTGTTTGTGGCGCCGATAATCACGCCTTGGGCCAGACAATCGGCCACAATCGCCGCCATCTCTTTTTCGCCAACCGGGTCTTTGCTGTCGCGATCAGTGACCAGTTCGGCGCCCGCAAACAGACCCATGCCCCGTATATCGCCAACCCAGGCATGTTTTTCCATCAACGCAGACAGATTGCCCATCAGATGCGCCCCCATGGCGGTCGAGTTGCCAAGCAGGTCCTCTTCCTCGATGATTTTCATGTTCTCAATGGCCGCAGCGGGGCCCGAGGTGCAGCCCCCAAAGGTCGAGATATCGCGGAAATAGCTCAGCTTATCGGTCTCGTCTTTGAACATTTCAAAGACGGCGTCGGTGGTCACGCAGCACGATATCGCCGCATAGCCAGAGGCCACGCCTTTGGCCATGGTCACGATATCAGGCTGAACGCCAAATTGCTGATAGCCAAACCAAGTACCGGTCCGACCAAGCCCGCAAACCACCTCATCAATATGCAGCAAGATATCGTATTTCTTGCAGATTTCCTGCACGCGTTCCCAATAGCCCTTGGGCGGGACGATGATGCCGCCACCGGCGGTGATCGGTTCAAGACATAGCGCGCCGATCGTGTCGGCACCTTCGGCAAGGATCACATCCTCAATGGCCTGTGCGGCCTTCGCTGCGTATTCTTCGCCCACTGATCCATCTTGCGACCGGTATTCCAGGCAATGTGGCACCCGGACAAAACCGGGCGCAAAGGGGCCGTATTGGGCATTGCGTTCATCCTGGCCACCTGCGGACATCGCCGCAATGGTTGAGCCGTGATAATCGCGGTCGCGATACAGAATTTTCTGCTTCTTTCCGCCGTAATGTTTATGGCTGATCTGGCGGACCATCTTGAACGCCTTCTCATTCGCCTCAGAGCCGGAATTGGCATAATAAACGCGGTCCAAACCGGGCATTTTTTCGGTCAGCATCTCGGCAAAATGCGCGCCGGGGATTGTCCCGGCATTCCCGCCGAAAAAGCACATCTTGGTGACCTGTTTGGCAATGGCCTGACCAATACGTTCGCGGCCGTAGCCGACATTCACTGTCCAGACCCCGCCTGAAACCGCATCTAGATGCTCTTTACCGCGGATGTCCCAGACACGCATGCCCTTGCCTTCGACAATGATGCGCGGATCTGTCGTCTCAAACGGTTTGTGTTGGGTCAGGTGATGCCAGATATGCGCGCGATCCGCCTCGACAACGGTCTCGGGGTCATTTGCGAAGTGTTGGGTATCCATCTCGGACGCTCCGTCAAAATAAAGGGAAAGGCCATCCGAATCCAGCTTCGGACTGCCCTGATAACAAGCACTCTGCCTGTAGAGAATGCATTCCAGATAGGGCCAGATTGGCTGCAAGCATATATCCAGTGCTGTTTTGGTGCGCATGGTGCCTCGCGATCTACTCTACGCTAAGTCGTTGAATGCAAATAAAAATGGCGTGTTTTTCATATGCGTTTGCAGTGCCGCCCCTGTCGTTTCCCCCTATTTCTACCGATTGACCTATGGGCATGAATTGCCTTCGCTACGATCAGGCTTGCGACTGCGTCTAAAATGGGCGTTGCGCAAGGCAAATGGCCGTTCTTGGCCATGTTTGAGTGCAAGACGTGATTTGGGCTAGGAACCACTTCCAAATCATGGTCAGCTAACGCGAGTGAGGCGAGGCCAACCTTGTCCGAATACGGACCCAACCGGGTTCACAACACGGGAGACGAATAAAATGAAACTCAAGAATGCACTGATGGGCGCAGCGGCAGGCATCGCCATGCTGGGCGGCGCGCATCAAGCGGTCGCGCAAAGCGCTGATGAAATCACCGTGGGCTACTTCCTTGAATGGCCAATGCCTTTCCAGTTCGCCAAGGTGAACGGCACCTATGACGAGGAACTTGGCGTGACCGTCAACTGGGTCAGCTTTGACAGCGGCACAGCGATGTCGGCTGCAATGGCCTCTGGCGATGTTCAGATTTCTGTCAGCCAGGGTGTGCCACCATTTGTTGTCGCGACATCTGCAGGGCAGGATCTGCAGATCCTCGACGTGGCCGTGTCCTACGCGGAAAACGATAACTGCGTTGTCGCCTCTGGCTTGGAAATTGACCAGGACAGCGCGGATGAGCTGGCAGGCAAGAAAGTTGCCGTACCACTGGGGACAGCCGCACATTATGGCTTCTTGCGCCAGATGGACCATTTCGGGGTCGATCTTGCTTCGCTGGAAATCGTTGACATGGCGCCGCCCGATGGGGCTGCCGCGATTGCGCAGGGCGCTGTTGACATGGCCTGCGGCTGGGGCGGTTCGCTGCGCCGGATGCTTGAGCATGGCAACGTCCTGCTGACAGGTGCCGAAAAAGAAGAGCTGGGCATTCTGGTCTTTGACGTCACATCCGCACCAGCAGGGTTCATCGCCGAAAACTCTGAACTGATCGCCAAATTCCTGGCCGTGACTGCAGAGGCAAACGCTGCTTGGAATGACGGGTCCGGCGTTGAAGAAATGCTGCCTGTGATCGCCAATGACGCCGGTATGGATGTCGATGCAACGGCCGAGACAATGGCAACATTCGTCTTCCCAACTGTTGAAGACCAGCTGTCTGGCGCATGGCTTGGCGGTGCGGCACCGGCCTTTATGAAAGGCGTCGCTGATGTCTTCGTCGAATCCGGTTCGATCCCTTCATCGCTGAGCAGCTATGAAGGCAACATCAATATCGGCCCGCTCGAAGCTGCAGCCGATATGTAAATGATCAGACCCGGTGCGGGCCCCTTGGCGCGCACCGGGTTTCCTTTTTGCTCCTGACAATCCGTGCGGCTGTATCTTGCTTGGATTCTCTGGGACAAGAACGGGACGGGACATGCCAGGACTAATAATTGACAGACTATCGATGCGCTTTGACCTGCCCAACGGCGCGTCTGTGCAAGCGCTCAAGGATGTGTCGCTGAACCTCAAAGCGGGCGAACTTTTGTCGGTGCTCGGGCCATCGGGCTGCGGGAAAACGACCTTGCTGAACATTGTTGCAGGTTTTCTTGCGCCCACCGAGGGACAGGTCGTGCTGAATAACAAAGTCGTCGAGGGCCCTGGCCCAGAACGCGGTATGGTCTTTCAGCAAGGCGCCTTGTTCGAATGGATGAGCGTGCGGGAAAATGTCGGCTTCGGCCCTTCGATGAAAAAGATGCCCAGTAAAGAAAAGGCCCAGATCGTGGATCACCTGCTGGACGTGGTCGGCCTGCAGGATTTCAAAGAAAAAGCGGTCTATGAGCTTTCGGGCGGCATGCAGCAACGCGTCGCCTTGGCCCGTTGTTTGGCCAACGAACCCGATGTGATCTTGATGGATGAACCTTTGGGCGCGCTTGACGCGCTGACCCGCGAAAAGATGCAAGGGCTGGTTCTGAAACTGTGGAAAGAAACCGGCAAAACGATCATCTTGATCACCCACTCAGTGGAAGAGGCGCTGCTTTTGGGTGAACGCCTGCTTGTCATGGCGCCGCGCCCGGGCCGGATCCATACTGAATACCGATTGCCATTTGCTGAAATGGGCGTGGGCCAAGACCTGCGCGAGGTCAAGAAACACCCCAAATTCGGTGAAATCCGCGAGGAAATCCTTGGTATGATCTGGAATATGGAAGAAGAAATCATGGGCCGGCAGGAGGGCGCGTAATGGGTTTGCTCAATGATCTATGGGCAGAACTGCTCACCGTACTTGGCGCGCTTTTCGGGGCTATCCCCTATCTGATTGCCTATGTCGCCGTCATCCTGCTGACCATGACGATCTGGAACACGATCAAACGGTTCCTGACGCCGAAAAAAGACTACGGATCGCTCAAAACCGTGACGTTTGGCGATGAAAGCGCGGTGACCTCAAATACGGTTGCCTCAATCGTATCGGTCGTGCTGATCTTTGTCTTTTGGGGGGCGTTTACCGGCTCAAAATTGCTGCCCGGCTTCCTGCATGCGCCCGGTCCATTCGAGGGGACAGGCACATTCACCTACACAATCACCACGCCTGCTGGCGACACAGATGATGCAACGGTGACGGTCGTTGTGCATCCCGCATCCGAAGAGGCCGACGTGCCAGCAGTGGCCCCAGGCGAAGGGATCGCCAAGGATGATGCGACAACGATTGCAAGCTATCGCAGCAAGCTCTTACGCGTCGATGACAACGATGAAATGGGCCGGGATCAGGAAACCTTTATCACCGCCGTTGACGGGCAACCGATTGCGCCGGGCAGCGCTGTCGACGTGTCTTTTGGTGCTATCAGGATGTCCGACAAGGGCACGCTGAACATCGTCCCAGATACCGGTATCCAAATGGAAGAGATTTGGCTGCCCTCACCCGAAGCGGTGTGGAACCGGATGACCGAAATCGCGACGGTGGGGTTCCGTAACTTCACCCTGGCCGAGCATCTGGGTTTTTCACTGTTCCGCGTGATCGTCGGTTTCATTTTGGGGGCCATTGTCGGTATCCCGCTGGGCTATGCGATGGGCTTGTCCAACTGGTTCCGCGGCTGGTTTGATCCCATCGTTGAATTTATGCGCCCGGTGCCGCCGCTGGCCTTGATCCCGCTTGTGATCATCTGGTTTGGTATTGGTGAGGTTGGCAAAATCATCCTGCTGTTCCTTGCAGCGCTCTGGATCATGGCAATTGCGGCACGCTCTGGCGTGTCCGGGGTGCGGATCACCAAGATCCACGCGGCCTATTCGCTGGGTGCCTCGAAGTGGCAGATCATGCGCCATGTGATCATCCCGAACTCTTTGCCGGAAATCTTCACCGGGGCTCGGGTTGCGATGGGGGTCTGCTGGGGCACGGTTGTCGCAGCCGAGCTTGTGGCTGCCCAAAAGGGTGGCGGCATGATGATCTCGGTCGCGGCTGATTTCCAACAGACTGATATCGTGATGATGGGGATTATCCTGATCGGGATTATCGGTTTCACGATCGATGTGTTGATGCGGCAGGCCGAAAAGCTGCTGGTGCCATGGAAGGGCAAAGCCTAAAGCGGCCGTCATAGCTGCGACGAAAGGCGAAGGGTTCGTGCCCTTCGCCTTTTTGTTTTTGTAATCGACAGTATTGCGGCTTGACCTTCCTGTCACTGGAACCCCTATGTTGCGTGACAAAGAGGTGGCCATGACACAGATCAGCGAAATCAGATTCGACGTGCAAGGCATGCATTGCGGCTCTTGCGTGGGGCGGGTCGAGGCGGCCTTGCGTAAGGTGCCCGGTATTCAGACGGCAAGCGTCAATCTGGCCAGTGGGACGGCAGTCATTACCACGGCCAGCGGCGAACAGCCCGCACTTCAGGCGATGGCCGATGCGGGCTATCAGGCCGAGGTTGCGCGAACAGTTTCCGACGACACAGCGGCCCGGGATGCCGCGGCTGATCTGGCCTTCAACAGGTTCCGCAATGCAGGGCTGCTGACTTTACCGGTGTTTCTGCTTGAAATGGGCGGGCATCTCTTTCCGGCGCTACATCACCTGATCGCGCGCACCATCGGGACTGAGACCAGCTGGATCATCCAATGCGTTCTGACAACGCTGGTGCTGGCGTTTCCGGGGCGGGTCTTTTTTGCCAAAGGGATACCGGCCTTGATCCGCCGGGCACCGGATATGAACGCGCTTGTCGCGCTGGGGGCCGGGGCGGCATATGCTTTTTCTGGTGTTGCGCTGTTTCTGCCTGGGCTTTTGCCCGACGGAACACGCGCGGTCTATTTTGAAGCCGCAGCTGTTATCGTCACGCTGATCTTACTGGGTCGCTGGCTTGAGACGCGCGCCAAGGCCCGCACCGGGGTGGCGATCAAACGCCTTCTGGATTTGCGCCCGACCACAGCGCGGGTTTTACGAAACGGCGAAACGTTTGACCTGCCGATTGCCGAGGTTCTGGTGGATGACGTGATCCTGATCCGCCCAGGCGAAAGCATTGCGGCGGATGGTATTGTGATTGATGGGCATAGCCATGTGGATGAAAGCATGATCACCGGTGAGCCTATCGCAGTTGAAAAACAAGTGGGGGATCAGCTGGTCGGCGGGACCATTAATGGCAATGGCGCATTGAAAATGCAGGCCCAGGCGGTGGGGCAAAAGACCATGCTGGCTGCGATTATAACAATGGTGGCCGCGGCGCAGGATGCGCGCCTGCCAGTACAGGATTTGGTCAACCGGATCACCGCTTGGTTCGTGCCTGCCGTGCTGGCGATAGCGTTGATCACGGTTGCCGCTTGGCTGATTTTGGGTCCTGATCCCGTCGTCGCATATGCGCTTGTGGCGGGCGTGTCGGTTCTGATCATTGCCTGCCCCTGCGCGATGGGGCTGGCAACGCCGATGTCCATTATGGTTGGGATCGGGCGCGCAGCCGAGCTGGGGGTGCTTTTTCGTCAAGGCGATGCGCTGCAAGTGCTGCAAGGGGTTGATGTTGTGGCCTTTGATAAAACGGGCACCCTGACCAAGGGCGCGCCTGTCTTGGTTGAAACGCTTGCCTTGGATGGAGACAGCACCGGTTTGCTGCGGCATGTCGCAGCGGTTGAGGCAAAGTCTGAACATCCCCTTGCGGCAGCGATTGTTGCGGCGGTTGATGGGCCATTGCCCGAGTCCCGCGATTTCGCCGCGATCCCCGGACGGGGGCTGCGCGGCATTGTCGAAGACGCGCCGGTGTTGATCGGCAATGCCGCACTGTTGCAAGAGGCCGGCATCGATCCCGCACCGCTGGTCGCCAAAGCTGCCTCCTTTGCTGCTATGGGGCAGACCACCGTCCTGGTGGCAATTGATGGGCGCCCGGCAGGGGTGCTGGCGATTGCCGATCAATTGCGACCCAGCGCAAAAACCACGGTGGAGGCTTTGCAAAACAAAGGGGTACAAGTGGTGATGGTCACCGGCGACAGTCAGGCGGCGGGCGATGCGATCGCGGCGCAGCTTGGGCTGACAAAGGTGATTGCGGATGTCCTGCCGTCTGAAAAGGTCGCGGCGATTCAGGCCTTGCAAGCGGACGGCGCCAGGGTCGCTTTTGTGGGGGACGGGATCAATGATGCGCCAGTTCTGGCCGCAGCAGATGTCGGGATCGCGATGGGTACGGGGGCCGACGTGGCTGTTGAAACGGCGGATGTCGTGCTGATGTCCGGCGATCCAAAGGGGGTTTTGAACGCAATTGTGGTCAGCCGTGCCACATTGTCCAACATTCGCCAGAATCTGGGTTGGGCGTTTGGATATAATATCCTGCTCATTCCTGTGGCTGCTGGGATATTGTTTCCAATTTGGGGGCTTTTATTGTCACCTGCCCTGGCTGCAGGGGCTATGGCGTTATCCAGTGTCTTGGTCGTGCTTAATGCCCTTAGGCTTCGGCGGGTAGATGGTGGTATCGGATGAACATCGGTCAGATCGCAACACATACAGGTTTGCCGGCAAAAACAATACGTTATTATGAAGAAATCGGGCTGGTTACGCCGAAACGCGGTGAAAATGGCTATCGTATTTTCGCCGAAAACGACGCGCATAAGCTCATATTTCTGGGCCGTGCACGCGCCCTTGGCTTTTCAATAGACGATTGCCGTAACCTATTGAAACTATGGGAAGATAAAGATCGGGCGAGCGCGGATGTCCGCCATATTGCCACCCGTCATCTTGATGAAATTGATAATAAAATCAAAGACCTGCGCGCAATGCGTGACAGTTTGGCTGATTTGGTGCGCAATTGCGCCGGAGATGCCCGCCCCGACTGCCCCATTTTGACCGGATTGCAGGGGGTCACGAAATCGTCCTGATCCTGCCCGAGATTTGTAAATATTTGCTGTGA
Organism: Yoonia sp. BS5-3; assembly: GCF_038069655.2. Classification (NCBI taxonomy): domain Bacteria; kingdom Pseudomonadati; phylum Pseudomonadota; class Alphaproteobacteria; order Rhodobacterales; family Paracoccaceae; genus Yoonia; species Yoonia phaeophyticola. Next base: position 2,474,076 of record NZ_CP150951.2, read on the forward strand.
TCAAAGTCTTGTCTAAGAGTGAGGTATGACATGGCGGCTTTGAAAACCCTTTGTATCGGTTTGATTGTTGTAATGGTTGTCGCGGGGGGGGTGCTGCCGGAAACAGCCGATAAGGCGCGTATTATCGATGGTATCGGTAAAGGTATTTTTGTCAGTTTCGGGCTTGTTGTGCTGGGCTACCTTGCTGGGATGACCGGGCTTTTGAAAAGCCGTGAAACGCAGGAAGAGGGCACAGCAGAGCAACCGGTTATGGCCGATGCGTCAGCCTCACAGTCAAAAGTTGAGATTACAGATCGCTCTGTTCTTGTTGATGGTACAAATGTCATGAATTGGGGCGGATCGCCTTCGTTGCAGGTCCTGACAAAGGTTGTCAGAGAACTGCAAATCCGCGGTCTTGATCCGGTGGTCTACTTCAATGACAATGTCGGCAAAGAGCTGACGGGCAAGCGCATGAAACCGGCCGCTCTGGCGACTGAATTGGGTCTGGGCAAGGACCGCGTGATTTTTGCGCCAAAGCAGGTGCCCGCCGATGAGATCATGCTGGAACACGCTGTGAATGATGGGCTGCGGGTTGTGACCAATGACCAATATGCCAATTGGACCGAGAAATTCCCGAAAGTCAGCGAAGCGGGTTTCCTGATCAAAGGGTTCTGGAAAGGTGGCGCAGTTATTCTGTTGGGGTTGGGCCGCAGCTCGGCCATGTCATAGGTTAATGCGGCGCTGTCCCATATGGCAGCCGTACAGATTCTGTACATATACTGTACATACAAAATAACACGGATCCGCATTTCTGATAGGCCCGTGCGTTGCGCGGCCCACACGCCTCAAACATAGGCGAACGGCAAAATGATGCGATCAATTGTTGCTGCGATGCCGCTTCTATGGCATGACTGCAGCAAACAACTGAACGAAAGAGTTTAGATCGTGTCTGACTTTGCTTCGCGCCGTACAATGATGGTTGATACGCAGATCCGTCCATCGGATGTGACGAAATTCCCGATCATCGACGCGATGTTGCATGTGCCCCGCGAGAACTTTGTGCCTGACTATCTGCGCGAGGCCGCCTATATCGGTGAGAACCTTGATCTGGGTGATGGGCGCGTCATGCTTGAGCCCCGGACATTGGCAAAGATGCTGGATGCGCTTGAGATTGAACCGGCGCAGGTGGCTTTGGATATTGGTTGCGGGCTGGGCTATTCCACAGCTGTTTTGGCGCATCTATGTGATTTTGTCGTTGGTGTTGAAGATGACGAAGCGCGCGCAGAAGAGGCGCAGGCGCTGTTGTCGGGGCAGGGCGTCGATAACGCCGCAGTGATGCATGCGCCGCTAATCGAAGGGTCTGCTAAGTCAGGCCCCTATGACATCATCATGCTGCAAGGCGCGGTCGAGGATGTTCCCGCCGCATTGCTAGAGCAGCTCCGCGAAGGTGGCCGGATCGCATGTGTTTTTGCCGAAGGCGCGCTGGGCGTTGTCAAGATCGGCCATAAGATCGATGGTGTTGTAAATTGGCGTTTTGGTTTTAATGCGGGCGCGCCATTGCTGCCCGGTTTCAAAAAACAGCCCGTCTTTGCATTGTAAGTGATCCTGGTGGGATACATCTACGTTCAAAGAAAGAGGCAAAATCGCGTGAGGGCGGGACGATGAAACGGCAGGCAATTTTCGTATTGGCATTTGTGACAGCCTTTGTTGGCAACACTGCCGCGCGCGCGGACAGCTTGGCCAGCGCATTGACATCCGCCTATAACAATCCAGGCCTTCTGGAACAAAACCGCGCATTGCTGCGCGCCGCTGATGAAGACGTTGCGCAATCGGTTGCGGCGACACGGCCTGTTATTGCTTGGTCCGCGAGCGCGGATCGATCAGGGACGAATGCCACTGGTGAATGGGTGCGGACAAATTCGGCCACGCTGAGCATCTCTGGTTCGCTGACGCTTTATGATGGCGGTGTGAACCGCTTGGCGATTGATGCGCAGAAGGAAGTTGTGCTGAGCACACGTCAAACGCTGCGCGGGATTGAGCAAACTGTCCTGTTAAACGCGGTACAGGCTTATATGGCCGTGGTGCGCGAGCGTGAATTTGTTCGCCTGCGCGAAAGCAATGTGCGGGTTATTACGCAGGAATTCCGTGCGGCTCAGGACCGTTTCGAGGTCGGTGAAGTCACACGGACGGATGTGGCTTTGGCCGAGGCACGGCTTGCCGCGGCACGCAGCTTACTTGCCGCGGCGCAGGGCAGTCTTGCGCAATCGGTTGAGTCTTATCGTCTGGCTATCGGCCGTGCCCCTGGTGCAGTGACAGCCGTAAGTCCGGCGCCAGTGTCTCAGTCCGTCGCTGAGGCCAAAGCCTTTGCGGTGCGCAACAACCCATCCGTGCTTGAGGGGCAACACTCGGTTGCAGCAGCAGAGCTGAGCATCCGTCGCGCTGAAGCCACGCTGAAACCGACAGTGACTTTGGATGGTTTTCTGGCAACCGATGAGGACTCGGACGAGTCCGCTCAGATTGGGCTGAGTGTTGGAAGCACGATTTATGCCGGTGGTCAAATCTCTAGTCAAATTCGGCAGTTGCGCGCGAACCGTGATGCGTCCCGCGCAGGTTTGCATCTTACACAGCTGAGCATTGAGCAAGAGGTTGGCAATGCCTATGCGTCGCTGCAGGTTGCACGTGCATCGCGTCAGGCATCTGATCAACAGATCAGTGCTGCGCGCGTGGCGTTTGAAGGTGTTCGTGAGGAGGCGACACTGGGGTCGCGGACAACCTTGGATGTGTTGAACGCCGAGCAGGAGTTGCTTGACGCTGAGGCGAACCGAATTTCGGCCCAAGCCGATGAAGTCATCGCCTCTTACGCTTTGCTGTCTGCAATGGGCCTATTGACGGCTGAGCACTTGCGTTTACCTGTGCAGCAATACGATCCAACCGAATATTATAATCTTGCGAAGAATGCACCAACCTATGATTCAGAACAGGGCGAGGCGCTGGATCGCGTGCTTGAGGCACTTGGTCGCGAGTGACTTGGGTTGATTTTTGCGGCGTGAATGGGTTAATATCCGCTTAGTGGGTGCCCAGAGGGTTGACGTAAGATGACAAATTCAGCACAGCCGGGTGATATTGACGCATTGGTTTCGTCCGTGCGCGATCTGGTTGCGCATGAAAAGCCTGTCGGCCGCCGTCGCCGCCGCACTCGGTCAGAGCTCTTGATCCTGACCCAGGCCTGCCGCGTGGATGACGAGGATGCACCTGCAGAATATATCTCAGTAGAAGAAGGCGATTCAACGCCATCTGAGGAGCCAGAGCTTGCCTCAAACGTGCTGCGTTTGAATGCTGCGGTGCAGCCAGAGCGCAAGACGCTTGAGGCAAAAATCGCCGAGCTTGAGGCCGCTGTGACGGCCCAGCCGGAAGATTGGGAGCCCGATGAGGGCGAGGCCTTTGCATCTGATGCGTGGGCTGCAAGTGCTTTCCAGACGCCAGCGGTTGATTCGCCAACACCGGCGCATGAGCCGACACAATCGCGCGCCGAGATGGTCGCCCAATTGGCCCGCGAGGTCGAAGAGGCGATTGGCATTGGTCAGCCCAAGCCTGCGCCGTCCCCTGAAATGGACATGCAAGCCATGCGCGCGATGGTCGTGCAGATCATTCGCGAAGAACTGGCGGGTGAGCTGGGCGAAAAGATCACGCGCAATGTGCGCAAATTGGTCCGCCGCGAGATCAATCGCGTTTTGGCTAGCCACGATCTGGACTAGCCGTTAAATTTCTTCTGCCAGGTTGAGAAGCTGATCCAAATCCATATGGGTTTCTAGATGCCGCGCGAGCGCATCCAGCGTCGCTTCAACGCTTGATCCGTAGTCGTAGTCAGCCACCGGTTTATCCAGATCGCGCAGATAGGCGCTGCGGAAGGCATCAGCGCTGAACAGCCCGTGCAGGTAGCAGCCCTTGATTTGCCCATTTGCGGATGACGCCCCTTCGGCCCTGCCGTCAATGGATAGCCATGCGCGGCTGCAATCGGGCCCGGTTGTCTCGCCGATATGAATTTCGTATCCGCTGACATCTGTGCCGCTGGCCAGATGGATCGCTTGGGTCCGCGCCAGCCGCTTTTGGGGTTTCATCACCGTTTGAATGTCGAGCAAACCCAGCCCCGCAACAGTTTGCGGCGCCCCTTCGATCCCGTCCGGGTCACTGATCTGCTGGCCCAGCATCTGATAGCCGCCGCAAATGCCCAGCACCTGTCCGCCGCGTCGCATATGCGCCTGCAGGTCGATATCCCAACCTTGCGCCCGGAAATGTGCCAGATCGCTGATCGTGGATTTTGAACCGGGGATGATTACCAGATCCGCATCGCCGGGCAGGGCGCGTCCGGCTTCGATAATCGCAACACTCACCCCGGGCGTTGCGGAAAGCGGGTCTAGGTCATCGAAATTGGCGATCCGGTTCAGGCGCGGGACTGCAATTTTGATGTCGCCGCCGGTTTTGCTGGCGATATCCATCACATCCTCGGCGGGCAGTTTCCATGCATCGCCGAACCACGGGATGATCCCCAGCGGGGCCCATTCTGTCGCCGCGGCGATCATCGTCATGCCTTCCGCAAAGAGCGTCGTATCACCCCGGAACTTATTGACCGCAAAGCCCTTGATCCGCGCCCGGTCATTGCCGGGCAGGACCGCATGGGTGCCAACCAGCTGCGCAATGACGCCGCCCCGGTCAATATCGCCGATCAGCGCCACGGGGATATTCGCAGCCTCGGCAAAGCCCATATTGGCGATGTCACCGACGCGCAGGTTGACCTCGGCCGGGCTGCCCGCACCTTCGATGAGGATAAGATCGCGTGACTTGCCGAGCCTGTAAAAGCTTTCCAGGACGCGCGGCAGAAGCGTTGCTTTTTGTTTGCCGTAATCGCGCGCTTTGAGGGTGGCAAAGCGTTCGCCCTGGACAATGACCTGTGCGCCGATATCGGTTTCGGGTTTCAAAAGCACCGGGTTCATATCGATCATCGGTTCTAACCCGCAGGCCAGCGCCTGTAACGCCTGGGCGCGCCCAATCTCGCCCCCATCGGCGGTCACGGCTGCATTGTTGGACATGTTTTGCGGCTTGAACGGCGCAACAGACAATCCGCGCTGCACGCAGGCTCGCGCAATCCCTGCCACAAGCATGGATTTGCCCACATTCGAGCCCGCCCCCTGGATCATGATTGCCTTGGTCATCGCGTCCCTTTCAGATAGTTTCATAGGCGCGCATGAGGCGTGAGGGAAGAGCATGAACACGCCAGCGCATTTGATTTTTGGACTGACCGCCTTTGGCCGCCCCGCGCGCCCGGCTCTTACTGCTGCCGCACTGGCCGGTGCGCTGATCCCCGATCTGTCGCTTTATCTGATGGCGGGCTGGCATTTATGGATCTTGGGCACATTGCCCGAGGTCGTTTTTGGCGAGCTTTACTTTTCGCAGGCATGGCAGCGGGTTTTCCAGGTCGATAATTCGATGATCCTTTGGGGGATCGCCCTGGCCCTTGGGTTGATGGCGCGCATCCCCGTAATGATCGCGCTTTGCGGCTCAGCTATGTTGCATCTGGTATTGGATTTCCTGATGCATCACGATGATGGGCGCGCGCATTTTTGGCCTGCCACCGATTGGATTTTCGAAAGCCCGGTCAGCTATTGGGATGGGGCGCATTTTGGTAATATCGTTGGCCCGATTGAGGTGCTTGTCGCCCTGCTGTGCTGCAGTTTGTTATGGCGCCGGTTTGCTGGGGCAGGCATGCGGGTGCTGATCGCGGCGCTGGCGCTGGCCGAGCTTGCCCCGATGCTGATCTTTTGGGTGATGTTTGGCGGCAACGCATAAAGAAACGCGGCCCCCGTGAGGGAGCCGCGCCTGTCGTAATCGCTATGTCCGAATGGCGTTAAGCGGCGCGTGCCTCTTGCTCGGCAGCGTTCCGGCGTTCGCTTTCTTCGCGTGACAGGGCAACGGATGTCCGTACACCTTTGCCGACGAAATCCATCAAACCTTCCACAACGCGTTCATTCGGGTCGATCCCGGCGCAAGACAACACCTCGCGGCCATCGCGCGAACGTGCCCAGCGGGCGATCTGTTCGGGGCCGTTGCCGTATTTCTTGTCATCCGCAATCGCGTCATCAAGTGCGGCGAGTACGACGGCAGCAAACAACTTGCGGGCACGGTTACCTTGTTCGTTGTTGAACGCTGTTCCGTCGACGAAATCTCTCATCTTATTTCCCTTTTTTGCTCTTGTAGTTCTCGCGTGCGCGCCTTTATGCCCGTTCTCAATCGATTCGGGGGGTCTCTTTTGGAATGGCAGCCATGCACGGAATGCATGGCTCGGCGCTCCTTTGTAGCCATGACGTGACCTTGTCACGTGCTAGCCAACCAGATATAGCGCTGGGTAACAATTCTTCAACCTTTTGCCACGATTTGGCCAGGAACTGCGCATGCCCAAAATTAACGGTAACGAAATCCGCCCAGGTAACACGCTTGAGCATGAGGGTGGCCTATGGGCTGCGGTCAAAGTGGACCACGTCAAGCCCGGCAAGGGTGGCGCCTTTGCTCAGGTCGAGCTGAAGAACCTGCGTGATGGCCGTAAGTTGAATGAGCGCTTTCGCTCTGCCGACAAGGTTGAACGTGTCCGTTTGGACCAGAAGGATCAGCAATTCCTGTTCGAAGATGGCGATATGCTGACCTTTATGGATAGTGAAACCTATGAGCAGATCGCCTTGCCATCCGATATTCTGGGCGACCGCCGTCCGTTCTTGCAGGACGGGATGGTCGTACAGATCGAATATTATGGCGAAGAGGCGCTGAATGTCAGCTTGCCCCAAAAGGTGACCTGCAAGGTTGTGGAAACCGAGCCTGTGGTCAAAGGTCAGACCGCGGCAAACAGTTTCAAGCCAGCCGTGCTTGATAATGGTGTCCGCGTGATGATCCCGCCTTTCGTTGGGCAGGATGAGGATATCATCGTCAATACCGAAACATTCGAATACGCTGAACGGGCCTAACCTGATTGTGCGCGCTGATCCGGATATGGTTGCTGGCTTTTGCCATGACGCTTTCCGGATGTTTTGCGATGGCTGAGGATACGCCCCTCGACCAACATTTTGCCGCGCAATTTGCCCGGTCGGGGCTTGTTGCGGCGGGCTTTGGTGTGCAAGAGGGGCAAAACCCGCCGGAAATCATGGTCGGTGGTACGCTTGCCAAGGGATCAGATACCCCGGTTCCGGTTGATGCGGCCTGGCATATCGGTTCGATCACCAAATCATTTACAGCTGCCCTGATTATGATGGCTGTCTCCGATGGCGTGCTGTCATTGGATCGCCCTTTGCCCGAACTGTTGCCGGATCAGGCTGGCCGGATGCACCCTAGCTGGCACAGCGTGAACCTGCGCCAACTCCTGTCGCATACTGCCGGGACACGGCCTAATCCGACGCAGCGCCAGATGCGCGCCCTATATAGCGGGGGTCTGGACCGGGACGCCCTGCTGACCAGCCAATTGGCCGAACCATTGCCAGGGGGGCAGGGCCGTTTTTCCTATTCCAATATCGGCTATATTCTGGCCCCCTATATCTACGAGGTCGCCACTGGTACCACGTGGGAGGCCGCATTGCGCGACCGGATCGTGGGCCCTTTGGGGCTGACATCGTTTGGTATCGGCCCGCCGGCGCAAATCCAGGGGCATCGGTCGATCTTGGGCTTTGGGGCGCGTCCCGTCGATCCCGCAGCACAGAGCGCCGATAACCCAGCTGTTTTTACTCCCGCCGGTCGGATGCATCTGTCTATTGCCGATGGGTTGCGCTGGGGCCGCTTTCTGTTGGATGCCTGCAAGGGGCAAAATGATCTTCTCAGCGCTGAGGCCTGCGCCGAAATGGTTGCCCCTGTGACCGATCAATATGGTCTGGGCATTGCCAGCTTCCCGATTGCGGGAACGGCAGGCGGGGCCTGGGGCCATGGTGGATCAAATACTATGTGGTACGCCATTTTGGCCATGCTGCCTGCTGAAGACATCGTGGTCTTTGCTGTCACCTCTGAGGGTAGAGAGAGGAAGCTGGCCCAGCTGGCCGAGAATATGATGCAGGCTGTGATGGCGCGCTAAGCCGCCCCAACCGCCACCAACTACACCCGTCTGATCGTCGCAGCGCCCGCTTGCATATCCCCGGTTGCCCTGTCGAACCGCAAATGGGCCAGTCCTTTGTCCCCAGCGACGGTGTGTAAAGTTCCAGCCGCTTTGCCATTGGCTGTGATCGCATCGCCCGGCGATGCCGCGCCTTCGACGCTGACTTTGACCAGCCCTTTCTTTAGCTCTGTCTTATGTTTCATCCGCGCCACGATCTCTTGCCCGACAAAACATCCCTTTTTGAAATCGACGCCGCTGAGCGCCTCAAACCCGGCTTCGAGGATATAACTGTCGCCGGTCAGTTCGATGCCGGTTTCGGGGATCACAAGATCAACCCGCAGCCTGTCCCAATCGGTATCATCACTGATATCTTCCGCACCATAGGCCCGCCAGCCCAGATCGGGGTGCCGCGGATCACGATAGGCCCCCTCTGGCATCGGGCAGGTCCCGCGTGAGACGATCATCTGGGTTTCTGCGATACTGACATCGGCCCGCAACCGGTACATCGTCAACCGCTGCGCCAGTGTGGCTGCGTGGCTGCTGGCCACGTCAATCAACAGTTCCGTATCCCGGCCCAAGACAAAGAAATCGGCGATAAATTTGCCCTGCGGTGTCAGCAAGGCGGTATAGATGATCCCATCCGCTGCCCGGTCGATATTATTGGTCACCAGCCCTTGCAGGAATGAGACCCGGTCGCCCCCTCGAAGAGCGAAGACGCTTCTGTCAGTCATTGCTGTCCTCCTCATTCCGTTTGAACTGCATGTTATAGAGATCGGCATAGATGCCGCCCCGTTCAAGAAGCGCGTCATGCGTACCTTGATCGATGACTTGCCCCTGATCCATCACAACGATGCTGTCTGCATTGCGAATGGTTGAGAGCCTATGCGCAATGACCAGCGTTGTCCGCCCTTCGGACAGCTGTTCCAGCGCCGATTGCACGATGGCTTCTGATTTGGTGTCCAGCGCGCTGGTGGCTTCGTCCAGCAGCAGGATGGGCGTGTCGCGTAACAGTGCCCGTCCGATGGCCACCCGTTGCCGCTGCCCGCCTGACAGGTTTGACCCGCGCGGCCCCGCCAGCCCATCAAGCCCCCCCGAAAGCTTGGGGAGAAAATCGCTGATATGCGCCGCATCAAGCACCGGCTGCAATGCGGTCTCATCCAGATCGGTCCGGCCCAGCACGATGTTATCGCGCACCGTTTCATCAAAGAGCGCCGCATCTTGCGACACCACCGAAAAGAGACCGCGCAGCTCTGCCAGGTTGAGCGTGTCGATTGCCAGATCGTTGATCTTGACAAGGCCGCTATGCGGTTCAACCAGCCGGGTCAGCACGTTGAAAACGGTGCTTTTCCCGGCCCCCGATGCGCCAACCAACGCTGTGGTTTTCCCCGCCTTTGCCACAAAGCTGGCCCCGTTGAGCACAGGCAGGTCGCCATAGTTCATATGCACGTCTTGCAAGGTTATTTCAGGCGCGCCCTTGGGGGCTGGCTTGGGTTGGGCTGGCGAGGTGATCGTCGGTTTGAGGTTCAGCACATATTGCAAACGCTCCACGCTGGCGGCGGCCATCTGCCATTGCCCGCTCATCGCGCCAAGCCTGCGTAGCGGATCAAAGGCAAGCCCCATCGCGGTAAAAAACGCCATGAATTCGCCATCGGTCTTGTCGCCAGCGATAATCTCGGAGCCGCCATAGATCAGCACACCCAGAAAGCCGATCCCTGTCATGATGTCGATCAACGCGGGCACGGCGGCTTGACCGGTGGCTGTCTTTACATTGGCGTCGATCCCTTCATCGATCAGGGCGTCATAGCGTTGTGCCTGATACTCTTCCAGGGCGTTGAGTTTGATCGGGTTGATCCCGTGAAAGACTTCATCCAGCCGTGTTGAAATCCGCCCGGCGATCTCGCGCGCGTTGCGCGCCCGGCGCCGGATATAGGCCTGCACCAGCAGTGATGGCAGCACCAAAAGCGGAATGCCCACAATGGCCAGCAGTGTCCAGCGCCAGTCGATCCAAAGGGCCACGCCCATCAAGCCAACAAGCGAGACTAGATCGCGCCCAAGCGCGGTGACGATGCTGCTCCAGACTGAATTGATTGAGCTGACATCGCCCTGCACCCGCTCAATCAGCTGCCCTGGCGGATTGGTCTGGTAAAAGGCACTGTCCAGCCCCATCAGATGCCGCAGCAGCGTGCGTCGCATCGCCCCGGCGGCCCGTTCCTTGACCAAGGTCATCAGGATTTTCTGCCCTGATGACGTGATCGCCCGCAGGATAAAGATCACCATGATCCCAAGGCCCACCCAGTAAAGCGCGGATGTGTTTCCGGCGTTGAACACGTCGTCAAACATCGGTTGCACCATCCGGCTAAGCAGCGCCAGGGTGGATCCTTCGATGGCCATCAGCAACATCGCAAAGATCAGTAACTTCTTGTGATGCCGCAGATAATCCTTCCACAGCCACCAAAACAGCGTGAAGGCAGATTGCGTGCTTTCTTGTCCAGGTTTTGGGGTAGGGGGTGCCATGCTGCGCCTTTTGCGTCGGGTCCCAATTTGTCTAATCGCAAATGGGGGGAAGGGCAAGTTGGCGGTGCTTGACCCCGGCTTTTCCCGCGTTAATGTCCGGCTAAGTCTCTAGCCGAAAGCCCCCCAAACATGTCCCTTTCAAACGGTCGCGCCTATCTTGCTATTCCTGGTCCTTCGGTCATGCCAGATGCGGTTTTGCAGGCCATGCACCGCCCATCGCCCAATATTTATGAAGGCGAATTGCATGATCTGACCGCCAGTTTGATCCCGGATCTGAAATCCGTTGCGATGACCGATCAGAATGTCGCTATTTACATCGGCAATGGCCATGCCGCGTGGGAGGCCGCATTGGCCAATGTGCTCTCACGTGGCGATACGGTGCTTGTGTTGGTCACGGGGCTTTTCGGAAATGGCTGGGGTGCGATCGCTGCCGGTTTGGGGGTGCAGATCGAAACCATCGACTTTGGCGCCCAATCCCCGATTGACCCGGATCGTGTTGCTGCACACTTGGCCGCTGACACCGAAGGGCGTATCAAGGCCGTGCTGGCCGTGCATGTCGATACGTCAACCAGTGTCAAAAGCGATATTGCCGCTTTGCGCGCCGCGATGGACAAGGTCGGGCATCCGGCGCTTTTGATGGCCGATTGCATCGCCTCGCTGGGCTGCGACCGCTTTGAAATGGATGCCTGGGGCGTCGATGTGATGGTCTCGGGCTGCCAGAAAGGGTTGATGACCCCGGCGGGGATCAGCTTTGTCTGGTTCAACGCCAAGGCCGATGCTGCCTGGGGGGATTGTGTGACCAATTATTGGGATTGGCGCCCGCGTATCGATCCGGCGGTTTATTATCAGTATTTTGCCGGTACAGCGCCGACCCATCATCTTTATGGTCTGCGCGCCGCCCTGGATTTGATCAAGGATGAGGGGTTGGATGAGGTCTTTGCCCGCCATGCCCAGCTGGCGCGCGCTGTGTGGGCGGCCTGCGACAGATGGGGCGCGGATGGGCCACTATCCCTGAATGTGGCTGACCCTGACAGCCGGTCTCATGCGGTGACATCGGTTGGTATTGGATCGCCCTTGGGAGATACGTTGCGCCGCTGGTGCGAGAGCAAATGCGGGTTGACCCTGGGCATCGGACTGGGCCGCGATCCGGCTGATGGCTATTTCCGCATTGGCCATATGGGCCATGTGAACGGCCATATGATCATGGGGGCGCTTGGCACGATAGATGCGGGGCTGAAAGCGCTGGCTATTCCGCACGGATCGGGCGCACTTGAGGCGGCATCGCAGGTGATTGCGGAAGGGTGAGCGGCACCCTCCTAACCGGGTGTTGCCAAGCCGTGGGTCCTTGTTGCGTTTGGCTCAGGGGTTAGGTGCTGAGAAATCCTTTTTGCTTCAATAACCTAACAACCTGGGCGCCGTATTCAGCATTCGCGTGCACGCCATCCTTTGCGATAAATTTATCGCCGAGGATACCATCGGGTTGGGCAAGATCCTCTACCGGGTCATACAACGATATGCCGCGTGTGTGGAATTGATCGACGATGTGCGCGCGAAACGCTGCATAATTGGCCCGACGAAACGTAACAGGTGACGGGATAACCATAAATCGGCCGTATTGATGCATCTTCTTTGCAATTTCAAAATGCTTTCGCCGATAAGTCTGTACGTATTCATGCAAGAATGCATCTGACGTAAATTTGGCGTCTGCTTTTTCCTCAAATTCTTCCGGCAAGGCGCGGTGTCCGTACCAGCCGAAAGGTGGGACCAATTGACCCAAGTGGAACCCGATTGTCGAGATCGTTGGAATAGCTCTCAACGAAAGGTCCTTTTGCTTTAACTCTTCATGGAGTTCCCGCATTTGTCTTTGTGGCGCTTTCGACCGCGTTGGCTGAAAGCCATTACGGGTAAAACGGAATTTCCCCCTGTGCCACAGAGCACCTGAATACGTGACCGTACGCACCTCAAGCCCCAGCTGAGCAGCGCCATTGGCGATCGCGCGGCCATGGCTGTCGCTGATCACGACCAAGTCAATTGTCATTGAATTTTTCCAAGAGAATTTCTTCACATACAAGATCTTCAGCCGCCATTTCGGCGAGGGACTGCTCTTCGACATCCGCGGTCGGTATGCCTCCGGCTTGTCGCGCAACATTTGAAAAGCTTAGTCCACCGAAGAAATGAGACATGACATATTCGACCCCTTGGGGTGCCACCGAACGCATGTCTGGTTCGAAAAACGCAGCGCGTGATGGCGGAGAGGCGATGATTTCGTAACTGGGAAAATAGTCGATATGGGCGTGTTCTTGTGCAAGGTCTCCTGCAACGGCCCGTAAGACTGATTTTGAATATTGCGTGGCCACTAAAACATGCCCACCCGAGGCTGTCGCAACCAACGGTACAGGGGAGACCGTCAAGAGGATGTGAATATCCGGGTTGATCGTCTTTAAGATATCAAAAGCGGTCACCAAATCAGCGTGGATTTCCGGGTAGGTGTAATTCTTGAACGCATGAACCTCCGGGTCAAATGCACCGACTGAAGTTCCCGGACAAAGGGTGTAGGCCTGGCCGGTTTGCTTATTGACCCATCCTTCCGTCAGCCCCAGCGTGAAGACGAAAACGTCAGCCTCTTTGATCGACCGTAAGAAGGCGCGCTGCGTTGATTGCAGCGATAGGCGCGTTGATGCATCGTCTTTGCACCCCGACGGTTCAATGCCTGGTCTAAGCATATCATGAACGCGGCCGTCCTTGTCCGTCCATAACTCAACCGTGTCTATTGATTCAATTTCAGCGGCAAGCCGCGCCCAGGTCAGCATTTGCGCTGCCGTGTAAATGTTTCCTGTGCGCGATGAGAAGATACCGTAGTTATATTTCTTGGCAATTGCTGTTGGTGTCCGCCCAGGTGCGGCTTCTGCATTGATCCAATTCATTTTCCGGGCAACCAGTGCACGGCTGATATGCTGGGCAAAACACGATCCATATGTCGCAAAGGTCGCATTCTTGGGCAGCGTCCATGGTGATTTCCAAAGGTCTGTCAGCCCAAAGATACCCGCTTCTGCCACGCTGTTTCGCCAGAATGCGGCAGGCGGCATTTTGCTATAGGGCGAGGCATTCATTGATTGATCCTTTGCGCGCGTGATCGTCGTGTTTCAATCGACTGTATGCAAGAATTCCGAACCATAGAAGCGCATAATCGACCAAAAATGGGATCGCCGAGAACGTTTGGTATTAGCTTCGTCGCAGGCGGCCAATCCATTTGAAGCACAGGTCAATCCCGTAGGCCGTGATCGCCACCCAAAGATATCCAAGCGCCGCTGCGATCATCCAGAACACCATGAACAAGAACACCCCGAGTGTGGTCAAAAACGCATCGGTGTAGTCTTCGACAGCATTGATCGGCGGGCGGTGGGACATGGCAGCTTCCTTGGTTGGTTGCTGAACCTTAGCAAGCCATCCCTGAAAATCATCCTAAATTATCGTGTGCCGCCTGCAATGCGCCGGGCAAGGCTGCGGCAAAGATATCCATTTGCGCAGCCGTCCCGCAGCTGATCCGGATGCAGCGGTTCTGCGGCGCCACAAATGGCATCCGTACAAACACCCCGGCCGTAATCAGATTGGCCAACACACGGCTTGCAAAATCACCGTTTCGCCCACAATCAATCGCGACAAAATTGGTCGCTGAGGGCAGGGTTTGCAGCCCGTTTTCTGCCGCGATTTGGATAATCCGTTCCCGCGATTTGCTGACCTCTTCACGGATATGCCCAAGCCAGCCATCATCACGAAGCGCGGCAAGCGCCCCCGCCTGGCTGATCCGTGACATCCCAAAATGATTGCGCACTTTGTTAAAGCCTTGGATGATGTCGGGCGCGCCAATCGCATAGCCAACCCGTGCCCCGGCCATCCCATGTGCCTTGGAGAATGTCCGCATCCGGATCACATTGTCTGCGCTGGTGTTGATGGCGGGTGCTGTCCCTTCGGGGGCCAGTTCGATGTAGGCTTCATCGAGTACCAGCAGGCAGCCCGCTGGCACCGCGTCGATCATCTGCTGCATGCGCGCCGCGTTGTGCCATGTGCCCATCGGGTTGTCGGGGTTGGCGATGTAGATCAGTTTTGCGCCGACTTCCCGTGCTTTGGCGATCAATGCGTCGGGGTCTTCATGGTCGTTCTTGTAGGGCACCGTGTGCAGCGTGCCGCCGAAGCCTGCGACGTGGTAGTTGAAGGTCGGGTAGGCCCCGGCAGAGGTCACAACCGCGTCGCCTGCCGTCACGTAGAGCCGCACGAGCACCCCAAGCAGCGTGTCGATTCCTTCGCCGATCATGATGTTTTCGGGGGCGATTTGGTGATGTGCTGCAAGGGCCTGCCGCAGATCGTGGCTTTCGGGGTCGCCGTACATCCAGACCTCGGAGGCGGCTTTTTGCATGGCGGCGATAGCTTTGGGGGAGGGGCCGAAGGTGCTTTCATTGGCCCCCAGTCGCGCCTTGAATGGGAAGCCTTGGGCGCGTTCCTGCGCCTCGGGCCCCACAAAAGGGACGGATGCGGGAAGCGATTGGGCGAGCGGTGTAAGAGCAACTTTGGTCATGCGCCTAGATAGGCCGGGTCTTGAATGCAGCGCAACCGTGCCTATATGAGAATCGTTCGCAACAAAGCGGTTGCCCGTCGGTCGGCCGCGCAGGAGGTCCCGGTGAAGGTAAGCAGACGTGGGTTTTTAGTGAGTTCCGGGGCCGCTGTTGCGCTACGCGCTGTGCCGCAGGTGGCCAAGCCGGGTGGGCGTCGGATTTTGACGCTGGTCTATGACAAAGGGCTTGGCATGATGCGGGCGGTTGAGCGGGTTGTGCGGTGACATTGCCGTTCGATCTGTGAAACAAACCGTAAAGTCATGATAAATGGGTTCTTGAATTGCGAACCGGCGTGTTTCGGTTAAGGTTAGAATACGGGATATCGTCCTGTACGCATTTGGTACAAGAGCCATAAAGATGGCGGATGAAGAACACGCGCATTTTGGCTTAAATTATAGACCTATTTCAGACCCTTACTGGAGATGATCTGACTTGGAAAATGTTGGATGGTGTTTTGGGGGCGCTGATTTCGGGGGCCGAACGACACGCATCAGGAGTGTTGGCAAGGCGTTGACATCCAGTTTTCTACGCAGAGCTCATTCACCTATGACCAACTTCAGAGACCTTGTTTTTTGTCTGTTGTCCGCACTGATAGTTTCCGTGGCTGCTGCTTCTGCTCAGCAGATCAATCCAACACTGGATGACTGTGTTCGGGCCAACAACAGCCTTGATGAGCAAATTTGGGCGTGCCAAGACTTTCTCGAGACAGGTGCTGCTACTACAACCCAAGTTGCGTATCTTGCACCGATCATCGCTACGTTGCGCGGTGAAGTAGGCGACTTCGCCCGGGCCGTTGAGATTGACGATGAAGCAGGGCTAGAGTTGTTGCTGACTATGGGTGAGGCACAGGTTCAAGCTGAGCGCTATGGACGCGCCATAGCATTTTTTCAGGCGGCTGAAACGCATTTTGAAGATTCTAAGGATGCAGTTTTAAGGCGGTACAGCTTTTTGGATCAGCTTCGCCAGAAATTCGCTGACCAACCGCAGAAACTGCTGAGCATAGTAGAGATCGGACTTCGATACGAAGTTGATGATCCTGCACTAAATGATCTTCAAGCTCTCAATTATGTCAGATTGAATAACGCCGAGATGGCAATCATGCATTTGGATATCGCTGTTGATGCCGTGGAATACCCTCAGGCGCAACAGATCCGAAGGGCGCAAGCTTACAGACTATTGGAAAGGCCGGAGGACGCTTTAGCCGATGTTTTGGACGTTTTCGCGTATCTCCATCCAAACAGTCATTACGTTCATGGTATTGAACATACATTGCCGCATGGCTCGGACTTTGCGGTGTCTCGGTACTTGGAGATGGTGAATGATATCCCGCCTGTGTGGGAGCAGGCCTTCAATATGCTAGTTGAAATTGCTTGGGAACTTGACAAGCCAGACGTCGTGCTTGCGGCTACGGCGACATGGCTGGAGCAGCGTCCTGATAGTGTGTTTGGCTTATTGGAAAGAGCCAAAGCGTTGGCCGTTTTTGATCGCGATGCCGAAGCGCGCACCCTACTTGATATGGCGCTTGAGCACGCGTTTGAGGCTGACGGTGGGATAGTTGGAGGCCGAAGTCGTATTGTACTATGGGCGCGCGGCCGCTTGTCAATTAAGCAAAAAGACACTGATCTTGCGATGGCCGATTTTGATGCATTTTTTGTTTCGATGAATGATGACCGTGCAGAAGATATAGAGAAACTCCAGCATCTACTTACAAATCTGGGCGCGTTTGATGGTGAGATAAGCGGGGTATTTGATCAAGAGACCAGAGGTGCGCTGCGACACTGTATCGAAATGAGAATGTGTAATGGGCTTTAGCTGTAGCATGTTGATAAATTGCACACCCAAAGCCGGATGTATGTTGTCTTGATGAAACCGTGATAGCTTTTGGCACTGGCCGTGTTTCTGGCCGCCAAGGCGTTGGATTCTTCATTCAAGCGCGCGGGCATTTCAGGACTTGGCCTCTTGATCTTGCAGCAGGTCTCCTTCCATTTGCAATCGGCGCTGTAGGTATTACAGATATTGACAAACCCGCCTCTATTTTTCGACGGAGAGTCTGTCCTAACATGATTAACTTTCGCCTTGCTTCATACCTGCGAATTCTGCTCGCCGCACATGTTTTCGGGTTGGGAGGCGCTTTGTCTGCGTTTGCAGAGGAATGCCCCGAGATCTGGGGACCCTACGAGGCCATGATAACGGAGCGTGTTCCAGAGGCATACCGCAAAACGATGCTGTTCGCCGACCCGCAACGCAATCTGTTCAACTGTATCTCGGCTGACGTCGGTGAGGATGCATTTGCAGATTTGGCACAATATATGCGATACGTACCGCTCGATTTTCCCGCTGAAAGGGCTCAAATACGCATTGAGGGATCGCTACTATTGCCGCATGCGGTTTGCAGTATTGGTGACGTCCAGTTTTTTGGACATCGTTATTTCTTAGTTGTGCTTCCAGTGCGTTCAGAGTTTTTGGAAACAGACTATTGCCGTGTACGGATCGATGCGGTGATTGATAACTTCGAAAATTGGGTTGTGAATTAGATGCCTCGAAACGCGAGTTTCCATTCAGATTTGAGTATTCGTGTAATGGGCCTTTGGGAAACGCCGCATTGCTGTGCCACAAAAACAGACCAATTCAGTCGCCCGGCTTGGACATGATGGGGCTTTTATCAGCTTTATCCCCGATCCGCTGATGCGGCTTGCGCGTCCACATCGGACGCGCACCGCTGTTTCTATCCAAGTTCTTGCAGCCGTGCCATCGCGGCCTTGATTTCGGCCTCTTCCCCTTCGCGCAAGCGCAGGTTTTTCTTGGCTTCCGCCACGACCTCATCCGGTGCGGAGGCAGCGAATTTGGGGTTGTTCAGCCGTCCGCGCAGGCCGCCCAGTTCTTTGCCCAGTTTTTGGAGTGTCTTTTCAAGCCGTGCGATCTCGGATGCGACGTCGATCAACCCTTCCAGTGGGATGCCGAAGGTGCCGCCGTCCATGGGGATCGTCACGCAGCCTTTGGGGAAGGCGTCGACGTGTTCGAGGCTTTCGATCCGGGCGAGCCGCTGGATCAGCACATGGTTATTGTCCCAAGCCGATTGCCCTTTGGCGTCCAGCCCGGTGACCAGCAGCGGCACTTTCGCCCCGGCGGGCACGTGCACCTGCGCGCGGGCGGAGCGCACGTTGTCGATCAGCCCGATCACCCAGTTCATTTCGCGGTCAGCATCAGCATCGACCATCTCGGCCCCATAGGTGGGCCAATCGGCGTGCACCAGCATTTTGGCGCGGCTGCCCGCGAGCCCCCAAAGCTCTTCTGTGATGAAGGGCATGATCGGGTGCAGCAAGATCAGGCATTGGTCCAGCACCCAGCGCAGGGTTTGTTCGGTTTCCAGTTTTGCGGCGGCGTCTTCGCCTTGCAGGATCGGTTTGGAGAATTCCAGATACCAGTCACAGACCTTGCCCCATGTGAAGGCATAAAGCGCGTCGGCGGCGTCGTTGAACCGGTAGGCTTCGAGGGCTGCATCGACAACCTCGCGCACCTTGCCGACCTCGCCGATGATCCATTTGTTTAGTGTTTGTGTGGCTTCCGGTTTGGCCGGGTCGCCGGGGTAGGGGATGGCGTAGTGGTCGGCGAAGCTGAAGGCGTTCCACAGCTTTGTTGTGAAATTTCGGTAGCCTTTGATCCGGTCCTCAGAAATTTTCAGCACGCCGCCCAAGGCCGCCATTTGCGCGTTGGAGAAACGCAGCGCGTCGGCCCCGTAGGCGTCGATCATATCCAGCGGGTCGATGACGTTGCCGGTGGTTTTGGACATTTTCTTGCCCTGCGCGTCCCGGACCAGCTGGTGCAGATAGACCGTGTGGAAGGGGATGTCGTCCATCACCGCCTCGGACATCATCATCATCCGGGCGACCCAGAAGAACAGGATGTCCTGGCCGGTGACAAGCACGTCGCCAGGGAAGTATTTGGCCAGCTCATCGGTTTGTTCGGGCCAGCCGAGCGTGCCGAAAGGCCAGAGGCCGGAGGAGAACCATGTGTCGAGGACGTCGGGGTCGCGCCACATTGGAGCAAATAAGCCGGGCTTGAGAGCATACTCGGGGACGTTAATGAGAGGCCACTCGCCGGGATCGCTTTCTAGTTCGACTAGTTCGTCAGGAAGATAGCCGGCCCGATCCATCCAAACCTTGGAGATTGCCTCTTTCGCTTCGTCAATGCTAGCGGCGCAAATTTCCATCGTGAGAATACCGCCTGGAGTATACTTGCCGCCCGCAGCCTCTTCATCAGGGCGGTTGGCGTCCAAAAAATCCTTTGCCCTTTGCCGAGAAATATTTCCACCAACGCTGACCTGGTGCGTCCCGACTGTACCATCTCGGTGCGGAACCATCGCTGTCCAAACCGGGATCTGGTGACCCCACCAGAGTTGACGCGAGATGCACCATGGCTCGATGTTCTCCAGCCAGTGATAGTACACTTTTTCGCCGCTTTCCGGCATGATCTTTGTCCGGCCTTCCTTGACCGCGTCCAGCGCGGGGCCGACGACCTTTCCGGCGTCTACGAACCATTGGTCGGTCAGTGCAGGCTCGATCACGACCTTAGAGCGGTCGCCGAAGGGCTGCATGATTTTTTTGTTTTCGACGAAGGGGATGAATTCCGGTTCGTCGGGTTGGTCTTCGCGTGGGTTGTCACCCACCCTACGGGGGTTGGGGATCATCACCGCGTTACCTTCGGCCGTGATGTCTGCGATCACCTTTTTGCGCGCTTCGAACCGGTCCAGCCCCCGGTATTCCTCGGGGACCATGTTCATAGCGGCGATCATATTCTCGTCGAAAGCCTGTTCACCGTTTGCGATGCGCTGGGCGGTGGCGGCTTCCTCGGCGTAGGACCTGCCGTCGGCCCGCATGTGCCCCTTGGTGTCCATCAGCGCATACATCGGGATGTTGCCGCGCTTGGCGACTTCGTAGTCGTTGAAATCATGCGCGCCGGTGATTTTCACCGCACCGGACCCGAAATCCATATCGGGGTAGGTGTCGGTGATGATGGGGATCAGGCGGCGCTGTTCTTTTGGCCCCACGGGGATTTCGCAGAGCTTACCGACGATGGGCGCATAGCGTTCGTCCTTGGGGTTCACGGCCACGGCCCCGTCGCCCAGCATGGTCTCTGGCCGGGTTGTGGCGATGGCGATATAGTCACGCGTTTCGCGCAGGGTCACGTTGCCGTCTTCGTCTTTCTCGACGTATTCGTAGGTTTCCCCACCGGCCAGCGGGTATTTGAAGTGCCACATGTGGCCGTCGACCTCGATATTTTCGACTTCGAGGTCGGAGATGGCGGTTTCAAAATGCGGGTCCCAGTTCACGAGGCGTTTGCCGCGATAGATCAGGCCTTTGTTGTACATGTCGACAAAGACTTTGAGCACGGCGTCATGGAAGTTGCCGGGCTTTTCACCCGCGGGCGCGCTTTCCGCCCCGGACATGGTGAAGGCGGACCGTTCCCAGTCCAGCGAATTGCCCAGACGCCGCCCTTGCTGCTCGATCATCCCGCCGTTGTCGGCTTTCCATTCCCAGACTTTTTCAAGGAATTTCTCACGGCCCAGGTCGGTGCGCTTGGGTTGCTGGGTTTCGGCCAGATGTTTTTCGACCATCAGCTGCACAGCAATGCCTGCGTGATCCAGCCCCGGCTGCCAGAGCGTGTCATAGCCTTGCATCCGTTTCCAGCGGGTCAGGATATCCATCAGCGTCTGGCTGAACGCGTGCCCCACATGCAGGTGGCCTGTGACGTTGGGGGGCGGCAGCATGATGGTGAAGGTTTCATCGCGCGTGGCGTTGGCCCCTGCGCGGAATGCTCCGGCCTCTTCCCACATCTTGTAGATGCGCGGTTCAGCTGTTTTTGCGTCAAATGTCTTTTCCATCGGCATGATGTGCAGGTCTCCTGGCAGTTGGACGTCAGATACCGGAGGCCGCGCCGAAGGAAAAGGGTTTGTGCGATGCATGATGCGCGCAGTGAAAAGGCCCGCTCGCGGATGCGGACGGGCCCTTTCTTCTTGGGAGGAGGGAAAACGTGAGTGGTGGTCTTATGATCGTGCGAGATGCCAATTGCCGCCAATGCCATCGCCGGTCGTCTCACCGGGCGCCCGGTCATTGATCCACAGATAAAGCGGCTGCCCTTCATAGGCCCATTGCTTGGATCCATCGTTGCGGGTGATGGTCGTAAATTTACCGGCCTCATCGGCGTTGGCAGGGGCCATGAGTGGTGGCCAGTTGGCTGCGCACCCGCCATTGCACGCCGATGAGGACGCGGTATCTGGATCGAATGTGTAAAGGCTCATGCCAGCCTGATCGACCAAGATTCCATTGACTTCCGAAACAGGCGCAGCGGCATGCCCACCTGCATAGGCCTCACAGGCGGATAAGCCGATGATGGCTGTAAGCGTGATGATCTGTTTTTTCATAATGATCTTCCTGAGATTTGTTGCTGTGCTGCCGGCCCATCCGTCAGTTGCAAGGGTTACGCCGGGGCGGGCGAAGTTATTCTCAGGCGGCGCGCATTATTTTGCGCGACTTGTGCTATGGCTTTGTTTTTCATGTGCTATTTTTTGAATTTGCGCTGAATAACGCAGCCTGGGGGATGCAGCGGTGCCATATCTGGGTGTTTATCATCCGATCCTGCTGGACACGGGCCGCGCCCCCGCTAGGCTTTCCCTTAAACGCGATGCGAGGTGCTTATGGAAAAGTTCGGCAAAAGCCAGTCTGTAACCCGGGTTGAGGACCTGCGCTTTTTGACGGGGCGCGGGCGCTATGTTGATGATATCGCGCCGGTTGGCGCGTTGCATGCCTATTTTCTGCGCGCATCGGTTGCGCATGGCCGGATCACAGCGCTTGATCTGGATGCCGCCAAAGCGATGCCCGGCGTCCATCTGGTTGTTTGCGCCGATGACTTGATCGCCGCTGACGTCAAGATCGCGATGGGTTGCACGACCGTGAAGAACCGCGACGGTAGCCGCGGTGCCGCTCCCGAACGGCCCATCCTCGCCCGCGATCACGTCCGCCATGTCGGCGAGGCGGTGGCGATGATTGTGGCTGATGATCTTTTGGTTGCCAAAGATGCGGCAGAGCTGATCACGCTCGAAATCGACGATTTGCCTGTCCATGTTGATCTGGCCATTGGCGGCCATGCAATACATGCCGATGCCCCTGAAAACCTGGCCTTTGATTGGGGCCTTGGCGACGAGGCAGCCACCCATGATGCCATTGCCACCGCCGCCCATGTCGTCAGATCCGAAGTGTTTGATAACCGCGTGATCGTTAACGCGATGGAGCCGCGTGGCTGTTTTGCCGAAACGGAGGACGGCCGTCTGCATCTGGCCTTCAACGGTCAGGGCGTTTGGGGTGCAAAAGATGATCTGGTGCATCATTTTGGGTTGGACCCTGCAGATGTGCGCGTGACCAATCCGGATGTCGGGGGCGGTTTTGGCATGAAGGGAATGCGCTATCCCGAACCGTTTTGCGTGGTCTTTGCTGCCCTGGCACTGGGCCGTCCGGTGCGTTGGATGTCAGAACGCACCGAGGCGATGCTGAGCGATAATGCAGGTCGTGATCTGACAACGACTGCGACGCTTGCCTTTGACGATGACTATCGCATTGTCGCCTATCATATTGATACGATTGCCAATATGGGCGCGTATAATTCGCAATTTGCGCAGGTCATTCAGACAGATCTATTCGCCAAAGTCCTAATGGGCACCTATGATGTGCAGACCGCGTATATGCGCACGCGCGGCATCTTTACCAATACCACACCAGTTGATGCTTATCGTGGGGCTGGGCGGCCAGAGGCGATTTTCATTCTTGAACGTATGATGGACGAGGCCGCGCGCACATTGGGTGTTGATCCCTGGCAGCTGCGGGAGAAGAATTTTATCGTGCCGGCTCAGTTTCCATATAAAACGGTCTCTGGTGTGACCTATGATGTGGGCGATTTCGCGCGCGTTCTGTCCCGGGTGGGTCAAGAAGCGGATCGCGATGGTTTTGCGGCCCGCAAGGCGGCATCGGCAGCGCAGGGAAAGCTGCGCGGGCAGGGGCTGTGTTATTACATTGAAAGTATCCTGGGCGATCCAGCTGAGACCACAAGCGTCGAATTCACCGAAGATGGCGCGCTGATTTACGTTGGCACGCAATCAAACGGGCAGGGGCATGAGACGGTCTATGCCCAGTTCCTGGCAGATCAAACGGGTATCCCCGCCGATCAGATCAAGGTGGTTCAAGGGGACAGCGACCGCATCGCAACGGGTGGCGGGACTGGCGGATCACGCTCGGTCACGGTGCAAAACACCGCGACATTGGCGACGGTGGATGTGATCGTGCAGGCGTTCAGCGCTTTCCTGGCCGAAACCGAAACGGTTGATCCGGCGGCTGTCAGCTTTGACGATGAACGGTTCCGCATCACCGGGTCAAACCTGACGCCATCCATGTTGGAGGTCGCTGAAATGGCCCGGAAGGCCGGGCGCGATGATCTTTTGCACCATTCGGCGCGGATCAAACTGGACAATCGCAGCTTTCCAAACGGGGCTCATGTTACAGAAATTGAGATCGATCCCGACACCGGTGCGCTGACCGTTGATCGCTATACGGTCGTTGATGATTTCGGCAATCTTATCAATCCGATGCTCGCCGAAGGGCAGGTGCATGGCGGGGTTGTGCAGGGGCTTGGCCAGGCGGTGACAGAGCATGCTGCCTTTGATGAAAACGGCCAATTGCTCACCGCAAGTTTTATGGACTACGGGATGCCGCGTGCCGATGATGTTCCCATGATTGGGTTCTCAACAGAATGCACGCCGTCGCTTTATAATCCCATGGGGATGAAGGGTTGCGGTGAGGCGGGCACGGTCGGCGCGCTGGCTGCAATAAGTAACGCGGTCATTGACGCATTGTGGGATGTCGGCGTGCGTGAGGTTGATATGCCTTTCACGCCGCACCGGATTTGGCAGGCCATTCAGACTGCGAAGGCACGCGATGCCGCTGCGTGACTGGCTATTAGGTCTTTTCGGGCGCCGCGCGCGGACCGAAGAAGGCGGGGGGCGCAAACGGGGCCCGGCCACGCATGTTGTCATTCTGGATGGAACGATGTCCTCGCTTGAGCCGGGGCGGGAAACCAATGCCGGGCTGACATTTAAGCTGCTGCGCGAGGTCGGGCGCAGCGCAAACCTGACTGTCTATTACGAGGCGGGCATCCAATGGCGCGACTGGCGCAGTACGTGGGATGTCATGACGGGAAAAGGGATCAACAGGCAGATCAAGCGTGCTTATGGTGTTTTGGCCTCGCGCTATCGGCCCGGGGACCAGATCGTTTTGATCGGCTATTCGCGGGGGGCTTATGCCGTTCGTTCCCTCGCAGGGGTCATTGATCTGGTTGGGCTGGTTCGGGCCGACTGCGCGACCGTGCGTGCCGTCCGCCAGGCCTATCGCCATTACAAAATCGGCGCGCGCGGCGCGACGGCGCAGGATTTTCGCGATATTTACTGCCACCCCGATGTCCAGATTGAGGCTGTGGCCGTTTGGGACACAGTCAAAGCGCTGGGGCTGCGCCTGCCGATTGCATGGCGCTGGGTCCAATCGCAGCATAATTTTCACAATCACAGTTTGGGCAGCCATATCCGCAATGGCTTTCATGCGGTGGCCGTCAATGAACGGCGCGAGGCGTATGCCCCCGTGATGTGGGATTGCCCGCCCGGATGGTCTGGGAACATGGAACAGGTTTGGTTTCGCGGCAATCATGCGGATGTTGGCGGTCAGGTTGGCGATTTTCCAGATGCGCGGCCTTTGTCGAATATCCCGCTTGTCTGGATGCTGGACCGGCTATCGGCCTGCGGTGTGCCCTTGCCCGATGACTGGCGGGGGCGTTTTCCGCAGGATGTGAACGCGCCCTCGATAGGGAATTGGCATGGCTGGGCCAAAATATTCTTGTCCCGCCGCAAGCGCATCATTGGACGGGACATGTCAGAGCGTTTGCATGACACAGTTGCTGATCTGGACAGCCCGAAAAGAGGATTTTCGTCTATCGTGGCCAGATTATCCTCGGCTGAGCAATGATATCCGTGTTGTCACCCGACGCATTGCTATCAACCCTCACAGATCTGGAAACAGGTGTTTGGCAGGCCTTGGTTGACGGGGATGCCGCAGCCGATGCGGCCAGCCTCGATGACGGTTTTCTGGGGGTCTATTGTGATGGTTTTGCGGGCAAATCCGATCATGTCCGTCAATTGGATGGTGGCCCCACGATCGTGTTTTTCTCTTTGTCGCAGCACCACGTGTTGCCGCTTGGAGATGCGCACACAGTGCTGTCCTATCGCGCTGATTTCACGCGTGTTGGCAGCGATGCGGCCGAAGCGATGTATGTCAGCTCAATTTGGAAGGTCAGCGGCCAGAGCTGGGTAAATGTTTTCAGCCAGGACACAGCTGTGATCCTTTAAGCGCTCGCAATCTGCATGATCAAACAGGTGGTTGATCCGGTGGCGTAAAGTTTGCCGTCGCTCGCCCCGCGGATTTCTCCATGCGCGACGCCGGTTGAGCGTCCAGCGTGGTCAATCACGCCGCTTGCCAGGATTTCGGTCCCCAAGGGGATCGCACGGGTCAGATTTACCTTATATTCCAATGTCGTATAGATGGCGCCCTTGGGTACCTTTGTCATCACCGCGCAGGCCATGCAACTGTCAAGCAACGTGCCGTACCAGCCGCCATGCACGCCGCTCAGCGGGTTGCTATGTACAAATTCCGGGGTGCCCCGAAAGACGACTTTGCCCGGCGCGACACTGTCCAATTGGTAATTGAGCAGGGCCGAGATGGGCGGCCGCGCGATTTCCCCGCGCAGCATGGCTTGCATGAATTCCAGCCCAGATAGTGACAAGACGGTTGCTTGATCTGGTAAATCAGCGGGGGATTTGGCGGTGAACATTGCAGGCTCCGGGGTAGGACGTTTCCCCGAAGCTGGCCGTTTAGGCGACGTTTTGCAACTGGCCTTTTGGCGTGATTCCAAAGGCATGGCAGACATCGCGGGTCAGCTCGGGGCGGTTGAGCGTGTAGAAATGCAGGTGATTCACGCCGCCTTGGATCAGTTCATCGCACAGCTCAGTCGCAAGCGCTGTGGCCAGCAATTCTTTGTTGCCATCGCGGTCTGCGTTGTCAAAGGCGTCGCGTATGATCTGCGGGATATGCGTGCCGCATTGTGCCGCGAATTTCTGTGTGCCCTTCCAGTTTTCGATGGGCAGGATGCCCGGAATAATCGGCGCATCGATCCCGGCTTTGACGCACGCATCGCGGAACCGGAAAAACGTGTCAGCCTCAAAGAAAAACTGTGTGATCGCCGAACTGGCGCCTGCATCGATCTTGCGCTTCAGGAACGCGATATCGGCGGCTTGGTCGGCAGCATCGGGGTGCTTTTCCGGGTAGGCGCCGACGCGGATGTTGAAATTCCCGGTGTCAGAAAGCGCTTCGATCAGCGCGACGGATGATTCAAAGCCCTCCGGATGCGGGGTGAATTTGCTGGCGCCTTTGGGGGCATCGCCGCGCAGGGCCACGATATCGCGCACACCTTCTTTGGCATAACCTTCTGCAATCTCAAGTGTTTCTGCCTTGGTCGCGTCAACGCATGTCAAATGCGCCGCAACTTTCAGGCCGCTGGTCCGGTGGATCGTGCCGACGGCCTCATGCGTCAGTTTGCGTGTCGTGCCGCCCGCACCATAGGTCACCGAGACAAAGCTGGGGTCAAGCGGCGCCAGCGTGTTCACGCAGTCCCAAAGCCGAAAAGATCCTTCCAGTGATTTGGGCGGGAAGAATTCGAATGAAATGGACGGTGTAGACATCAGCGGACCTCTCTCTTGCCAATGTCTTATCTCATCCCTATTGAGTTGAGGCAAATTCATAAACTTCAGCAAGGTCATGAGGGCCGCTCATATATGCATATTGAGTTTCGCCATCTACGCACGATCAAAGCCATCCATGATACCGGTGGTTTGGCCAAGGCTGCCGATCAGCTGAATATCACGCAGTCAGCTTTATCCCACCAAATCAAAGGGATAGAGGATCAGGCAGGGGTCGAACTTTTTGTGCGCCGCTCAAAGCCGCTGAAACTGTCAGCGGCGGGTATGAAAATGCTGGCCGCAGCAGAAGAGATTTTGCCCCGGGTTGCCGCCCTTGAGACTGAATTTTCAGGGTTGATCGCGGGCAGCGCTGGCCGGTTGCATATCGCCATTGAGTGCCATGCCTGTTTTGAGTGGCTTTTCCCGGTGCTTGAGCAGTTTCGCAAAGCCTGGCCCGAGGTCGATGTCGACATTCGCCCTGGTCTTGCCTTTGACGCACTGCCGGCGCTTCGCAAGGAAGAGGTCGATTTGGTCGTCACCTCGGACCCCGAGCCGTCACCGGACACTGATTACACGCCGCTTTTTGATTATGAACCCGTTTTTGTGGCCTCGTCGACGCATCCGCTGGCCCAAAAAGACTTTGTCGAGGCCGCTGATTTTCGCGGCGAGACCTTGATCACCTACCCGGTAGAACCCGCACGCCTTGATGTTTTTTCGCAGCTTTTGACGCCCGCCCGTATTGAACCGGCCGCTGTGCGTCAGGTGGAACTGACAGCCGTGATCCTGCTGCTGGTTGCGTCTAATCGCGGTGTTGCGGTGTTACCTGACTGGGTGGTCCGGCAGGTGCGCTATAATTCGGACTATGTGACCCGGCCCCTAACCGCTGATGGGATTACCCGGCGGCTTTATGCGGCGACCCGCAGCGATGAGACCAGCCTGCCATTCATGGCCCATTTGACGCGGCTTGCACGACAAGAGGCCGTGAAACTGCAACGTCATTGAACGCGCCATGTTGCCGCTGGTGATCGGCCGGATACCTGTAACCTTCGACTGTCAAACGCAGTTTTGTCTCAGAGATTGGTGCGGCCATGCCGTATAGATAACCTTGAACGATGCTGCACCCCATTTCGGTCAACATCTGTTCCTGCTGCGGGGTTTCGACCCCTTCTGCCACAACAACAACGCCAAGACCTTCCCCGATTGTCAGAAGCCCTTCAACAAGCACGTGCGCCGCAGGGTCAACGCCAAGATCACGTACAAAACCTGTATCGAGTTTGAGTTCATCGAATTCCAGATCTTTGAGATGCTGGAAAGACGCAAATCCGGTTCCAAAGTCATCAAGTGAAATCCGCACGCCCGCTTCTCTGAAATTGGCGATTGATCGTTGAATGATATCGCTGGATCGGGCGATAAAGATATCTTCGGTAATTTCGAATGTCAGATGTCGCCGCAAATGCGGGTAAAGGTCGATTTGCGCCAGAAGATCATTGTGACCTGAAACTGTCGCCAGTGTCGTCTCCGACACGTTGATTGAAACCTGACCCGGATCAAGCCCGTCGCGAACAAGATCATCTAGATCGCTGAGCACGCGTTCGGCGGTGTGCAGCGTGAATTCGCCCTGCAGCCCTAACTCATTGATTTGGGGAAGAAATGCGGCAGGCGAGAGGATGCCGCGTTCAGGATGTTGCCAGCGAGAAAGGGCCTCAAACCCGATGATCCGTTTGCTTTCCAGCGCGATTTTGGGTTGATAGAAGGGTACGATTTCGCCGTTGCGCATAGCGTCGACCAGAACCTTGCGGTCATCAAGGCTGGCCCGCACCGGGAATGCCGCTTTGTCAAAAATGACGGCGTCGTGATTTGCGTCATTCTTGGCCGAAAACATGGCCTGATCTGCGCCAGACATTAATGTCGCCAAATCGGCGGTGTCCGCGCCCTGGCGGGCGATCCCGATACTGGCACTGACCTGCAGCATTTTTTGTTCAAACGGAATAGGCCGGTCGATCACGGCAAGAAGGTATTCGCCAAAGTGTTTGGCTTGTTCGGAGGTCATAAAATCAGTCTTCACAACCGCAAACTCATCACCGCCAAGCCGCGCGACATGCCCATCTTTGCCGACAAGTTTGCGCAGCCTTTGCGCGATGGTGCAAAGCACCGCGTCCCCAGCGGAATGGCTGTAGCTGTCATTGATCGGCTTGAACCCGTCCAGATCCATTAAGAATACGGTCACGCCCAGCTTATCGGCATGTTGCCGCATGAGGCTTTCGACAATTTCATCAAAAGCCCGCCTGTTCATCAGATCGGTGAGCGCGTCGTATCGTGACAAACGCTCAAGCTCCATCAGGCGCAAATTGGCTTCCTCGCGGGCCCTTTCCAGGGCGCGGTTGGTGTCTTTCTGCCGGTTCATCGTATCGAATGTATTGACGATATAGACAACGCAAAGCGCTGCAACCACAGCCCATTCCAGATTGCTGGATTGATGGGCCGGGTTTGTGGAAAGGTTTTCAAACATCCAGAACGTCGTTCCGAATGCGGGCATCATTTGGGACCAGTTGTAGAATGGCAATTGCCCGAATGTGTTGCTGATATGGACCAAGATACCAAATATCCAAAGATATCCGGCCAAGATAAACGGCAGATTGTCACTGTTGGACAGGATGACCGAGAACGCCAAAAAAGGCAGCGTCGTTGCCCAATTCAGAGCAAAGACCGCCGTCGCCAGCATGACGCCAAGCGGTTTGTCAAATTGGCTGGCCCTTTTATTGAGTGGGTATGTCGTACACTCAATCGCGATCACGATGGCACCAGTGATCAACGCGGCCCGTTCAAACCCGGCCAGGTAGCAGACCATCACCATCATCATGGCTGTCGCGACCCGCTTGGCGACATCACGCCCCGAGATATGCCCGGCGATCTGCGTTTGATGCAAAAAATAGTTTAACTGACCACGATGCATTTGACTTTGGTATGCCTCCTGCAAAGGGTATGCTTTTTTCGTGGAAATAATCCGTTAAATCCCGACGTAGACTTTGCCTATGGTTAAGGAACACTTGCCCCTTGTTCCGCCGCCAGCTTGGGCCTATACGCCCGGCTTGACCCCCGCAAAAGGATCCTCGGCATGGCTGGCAGTGCAAATCTGAACGTGATGATGAAAACGGCGCGCAAGGCGGGCCGCGCGTTGCTGAAGGACTTTGGCGAGGTTGAGAACCTGCAGGTCAGCGCCAAAGGCCCCGGTGATTTCGTCAGCCGTGCTGACCGCACGGCCGAACAGACCATCCGCGAAGATCTGATGCATGCCCGCCCGACCTACGGGTTTCTGGGCGAAGAGGGTAAAGAGATTGACGGTGATGACCCGACCCGCCGCTGGATTGTCGATCCGCTTGATGGCACCACGAATTTCCTACACGGCCTGCCGCATTGGGCCGTTTCGATCGCGTTGGAACATAAGGGCCAGATTGTCGCTGGCGTTATCTATGACCCCGTAAAGGATGAGATGTTCTACGCCGAAAAAGGTGGTGGTTCCTGGCTCAACGAAGGCCGTTTGCGCGTTTCAAGCCGCAATCGCATGATCGAGTCCATCTTTGCGACGGGCCTGCCATTTGCGGGCCGTTCTGATTTGCCTGAAACGCTTCAGGATCTGGCCCGTATCTTGCCCGCCTGCGCAGGTGTGCGCCGTTTTGGGGCGGCGGCCTTGGATTTGGCCTATGTGGCCGCTGGCCGCTATGATGGCTTTTGGGAACGCCGTTTGAACATCTGGGATATTGCTGCAGGTATCATCATCCTGCGCGAGGCTGGCGGGATGATTGAGCCACTAAACCCTGAGGGCGATATCATGGATGACGGTGCGCTTATCTGCGCGAATGAGCCGATCTTTGACAGTTTCGCCAAGGTGATCCGCCAAAACTGATCTTAGCGCCGTACCAGGGGCACATTGCTGCGCGCGTAAACCGTTTCGGGATGCGGCGGGTGCCCTTCGGTGCGTTTCCAAAAGGCGGTGCTGCCGCGTTTGATCCAAAGCGGTATGGATGCGATAAATCCGATGACAAAGCCGCCCGCATGCGCCCAATAGGCCACGCCCCCGCCCGAGACATCCACCGAGAACCCGTTGAACAGTTGCAGTGCAAACCACAGCCCCAGCATAAGCCATGCAGGGATCGGGAAGATGCGGAAAAAGACGATGAAAAACACAAAAATATCGACCCGCGCTTTGGGGAATAGCAGCAGATAGCCGCCCATCACCCCCGCAATTGCGCCTGATGCGCCAACCGTTGGGATCGGCGATGTGGGCGCTGCAGAAAACTGCACCAGGCTCGCCAGTACACCGCAGATCACATAGAAAAGCAGAAATGGCAGATGGCCCATTTCCTCTTCCAGATTGTCACCGAAAATCCATAAAAACAGCATATTCCCAGCCAGGTGCATAAAGCCCCCGTGCAGGAAAATTGATGTAATCAAAGCGGGGTAGTTTTCCCCATGGGACAGGCGCAACGGGATCAGCGCGTAGTCATAGTAAAGCTGCCCAAGCGCTTGGTCATTTTGCACAAAAGCAATCCCCCACAGGAAGATCGCCACATTCACCACAATCAGCGTGAGGGTGACATAAGGGGTGCGCTCGGACGGGTTATGATCTCGGATCGGTAACATGCGCAAACCGTCTGCGATGTAGCCATGGGCGTCAAGCACTTGTCTCAATTGCGCTGCGCGCAAGCAATTCTGCGTTTCCTCCGGCGGCAGTGGTGTCGATGCAAATATGTCGCTCATGCAGAACATGCGCGGTATCGGGCGCGGTGGTGATCAGCGGGATGATCGGCCCGTGCCGCTGGCTAAGGGCGGTTTCGATCTGCTGCGCTGTCGCGGCATCGCCCCACCAAAGCACGCCGGCGATCGGCGAAAGCGTCTGCAGGGTATCGGGGGACAATACGCCGCCTGCGCTGATCCCGATCCCGCCAAGCTGTGTGACTGCATCGCGCTGCGCATCTGCGGCCGCCTCTCCGGGACCCAGGCAAAGGATCGGCCCACGCGCATGCAGGCTGTGCCGGTTGGATTCGCCGGTTGGCCCGGGCAGGTCCGTGGGCTGTGTTGGGGCAGGGTGCTGTGCGACGCGCAGCTGCTTTTGCAGCTTGGCGATGTCAGCTTCGCCCGTCCATGAGCCTGCAACTTGCGGATTGTCCTGCACGACAAAGCGGGCCAGATAGTGGGGTCCGCCGGCCTTTGGGCCAGTGCCGGAAAGCCCCTCGCCGCCAAAGGGTTGGCTGCCCACAACCGCACCGATCTGGTCGCGATTTACATAGATATTTCCCGCATGGACCTGTTCAACGATCATCTGCACGCGGTCATCAATCCGCGTGTGCAGCCCGCATGTCAGCCCATAGCCGGTGGCGTTGATGGATGCGATGACCTGCTCAATCTCGGTCGCGCGAAAGGTGGCGATATGCAGGACCGGGCCGAAGACCTCTTGTTTCATGTCGGCAATGCTATCGACCCGGATCGCTGTTGGCGGGACAAAGCCCGGGCGCGGGGCCGTATCTATTTGATGGATGATCCGACCTTCATTGCGGGCGGTCTCAATATGATCTGTGATCGATTGGAAGGCCGCATCATCAATCACGGGCCCCAGATCGGTGGACAGGTCCCATGGATCGCCAAGGGCCAGTTCATCCATCGCACCGAACAGCATTTCGCAAAGCTTATCTGCAATATCGTCTTGCACATAAAGACAGCGCAGCGCCGAACAGCGCTGCCCGGCAGATCGGAAAGCGCTGTTGATAATATCGCGCACCGCATGTTCGGGCAGGGCGGTGCTGTCGACGATCATCGCATTCAAACCGCCTGTTTCGGCAATCAAGGGCGTGCCGGGCGCGCAATGGGCTGCCATGCTTTGCCGGATGCGCAGGGCGGTGGCGGTCGAGCCGGTAAAGGCAACTCCGGCAATGCGCCGGTCTGCACAAAGTGCGGCGCCGATATCGCCTTCGCCGGGCAATAGTTGCAGCGCTGTGCGCGGCACGCCAGCCCCATGCAAGAGCTGGACAGCACGGGCCGCGATCAGTGGCGTCTGGCCCGCTGGTTTGGCCAGCACCGCATTGCCGGTTGCCAGGGCGGCGGCAATTTGGCCGGTGAAAATCGCCAATGGAAAATTCCAGGGGCTGATGCAGGTCCAAATCCCGCGCGGGGGATGGTCCTGCGGCGCGCCAGCTGCGTAATAGCGCAGAAAATCTACCGCCTCGCGCAGCTCGGCGACCACATCGGGCAGGCATTTGCCCGCCTCACGCGCGAGAAGCGCAAACAACTCAGGGGCATGTGCCTCATAGGCGTCTGCTGCGGCGTTCAGGATACGCGCCCGGTGCACCGCGCTGTCATCCCAAGGCTGGGCAGCGGCCAATGCGGTGTCAACGTCTTGCATCGTCGCGCATTGGACCTGTCCGACGATGTCATCGGGGCGGGCTGGATTGACGACCTGCTGGGTGGGGCCATCGCCGGTGTCGGTGGCAAGGATCGGCGCAGCCTGCCATTGATAGGGCAGGAACGCAGCGCGGCTTTTGTCGATGGTGGCAAGGGTCGGCAGGTGGCTTAGATCCCAACCTTTTGCATTAATCCGCTGCGGTTGAAAAAGCGCGGGGCCAGTGGGGAGGGGGCAATTGGATTGGGCCTGATCAAACGGGCAAGCTGCGATGGTTTCGGGCGGGATCTGATCATCGACAATCTGATTGACGAAACTGGAATTCGCGCCGTTCTCAAGCAAACGGCGGACCAGATAGGCCAGCAGATCTTCATGGGCACCAACGGGGGCGTAGATGCGGCAGCGGGTCTGTTCGGATTGCAGGATGATCGTATGCAAAGCCTCGCCCATGCCATGCAGCCGCTGGAATTCGTAATCGGCAGGCGTGCGGCCCACCTGCGCGGCCAGATCAAGGATCGCTGCGACCGTATGGGCGTTATGGGTCGCAAATTGGGGGTAAATCCGGTCGGTTAGGCCCAGCAATTTGCGAGCATTGGCGATGTAGCTGATATCAGTATGCGATTTACGGGTGAAAACCGGAAAGCCATCAATCCCTTCGACCTGAGCGCGCTTGATCTCGGCATCCCAATAGGCGCCTTTGACAAGGCGCACCATGATCTTGCGATCCAGCCGGGTTGCAAGCGCATGAAGATGATCGATGACAAGCGGGGCGCGCTGCCCATATGCCTGCACGACAACGCCAAACCCGTCCCAACCGGCAAGGGCAGGGTCACAAAGCACGGCGCCGATGACCTCAAGCGAAAGGGACAGGCGGTCAGCCTCTTCGGCGTCGATGTTAAAACCCATGCCCGCAGATTTGGCCAGCATGGCCAACGCGCGGACACGGGGGACAAGCTCGGCCATGACACGGGCGCGCTGGGCCAGCTCATAACGGGGATGCAGGGCGGATAGCTTGACCGAAATGCCGGGGTTCTCGGCGACGCTTTCATGCACGCAGTGATCGGCAATCACGCTGATGGCCCGCGAATAGGCCAGATGGTAGCCGCGGGCATCGGCCTCTGTGCGGGCAGCTTCGCCCAGCATATCATAGCTATAGGTGAACCCCTTGGCCTGCATCCCCTCAGCCCGTTTCATGGCCTTGTGAATATCCTCACCCAGCACAAACTGGCGGCCCATCTCGCGCATGGCGCGGGCAACCGCAGTGCGGATCACAGGTTCGCCCAGACGTTTGACCGCGCCGCGCAAAGCGCCTGCCAAACCGGGCTTGGTTTCTTCCAGTACGCGGCCGGTTAGCAGCAAAGCCCAGGTCGAGGCATTGACCAGCGAGGAGGAAGAATGCCCAAGATGCTTTCCCCAATCGGATGGGGCGATCTTGTCTTCGATCAGGGCGTCGATGGTTTCGGTATCAGGAACGCGCAAAAGCGCCTCGGCTAGACACATCAAGGCGATGCCTTCGTCGGTGGACAGACCGTATTCGGCCAAAAACACCTCCATCAGGCCGGGGGTGCCGCTGCTGCGAATATCGCGGATCAAGGTGGCGGCACGGGTGCTGATGCGGTCGCGGTCGGCGGTTGACAGGTTTGCGGCGTTTCGGAGTTCGGCGATGGCCGTGGCCTCATCCAGATAGGTTGCAGCGTCCATTTGCGCAGAAAGGCGGTTGGTATCGTGATGCGACATCTTCAGGCTCCTGATCAATAGGACTAGAATAATGGATATTTCGCGGTTAGTCGTGTTGTTCAATGTGCTCGCAAAGGTCGAATGAACTGAATTTGAGGTAAAGTATGGTCGAAATGGATAAACCGCTGGATTCCTTTGATAGCAAGATTCTTGATCATCTTGCGGTGGATGGGCGGATCAGTGTTACTGATCTGGCGCGGCGCATCGGGCTTTCAAAATCGCCAACCCAAGCGCGGCTGAAACGGCTTGAGGATCAAAAGATCATCCTTGGTTACACCGCCCTATTTGATCCAATCCGGCTTGGGCGGGACCATGTGACCTTTGTTGAGGTCAAGCTCAGCGACACGCGCGAGGCGGCGCTGGCAGCCTTTAACAATGCCGTGATCAACATCCCCGAGATTGAGCAATGCCACCTGATCGCAGGGGCGTTTGATTACCTTTTGAAGGTGCGCACAACTGGTATGACCGGGTATCGTGCTGTTTTGGCAGAGAAAATATCGACCCTGCCGCATGTGTCCAACACATCGACCTATGTAGCGATGCAGGCTGTCAAAGAAGACGGACCTACACCGCTTTGATACACGGACTTGACCGGGGCGGCGTGCTGGGCGCAGGCTGGCACCATGCGATTGATGACCTTGTTTTGTGTATTGGCGAGCCCGGCTTGGGCGGACATATGCCCGGCCAGCCCGGACCATAGCGCGCGGGTCCATGAGCTGTTTGAAGGCCTCGCCGTGGCGGAAAGCCAGGCGCAGGCCGATGGATTGAACGCTGAACTTTGGGCGCTCTGGACGGATGCGCCCGATGACAAAGCGCAGTTGCTGCTTGATCAGGGGATGCAGCTGCGGGCCATGTTTGATCTGCTCAACGCAAGAGATGTGCTTGATCAACTGGTCGAGTATTGCCCAGACTTTGCCGAAGGGTACAACCAGCGGGCCTTTGTCAGCTATCTGCGGCAGGATTATGCGGCGGCTTTGATTGATATTGATCGGACCTTGGCGTTGAACCCAAATCACACGGGTGCCCTATCGGGCAAAGCGCTGACTTTGATCGGCATGGGGCAGATGGACGGCGCACAAGAGGCGTTGCGCGCAGCGGTCGCATTGAACCCCTGGCTACAAGAGCGGGCGCTGTTGACCGAGCCGTTGGGGCAAGACATCTGAGATTTGGGCAGGGGATGAATGCCAAATGGCTATTGTGATCAAAGCCATGTGACTTTAGGGAGTATACGGGCTTTGGTTCTTTTCCCAGATCATGGGGCGTGACCCAAGGCTCTTGTTCCCCGTGCGGATATCTGCATTTGGAACAAGGCGTTGCGTTTGTTAGATCGCTTTCGGGCTGAAGACGGGTCCGGCGGCGAACATAGAAGACTGCGCCAAGGATGCGGGCGTGATGGAATGGTAGACATACCAGACTTAAAATCTGTTGGGCCTTGTGCCCGTGTGGGTTCGAGTCCCACCGCCCGCACCATAACTTTTAAGTATTTGTCTTTATTTACTTAACCGGGACGTCAGGATTTCGAGCCACCTTTCGGCCGGCCCTGTAAATTCAGTATTGGTTGCTCATCCACTGCTTTTTGGCGCGCGCTCTTCCCGGGCCTTCGCCATCCTCCGTTCCGGATCTGGAATCCCCCATGTGGGATGCGAAGGCTTTGGCGTACCTGACGCGCAGCGGGACGTTTTGGTGGTGCTGCTGGCGCGAAAATCATCGTACAGATTGCGTACAGAACCTGTACATACGGCGTATGTACAGCGGGGCGGGTTGTTGCCGGGATTGGGAGTATCGGAGGGGGGATTCTGGCTTGACTAAGGTAGTCAGGTATTTTGTGGATTCACCCTTTACCGGAGTGAGGCCCTTGGGTTTAAATCGCTAATGATCAGTTAACCCTTGTTTTGAGACGAGAAGCAATTTGATGACAGTTTCGAATGTGCGTACTTGGCTATCTGCTATCTTTTTAGTTTTCGCGACCACCGCGACACCGCAACAAGTTCAGCAGACACAAACGGCATCTGATCAACTCGTCTCTGCATTTGAAACGGTGGGCTATGAAAAGGTGGATCTTCGAGGTTGCGGAGTGGCGTTTGCGCGTCGCTTCGAGCCGACAGAACGTAATAACGGGTTCTTTGCATATTGGCGCTATTTGGATATCTCGACAATTCGAAGCCTTTCTGATGCCCGTGTCGAAGTAAAAGAGTTTTCTGACGGAACTGACTTCTTACTTACGCTTCAGTACAACGACGCCTATTGGGAGCGATATTCTCAGTTGCTAAGCTTTGACCGTTGGGTAGCTAGTGCCTACCCGCAATCCAATTGGCCCTATCAATTCCCTAGTTCGCACGATGAATATTCGTCTCTGATAGAGTATGAGCTACACCAAAGGGTTGATGTCGTTGGAAGCCTCAATCGTAGTATTGCATTCGGCAAATTTGGCCCTGTCAGCGTCATTGAAAGAGGTGCCTTTGGGATCGCGTCTTTCGACACTCAAAGTCTGTTAGATTTGCGGGCCAGTCTTTTGCAATACGCGGCTGAGAATAGTTGCATTTAGACAAATGAGATAATTGAGGGGGGTTCTTTTGGATGAACATGTCAGAAGCGGAACCCCGACAGCGGAGATACATGTGCCGTCTGACTGGCTGATACCCCGTGAACATGATGGTTTCACATTGTCAAATCAATCTGTAGCGGACAATTCCACTACTTTCCGAAGTCGGAGCCCTTGGGGCATTCGAAGCCTGTTGCGTAAGCTAGGGTTTCTGGCTCGTAGACTTTGAGGGTCGAAGGTGAGACAGCAAGCCGTGATACCGAAAGCAAGACTGATCAGATCCTGAAAAGCGTTTGACGTCAGACCAGAAGAAATATTCATCTGCGAACAAGATCAGGACTGTCCTGGAGGTTCTGTGTGGCGAAGACCGCCGCTTACGATAGTTTGGTCTTGTTGCGGGCCGGTATCGTCTCTCACAAGCCGGACCGATTGTGGCCGACTGGATCATATGAATGGCTGGATTTGGGCCTGTCCTGCGCGGTGCTGTCAATCAATGCGTGGATGACCGGGTTGCAACACGCCAATTGGCCAAATCATATGGGCTTTTCCGGTCGAACCCGATATGGACGGGTGGCTAGTCGGATGGGTTGCCTCCCATCCGCTTGCCAAAAATGATTAGTCGTAGGGGCCATCGAAATGTTCCATCCTGACGAAAACGGGGTTTATGCGGTTGTCGGCGCATCGCCGATCCGCCGGGCGTTTGCATATGTGATTGTCGTATCTTTGGGCGCGGTGGTGTTGCTGACAGTTCTGTCGGAACCCCCGGGCCTGTTTTGGATGATTTTCATGTTCATGTTCGGGATTGGGGCGCTGTGGCTGGCTGAGTTGCTGCGACGCGCCACGACGATGGTGATCGAACTTACAGAAACTGAGCTGCGGGACAGTAATGGGACGGTCCTGGCACATATGGATGACATCAAAGCCGTCGAGAGGGGCGTTTTTGCCTTCAAACCCTCAAACGGTTTTATCCTGGTGCTTGAAACGAAACAGCCCCGAAGCTGGGCTCCGGGGCTGTGGTGGCGCTTGGGGCGCCGTGTTGGTGTTGGTGGCGTAACCTCTGCCGGTCAATGCAAATTCATGGCCGAGCAGATCGCCTTTCGTGTCGCGCAGCGCCGCGCCGCTTAGCAGTCCATCACATTGGTGTCGGAACTCGGGATTTCGTCGAAGCAGAAATTGGGCGTGAAGCGTGGCTTAATCACGGTGAACGTGTTGAACTCAACATCGTTAAGGTCAGCACCGGTAAATGGCCCCATTGAGTAGGAAATCGGCTGGCTATAGTCGGTCCGGGTTTCGACGATGATCGCCCGGTCGAAATTACCCATAATCGGGATACGGTTTCGAAGTGTGGTCATATCGGCCGTTGTGTAGGGTGCATCATAGCCCCGGTGTTCAGACCATGACACCTCAAGGGCATCGGCATCTTCATCATACCATACAACGGTGACGCGCAGGTCGGGCGCATCGTCGGCCTCGGTCAGCAATTCGAGAAGCTCGACGGCCCCATCAATATAGTCATCTGTGATCGGGTTTTCTTCACGGCTGATCATATCTGCAAGTGTGATGCCGGCTTTGTTTGCGATCAGTTCAGTCCGGAACAGGTCGAGATAAACAAAGGTCGACAAAAGTGCCCAGACGAGGATTGGCACCGCAAACAGAAGCCCGAGTGACATAACCGCGCCGTCTTCATCGGCCCAAAAGTTGTTGATTGCTGTTTTTAAGTTCATCAGTCTGATCCAAATGGTTCAATAACAAAGGCGGCCGTTGAAACGAGCGCGTACGAGCCGGCGGCAGCACTACCTGAATTACCGTCGACGATGGCTTTACCAAGCCCGGTCGTTGGCATCAGCGGATCGATACGGGCGCAGACCCGCATATACATCAGCTCATTGTCACCACCGGTCGGGATTACACTATCACCTGAGGGTGGATCTTCACCGCGATCAATGCATTGAATTCGCCCATCCACTGCAGTCCAGTTCCGCAGATCATTCACAATCAGCTCGATCTCGACCTCTGCCTCACAATTTGGAATTGTTGCGGCGATGTCGCAGATGCTCTCAAGCATTTCCTGACGCGTTGGATTGCGCATTTCGCCAATCCGAATGTCGCGCACAGTCAGGTCGACAGCCCGCTCAAGCCGAAAATGCTGCAGCGAAATGATCCCGCTTTCGATGGTCATCAAGAAAAAGAAGAAGAACACCGGAAAGATGATGACGAACTCAAGCGTCACAACACCATCTTCGTCACGGCGGAAGTTGCGCAGCAACTCCCGCAGTTTGTTATGTTTCGACATCATCACAGGCTCAGACGCAGTTCGGTGATATTCGCTGCTATCTCTTCAAAGATATAGCTGATATCGCCGCCTTCGGTTGCGTAATAGTAGTTTTCCGATGTCGCGCATTCTTGCATCTCTGCCTCACCAGAAGCGCCAGCGCCCATCGCGATGGTAAATACGATCACCCCCGCATCCTTGGCCGCCGTGCAGCTTTGCTGGAGCCAAATGTTCATCTGAGCAGCCGTGTCCGGATATTCAGAAACATTGTTGAGAGTGGGTGTATCGCCACTTGGGTGATCGTCAATGTTGTTGCGCCAGTAGTTCCATGGGTTTTCGTTTGCGGCACGGCGATAATAGAAATCGTCACCATAATCGTCGTCGAGGCGGCGTCCGCGCACGTTCTGCCCGTCGGTCATCAAAACGATGTACTTCACGTTGTTTTCTTCATCATTCGTGTCAGTGTAATCCAGAGGGCGGACACCTGCGAAGGCTGGGTCCAGACCGCTGACAGTCGCAAGAAGCGGACGCATCGAGGGATCGATCAGTGCAGTTGCCCAACGCATGCCGATATGGATCGACGTGAAGCTTGTCGGTTGATACTGGCCGATGGCGGCCTGCAACTCAGCAACATTCTGGCTGAACGGAATAATTGCTTGGAAGTCTTCATGCGGGCACAACGGTTTGTTGAAAGTCTCACCGCTGTAGTTTGAATAATGCTCAAATGTTTCGACCTGCTCGTAAGTGCGCGCGACATCAAATGTCATGGTTGCATAGTCGTTCGCCTCGAAGTCGATGCAAGTTGAGTGGTTCGTCGTCACCAGGTCAGGATCGAGATCATCAAATCCTGGATCCGAAGAATCGATTTCTTCGACGGTCGTCCTGCGGCCGGATGTATTCAAATAGAGCGAGTCGGGCGTTGTATTGATCGCATCAAAAAGGGCCTGACCTGCTGCGACGTGCTGGGAGTAAGCGATGAGTGAGATTGACACCTCATCCTGATATTCAGGGCTTAGGATATCATCGACAAAGTCTGACGCCGCCGCTTTTAACAGCTCCATTTTCGTTGAACCAGCCACCGCGTTTGCCATAGAGCCGGAAATATCAAGTACCAGCGAAACCTCGACGTTGCTGGCGCCTTCGACCGCCGCAGACAGTGCTGGCGCATCCAATTGATCCATGCCGATTAAGCGCAGAAAAATTGTGTTTACGTCGATTTGGGATCGCACCTGCACAGACCGTGAGCCCGCCAGATTGACGATCTCGGGCTCACCGACAATCGAATCCTCATAACCAGCCGTTTCAAAATAGCTGACAACAACCTCTTTGGTGTCGAGTGACTGATCCAATTCAGCCGCTGCAAGAACCGCGCGATCAGACACACTTTGCAGGACGACGCGGCGCGCCTCGAACCGCATGAAGTCAACCCCCATGCCGCCCACGACAAGCATGATGATGAGCAGGATCAGTGTCAGAATGATGATCTCGCCATCTTCATCTTTCCCAAAGGCACGAAGGAAGCGCGCGCGAAGGTTCGGCGCGGCATCGGTGTTGGATCGAAATCTTGTAATCATCATGTTCCCCAATAGCGGCAGTAGCAGCTGCGCCACCCGTCGCGGCGCGATTGAATCCACATATCACGAAAAACATTACGCTGTGGCAAAATTTGGGCGTTTATCTGCGGGTGTGGCGAATTTCCTCTTGCGGGGTCGGGACATTACGTCAAATTGGGCATAACTGTCTGTGAGGCAGAAACAAATCGGCTTTGGAAAAGCACTTGGGCCTGTCCG
Source organism: Yoonia sp. BS5-3 (assembly GCF_038069655.2). Taxonomy (NCBI): domain Bacteria; kingdom Pseudomonadati; phylum Pseudomonadota; class Alphaproteobacteria; order Rhodobacterales; family Paracoccaceae; genus Yoonia; species Yoonia phaeophyticola. The sequence goes on from NZ_CP150951.2 coordinate 2,515,860, forward strand.
ATTAATAGAATCTTCACGTTTTTTCGTCGCACAAAAGATCTTTGCTAAGTTTTTGCGAATCACGTGCATGTTGCTGTCATCTGCCTATATGCCCCGAAAAGGGCATGTCTCTGCGAAAAAGGAACCACCATGACAGAGCCTGAAACACCGCAAGAACCCAGCTTTCGCGAATCCGTTGATTTGATGTTCAACAGGGCCGTCGCGCTGATGGATTTAAGCCCCGGTCTAGAGGAAAAAATACGCGTCTGTAACGCCACTTACACCGTCCGTTTTGGGGTTCGTCTGCGCGGGGCAATTCACACATTTACCGGCTACAGATCTGTCCATTCCGAACATATGGAGCCGGTCAAAGGCGGGATCCGTTTTTCCACAGCTGTGCACCAGGACGAGGTTGAAGCCTTGGCCGCTTTGATGACCTATAAATGCGCCCTGGTTGAGGCACCATTCGGCGGCTCGAAAGGCGGGCTGTGTGTGGACCCGCGTGCATGGGATGAACATGAGATGGAGCTGATCACCCGCCGCTTTGCCTATGAGCTGGTCAAGCGCGATTTGATCCATCCCGCCCAAAATGTCCCCGCCCCGGATATGGGGACTGGCGAAAGGGAAATGGCCTGGATTGCCGATCAGTACAAACGCATGAACACAACCGATATTAACGGCGCGGCATGCGTCACCGGCAAACCGCCCCATGCTGGCGGCATTGCAGGCCGGGTTGAGGCGACAGGGCGCGGCGTCCAATACGCGCTGCGGGAATTTTTCCGCTACCCCGAGGATGTCGCTGCCGCCAAGCTGACCGGCAATCTGGAAGGCAAGCGTATCATTGTTCAGGGGCTCGGCAATGTGGGCTATCACGCTGCCAAATTCCTGTCTGAAGAAGATGGGGCGATCATCACCGGGATCATCGAACGGGACGGCGCATTACACAACGAGGCTGGATTGGATGTCGAAGCTGTGCGCGCATGGATCGTCAAACATGGGGGCGTTACCGGGTACCCAGACGCCAATCACCACACGGACGGCGCGCTGCTGTTAGAGGCGGATTGCGACATCATGATCCCGGCCGCCTTGGAGGGGGTTATCAACCTGACCAACGCCGAACGGATCAAGGCCCCGTTGATCATCGAGGCGGCGAATGGGCCTATAACCGCCGGTGCTGATGATATTCTGCGGGCCAAGGGATGCATTATTATCCCCGACATGTATGCCAATGCAGGCGGGGTAACGGTTTCCTATTTCGAATGGGTCAAAAACCTAAGCCATATCCGGTTCGGCAGGATGCAAAGACGGGCCGAAGAAAGCCGGCATCAACTGGTCGTGGATGAGTTGGAGCGCCTTTCGGCGGACAAGGGGCTGGGTTGGGAGCTAAGCCCGGGGTTCAAGGAAAAATATCTGCGCGGCGCAGGCGAGTTGGAGCTGGTCCGCTCGGGGCTCGATGATACGATGCGGGCGGCGTATCAGGCGATGCGCGAGGTTTGGCATGGCCGCGACGACGTGCAGGACCTGCGCACAGCGGCTTATCTGGTTTCGATCCGCAAGGTGGCCGACAGTTATCAAGCGAAGGGGCTTTAGAAAGGAAAGCCGCAGTTCGGTCCTGAACCTAAGACTGAGGCGGAGCACCTTTGGGCGTGATCCGCCTTGAAAGGTTCCGGGCGAGTTGTGCTAACCCATTCTCAAAGAGATATCGTGGAAAAAGAGGTCAATATGAAGATTGTTCTAATCGGCGCGACCGGCGATGTGGGGCAGGCGGCCCTGGCCGCATTATCCCCAAGACATGACATTATCACCGTTGGCCGTACTAGCGGTGATCTGGCATGCGATATCGCCGATCCCGTCTCTGTTGCGGCGATGTATGATCATGTTGGTCAGGTTGATGCTGTCGTTTGTACCGCTGGAAATGTTCATTTTGGGCCCTTGGCTGAATTCACACATGATCAGTTTATGGTCGGTCTCAAGGACAAGGTGATGGGGCAGATCAATCTTGTCTTGGCGGGGCGCGATTATGTGGCTGATGGCGGATCATTCACGTTGACCAGCGGAATCCTGGATCAAGACCCCATCCGTATGGGCGCCGGTGCCGCGACGGCCAATGGTGCATTGGCCGGATTTGTCAGGGGCGCAGCAATCGAAATGCCCAAAGGCCAACGGCTGAACGTGGTCAGCCCGGGCCTGCTTGACATATCTGTACCGCGCTATGGGGAGTGGTTTCCCGGACACATAGCTGTGCCCAGCAAAGCTGTTGGTCTTGCCTATGTGAAATGCGTGGAAGGGCCGCAAACTGGACAGGTCATCACCGTTCACTAACATCACACGTCGCCGGTTGGTCGCTTTCTGTCGAAATGAGGATATGCAACAGCCCGGGTCTGTTGCTAGGCTTTGGCAGGCGGCAACAGGGAAATGCGATGCGTTACTCGGGCTTTGAGGTGATCAAAGAGGGGATTTTCGGCCAAAAGGGCTGGAGACCTGTTTGGCGCAACCCCGACCCCAAGCCTGCCTATGACGCGATCATCATTGGCGGCGGCGGGCATGGATTATCGACGGCCTACTATCTGGCAAAGGAACATGGGCTGACCAATATCGCGGTGCTCGAAAAGGGGTATATCGGCGGCGGCAATGTGGGGCGGAACACCACGATTGTGCGGGCCAATTACTTTTTGCCGGGGAACTCGGAATTCTATTCCCACTCGCTCAGGCTTTGGGAAGGGCTGGCCCAGGATCTCAATTATAATGTCATGCATTCCCAGCGCGGGCTGATCAATCTTTTCCATTCAGATGGACAGCGTGATGCCTTCGCCCGGCGGGGCAATGCGATGATCAATCAGGGGGATGACGCGATTCTGCTGGATTGCGACGGTGTGCGCCGGATCCTGCCCTATCTGAATTTCGACAACGCGCGGTTTCCAATTTATGGCGGTCTGTATCATCCGCGTGGGGGCACCGCACGGCATGATGCGGTGGCCTGGGGCTATGCGCGCGCGGCAGATCAACGCGGTGTCGACATCATTCAGAACTGCGAAGTGACAGGCATCGATATTGAAGGCGGTCAGGTAATAGGCGTGCAAACGACCCGTGGTGCGATCCGGGCCGGAAAAGTTGGCATCGTTGTGGCTGGCAGATCCAGTCAGGTCGCAGCCATGGCAGGAATGCGGCTGCCGATCGAAAGCCATGTCTTGCAGGCTTTTGTCACGGAGGGCCTGAAACCCTGCATCGATCACGTGGTCAGCTTTGGCATGGGGCATTTCTATATCAGCCAATCGGATAAGGGCGGTTTGGTCTTCGGGGGGGATATCGATTTTTACAGCTCTTACGCGGCACGGGGCAATCTGCCGATGCAGGAACATGTGATGGAGGCTGCAATGACGTTGATGCCGATGATCGGGCAAGCCAAGGTTCTGCGGTCCTGGGGCGGGATCATGGATATGACGCCTGACGGATCGCCCATCATCGACAAGACAGATACGGACGGGCTCTTTATCGATTGCGGTTGGTGTTATGGCGGGTTCAAGGCGGTGCCGGGGTCTGGCTTCAGCTTTGCGCATTTGATGGCGACCGGCCATCATCACCCGCCCGCCGCAAAGTTCAGGTTGAACCGGTTCCGCGATGGGGCGGGGTTGATGGATGAAGAGGGCACCGGCTCTCAGCACAATCTGCATTAGAGGAGGCAGCGATGCGGATCATATGCCCCAATTGCGGCGCGCGCGACCGGCGCGAATTTTACTATCAGGGCGATGCTTTGACGCTGCGCCGTCCAGCGCCGGATGCGGGGCCTGAGGCCTGGGATGATTACCTGCATATTCGGGACAATCCGGCAGGTCTTACGCGGGATTTGTGGTGCCACGAAGCTGGCTGCGGCGCCTGGCTGGTCATTGAGCGTAACACGCAGACCCATGCAATAGACAGCGTCACGCTGGCCGAGAAGGTCAAAAGATGAGGCTGAAGGCACCCGAAAAACTGGTCAGCTTTACCTTTGATGGCCGCCAGCTGCAGGGCGTGCCGGGCGAGCCTGTCGCTGCCGCTTTGCTGGCCAACGGGGTCAAACTGGTTGCGCGATCTTTCAAATATCACCGCCCGCGCGGCGTGATGTCCGCAGGATCCGAAGAACCCAATGCGCTTGTCACAGTGGGGCGCGGTGCGCAGCGGGAACCGAATATGCGTGCCACGACCCTTGAAGTGTCTGAAGGGCTTGAGGTGTTAAGCCAAAATGCCTGGCCCAGTCTGCGTTATGATCTGATGGCGGTGAATGATCTCTGCGCGCCATTCCTGGGTGCTGGGTTTTATTACAAGACTTTCATGTGGCCGAAAGGATTTTGGAAATCGCTTTATGAGCCAGTTATCCGGCGCGCGGCAGGTCTTGGCGCGCTTAGCGGCGATGCGAGCCTTGACCAAAATGAAAAAGCCTTCGGCTTTTGCGATATTCTGGTGATTGGTGCCGGACCAACGGGATTGATGGCTGCCTTGACTGCGGCCCGCGCCGGGGCTGACGTGATTTTGGCCGATGAAGATACGGCCATGGGCGGCCGCCTTTTGCGCGAGGTCGAAGAGGTGGATGGCCAGCCCGGCCCCGCCTGGGTGCAAAAGGTTCTCGGCGAGCTGAGCGCGATGAAGAATGTCCGCCTGATGCTGCGAACAACGGTAACCGGCGCTTATGATCAGGGCACTTATAGTGCGCTTGAGCGGATTGCGGGCCCTCGCCTGCCGGACAAGCCGGTCAATTGCTTTTGGCGTATTGCCGCCAGACATGCGATCCTTTGCACGGGGGCGCTTGAGCGCCCGATCGCCTTTCCAAATAACGACCGCCCGGGCATCATGATGGCAGGTTCTGTCCGGTCTTACATCAACCGTTGGGGTGTCGCGCCGGGTCAATCGGTGACGGTTTTTGCCAATAATGATGATGCCCATCGCACCGCACGGGATTTGCACGCAGCTGGGGTAAAGGTCGCGGCCCTGATCGACACGCGGGCGGATATCGCAGCGCAGGCTGACTATCCGGTTTTTGCCGGGGCGCAGGTTGTTGCCACCCAAGGCCGCCATGCCCTGAAAAGCATCACTATCGCGCAGCAGGGTGTCACGCACACTATAAAGACCGATTGCCTCGCTGTGTCAGGGGGATGGAACCCGGCGGTCCATTTGACCTGCCATATGAATGGCCGCCCGGTCTGGTCGCCCCGGATTGCATCCTTCGTGCCGACCCCTGACAGTGTCCCGGGTCTTGTGGCCGCAGGTGCGTGCAACGGGGTGTTTGATACGGCAGGCTGCTTGCGCGCAGGGGCCGAAGTTGGGGCCGAAATCGCAAAGGAACTGGGGCGAAAGCCGAAGATGTCTGTGCCCGTTGCGGATGATGCAGCCTACCGGATCAGTCCGTTTTGGGCCGTGCCCGGGCGCGGGCGCAAATGGGTCGATTTCCAAAATGATGTTCATGTGAAGGATATCGCCCTGTCAGCGCAGGAAAATTTCCGCTCTGTGGAACATATGAAACGCTATACGACACAGGGCATGGCCCCCGATCAGGGTAAGTCTTCGCATGTTGTGGCTCTGGCTATTTTGGCCGATGCGACCGGGCGCGGCATTGCCGAAACCGGCACCACAACCTTTCGGCCCCCTTACGTGCCGGTGCCGATTGCGGCCATGGGGGCAGGTGGGGAAGGCAAAGGCTTTGCCCCCGCGCGGTTGACCACATCGCATAGTGCCAGTATCGCGCGCGGCGCTCCGATGGTTGAAGCGGGGCTGTGGTATCGGCCCAGCTATTTCCCAGCGACCAGTGAGACGCATTGGCGGCAGTCCTGCGACCGTGAGGTGCGCCTCGTGCGGGAGGCAGTGGGGATTTGTGATGTCTCAACCCTTGGTAAGATTGATGTGCAGGGGCCCGGCGCCGCGGCTTTGCTGGACTTTGTTTATGCGAACACCCTGTCGACCCTCAGGCCGGGGCGCATGCGCTATGGGTTGATGCTGCGTGAGGATGGTCATGTGATGGATGACGGAACGGCCGCCCGCCTGACCGAGGATCATTTTGTGATCACCACAACAACGGCGGCGGCGGGCCAGGTGATGCGCCATCTGGAATTTGTATTGCAGGTATTACACCCTGATCTGGATGCGCGGGCCTTGTCTGTGACTGAACAATGGGCGCAATTCGCTGTCGCCGGCCCGCAAAGTCGCGCGTTGCTCGAAAGCGTTTTGGAGGTGCCGTTGATCGAATGGCCCTTCATGTCTTGCGGGGACATTGACCTGTCCGGCGTGAAGGGGCGTTTGTTCCGGGTCTCGTTCTCGGGTGAGCTTGGTTATGAGATCGCGGTGCCTGCGCGTTATGGCGAAAGTCTGTTTCGGATGCTCGTGGCGCAGGCTGAAACGTTTGGGGGTGGGCCTTACGGGATGGAGGCGTTGAACGTGCTGCGGATTGAGAAGGGGTTTCTGACGCATGCCGAAATGGACGGGCGGACGACGGCCTTTGATATCGGGTTGGACCGGATGATCAGCCGCAAGAAAGACTGCATCGGGCAGGCAGCTGCAAGGCGGCCCGGGCTGGTTGATCCGATGCGTGGGCAGCTTGTCGGGTTGCGCGCGATCGATGCAGCGCAACCACTTTGGGCCGGCGCGCATTTGTTTGGAACGGATGCCCAAGCGACGCGTGAAAACAGTCAGGGGCATCTGACCTCCGTTTGTTATTCCCCGACCTTGCAGGGCCATATTGGGCTTGGGTTTTTGCAATCGGGCAGAGATCGGCACGGCGAGACAATGCGCATGGTTGATCATTTGCGCAAAGCCCAGACCTTGGTTGAAATCTGCGATCCGGTGTTCTTTGATCCAGACGGAGGGCGCGCGCGTGGTTAAGCTGATCGCGAAACCGGCCTGCGTGCCGGGCGTGCCGCTTCGGATCGGGGATGTCGAAGCGGTCGAGGTGATCTATGATCAGCTTTTTTCGGTGGCGCCTTTTCAAATGCAGCAAAGCGCCGTGTCTGAAGCTTTGAAGGCGCAAATCGGGCTTGGATTGACGCCCTTGGGGCGGCGCAAGACAAAGGATAATGTGACCGTCCAATGGTTTGGTCATGGGGTTTGGCTGGTGACAGCCCCCGTTTCATTGACCGGGATGGCGGCGGTGACAGATCAGTCCGATGCTTGGGCCGTCGTCAAGATATGCGGGACGCAGATGATTGATGTGCTGGCCCGCCTTGTGCCGATTGATTTGCGGCCGGCCCATTTCAAAACCGGATATTCGGCACGAACAATGGCAGGGGCGCTGCATATCGCGATCACGCGTGTGGATGCGCATAACTGCGAGATTATGGTGATGCGATCGATGGCGGCGACGCTGATGCATGAATTGGAAACGGTGATGCGCAGGGTTGCGGCCCGTTAGATCAAAATTCTAGAATTTTGATCGCGCCCCAGGATAGCCCGGGTCGACATTCGGGACAGGCCGCCTGATAATGCGCCGATGAGCTTGCCCCCTGGTTTTCTGGATGAATTACGCAACCGGCTGTCCCTTGGGCAGGTCGTCGGGCGTAAAGTCATGTGGGACACCCGTAAGTCCAACCAAGGCAAGGGTGATCTTTGGGCCCCATGCCCCTTCCATCAGGAAAAGACGGCCAGCTTTCACGTCGACGATCAGAAAGGCTATTACTATTGCTTTGGATGCCACGCTAAGGGGGATGCGATTAGCTTTGTGCGTGAGACGGAAAATGTCGACTTCATGGAAGCCGTGAAAATTTTGGCAAGCGAAGCGGGGATGACCGTGCCCGAACGCGACCCGCAAGCGCAGCAAAAAGCAGATCAGCGCGCCGTCTTAACCGACGTTATGGAACAGGCGGTCAAATGGCACAGGTTGCAATTGCAAACTGGCGCGGCCTCTGAGGCCCGGGATTATCTTGAAAGGCGCGGGCTGAGCGCAGAGGCGCAGACCCGCTGGGAAATCGGATTTGCCCCCGCCAAAGGCGGGGTGCTTGCCAGCCTGACGGGCAAAGGCGTCAAACAGGATGATGTGATCGCGGCAGGTCTTGCCGCAGAAAGCGACCGGGGCGGTGCGCCTTATGACCGGTTCCGCGGGCGGATCATGTTCCCGATCCGGGATGCGCGGGGGCGGGCCATCGGCTTTGGCGGGCGCGCCATGGATCCCAACCACCCGGCCAAATATTATAATTCGCCCGAAACAGCGCTGTTTGATAAAGGGCGGAGCCTGTTCAATCATGGACCCGCGCGCGAGGCGGCAGGCAAAGGCAAACCGCTGATCGTGGCCGAGGGCTATATGGACGTGATCGCCCTGGCCGAGGCGGGTTTTACCGCCACGGTTGCCCCGTTGGGAACGGCCATCACCGAAGACCAGTTACGCCTTTTGTGGCGGATCGCACCCGAGCCGATCATCGCGCTTGATGGGGATACAGCCGGGCTGCGCGCGGCGATGCGCCTGATCGATATTGCGCTGCCGCTGCTTGAGGCGGGCAAATCCCTGCGCTTTGCCTTGATGCCCGAAGGGCAGGACCCTGATGATCTGCTCAAGACCCAAGGGGCCGGGGCGATGCAAAAACTGCTTGATCAGGCGATCCCGATGGTCGCACTGCTGTGGCGGCGGGAAACCGAAGGCAAGGTGTTTGACAGCCCAGAGCGCAAGGCTGCCTTGGATAAGGCCTTGCGCGACAAGATAAAATTGATCGCGGACCCGTCGATCCGCACCCATTACGGCCAGGCGATTAAGGATATGCGCTGGGCATTGTTCAGCAATGCAAAACCGGGACCGCGCAAAGGGCCACAGCGGGCCTGGAATGGACGACAAGAGGCGTGGAAACGCGATGTGAGCCCGGTTGCGACCAGCAAAAACTCGGCGCTGGGCACGGGCGCTGCCGCCGAAGACCACCTGCGCGAGGGGGTCATTCTGGCAACAATGATCGCAGCCCCCGCTGTGGCCGCTGAATTTGAAACGGCGCTTGAGCAGCTTGAATGCCGCGATCCGCTGCACCAAGAATTGCAAAACCTGATCTTGCGACATCTGGGCGCGGACGACTTGCGCGCCGTTATTTTGGGCGAATTGGGCGAAACACCCCTTGAAAAACTGATGTCGCAAAGCCATGTGGCAATAAGCCCCGCGATCCGGCGTCCGGGTGATGCCGAAATCGCGCGCCTTTGCCTGACCGAAGAATTCGCAAAGCTGATGGCCCGTCGCGGTCATGCGCGCGAGATTGAGGATGCGGTTGAAGATCTAACCGGTGTTGTGGATGAAGGGTTGACCTGGCGACTGGCGCAGGCCTCGGCCGCACTCGACAAGGCAGGGCGGGGCGATAATGAGGACCGGGCCGAATATGTGATCGGCGAAAATGGGGCGCGGATGAAAAAGGATGAACAAAATGCATTTGATCAACTTCTCGATCAAATCGGTTTTGCCAAAGGGACGGAGCGCCCTAAATCCTGATTCAGGCAACAATCGCTGAAAACTAGGCCTGACCTGCTTGCGAATCACCTCGATGCGAGGTTGATTCGATTTTAACCGAATCAGCCGAATCATTTCGGTGCTATATTCTTTGCTTTTATGAGGGGCCGCGCATGGCAAAAGATGGTGACGATCGTAAGGATGGCGACCAGGATGGCGACATCAGCCTGGATATGAGCCAAACCGCGGTCAAAAAGATGATCGCCGACGCGCGCGAGCGTGGCTATATCACCTACGATCAACTGAACGCCGTGCTGCCGCCTGATCAGGTGTCGTCTGATCAGATTGAAGATGTGATGTCGATGCTGTCCGAAATGGGCATCCAGGTCACCGAAGAAGAAGAAAGCGAAGAAACAGAAGAACCCCAGGGCGGCACCGAGGTGGCGACCGTCGCTGGCTCGCGCGAGGTGACGCTGGGCGGGGCCGAGGCTGAAAAGCTTGACCGCACCGATGACCCGGTTCGCATGTATCTGCGCGAAATGGGCAGTGTCGAACTGCTGAGCCGTGAAGGCGAAATCGCGATTGCCAAACGGATTGAGGCCGGTCGCAACACGATGATCCTGGGGCTTTGTGAAAGCCCGCTGACCTTCCAGGCGATCACGATCTGGCGCGATGAACTTCTGAACGAAGACATCCTGCTACGCGATGTGATCGACCTTGAAACCACGTTCGGCGACCAAATGGGCGAGGATGGCGAAGCGGCTGCTGTCGTTGTGCCGACTGCCGATGCGCCTGCCGAAAAGGTCGAAAAGGCGCAAGAGCTGGACGCCGATGGTAACCCGATTGCCAAAGATGACGACGACGATGATGAGGATCAGGCCAACATGTCGCTGGCCGCGATGGAGGCCACGCTGAAGCCGCGTGTGCTGGAAACGCTTGAAATCATCGCCCGCGACTTTGCGACCCTCTCTGATATGCAAGACGCCCGGATGTCTGCGACCTTGAATGAGGATTCCTCATTCTCGGACAAGGAAGAGAAGAAATACCAGCAGCTGCGCTCTGAAATCGTGGAATTGGTGAACTCGCTCCATTTACACAACAACCGGATCGAAGCGCTGATTGACCAGCTTTACGGGATCAACCGCCGGATCATGTCCATCGATAGCGCGATGGTCAAACTGGCCGACCAGGCCCGCATCAACCGCCGCGAATTTATCGATGCCTATCGCGGGCGCGAGCTTGATCCCAATTGGCTTGAGGAAATGTCCGAAAAGTCCGGGCGCGGTTGGCAGATGCTGATCGAACGCTCAACTGCCAAGATCGAGGAACTGCGCGGCGACATGGCCCAGGTTGGCCAATATGTCGGGGTGGATATCACCGAATTCCGCCGCATCGTCCAGCAGGTCCAGAAGGGTGAAAAAGAGGCACGTCAGGCCAAGAAAGAAATGGTCGAAGCGAACCTGCGTCTTGTGATCTCGATTGCCAAGAAATACACGAACCGTGGCCTGCAATTCCTAGATTTGATCCAGGAAGGGAATATCGGCCTGATGAAGGCCGTCGATAAGTTCGAATATCGCCGCGGCTACAAGTTCAGCACCTATGCGACATGGTGGATCCGTCAGGCGATCACCCGGTCGATTGCTGATCAGGCCCGCACGATCCGTATCCCGGTCCATATGATTGAGACGATCAACAAACTGGTCCGGACCGGTCGCCAGATGCTGCATGAAATCGGCCGCGAACCCACGCCAGAGGAACTCGCAGAAAAACTGCAAATGCCTTTGGAAAAGGTCCGCAAGGTGATGAAGATCGCCAAGGAACCGATTTCACTGGAAACGCCAATTGGCGACGAAGAAGACAGCCAACTCGGCGATTTCATCGAAGACAAGAACGCGATCCTGCCGCTGGATTCGGCTATTCAGGAAAATCTGAAAGAGACGACAACGCGCGTTCTGGCCAGTCTGACCCCACGCGAAGAACGCGTGCTGCGGATGCGCTTTGGGATCGGGATGAACACCGACCATACTTTGGAAGAAGTGGGGCAGCAGTTCAGCGTGACGCGCGAACGGATTCGCCAGATCGAAGCCAAAGCGCTGCGCAAGCTCAAGCACCCAAGCCGGTCACGCAAGCTGCGCAGCTTCCTTGATCAGTAAATGATGCTGATCGCCTTGGGCCGTTCGCCCAAGGCGATCAAGCAAATTCATGCGCTTTCCGACACATTGCAGGCCTGCAAGCCGCTTAGCCCGGCAAAAAGCAGGCCTTCATAAAGCGCCTCGTCGATACCTGCCTCACTTGCCAGGGCGGCCCAATCAGGTTCGGTTGGCTCATCCTCTGATAGCCAATTGATCATGTCCCGCACAACGGTCTGCCCCGCGACCATGTCATCGGGATATTCAGCCTGCACATTGCGGGCAATACAGCCGCAGCCATCCAGCGTGTCGCGGCCTGACGTGAATTCCTGGTCATGCCAATTCAATCTGTTCTCACAACTGATCGCGTATTCCAGTCCGTCTTCGGACAAGGCATATTCTTCGGCAAGTTCGGCATGCACTTTGCCAAAATACCACATCCCGACCAATTGGATGCCCCCCAGTACAAGCGCGATACCGATGATTTTCTTCAAAAAGTTACGCATTTATGCTCCTCCTCAGGACGCCATTAAGAAGATCAAATCTGGCCCGAGTATGGCGGGCCGATTTTTCGTTGAGAACGGGTAAGGTTGTAGTCTTCGGTCTTGAAAACCCTGCGCCATCCCCGCTACCCATGAATGGGCGTAGAAGCAAAAAGAGGGAAAACATGTCACTTCTTGCAAAACTGTTTGGGGGCGGGAAAGGGGCTGCTGCGCCGGAACCCGAAGACTACAAAGGTTTCCTGATTTTTGCCGAGCCGACACCGCAGGACGGGAAATTTCGGATCGGGGCCCGGATCGAGAAAGAAATCGGCGGAGAGCTGAAAATCCACACGCTGATCCGGGCAGACATGCTTGATGACATGGAAACAGGGCAAGAGGCATCAATCCGCAAGGCCAAACAGGTGATCGACGAACAGGGCGATGCCCTGTTCAGAGCCGGTTAAAGGCAGATACCGATTGCGGATTGTGTCGATTGCAGCAGCTGGCCCAAAGTCAGCTGATCCACACCTGCTTTGGTCGCGATCGAGGACCAGTCCGGTTCTTGATTTGCCTCGGTTGCAATGATTTCGCGCAGCAACACGCTGGTGGCCCGGAAATCCATATTTTCTTTTTCACCCAATGCGTTGGCAAAACAGCCGCAGCCCTCGGCAATGCTGATGCCGGCGGCAAAGTCAAAATCATTCTGCGATAAGGTCCGCTGGCAGGATACCGCAAAGGATTGTGCGGAAAAATCCTGCCCCGGTGCGTCAAAAGACGGAACACTCGTCAATCCGCCCGTGGCGGTTACAGCCAAAACAAGAATGGCACTCTTTACAACACTTAACATCGATAACTCTCCAACTAACTTTGTAATGAATACCGATAAAATTTGTCTCTATAAAGGAGCTATCAGGGCAAAATGACAGCAAGGTTAATTTACCCCAAGCCTTTTGACCGCGTTATTTGTAAGGGCCCCAAGGGGAAATGGCGCTGAAATTGGGGCGGGTTTGTGCCGGAACCGCGCCGGTTGAAATAACCGATCACGCAAACTCATCAGTCTTTACAAAACAGTGATAGCTGGTTTCACCGCATTGATTTGTCGGTCCGTCGCGCCATATCAGGCGGTGAAAGGAGAAAGCAGATGACCCGATTTTCGAAGACCGCCAGCGCAGCTTTGTTGATGCTCAGCATCGCCCCCGCTGCCCAAGCCTATGGCACTGACCCCGAAGCAGACGCACTGCGTAACATTGTGCAGCTGAGCTTTGAATTGCCGCAAGAGGCCGCACTTGATGGGACCTGCCAGATCAAAGTCACGCCGGAATTGGCCAGCGTATTGGGGCTGCCAGGCGATTGGCGCGGCGGCGACGCTGCAGAAAGCACAGCATTGGCCTGTAACGAAGGCTGACACACCCGCTTGCGCTTGCCCGTGCCGCCAGTCACACTTGGCGCATGCAGCAGATTTTTGATGTCCAAACAAACGGGCCCGGCCTTTACGAAATCACCGATCAACTGCGCCCATGGGCGCGTGGATCGGGGCTTTTGACGCTTTTCATTCAGCACACATCCGCCAGCTTGGTCATCCAGGAAAACGCCGATCCTGACGTGCAGACGGATCTGCAAAACTACTTTGCCCGTCTGGTGCCGCCGACGACCGACCCGTCCATGTCCTACCTGACTCATGTCTACGAAGGGCCCGACGATATGCCCGCGCATATTAAAGCCGCGCTACTGCCAACGCATCTCTGCATTCCCGTTACCGATGGGCGCTTGGCTTTGGGCACTTGGCAGGGCATCTATGTCTTCGAACATCGCGACAGGCCGCATCTGCGGCATGTGGTGGCCCATCTTGGCTAAGGCATCCATGAAAAAAACAGCGAAACCTGCGAGCAAAAAGGGCAATATGGGGCTTGATCAGGCGTTGGCGCTTGCGCGGTCTGGCAACATACCAGCGGCGGGGCAACTTTACGACAAGCTGCTGGCGGCCAAGCCCAAGAACATCGCGACATTGCGGGCGGTGATCCATTTCCACAACCGCTATAGCGCGCGGTTTCGACGCGCATTGCCTGCACTAGGGACATTGCTTGCGCTGCGTCCGAAATCGGCCGAGGCCCATGCCATGGCGGCCGAAACCCTTTGCAATTGCGCGCGGCTGCCACAGGCGCGACGCCATGCGGATCAGGCGCTTGACCTGGCACCCGATGACCCGGATGTCTTGTTTATTGCTGCCGTGGTCGCGATGGAGCAACGCGACTACCAACGTGCCTTGGGCTACCTTGCGCATGCGCGCGATCTGCGGCCCGATCATCGGCCGTCCTTATTGCAGACAGGGCGGGCGCTGGTTGCAACGGGTGAATTGGACCAAGCGCAAAACCTCTGCCGGACCCTGCTTGCGTCCGAGCCTGACGATATGAATGTTATCGGGCTATATATTCACGCATCGCGGGTGAAACCGGATGATCCGATATTCTTGCATTTGCGCGATCACATCCTGCCGCGAAGCGAAAAAATCGGCGGTGTACATCTGTCAAATGTGCTTAAACGACTGGCCAAGGCGCATAATGATTTTGGCGATTACGATGCGGCCTTTCAACTATTCGCGCGGGCTAAAGCTGTTTTGCCGATGAAATATGATGCGGCGCATTACAGTCATTTCGTCAACACAATCAGAACTGAGATCAGCGCGGCTGACTACACGGGCGGCGGTGATTTGACACAAACCCCTGTGCTGATCGTGGGGATGCCGCGCAGCGGATCGACATTGCTTGAGCAAATCCTGGCCAGCCATGCGCAGATTGCAAGTGCGGGCGAAAATCCCAGCCTGAATGTGATCGTCCAGGATACCAAAGCCCGCAAACATAATGGCCGTGACCTAGTGCAGGCGATCAAGCAAATCCCGGAACCTGCGGCACACAAGCTGGCTGCGCGGTATCTCAGCGAAACCGGGCAAGGCGATGCTCTGCGGGTATTGGACAAGTCGCTTCATAATTTTGAGCTGCTGGGCTTTTTCGCGCGGTTGCTTCCTCAGGCGCGGATTATCCATATGCGGCGCGATCCGATGGATACATGTGTATCATGCTATATGCAAAACCTGTCGGCCTGGCATAAATACACTCAGGATCTGGACGCTTTGGGACATGCCTATGTTCACTATGACAAGTTGATGGCGCATTGGCAGCAGGTCCTGCCAAATCCAATCCTGACCGTGGATTACGAAGAGGTGGTTGGCGATCTGGAAGGGCAGGCGCGCCGAGTTGTTGATTTCCTGGGGCTTGATTGGGATCCGGCTTGTCTGGACTATCAGACCAGTCAAAATCAAAGCCGCACCCTTTCTGCAGGGCAGGTGCGCGAGCCGCTTTATACCTCATCGATGCAGCGGTGGCGGCGATACGAACAGCATCTGGACCCGCTGAAGAAACGGCTGCAGCCGCTCTATCCAGACGGGTTTGATGCGCCTGCGCTCATGGCTTCATCTGGTGCAGGTTGAGGGGCCAGAACCGAGTCCCTTTGGCAACGGTTTGCCCCCATCATCTAGCGGCTGGAATTGCCCACTACCCAAGACCGGGGGGGCTGCCTATACTGCCTGTGAAAAATGGGGCGCCGGTCACAAGGCATAGACCCCCGCACAGGTAGAACAAGGACAAGACATGCGTTGCCCCTTTTGCGGAAATGTGGACACCCAAGTAAAAGATAGCCGGCCTGCCGAGGATCATGTGGCGATCCGGCGCAGGCGGTTCTGCCCGGCCTGCGGGGGCCGGTTTACGACCTATGAACGGGTGCAGTTGCGGGATCTTGTTGTGATCAAGACCAACGGGCGGCGCGAGGATTTCGATCGGCCGAAACTGGAACGTTCGATCCGGATTGCCTTGCAAAAACGCCCTGTTGAGCCGGACCGTATGGACCAGATGATCAGCGGGATCGTGCGGCGGCTGGAAAGCATGGGCGAGACGGATATCCCATCTGGAACAATTGGTGAGATCGTGATGGAAAGCCTCGCCCGGATCGATACGGTCGCCTATGTCCGGTTTGCGAGTGTTTACAAGAATTTCCAGGCGGCTGATGATTTTGATAAATTCGTCAGTGAGCTGCGGCCTGACACCCCCCTGGACGAGTGAGCAATCTCCAAGACGCCCGTTTCATGGCGCTTGCCCTGTCACTGGGGCGGCGTGGTTTGGGACGGGTCTGGCCGAACCCTTCGGTCGGCTGTGTGATCGTCAAAGATGGTGTGATTGTCGGGCGGGCGCGTACGGCTGATGGCGGGCGGCCGCATGCCGAAACCATCGCTCTGGCCCAAGCTGGGGCGGCTGCGAAAGGGGCGACAGTCTATGTCACGCTAGAGCCTTGCGCACATCATGGTAAAACCCCGCCTTGCGCGGATGCGCTGTCAAATGCGGGGGTGGCGCGGGTTGTCGTGGCTATGGGCGATCCGCATCCACGCGTGTCGGGACGCGGGTTGGCGATGCTACGCGCGGCGGGCATCACCGTCGATTGCGGCGTGCTGGAAGATCAGGCGCGCCGGGATCAGGCGGGCTTTTTGATGACCCAGGCCGAAGCCCGCCCCTTTGTGACCTTGAAATTGGCGGGCACTTTGGATGGGCGCATTGCAACGGCCTCGGGCGAAAGCCAGTGGATCACAGGCCCTGCCGCACGGCGCTGCGTGCATATGATGCGGGCCAGCCATGATGCGGTGATGGTGGGCGCTGGGACAGCACGGGCGGATGATCCGTCACTGACGGTGCGGGGGCTGGGGATCACCAAGCAGCCGGTGCGAGTCGTTGTGTCCCGCAATATGAAAATGGCGCAAACGGCGAAATTGGCGCAGACGGCTGATCAGGTGCCGCTCTGGCTGTGCCACGGACCGGATGCGGATGTGGCAGGATTGACAGGGCAGGGCGCTGTCAGTGTGCCGTGTGCGCTTGACGGGCCTCAGGTTGATTTGCGCGATGTTCTGGCCAATTTGACAGCACGCGGGATTACGCGCGTCTTTTGTGAAGGGGGCGGGATGATGGCTGCCTCATTGCTCCATGCCGATTTGGTGGATGAGCTTGTTGTGTTTTCTGCGGGAATGGTTATCGGCGCAGAAGGTACGCCTGCATTGGCAGCGCTGGGCGTTGCAAGGCTCGATGCGGCCCCCCGTTTTGTCCTAGACAGCGTGCACTCTGTTGGTCCTGATATTTGCCACCGGTGGCGAAGGAATTTCTAGAAATTCCTTCTACCCGCGGGTTTTGCGCCAAAGTGGCGCAAAACCCGCCAGCGCCCCTTGCAGTTTTGCAATGCTGCGGTTCATTCGGCCGGGGGCAGGGATATCGTCATTTTCCAGACGATCTACAATCACCTCGACTGGGCAGGCAAGGCCGGTCAGCGGATCATAATAGCGTGGATAAGCGATCAGGGTCGCATGGACCAACGCGGCCAGATCAACCCGCGCCTCGCGCCGGGGGATCGGGATGCTGCGGTCATCGGTCAGCCCCCAATGGGCATAAAAGGGCGCGCCAAAACAGGTCACCCGTTTGCCGCGTAACAAGGCCTCAAACCCGATCAGCGAGGTCATCGTCCAAACCTCATCCACATGATCAAGCGCCGCAATCGGGTCGGTCCGGGCGAGCACAATATCCGCCAGTTTGTCGGCATCGGGCACAGCGCCGGGGCGTAAGCCAGCCTCAACATCCGGATGGGGTTTGTAGGCAATGATGGCAGCCGGATTGGCGTCGCGCACGGCGCGCAACAGGGCAGCGTTGTTTGAAATATCGGTTGTGCCCAAACGGATTGAGGCGTCATCCTCAACCTGACCGGGGACCAGAATGCGGCGGCCCGCTGGCAGCGCTGCCAACCCTTCGACATTGCGCAGATTATATTTCGTCAGCCTTGCATCAATGATCCGCTGGGTCAGCGCATTGGCCCTTGCGCGGGCGCTATCGCTGAGCGTACCCGAGCTGTTGATCAGCGCCTCCAGCCTGCTGGGGCGGGTCGCATCGTAATAGATCCCGACATCATCCAAAACCAGGCTCAGCGGGGCAATCAGATCAGCGCCCAACCCGCGTGAGCGCAAAAAACCATCCTCAACCAAAACCGCATCACCGCCCGCCGCATGGCTGGCCCATTGCATCAGGCGGGCATTCCGCTTTTCGGCCTTGGCAGCAGCGCGGCCGGCCTTTGCAAACCGCACCGGTTTGATGCCGCCAAAGACCTGCTGCAGGGGCTTGCGTTTCCACAGGCGCATATCCGCCGCGACCCAACCGCGATAATCATCGCGCCAGGCGCGGGCCAGCGCAGTCAGTGTCGCGACCGCTTCCTCAAAGCTGCAAAGCCGGTCATGGAACGGATCATACCATTTGGGATAAAGGATCATGGCGCCAGCAAACAGCTGGGCCCGGGTCAGGTTGCGCTGACGGCGTTGCAGCGGCGTGCGATCATCAGTTAGCCCCCAGCCCATATAAAACGGTTGGCCGAAGACAACCGGCTTATGCCCGGCCAGTATGGCCTCAAACCCCAATTGCGAGCTGACGGTATAAACGGCAATCGCCCCTTCAAGCAGGGCCCAGGGCGATACCGGATCGGTACAAAGGCTGATCTTACCCCCTGCATTCTTGGGGCCGAAATAGCCGTCGCGATGGCCGGCGGCGGTTTCGGGATGGGTTTTGATGACAATCCTTGCGCCGGGATGTTCGGTCTGGGCAAAAAACAGCATCTCGCGAAAGCTGTTGCTATCCGCGCCCGAGGCCTTGATCGACGCATCCTTACGGGTCTGATCAATAACCAGCACATAGCCCGGCTCCGGGACAGGCAGGCGCAGGTCAAATGCGTTATATTTGGACAGATGCGCGGACCTAAGCGCCGCAATCCCCGCCTTGGCACGATCCAGCAGGGCGGTGTCGTCCAAAGGGTCTTCGCGCAGGATACGTTCCAGATCTGACGGGGTGCTTGGATCAAAATGCACGCCGCTATGATCGATATTCAGGCCCAGGGGCACGTCACCATCGCGGCCCAGCCCGACCGAGCGCAAAAAGCTGTCTTCGACCCGGATCACAGGGGTGTCCGTCCGGGCGGCGACAGCTTCGCCGCGCGGGGATGTGGGGCTGTGGCCCCAAACGCCAACCTTGTCGCCAGGGCCGGGGGCGCCCAGACGAATGTCAAAACCGGCCAGGTCCAGGATACGGCGCACCCGGGTTTCGGTCAGAAAACCGCCATTATAGACGTAAAGGTTTTGTCTGGGTGTATCGGTCATTTGGGGCACGCTACGCCAGACATCCCGCAATGGCCAGCGACGTTCGGATCAGCCATTCTGGGTGTCGCGACCGGGGACAACTTGCAACGCTGGCCGGGCGGGTGTTTCGGCATGGGCACCGTAGGGATCTGTCGCAGCAAGCATCAGATCGGGCAATTGGCGCATCAATTGGCGGCGGCCCTTGGCCGCATAAAACCCCCCGGCGATCTGGCTGGTTTGCAGCAAAAAGCGGCGATAATCGCGGTAATCGGCGCTTTGGGGCGGGTGCGGATTGGCCAGAAAGGCAGGCAGGGACTGGTCTGAGACAAATTCAGGCTTGTCATAAACGGCCGCGCCAAACACCTTCAATGGGATGCCGCGCCAAAGAACCTGTTGGCCGGCTGTGGAATTGACGGTGACAGCGCTGCGGGCCTGATCAAGAAGACGGGCCAGTTTGCCGCCACGCACATAATGGACGCGCGCGCTGATCCCTTTGGCCCGGGCCAGATCACGGATGGTACGGCGCAAGGGGGACTGCCCGCTTTCCAGCGGATGCGCTTTGAAAACAAGGTGATGATGGGCAGCGGCGCCTTTGGCAAAGCCATCAATGACGACCTGCAAAAATGCCGTCATATCGGCAAAGGGTGAATGGGCCTGAAAGCTGGCATCATGTTCCAGTTGCAGCAAGGCCAGATGATAGGGATATCCGCCCGCCTGAATGCGGCGGGTCGCGATGGCGCGTTGCATCGCCAGAAAGGGCATCAGGAACAGGCGTTTGGAATAAAGACGCGCTTCGCGGCGGACCGATAAGGCGCGATGCGGTTTGAACAGCGGATACCGCCCGTTGTGGAACATGACAAACCAATGATAGGCGGCGCCCCAGAAAATATGCTGGCGCATATCGCCCCAATGGGCTGGCGGGGTGGGGACATCTGCGGCATTCAGGGCCAGCTGGGCCTGCATATCCGCGACGGACAGATCCATCAGGCGCGAATGGCCATTGCTGCCGCCACGTTCATATGTGACCCAGTAGGGGCGCAGATACCCTTCTTCAAAGACATGGATACGCAGACCGGCGGCTTTCGCCTGACGCACGGCCTCGGCATGGATGGGGCGGGTGTCGCCATAGATCACGATATCGGTGATATGCCGCTCGCGCAAAAGGCTGGCCAGGGTTTCCGGCCATGCGGTGGGGGCACCTTGAAAGGGGATATACCCATCCTCGCGCCACCACATGGCGGCATCACCTGCGTTAAAACCAACACGCCACACCTCGGCCCCGGTTGCGCGCAGCTTGCGGGCCAAAAGCCGAAAGAACGGGCCATGCGGGCCTTGCAGAAACAGGAAACGGCGTTGGTCTTTCATCAGGGCAGGCCTAGCGGGAAGGGTTTTGGTTTTGGTTAACGACGCATGTTGGCGGGAATAACCAGCGCTGACAAGGGGAGCCGCTTGCCAGTTGTCCCCCTAGCCGCTACCTGCTTGATAACCAGCATCGCAAACAGGGGAAACGGGCCTATGTTCACCGGGATCATCACCGATATCGGCAAAGTCATGCAGCTTGAACAACGGGGCGACCTGCGGGCGCGGATCGGAACGGGCTATGATGTGGACGGGATCGATCTGGGGGCGTCGATCGCCTGCAACGGGGTCTGTCTGACGGTGATTGCGCTGGGACGGGAGCCGCAAAACTGGTTTGATGTGGAAATCTCGGCAGAAACCGTTGGCGCCACGAATGTGGGCGGCTGGTCGATGGGCACGCAGCTTAATCTAGAGCGGGCACTGAAAGTCGGGGATGAGCTGGGCGGGCACATCGTGTCAGGCCATGTCGACGGCGTGGCCGAAATTGTCGGGATGCGCGATGATGGCGATAGCACGCGCGTGACCTTCCGCGCGCCGCAAGCGCTGGCGCGGTTCATTGCGCCCAAGGGTTCGGTCGCGCTGAACGGGACATCGCTGACCGTGAATGAGGTGGATGGCGTCGATTTCGGGATCAACTTTATCCCCCATACCAAACAGGCAACGACCTGGGGGGATGCGGGCATTGGCGATAAGATCAATCTTGAGATTGACACGATGGCCCGCTACGTGGCGCGGCTGCGGGAATATGATTAAGCCCGGACGCTGTTTGACAATCTGTGCCTCTGGGGAAATGCTGCCCTTAGACGCTGATTTCAAAAGGGTAGGTTATGGCGGGTATCGGACATAATTCAGGCCGGGTGGATGAACCGGGCAAAAGCTGGCGCAAACATGTCTGGACCAAAGCCCGCCGGGAACTGATGCCGACCCTCCCGCTTGAGGTGGTGCGCCTGCGGGTGCGCCGCGCGAAAGAGCTGGGATTACCCTATAGAACCTATGCCGGGATCCGGGCCAGCAACGGGCATGATCTGGTGGGCTTTTTGTTTTCAAGCAATGCGCTGCAGGTGCTGCGCGATGGACAGGAGATGCCTGCGGATCGCGAAGCCAAACTGGGCCAGCTGGTGCAGACAATGCGGACGGGGCTGGCCCATGCGCCAGTAAGGCCCACGCATCTGGGCCGCTTGCCCGGGATCGACCAGGCTTTTGCGGCGCCCGGTTTTGCGCAAAGCTGGGCTGCAATGCGCGATCAGATGCAAGATGTGATCCGGGCGCAAGGCAAACCGGCGGATCGGTTTGTGATGATCGGCGATACCGCGTTTGAACGTGAATGGGCCGAAGCGGCCCGCATGGCGGGCTATCTTAGCGCGGGCGATTTTTTCGGCGCTTAAACCCAGTTTAGGGTCCGGTGCGATAAGGGCGCACTGGCCTGCAAAACATATGTACAGCTTATGTACACGTGCCATACGCCAAACATACTGGAAAATTTGACGGTTTTCGCCAGGTTAACCTTTTGATTCGTATGCATTTCACGCCACGTCCTTGCCGCGCTCTGTGCCCATCACCCTTTTCAAAGGCACAGCGCTGGGCTATCTGGCGTTGAGCATCAGATCGAGGGTCCAGATGAACCAGACATTCGAAACGCCGGGCCCCGTGGAACGCGACTGGTCCGACGCAATCAGCAATATCGAAGACATCATCGAAGACGCCCGCAATGGCCGCATGTTCATCTTGGTCGATCATGAAGATCGCGAGAACGAAGGCGATCTGGTGATCCCCGCGCAAATGGCGACGCCTGATGCAATCAACTTTATGGCCAAATATGGTAGAGGCTTGATTTGCTTGACACTTCCTGGCGAACGGATCGATGCGCTGGGCCTGCCATTGATGGCCTCGCACAACTCTTCCCGGCATGAAACAGCCTTTACGGTCAGCATCGAAGCCCGCGAAGGGGTCAGCACTGGTATCTCTGCGGCTGATCGCGCGCTGACCGTCGCAACGGCCATTGATGCATCAAAAGGGGCCGCGGATATCGCGACACCCGGCCATGTTTTTCCCTTGCGCGCCCGGGATGGGGGCGTTTTGGTGCGGGCCGGTCATACGGAAGCTGCAACTGATATCAGCCGCTTAGCCGGGCTGAACCCGGCTGGTGTGATCTGTGAGATCATGAAAGAAGACGGCGAAATGGCCCGGCTTCCTGACCTGATCGCCTTTGCCCAAATGCATGGCTTGAAGATCGGCACGATCAGCGATCTGATCGCCTATCGCCGCCGCCATGACAATCTGGTGCGGATGCGGGACAGCCGGGTGATTCAATCGGAATTTGGCGGCGAATGGGAGCTGCGGATTTACACCGATGAAACCCAAGGGGCCGAGCATATCGCATTGATAAAAGGCGACATTTCAACGCCCGAACCTGTGCTGGTCCGGATGCATGCGATGGATCCGATGCTGGATGTGGTCGGGGTTGGCCCGACGGGGCGGCGTGACGAATTTGGTGACGCGATGAAGCTGGTTGCTGCTGAAGGGCGCGGCGCGCTGGTCTTGCTGCGCGATGTCCATATGAAGCTGGAAACGGATGAGGAAGCCTCGCCGCAGACATTGCGGCAATATGGGCTAGGGGCGCAAATTCTCAGCTCGCTTGGCGTGCATGAAATTGAATTGCTGACCAATTCACCAAAGCCGAAAGTCGTGGGGCTTGACGCCTATGGGCTTGAAATCATTGGCACACGTAAAATATCGGAGATCGGATAATGGCCGGACCGTCGCACTATATCATGCCGCTGCCGGTTTTCGATAAGCCGGTGAAAATACTCATCGTGGCCTCCCCTTATTACAAGGATATCAGCGACAATCAGATTGCCGGGGCCAAGGCGGAAATCGAAAAAGCGGGCGCCACTTGGGAGCTTGTCGAAGTGCCCGGCGCATTGGAAATCCCAACGGCGATTGGCATAGCCGAACGGATGAGCAATTTTGATGGCTACGTTGCGCTGGGCTGTGTGATCCGGGGCGAGACGACGCATTACGATACGGTCTGCAATGACAGCAGCCGGGCGATCCAACTGCTTGGATTGCAAGGGGTTTGTATCGGAAATGGTATCCTGACGGTTGAAAATCGTCCCCAGGCAGAAGTACGGGCGGACCCGGCCGAGATGAACAAAGGGGGCGGCGCTGCGGCTGCGGCCTTGCACCTGATCGCGCTCGCTCGTAAGTGGGGCAAAGCCGAGAAAAGCGTGGGATTCACCCATGAGATTCTGATGGCGGGCGATACGGACAGCAAGACCACAATATGACCCTTTCGAACAATCAAAAACGCAAAATGAAATCGGCCTCGCGGCTTTATGCGGTGCAGGCGCTGTTTCAGATGGAGGCGGCTGGGCTGACCGTCGAAGCCGTTACGCGCGAATTTGAAGATCACCGCTTTGGCGCAAGCTATGACGAAGGTGAGATGTTCGAAGGCGATATCGACATGTTCCGGGCTTTGATGGAAAAAGCTGTGGATCATCAGGCAATTATCGACCAAATGACCGACCGGGCATTGGTTGCGAAATGGCCCATCGCGCGGATCGACCCCACCTGGCGGGCCCTGTTTCGTGCGGCGGGTGCGGAGCTGTCGTTGAAGGATACGCCGCCCAAAGTCGTGATCAGCGAGTTCGTCAAAATCGCCGAGGCGTTTTCAAGCGATGGCAAAGAGCCCAAGTTTGTGAATGCCGTGCTCGACCACATGGCCCGCGAAGCGCAGCCAGACGCGTTCTAGCAGGGCTCCGCAAGACGACGATTCCTAATATCGGCAATTACCGATTGGGTCGCGATGCCTGGATCAACCTATACTAATGTATATACACTTAACGCATAGTTTAGCACGCGGCGCCTTTTTGCTACCCTGAGGTGAGTGATGGTGCTGTTTGTTGGCTGGGAGTTGGTGATGTTGAGAAAAGAGTTTGGACCGATTGATGTAGATAGTCTAAGCCGCAAGGCCGCGCGTTTGTCGCGTGCGGACATCTCGTCTACGGCCCAACGCGGCGCAGACCAAACCACACGCCCCAGCTGGTTTGCTGGCGTGATCATCAATCCACGCAAATCAATTTCACGACGTTATAGGCTGGGCGGTGCCCCTTCGCGGTTCTAGCTGATGCAACCTGTTGGAACAGTTGCCACATCTGTATCGGGCGCGAAGACGCTGCTGGTGCTTTGCCCATCGATTGTCATCTGAACAGCGGTGCCTGACAGCTCATTATCTGCGACACGGATTTGCCCCAATGGGCTGTTCGCCAAAACATCATCCAAGTCTGCTGAGATGACGACCTCGGCGTTTGTTGCAAACCCATTGATC
This sequence comes from Yoonia sp. BS5-3, assembly GCF_038069655.2. Classification (NCBI taxonomy): domain Bacteria; kingdom Pseudomonadati; phylum Pseudomonadota; class Alphaproteobacteria; order Rhodobacterales; family Paracoccaceae; genus Yoonia; species Yoonia phaeophyticola. The sequence continues at coordinate 2,540,710 of NZ_CP150951.2, forward strand.
TGAAAGTTCAGCCTCTGATCGCCATCCGTGACGGCCGCAAGTGTGACAGCGCCGCCCTCAACCTGAACTGGTTGAAACACTTCAACACCAGCCCCGTCGGCTGTCACATCGAAAATCAGGCCACCTTGCGATTGGCTCAGATCGATTGCGACATCAACGGTCTGTAGCGGACAGCCGGTGTTTATCAAAACAAAGCGATCTTTGGGCGCGCTTTCGATGAAGCGGATTTGAACATCCGCAAGCGCGGGCGCGGCCAGCAGGCATGTCGTGATCAAAGCGAGAGAAAATTTCATATCTCGCCAAGTAGAGCGGGGCGGATGCAGGTCAATGCTGGGGTGACGGGAACCACGACGACCGTAGAGGCAACTAATCCCGAGGACCTGTATATACAGGTGGGCGCCAGGTAATCAGACCAGGGTCAGAACAGAGCCAGCTCCCTCGGATTTGCTTAAGGCCACTGGATTTGTGCCTATGGTATACAAGAAGCGCAGAAGCCCGTCGCCATCACAGGTAGGGGGCTTACGCCCGCTGGGCAAGTGGTGATTGCCGTTATTCTTGAACGTCGGCTTTCAGCAGCCAGCCATCGGGGCCCACCATTTCGATGGGTGCGTAGGCAAGCAGAACACGTTCGGTCATTCCGACCATCAACAGGGCCATGCAAATTTCGTAAAATGTGATCCCTGAAAACAACGTAAGCACTGGTCGCTCCTTTTTGGCGTCTAAAGGCAGTATCGGCGGCAATCCTGCCTAAATCGTGACGATCCGGTGGTTTTCGACCCAGTAACACTGCGTCATTTGCCCCCTTTGCGTCACAATACTGCGCGATTTCGATGAACAATCGTTAACGACGCTAGGGCTTGCACATTGATAACACGTAAAAATATTGTGGGCCGATGATGAACAGGCCGGTTTATGTTCAGCCAAGTTTTCTAAAATACGTGTCAAACTGATTAAGCCTTCGTAAATGCGTGATTCCCGCTATGTCTTGCATTTTGTTCACCTATTGTTCATGGTTCGGCCATGTCGACCGAACTTGCCCCCCGCAATTGATGCCCGGCCAGCTATTGGCGCGCGGGGTCGGACGGGCTTTGCGCAGCCATGATTTTGTCAGCGTTGAGGAATTGGTCCCAAGCGCGGGCCTGCGCGTTGACGTCATGGCGCTGGGTCCGAAGGGCGAGGTTTGGATTGTCGAATGCAAATCAAGCCGCGCTGATTTTCAATCCGACCATAAATGGCAGGGGTATCTGGAATGGTGCGACCGGTTCTTTTGGGCCGTCGATAGCGACTTTCCAACCGAATTACTGCCCGATGATACCGGGTTGATCATTGCCGATGCCTATGACGCCGAAATCATCCGGATGAGCCCTGAGACAAAGCTCGCACCGGCGCGCCGCAAGGTCATGATCCAGAAATTTGCGCGCCATGCGGCGATCCGGGCGCAGGCGGCCCGTGATCCGGCCTTTGTCAGCGGGTTTTGACTGCGCGGGCTGCGATGGCTGCGGCTTTGATCTCATCTGCGATTTCGTCGGCCTCTTCGGGATCGAAATCCATTGGGATTTCAGCACCATTGGCTTCAACAAAGATCCGCACCATGCCTTGATCCGTTGGGCCGATCTGAATGTTGGCCTCAATATCGCTTTCTGTGTTGATGCCCATGATGGCCCCCTTGCTGCGTTGCGCGATTCCCTACCGCGCGCAGGGCCGGATTGGCAAGGGTGCTGCTGGGCTTGATACGGGTTGCTTTATTTTCTGGCAAAGACAGGTGAATGATTGCCCTTTGGGGGACTTGCAATCAATGCGCCTTGGGGCTAAATCCCCCAGCAGTGCCGCCTTAGCTCAGTTGGTTAGAGCGCTTGATTGTGGATCAAGAGGTCCCTGGTTCGAGACCAGGAGGTGGTACCACCCGCAAAATTTCAACGAAATTTCGCGGCGCGCGGGGAAACGTTTGGCTTTTCCAAATGTGGCCGCGCTCATCAGAAAATTGAGCGCGAGACCAATATGACCACCATCACCTTCCAAATTGCCGAAAAACCGGCACCACGTCTCGACAAAGCGCTTGCACGCGACGTGCCCGAAGATGCCGCGCTGAGCCGTTCGCGCCTGGCCAAGCTGATTGCAGAGGGCGCGGTCCAGATCGATGGGACCATCGTGACCGACCCGAAATTCAAAGTGGGCGAGGGGGCCAGCGTCAGCATTGCCGTTGCTGCGGCTGAGCAAAGCCATATTGGCGCCGAAGATATCCCGCTGGATGTGATCTTTGAGGATGATGATCTGATCGTGTTGAACAAACCTGCGGGCATGGTGGTGCATCCCGCGCCGGGCACGCCGGGCGGGACACTTGTGAATGCGCTGATCCATCATTGTGGGGACAGCCTGTCCGGTGTGGGCGGGCAGAAACGCCCGGGCGTGGTGCACCGGATCGACAAGGACACATCAGGGCTGCTGGTCGCTGCGAAATCAGACAAGGCGCATCATGGGCTGGCCGATCAATTCGCGGCCCATACGGTAGCGCGGCGCTATCTTGCGGTTTGCTATGGCGCGCCGGATGCCAATGATCCGCGGTTGCGCGGGATCAAGGGCACGTCTTTTGAGCCGGGCAATATTTTGAAGGTGCAGACCTTTCTGGGCCGCCACAAGACGGATCGCCAAAGGCAAACAGTGTCCTTTACCGCCGGGCGGCATGCGGTGACCCGTTCGCGTATTGTCACAGCTTTGGGCCAACCGGTGGGGGCGGCACTGATAGAATGCTGGCTTGAGACTGGGCGGACCCATCAGATCCGGGTTCACTTGGCCCATTGCGGTCATTCGCTGATCGGTGATCCGGTCTATGGCGGCAAACGCAAATTGTCGCCCAAAGCCTTTGGCGCAGATGGCGTTGCCGCCGCTGCTGGGTTTCGCCGTCAGGCCCTGCATGCAGCCACTTTGGGCTTTGTGCACCCTGTGACAAAAGAAGCGCTCGAATTTTCGGCTCCGATGCCTGATGACATGAATAGCCTTGTTTCGGCCCTGCGGGGTTCGTAGCCTCCTTGAACGATTGATTAATCGGGGAGGAGAGAGGAATGTTTTTTATTATTTGGGGATGGCGTGGTCGCCAACGCGAGGTTGGCGCGGGCGAGTTCTATTGCCCCGATTGCCGTGACCGCCGGGGATATCGGCTGGTTGCGGTGGCGCGTTGGTTCACGTTGTATTGGATACCGCTATTCAAAACCAAAGAGCTAGGCCAGTTCGTTGAATGCACGACCTGCAAGTCCACGTTTAATGAACGCGTCCTGGAAATGGACCCGCAAGAAGATGCGCGCAAGTTTGAAGCGGCCTTTTCTGTCGCTGCCAAACGGGTGATGTTCAAAATGGCCCTCGCCGATGGTGATCTTGACCCGTCCGAGGTGGACCAGATCGTCAAAGCCTTCTCAAATATTGCAAAGCGCGAAATTGATCCGGCGGATATCGAGGCCGAGATCGAGGCCGCCCGCGATGATCAACGCTCAATCAGTGCCTATGTGGCTGAGGTTGCACCGGGTTTGAATGACACCGGTAAGGAAATCATCCTGCGTTCGGCGATTTCTGTCGCCAAGGCTGATGGGGTGATTGACCCAAGCGAAATTGCCGATCTGCACGAGCTGGCAAAGGCGATTGATCTGCCCAAAGCCTATGCCAATGGCATCTTTGCAGAAGAATCGATCCAGCAAATGTGATCGTGTACCCTTTGCAAAAGCAGAGAATGGGCTGAAATATTCAGTCCCATGTGCGTGAGCGCACGAAAATGTGGCTCGCGCAACTAAACCGAATAGTTCATAAACTGTTTACGGAAAGCGCGTAGCAACCCCTTGAAAGGGTGCTATCGCGCCCCCATATCGATGTTAAGCCTTTAAACATAGGAGGGCAATGACAGTGAGCAATTACAAGAATCTTCCGGCACCAACCCCAGAGGGTGGGCTGAACCGTTACATGCAGGAAATCCGCAAATTCCCCATGCTGGAGCCTGAAGAAGAATATATGCTGGCCAAACGCTGGGTGGATCATGAAGACACCGAAGCGGCGCATAAAATGGTGACGTCACACCTGCGCCTGGCGGCCAAAATCGCTATGGGTTACCGCGGCTATGGACTGCCCCAGGCCGAGGTGATTTCTGAGGCCAATGTTGGCTTGATGCAGGCCGTCAAACGATTTGACCCGGAAAAGGGTTTCCGTCTGGCGACCTATGCCATGTGGTGGATCCGTGCCTCGATCCAGGAATATATCCTGCGGTCCTGGTCCTTGGTGAAACTGGGCACGACATCAGCACAGAAAAAGCTGTTCTTTAACCTGCGCAAAGCCAAGAACCGGATTGGCGCGCTTGAAGATGGCGATCTGCGCCCTGAGAACGTCAAACAGATCGCAAATGATCTGGGTGTGACCGAGGATGAAGTGATCTCAATGAACCGCCGTTTGTCTGGTGGTGATGCGTCGCTTAATGCGCAGGTCGGTTCTGATGGCGATGGCGCGATGCAATGGCAGGACTGGCTTGAGGATGAAAGCGCGAACACGGCCGCCGATTATGAGGCCAGTGATGAGCTTGACGCCCGCCGTGCGATGCTGGCCGAAGCCATGGGCGTTTTGAATGATCGCGAGAAGGATATTCTGATGCAGCGCCGCTTGTCAGAAGAAACCGTCACGCTGGAAGAGTTGAGCGGCCAATACGATGTCAGCCGCGAACGTATCCGCCAGATTGAGGTCCGCGCCTTCGAAAAACTGCAGAAGAAAATGCAGGAAATGGCCCGTGACAAGGGGATGCTTACCCCCGCGTAAGTTACCGTTGTTAGAAATATTGAACTCCGCCCTGTTTGGGCGGGGTTTTTTTGTGGCTTTGCCATGATTTAGCCAAACTGCGCGGGATAAGTGGCCCTTAACAGGAGACACTGATTTGACCGACGAGACGGCTAAAAAGCTGCAAGTGCAAATTGACGACGACAGCCTGAAGATGCTGCCAGATCTGCCCGCTGATGCGGCACAAGAATTGCTGGCCCATGTTCTGACCACATTGGACACAGCGCAGAAGGATGCGGCGCCATCTTCCGCTGAAATGGAAGGCCATATTCAGGGGTTGCAGGACATGGCCGCCTTGATGGCGCAGGCCCAGGCGGCCGAGGCCGCGGGCGACACAAAACTGCTTGCAGCCTTGTCCCGGAAAATCAGTCAGGCCGCCGGGACAAACCGGGCGCCCGCACCGCACCCGCCGGTTTTTGATGCGGTCGATATGGGTGATTTGGATGCGGTGCTTGCTTGCCTTCAGACAACCGAAGTGAACACGCCCTATGGCGAATTTGGCGCGACCGTTCTTTATTATGCCGTTTCGACCAGCGGTATCCTTGTGTCATTTCCCATCATGCATGCGCTGTTGGATCATGGGGCCGATCCGTGCATTGGTTTGGCCGCAGGTGGCAGTGTTTTGCACGGGTTTGGTTTTGGGTCGTATCAGCCACATCAGGTGGATGACCTGGAAAAAGTCATCCGGCGCTGCGTGACATTGGGTGCAGATTTGGAACTGCACACAGGCCAGCTGCACTGGACCCCGCTGCATTATGCATTGGCCGAGTTGAACAGACCTGTGTGCAAGGCGCTGCTGCGTGTCGGCGCTGATCCAAATGCGACGGTTTCAACCAAGGCGGCAGGTGTGACGGCGGGGGTGACGGCGCTTGGCATGGCCGCCGGTTGGCCGGATATGTTTGCGTTGCTTCTGGCTTATGGGGCAGACCCGCACCAACCCGACGGATGGGGCCGGAGCCCCAAAGCGATGCTAGAGCAGCGCATTGCGGAAAGCAGTGATGCCGGGCACCGCGCCAAATATCAGGCCTGTTTGCAGCTGCTGCCGGGATAACGCGGCCTGCGGTCTTCCCCTTCGCGAACGTCAACGCTAGCATCCGGCCCAAGGGGGATGATCATGACAGCGTTGCGATGGGGTATTCTGGGGGCGTCCAACTTCGCCCGCAAACATATGGGGCCTGCGATCCATGCCGCCAAGGGGGCTGAACTGGCCGCGCTTGCCACATCCAGCCCTGAGAAGGCGGCGGGTTTTCAGGCTTTTGCGCCCGGGCTGATCGTGCATGACAGTTACGAGGCGCTGCTGGCCGATCCATCCATCCACGCGGTCTATATTCCGCTGCCCAACCATCTGCATGTCGCGTGGACGCTTAAGGCGCTGGAGGCCGGCAAGCATGTGCTGTGCGAAAAGCCGATGGCGCTAGAGGCCGATGCGTTTGATCAGATCATCGCCGCCCGGGACCGGACAGGTAAATTAGCTGCCGAGGCTTTTATGATTGTGCACCATCCGCAGTTCATTGAGGCGCGCAAGCTGCTGCAAGGCGGGGCAATCGGAAAGCTTGTCCATGTGGATGCGTCGTTCAGCTATTTCAACGATGATTTGCAGAACATCCGTAACCAGCCTCAGGCAGGTGGCGGCGGGCTGCTGGACATTGGCGTTTATACATTTGGGGCGGCCCGCTTTGTGACCGGGCAGGAACCGCGCCGTATTTCGCATGCGGATATACGATATGAAAACGGCGTTGACGTCTTTGCGCATGTGGCCGCCACGTTTGAAGATTTCACCTACGGGGCCACTGTTTCAACGCGCATGGCTCCCTATCAGAACCTGACCCTTCGCGGCGAAAAAGGCGTTCTGGAACTGACCTGCCCATTTAACGCCAACGTATTTGATGCCGCGCAGCTGGTGCTGGAAACGGATGGATCGACGGTGACAACCCAAAGATGGCCTGCCGTTAATCACTATGTTCTGCAGGTGGAAAACTTTTGCAATGCGGTGCAGACTGGGGCGGATTATCCGTGCCCGCTTGAATTTTCACAAGGCACACAGCAGATGATGGATATGGTGTTCAAGGCCGGCGGCCCGCCGGGACAGGAGTAGACGATGGCGCAAGATCAGGAACCAGTAGAAACGGCGGATGAGCCCGCATCTGATTTTGAGAATATCTGGCTGCGCCTCGTGCATATGGTCATCATCGCCGTTCTGATGAGCATGGCCAGCACAATCTTGGGTGTGCTGACCGTGGCGCAGTTTCTGATCATGCTGTTCAATGACCGTCAACCGAATGAGCAACTGGCCGAAATTGGCACCACGATGGGCGTCTGGATGGCCAAGGCTGCCCGGTATCAGACCGCCGCGAGCGAGGTGAAACCCTGGCCCTGGACCGATCTTGATTGATCACTTGCGGCGCCCTTGCGCCTTTGTTGGGTGATCGGTACTGATCTTCGCACGTAATTGCGCAGCGTAGGCGCTGACGGGACGAAATGCACTGATGGCCATGCTCCGATCTATTTCGCGGCCCACATTGGGTTATATCATCATCGCGACGCTGGTTCTTGGGCCTATCGCGCTTTTGGCCGCGTTCAACATGCAGTTGGAGCCGCCCGTTTCGGATATCTGGCAACATGCCGCTGCGATCCGGGCATTGATTGCTGATCTTGCCAATCCGGCAAACCCTTTTGTGGTCAGCGATGAAGGCAGCCGCCATTTCCAGCCCTTATGGGTCGCGGGCGCAGCTGTTGCGCAGTTGTTTGGCCTGACGGAATGGGACATCTTGCGCGCCGCTGCGATCCTGTCGATGTTTGTTTTCGGCGCGGGGATATTCCTATTCTCTAGGGCGTTTTATAGCGCGCCATGGGCGCCTGTTGCGCTGCTGCTGACGCTGATTTTCGCCTGGCTGATCCGTCCGCAGCACACCGGGCTGCATTCGTTCCATACGCTGGTTTATTCGGCCGCTTACCCGGCGACGTTTTTGATTGGGTTCAGTTTTATCTTATGGGCTTGGACGATCCGCACCGTTGAGGGGGCTGTCTCGCCTTGGCGGCTTGTTCTTCTCAGCCTCTTTATGTTGACCACCCATCAACTGGGGGCAGCGATTGGTTTGACCGTGGCCGGATGCTTTGCAGTTTGCTGGCCGGGGGCAAGCTTGCGGATCAGAGTGATCACGCTGGCGGCGATGGCTGCGGGCGTTTTGCTGTCCATGCTGTGGCCCTATCACAACCCGGTTTTGCAAATGATCGGCGGGGCAGGGTCCAGCTGGGTCGGGGGCACTGGATTTTACACAAGCCAATATATGGCAGCGGCTTTCCTGCCCGCAGGCCTGGGGCTGCTTGCATTCTACCAGCGAAAATATTGGGCCGTGGCGATGGGTTTTGTCATTCTGTCGGGGCTGTTCTTGTTGGGCCTTGTTGGTGTGACGATCGCAGGGCGGTTTCTGATGCCGATGATTTTGCTGATGCATATCGGGCTGGCGGGCCTGATTCTGCAGATTTTCGAGGATCCACAGCGGGACCGCAGCCAAAAGGGCCTTTTGGTTGGGATTGCGGCGCTGACAGTCGCGTTCTTGCATTGCTTTTACCTTTATTGGGCGATCGGGGTCGAACAAAGACAGCGCGCTGCCGAGACGCATGTCTTCGCAGCCGTGCGCGCGTTGACATCGGACATTCCCGACCTTGAACCAGTCGCCGCAATCAGCGGCACCGCATGGGAGACGGTCGCAACCGGGCAAAGGATCATCGCGATCCCATGGCCCGAACCTGAAATTCATGATCTGCAGGAAAGGCAGGCCGCCTTGGCTCGTATCGCTGACCCGCAGACATCGCTTGCGCAGCGGCGAAGCATCGCCGCGCAGTATGATGTGCGCGTTTTGATCGCAGACACGGATAACTTACCAGAAGCAACGGTTGCCCTTTTCCGCGAACAGGCGGTGCGGGTGCGTTCGGTCGGCAGTGTTATGCGTTTTGATCTGTTCGATTAAGTTTTTGCGCCGGAATATCGGTTCAACGACGTATCATACAAAGGCAAAAAGCGGGCAGGGCGATGACGCGAATATCTTTTCTTATTTCCGCCTGTGTTTTGATATCTTGCACATCTTTGCCCGACCGCATTGACTTTGCCGCGCCTCATCCAGACGCCCAAACGGAACCCATTTTTGTTGTGACACAGCAGCTGCCTGATAGTGAGTTTCGCTTTGCCGATGGCAATCGCAGCTTTGATGCCCATTACGCCGAGGTCGCCGTTTCCATTCCGCCCAGCCATGAACCGGGGCAGATAGAATGGCCGACCAATCGACCTGATCCGCTGGACGATTTTGCCGTTGTCAAATTCGATCCATCAGACAGCGCGGCGCAGTTCTATCAAGCGATCGCCGAGGCGCCGGGCGACACGGTTTATCTGTTTATCCATGGCTATAACAACACCACATCCGAGGCGCTTTACCGCTATGCACAGATCGCCACCGATTTTGATTTGCCGCAGGCACGGGCGATGTTTTCCTGGCCCTCTGCAGGGACGGGCGGGGCGTATATCTATGATCGGGACTCGGTGCTTTTTGCCCGTGATGGCCTGGCCGCGATGCTGACGCAGATTGCGCGGCGCACAGGCAAAGATATCAACCTGCTGGCCCATTCCATGGGCGCGATGCTGTCGATGGAGGCGATGCGCCAATTGGCCATCGCTGGCGATCAGGACGTGCTCCAGCGGATCGACGTCGTGACTTTCCTGTCCCCGGATATCGACCCGGATGTCTTCCGAATGCAGGCCAATGCGATCGGGACTTTGCCGCAACCTTTTGTGATCCTGACCAGCCGCTCTGACAAAGCGTTGCGCATTTCATCCCTGCTGGCTGGCGGGCGCGCCAAGGTCGGAAGCATCGAAAGCGCCGAGGATGTGGCCGATCTGGGTGTCACCTTTATCGATTTCACAAATGTCAGCGACGGGCAGCATATGGACCATATGGTTGCGCTGACCTCGCCCGAGGCGATCCGCATCTTGCGCGGGATGGTCGCGGTTGGCCTCACGACATCACTGGGCGATAGTTAAGCTTCCCAGTTGCGGCAGCGATGAGGCCGATAATCGCTGTGCGGGGTCATTGGCTCACCTCAGCGTCAAAGCAGCGAAAACGCGCGTCTGACATCTTATGCGAAAAATGCACGTGGGTTTGTCCGCTCTGTGCGTCAACAAACTGCAGATCACGGTGGCTGCCGCTTATGCGATTGACCCTGATACCTTCCGGTCTCTGCGCAAAAATTGGGCCCAAGCCCGGCGTTTCTGGTGGGTCAGCGGTTTCAACCGCGTCAGCCGTATAGATACGGCACGCAATCAATTGTCCGGGCGTCGTGTTTGGGATGACGATCTCGTAGGTGTGCGTCATCCGAAGTGGGAAAGACTTGACTTGGAAGTCGTCAATCTCTGCGTAGCTCACGGTGGCGTTTGGGTTATAGGGGCTAAGATCAGCAAGAGCTGACTGGGCAAATATTGCGCATAAAGCAGCCGCTAAAATGGTTTTCGACATCCTCAGTCTTCCCGTCAAATTGAGTGCCTTGATTTGGTCATCTTAAGGGCGAGACGTCAGAAAAACCATCATTTGCTCGCGCCGCCATCCGTATATGTACAGCTTATGTACGCCATCTGTACGGCAAACATACCGGACATTTTCGCCCAATCAGGGGCATTCACCATTTCCCGCGTGACCAGGTGATCTATACTTTCTTCCATGGCTGATATCCTGACCTTCACAGATCGCGGCATCTACTGCCCGGCGGGCGATTTCTATATCGACCCGTGGCAGCCGGTCCCGCGCGCCCTGATCACCCATGCCCATAGCGATCACGCCCGCCCCGGGATGGGCCGCTATCTGGCGACTGATGGAACGGCGCCGGTGATGCGCCATCGCTTGGGCGATATTGACCTTGAGACGATTGCCTATGGCGAGTTCCGGCAAATTGGCGGTGCAAAGGTTTCATTCCATCCGGCAGGCCATGTGCCCGGATCGGCGCAGATTAAGGTTGAGGTAAAAGGCGAGGTTTGGGTTGTTTCGGGTGATTACAAGACCATAGCGGACGGGCTGTCGGAACCATTTGAGCCTGTCCCCTGCCATGCGTTTATCACCGAATGCACCTTTGGCCTGCCGATCTTCAAATGGACGCCGCAAGATGTATTGACCGAGCAGATCAACGCCTGGTGGGCGGCCAATGCCGCCGCTGGCAAGACCGCGATCCTGGGGGCCTATGCCCTTGGCAAAGCGCAGCGGCTGTTGGCGACCGTCGATCCCACGATTGGCCCGATCCTGACCCATGGGGCGATTGAGAACACTAATGAGGTGCTGCGCGGCCAGGGCGTAAACCTGCCCCAAACCATCTATGCCGGGCCTGATATCAGCGCCAAGACCCACCCTGGCGCGCTGGTTTTGGCAACACCCAGCGCGCTTGGCACCGCTTGGACCCGCCGCTTTGGCCCGGCCTCAACCGCTTTTGCCAGTGGCTGGATGGCTCTGCGCGGTGTGCGCCGCAGGCGGGCGGCGGATCGCGGCTTTATCGTGTCGGACCATGCCGATTGGGACGGGCTGAATGCCGCAATCAAGGCGACGGGGGCCAGCAAAATATTTGTCACCCATGGGTATACGGCACCCTTTCAACGCTGGCTGACAGATCAGGGCTATGACGCCCATGTGGTCAGCACCGATTATCAGGGCGAGCAACTGGAACAGGCGGAAGCCGAAGAAGCATGAAGGAATTCGCCGCCCTTTTTTCCCGCGTCGATGAGACGACGAAGACCAGCGTCAAGACGGCGGCCCTGGCCGAATATTTCCGCAGTGCGCCGCCTGAGGATCGGCTGTGGACCATTGCCCTTTTCACTGGGCGTCGTCCCAAGCGGACGATCACCGCGACCCGCCTGCGCGAATGGGCCGCCGAGGTCGCAGGCTTGCCCGATTGGTTGTTCGAGGAAAGCTATAGCATCGTTGGCGATCTGGCCGAGACGATTGCGCTGGTCCTGCCCGAGCCGGGGCAGACATCCGACCATTCGCTGACCCATTGGATCACCACGATCAAGGCGCTATCGGCAGAGGATGACGACGCCCGTAAGGCGGGGATTTTGACCGCTTGGGATAGTCTCCCAAATGCTGAGCGGTTCTTGTTTACCAAACTGCTAACGGGCGGCTTTCGCATCGGTGTCAGCGCCAAGCTGATCACCCGCGCCCTGGCCCAGGCCACCGGCCAGCCGGAACCAGAGCTGACCCATAAGCTGATGGGCAATTGGACGCCCGAGACGGTGACTTGGGAAAGCCTGATCGAGGCGGATGATCCGACCGCCGATCTGTCGCGCCCCTATCCGTTTTATCTGGCCTATCAGATGGAGGATCTGGAGGCCCTCGGCCCGCCCGCCGATTGGAATGCCGAACGCAAATGGGACGGGATCCGCGGCCAGCTGATCATTCGCGGGGGGGCGCATTACCTGTGGTCGCGGGGCGAGGATTTGATGACGGATCGCTTTCCTGAGCTTGCGCAGCTGAAGGATTATCTGCCGGATGGGACGGTGATTGATGGCGAGGTTTTGGCGTTTGCCGATGAAAAACCCCTGCCTTTCAATCAGTTGCAAAAGCGGATTGGCCGCAAGACGGTGCCGAAAAAGCTGCTGGTTGAGGCCCCCGTGATCCTGATGGCCTATGATCTGCTGGAAGCGGATGGACAGGACATTCGCGACCTCCCCTTAGCCGCGCGCCGCGCGCGGCTGGCGGATTTGGCGGCGGGTGCGCCCGCAGATGCACCCTTGCGCCTGTCAGAGGCGCTGCCCTTCCAGACATGGAACGATCTGGCCAAGACCCGCGAAGCCTCCCGCGAGATTGGAGCAGAGGGGCTGATGCTCAAGCGGTTGGACAGCCCTTATCTGTCGGGGCGCAAGCGCGGGGATTGGTGGAAATGGAAGATCGATCCGCTGACAATTGATGCGGTGATGATCTATGCGCAGGCCGGGCACGGGCGGCGGGCGAACCTGTTCACGGACTACACATTTGCGGTGCGCAGCGGCAATGATCTGGTCCCCTTCACCAAGGCCTATTCAGGGCTGACCGACGCTGAATTCCGCGAGATTACGGCCTGGGTACGCAAGAACACGCTGCAACGTTTCGGCCCCGTCCGGCAGGTGCCGCCGACCCATGTGTTTGAAATAGCTTTTGAGGGCATCCAGGCCAGCCCGCGCCACAAATCCGGCGTCGCGCTACGCTTTCCACGCATGGCGCGGTGGCGGCGGGATAAGCCGGTGGAGGAGGCAAATACGCTGGATGATTTGAAGGAGATGTTGGCGGCTTATGGGTAAGTGTATCGAGGAATGAACTTGAGCGCCGAAATCTGTCCCCGTATGAGCAATCGATGTTCGTAAGGTTTGATGGCGGTCGACGAACAACACTACCATTGATTTAGACGGGGTAAACCGCCTACCAGACTGCATGCCATTGGAAACTAAAATTTGTGATGAGTGCGGAAGTGGCTACTTCGAAGGCACGTCCGAAATGAAAAGCCTTTGTGCAGAATGTGCATACATTTTATGTGGCTATCCTTCCTGCAACCACGCGTTTTCAAATGGGCGATGCAAAAAATGTGGCTGGGATGGTTCTCGCTCGATATTTACGGCGCATTTGACGAAGCGCCACAACATGTCAGATCAAGAGCTACGGGACGAGCTGGCTGAACTTAAAGTTAAAATGGAAAAGCTAGACAGGTATCAAGAGGTTATCGAGTTGGCGAACAACCTTATTTCAACCCCCTCAAACATCGTCGCTCTTAGCTGCGAATGGCGCATGGAAGAATATGCACATACGGATGATGGGTTGATTGACCTAAAGGTTCTTTTGAATGAAGAGTTGGTGGTCAAATTCAAAGTACCCAACAATAGCGAAGAAGAAGTCGAGCACGCTAGGCCAGCTCTTCTGGCGGATTATTTGGACCGAGCGAGCTCAAATATGTCGAGGCAAATCGAACAAATTCTAAGAAACTAGACATTCGACTTATATGGGAATTCTGCTTTCAAAGCGGGCGTTTCAATCCTTAGGCGGACCTAAGACTTTGCTTAGGTTATCAAGGCGAGCCGACAAACTATCCACACCGATCCCACAAACCGTTCCTCGCCTTTTACCCCCCTTCATCTCGCCTATGTTATCTCAAACAATACCAAGACGGGTCGCTGCGAACTCTATACGCTTGTTTGTAACGGTTCCCAAAGTTCGACGGGATTGCCCTCGGGATCAACGAGCCGTGCAAAGCGGCCATTGGGATGAAGTTCTGGATCGACATCCACCTCTATTCCGGCGGCCCTTAGATCGGCAATCGCATCATCAAGGTTGGCGACGCGGAAATTGATCATCCAGCTTTGCTCTTTCCGGCCAAAGTAATCGGTATCGCTTTCAAAAGGTGCAAAAACAGTTGGTCCGGCTTCTTGATTCCATTCCGGATCACCGTAGTTGCCCATCTTGGTCACCCCAAGATGTCGATCGTACCATTCCGCGAGTTTCGCCGGATCTTTCGCCCGAAAGAAAAATCCCCCAATGCCCAATACCTGAACCATTTGCCGCGCTCCCTGGCCGCCTGTGATGCGCGAAAGCATAGAGCGGAGGGGCCATTGGGATCAATGTCACTCGGGGCTGGAAGAGAACGGTGCATAACTTGAGGCGGATAGGCCTCTTTTCGCGGATTTCGGGTTTGGGCGACGGGAAAGGCAACATTATCCGTGTAAGGAAGTACACTCTCAATTGGTCGAACCCCGACTTCAGGAGCATCACATGTCGAAATTCCTTTGCCGACTGAGTCTTTTCTTATGTGCTGCGCTTTGCGCAAGTTCTGCCCTTGCTCATGGGGAAGAAGCCCATTGCGCTGCTGTCACCGCATCCGTTGAAGATGCTGGCTTTTCCGATGTTGTCACGGTGACCTGCCGGGATGGTCAGGCCCTTATTTCTGGCGATGTGCTGCCGGATCACGAGATGATGACAGGGATCATCGGAACCAATGAGCAAGTCCCGGTGCCTGCCTTGAACTATGCGTCGCCTGTTCAGCTTGCGCCAAATCTGGGGTCTGGGCCCCATACGCGCGACGCCGCTCTGGGTGTGGCGGTGAACGGTATCCCAATTTATGACTACACGGCGGGGGGTGAGATGTCGCAAGACGACCTGGCCTCTTATCAAGCGCATCTCGATACCGTAGTGACCGGGCAGCTTGATGTTTGCGGCGGCCATGCCGGGCGCGGTGATGACTATCATTATCACGCCGAACCGACCTGTATGATCGAACAGATGCAGAATGCAGGCCCCGACGCGATTATCGGTTGGGGGTTTGATGGTTTCCCGATCTACACAAAGACGAACCCGGATGGGTCTGACATTGCCCAAGGCGCTCTTGATGTCTGTAATGGGCAGGCCGATGATACATTTGGGTATCGCTATCACACCTCGGAAGGTGCCCCATACATCATCCAGTGCCTGATGGGCGATGTGCCTGACATGGATCGCCTGCCGCGGGTCGGACCGCTGGTCCCAGCCGGCGGTGGCCGCGGCCCCGAAGCGGGGAGACCGCCTCAGGGCGGCGTGGACGCGTTGGTCTTTGTTCAGGATGAAGTGACCGGTGAGAGCCTGATGTCCTATAGTTATGAGGGCAGCGATTATTACATCAAATACGCGCCTTCCGGCACAGACAACTGCTATGATTTCGAGACCCGTACGGTGACAAATGGTGGTGCGCTGTACCAAGCAGAGCTGTGCCGATAGTGAATGAGCTGCAGCCGTGTTTGGTGCCGTCGACGCGGCTTGAGGCTTTGAACTCTCAACCTTAACACCAAATTTACGATGCATTCATCGTCTTTTAAACCGCCGTTGACCCGCCTATGTTATCCCAAACAACACCATGAGGGTCCCCATGCGATTTCCACAGCCTGTCTTTGATGCCAACGCAAACGGAGGCAAGGACCTCGGTGCGCTGCCCGAATGGGATCTGTCTGACCTTTATCCGGGCACCGATGCCCCGGAGCTGGAGCGGGATCTGGCGTGGCTCGAGGGGGAGTGCGCCAGCTTTGCTGCGGATTATCAGGGCAAGCTGAGCGGCTTGGATGCTGCGGGCCTGCTGACCGCCGTGCAGCGCTATGAGCAGATCGATGTGATCGCGGGCCGTATCATGTCTTTTGCGGGTCTGCGTTATTACCAGATCACCACCGACAGTGAGCGCGCCAAATTCATGGCTGATTGTCAGGACAAGATCACCAATTTCACTACGCCTCTGGTATTTTACAGCCTCGAATTCAACCGGCTGGCGGATGATCATCTGGCCGGGCTTTTGGCTGAAAATGCTGATCTGGCCCGCTACAAACCCGTCTTTGACCGCATGCGCGCGATGAAGCCGCATCAGCTGTCGGATGAGCTGGAACAATTCCTGCATGATCAATCGACCGTGGGCTCTGCCGCCTGGAACCGTCTGTTTGATGAAACCATGGCGGGCCTTGAATTTGAGGTGGCGGGCGAGACCCTGAACCTTGAAGCCACGCTGAACCTGCTGACCGAACAGGATCGCGCCACCCGCGAGGCTGCTACCCATGCCCTGGCCAAAGTGTTTGGTGAAAACCTCAAGACCTTTGCCCGCGTTCACAACACACTGGCCAAGGAAAAGGAAATCGAAGATCGCTGGCGCAAGATGCCGACACCGCAAACCGGCCGCCATCTGTCTAACCATGTGGAGGCCGAGGTGGTTGAGGCGCTGCGCAACGCCGTTGTCGCCGCCTATCCGCGCCTGTCGCACCGCTATTACGCGCTCAAAGCCAAATGGCTGGGTCTGGACAAGATGCAGGTCTGGGACCGCAACGCACCCCTGCCGCTGGAAGATGACACGGTCGTTGATTGGGAGGCCGCCAAAGACACGGTGATGACCGCCTATGCAGAGTTCGATCCGAAAATGGCCGAAATCGCCGGGCCCTTCTTTACCGATGGCTGGATTGATGCGGCAGTGAAACCCGGAAAAGCCCCCGGCGCTTTCGCACATCCAACCGTGACCACAGTTCACCCTTATGTGATGCTAAACTACCTAGGTAAACCGCGCGATGTGATGACCCTGGCCCATGAGCTGGGCCATGGCGTGCACCAAGTGCTGGCTGCAGAACAGGGCGAATTGCTGTCTTCAACCCCGCTGACCCTGGCAGAAACGGCATCAGTCTTTGGCGAGATGCTGACCTTCCGCAAGATGCTGGATGGGGCAAAAACCCAAGCCGAGCGTAAGGTCCTTTTGGCCAATAAGGTCGAGGATATGATCAATACGGTCGTCCGCCAGATCGCCTTTTACGATTTCGAATGCAAACTGCATGCCGCCCGCGCCGAGGGCGAATTGACGCCCGAGGATATCAACGCGCTGTGGATGTCCGTGCAGGCCGAAAGCCTGGGCCCCGTGTTCGAATTTGCCGAAGGGTATGAGACCTTCTGGTCCTACATCCCGCATTTCGTGCATTCGCCCTTCTACGTTTACGCCTATGCCTTTGGCGACGGTTTGGTGAACGCGCTTTATGCTGTTTATCAGGAAGGCGACCCTAACTTCCGCGCCAAATATTTCGACATGCTGCGCGCAGGTGGATCAAAGCACCATAAAGAGCTGTTGGCACCCTTCGGGCTTGATGCCTCTGACCCGAAATTCTGGGACAAAGGCCTGTCGATGATCGAAGGGTTCATCGACGAGTTGGAGGCGATGGAGGGATAGGCGACAGCGTCTGATCTTGTGAATTCGAAATGCCTTTCAAATGGGCCGGGGGCTGCCGCCTTAATAAGGCGTAGGGTGGCCCCAATGGCCGCAAACAGTGTTGCCAACGAGGCCCCTTGAACGAATGCTCATTTTCGATGACCACAAGTGCTTGTCTTTTGGCCTGCAAGCGTTTTTGGTGCCGCTGAATAGATAGGGGTCGCAGATGAAGCTGAATTCTGACTTGGTCACAAGCACTTATGCGGCGATTAAATCTGCCACGATGCGCACGCCCACGGTCTATGCGTCGCGGCTTTCGCGCCATCTGGGCCTTGATCTATATCTGAAACTGGAAAACCTGCAGCATACCAATGCCTTCAAGGCGCGGGGGGCTTTGGCGAAGCTTTTGACCCTGTCCGAGGATGAGCGCGCCGCCGGCGTCATTGCGTGCAGCGCGGGTAATCACGCCCAAGGGGTGGCCTATCATGCCACCCGCTTGGGTATTCCGTCCGTCATTGTCATGCCTGAGGGCACCCCTTTTAACAAAGTCAAACGCACCAAGGATTTCGGGGCAGAGGTTGTTCTGCATGGCAGTGGCTTTGATGAAAGTGTGCAGTTCACCATGGACATGGCCGCTGAGAAGGGTCTGACCTTTGTACATCCCTTTGATGATCCTGTTGTGGCGGCGGGCCAAGGGTCTGTTGCGGTTGAGATGTTGGAGGATCAGCCCGATTTGGACGCCATTGTTGTGCCCATCGGGGGCGGGGGCCTAATCGCGGGGATGGCTGTGGCGGCCAAGGCGGCCAAGCCTGAGGTGCAGATCATCGGCGCGCAGGCCGAACGCTTCGATGCGGTGAAGGCCCGGTTTGACGAAGGTGCCACCCATTTCGGCGGCGCGACCTTGGCTGAGGGCATCGCCGTGCGCGCGCCCTCAGCCGCGAATATGGCGGTGATCCGGTCCCATGTGGACCGGGTCGAGACGGCGACAGAGCCAGAGATTGAGGCCGGTGTTTTTGATCTTTTGTCCTATGAAAAGCTGGTTGCAGAGGGGGCGCCGGGCGCGGGCCTTGCCGTGATCGGCAAGCTGGCGGATGAATTGAAGGGCAAGAAGGTGGGGCTGGTCGTTTGTGGCGGCAATATTGATAGCCGCCTGCTATCGACCCTGATCTTGCGCGGGCTGGTCCGCGATGGGCGCATCACCCGGCTGACCTTTGAGATTGATGATCGTCCGGGGCAACTGTCTGAAATATCGCGCATTATTGGCGAGGCGGGTGCCAATGTCGTCGAGGTGATCCACCAACGCATGATGCAGTCGGTGTCGCTGAAGCAGGCCGAGCTAGAGATCGTGATAGAGGCCCGCGATATGGATCATGTGGACGACACCGTGGCCGAGCTGCGCGCCGCGGGCTTCCAGGTCCGTACTGCCAGCGCTTTGGAGTAACCGATGCAGATCGATCCTTTTGCCGTCGAGATTTGGATGAATGAGTGGGAGACGAAGTGTACCCATAATTTGGCCGAAACCTGCGTTGAAAGCTTGACGATTGCGGAGCTGCTTCAGGTTGCGGGCCAGAATGCTGCCGATTTGTCGGCTCTTTTGCCGATGAAGATGACCTATGGCGATATTCGTGGATCGGACCGTCTTTTGACCGCTATATCAGGGCTTTATGCGGGGCAGGGGCCGGAAAATATTATCGTGACCCATGGCACGATTGGCGCGAATATGCTGGTGCATAAGGCGCTTATTGCGCCGGGGGATCGTGTGGTCGCGATCGTTCCCACCTATCAGCAGCATTATTCGATCCCGGCCAGTATCGGGGCTGAGGTCGTGCCGTTGAAGCTGTGCGCTAGGGACGGGTTCCTGCCGGATTTGGAAGCGCTGCGCGCCCATGTGACGCCGGACACCCGTATGATTGCCATCAACAACCCTAATAATCCCACCGGAGCCTTGATGGACCGCGCGATGTTGGAAGAGATCGCCGCGATAGCCCGCGCGGCAGATGCCTGGGTTCTTTGCGATGAAGTTTATCGCGGCACCGATCAGCAGGGTGACGGGATGACCGTTTCCATCGCGGATATCTATGAAAAAGGTATTTCGACGGCAGGCATGTCCAAGGCGTTCTCGCTTGCAGGCTTGCGCCTTGGCTGGGTTGCAGGCCCGGCAAAGTTGATTGAGGCCGTATCAATCCATCGAGATTATGACACCATTTCGGTGGGCAAATTGGATGATCATTTCGCCGCTATGGCCTTGGAAAACCGGGACCGTATTCTGGCCCGTTCACAACGTATCACCCGCGAGAATTTGGCGATGTTGTCTGCCTGGGTGGCAGCTGAGCCGCAGATCGATTGGGTAAGACCCGCGTCCGGGACGGTAACTTTGCTGCGGTACGATGTCGATCTGCCATCGCGTGTCTTTTGTGAACGGTTGATGGATGAAGAGGGCGTGTTGTTCACCCCCGGCAGCGCTTTTGACATGGAAGGCTATGTGCGCATTGGTTTCGCCAATCCCAAGGCGGATTTGAAGGCCGGGCTTGAAAAGGTATCGCGGTTTTTGGCGCGCCTTTAGGCGGCGTGGGGCACTTGCCCGTTGTTGTCAAAGAGCGTCGCCGTCTCATCAAAGATCATCTGGCGCATTGCCGGGTTGTCCATCAGCATTTCATGCCGTCCGTCCTTGATCACCCGCAGCGTGCCATTGGGCCATTTGGCCATCCGATCCCGGATGCGGCCGGGGTCAACGATTACCTCTTCAGTACCTAAGAAGGTCACACATGGCAGGTTCGGTGCGGGCACGTTGCTGAGCTGGTGCATTTCCATCAAGGACATGTTCAGCCAGCGCAGCGACGGTCCACCAAGCCCCAGATCGGGGTGCTTTTCCAGCTGTTTTTGCAGGAATTTGAACATTAGCGCATCACTCGTCAGCGTATTGTCTTCGGCTGTGCTGCGCAGCACGTAGAATTCCTCAGATTGGCCCGGCGCGAGCGTGTGATCGAAGCCGAGCGAGCGGCTCATCGCGGAAAGCCCCCAGGCGACGGGGCGCAGGGCAGGGGACATCTGGATGCCCCACATCGGGGCAGAGAACATCGCAGCATTCACATCCAGCCCGCGCGTCAAGGCGCGCAGCCCGATGCACCCGCCCATTGAGTGGGCGATCAGAAAATAGGGACGCGGCAGGTTCAGCGCCTGCGCATGGGCAAGCGCCGCATCCACATCATATTGATAATCGGTGAAATGGCCGACATGACCAATGGCCCGGTTCGGTGTCATCCGATCCGCGATGCCTTGGCCCCGCCAGTCAATCGCCAGGCTCGCGTAGCCGCGTTTGGCGAGCTCCGTGGCTGTTTTGCCGTATTTTTCAATAAATTCCGTGCGCCCCGGGAATATCAGGACAGTGCCTTTGGCGTGTGGCACTGTCCAATGTGCGACCCGGATGCGCAACCCATCAGCTGTTTTCAGCCAATGGGCTTCCCCCCTGCGGGACCTTCTGCAACGTCATCATAGAGGGGTGCTGTTTCCATGGCTTAAGACAACACGCCTGCGAGTTTCATCGCAAGCCCCATATCGCCATCAACGGTAAGTTTGCCGGTCATGAACGCAGCTGTCGGGTCCATTTCGCCATCAAGGATTGCTTTGAAAACCTCGGTCGAGGCCGACAGGGTCACATCGGCATCGTCATCGCCAGCACGGGCGCCGTCGGCGTCGATAATGATTCCGCCTTCGCCTTCGATGTCGAATTTTGCGGTCCCGTCAAAGCCAGCGCCATCCATTTTTGCGTTCAGGGCGGCTACGGCCTCGGTCACTACGTCGCTCATTTTTTCGTCCTTTATCGTTGATGTGACCATGCTGCCTCTGGTGTTGGCGGCACAGTGCGTTACATTACTGGTTATGGTTACGCTGACACATCCCTTCAAATGTACCGTTGCGGCACTTTTTTTGGCAGTGGGGTTTTCCTTACCTCTTGCAGCCCAGGAAAACCGTTTGGACGAGCTTTATCAACAGCTGCTTGAGGCAGATGAGCAAAGTTATTTGCGCATCGAAGGCCAGATTATGACCGAATGGGAGAAAAGCGGATCGCCCGCGATGGATCTGCTGCTGCGCCGGGGCAAAGAGGCTTTGAATGACGGCGCCCCTGAGGTCGCGGTTGAGCATTTCACCGCCCTTGTTGATCATGCCCCCAATTTTGCTGAAGGCTATTATGGTCGTGCCTCGTCTTATTATGATCTGGGCCTGCTGGGCCCTGCATTGGATGATATCCGCCAGACCCTTGTTCTAAACCCGCGCCATTTCGAGGCGATGCGTGGTTTGGGTAGTATCATGATGGAGTTGGACCGCACAGCGGATGCCTTGGAGCTGTTTGAGCTGATCCTGACCATCAATCCGCAATCTCAGGAAGCTAAGGATACAGTTGATTTCTTAGAGATTCAGTTGGAAGGGCAGGCGCTGTAGCGGCCTTTGCCCCCTGATCGGGGACGTTTATGATACCCTCGCGGATTGCGGCTGTTCTGGGCCCGACCAATACCGGCAAGACCCATTACGCGATTGAGCGCATGCTGTCTTATCGGACCGGTGTGATCGGTTTGCCTCTGCGCCTGCTCGCCCGCGAGGTTTATGACCGTATTGTCGCTGTGCGCGGCCCGTCCGTTGTCGCCCTGGTCACCGGCGAAGAGCGGATCGTGCCCCCTCGCGCCGCCTATTGGGTCTGCACGGTTGAGGCCATGCCCCAGGGTATGGGATGCGATTTTTTGGCCATTGATGAGATTCAACTTTGTGCCGATCCTGAGCGCGGGCATGTTTTCACGGACCGCTTGCTAAATGCGCGCGGTACCCATGAGACCCTTTTCCTGGGCGCTGAAACCATGCGCAGTGCGATTGCTGCCATGGTTCCCGAAGCCCAGTTCATGCGCCGTGAGCGGATGTCTGAATTATCCTACTCAGGTTCGAAAAAGATAAGCCGCATGCCTTCCAGGTCCGCAATTGTGGGGTTTTCTGTTGAAAATGTATATGCGATTGCCGAATTGCTTCGCCGTACAAAGGGTGGTGCAGCGGTTGTTATGGGCGCGCTTTCGCCGCGTACCCGTAACGCACAGGTCGAGATGTATCAAAATGGTGATGTCGATTATCTGGTCGCCACCGATGCTATCGGGATGGGGCTGAATCTGGATATCAGCCATGTGGCGTTTTCATCGCTGACCAAATTTGACGGGCGCCGCATGCGCCATTTGCAACCCGATGAGCTATCCCAGATTGCAGGTCGCGCTGGCCGCCACGTGCAGAACGGCACTTTTGGTGTGACGGGCGAGGCGCCACCCTTGGACGAAGCGGTCGCCGAGGCGATCTGCGCCCATCGGTTTGCCCCTGTCAAAAAGTTGCAATGGCGCAATAGCGATTTGCAGTTCGGTTCGGTCAAGCGGCTGATTGCGACGCTTGAAGACCGCACCGATAATCAATGGCTGACGCGGGTGCGCGAAAGCGACGATCTGCGCGCCTTGAAGGCGTTGAGCGACGATGCAGAGATTGCGGCACGCGCCAGCGATGGGCCTTCGGTTCGATTGCTTTGGGATGTATGCCGGATCCCCGATTTTCGCGGTATCTCGGCGGGGGAACATGCCAGTCTTCTACGGCAGATTTTTACCGACCTGCACCAGCTTGGGCATGTTGATGCCAATTGGTTTGCGTTGCAGGTGAAACGCATTGACCGCACGGATGGCGACATCGATACCCTGTCAAAACGGCTCGCTTATATCCGGACCTGGACATATGTGGCGCAACGCAAAGGGTGGTTGGTTGACGATTCTCATTGGCGAGACGAGACCCGCGCTGTAGAAGACCGTCTATCTGATGCGCTGCACGGCGCATTGACGCAAAGATTTGTGGACCGGCGGACCAGCATTTTGCTTCGCCGGCTCAAACAGAAGGAGAGCCTTGTGGCTGACGTGAACGATAAGGGTGAAGTGACCGTAGAGGGCGAATTCGTCGGACGGTTAGAGGGGTTTCGTTTCCGGATGGATAAGGCGGGCAGCCCGGATGAGGCCAAGACCTTGCGCCAGGCATCTGTTGCTGCATTAGTCCCTCATTTTCATTTGCTGGCCGACCGTTTCTACAATGCCCCCGATCCCGAGATTGATTTCACGGAACAGGGCGGCCTGATGTGGGGCGACCAGGCGGTCGGCAAGCTGGTTGCGGGTGATGACCCTTACAAACCCGGTGTTGAGGCTTTTGTCGATGACGAAGCTGGCCCCGATGTGGCCGCCAAGGTGCAGCGCCGTTTGCAGCATTTCATTGATCGCAAGATCGCGGCGGGTTTTGAGGGGCTGCTGGCCCTGAAGAATGACGACACATTGGAAGGTGCTGCCAAGGGCTTTGCTTACCGGATGGCCGAAGGCTTTGGCGTGATCCCCCGCGGCGAGGTTGCCGATGAGGTGAAGGCCCTTGACCAGGATGCCCGTGGTTCATTGCGCAAGCATGGCGTGCGTTTTGGCCAGTTCACGATTTTCCAGCCCTTGCTGTTAAAACCTGCCCCAACCCGCCTGCGTTTGGTCTTGTGGTCGTTGTCCAAAGGTCTGCAAGAGTTTCCCGAAAGCCCGCCCCCCGGTTTGGTCACCGTCCCAACCGCCAAGGATGCTGTCCCTGGCTATTATGCGATGGCCGGCTATCGCGCCGCGGGCGAGCGCGCCATTCGCATCGACATGCTGGAACGCCTGGCTGATATGCTGCGCGACAAGGACAGCCGTGGCGGATTTGAAGCCAACCCTGATATGTTGTCGATCACTGGGATGACCCTGGATCAGTTCGCCTATCTGATGACCGGTCTTGGCTATAAGGCCGAAAAGGGCGAGCGTGAGAAGGTCCGCGCCGTTGCAACCGAAGCTGTCAGTGCCGAGGCTGCAGCAGAAGCTGCGCCGGTCGAAACACCCGCCGAGCTTCCAGCAGAAACGCCCGTTGAACTGCCACCCGTAACAGATGCCGCCCCTGATGAGGCCGC
Organism: Yoonia sp. BS5-3; assembly: GCF_038069655.2. NCBI lineage: Bacteria > Pseudomonadati > Pseudomonadota > Alphaproteobacteria > Rhodobacterales > Paracoccaceae > Yoonia > Yoonia phaeophyticola. The sequence goes on from NZ_CP150951.2 coordinate 2,565,179, forward strand.
GCTGCAGGCCCCCGACACTGGCCCCGAGATAGAGGTGTTCTACACCTTTACCTGGGGTGGTCGCGGTGCGCGCCAAAACCAACGCCCGCAGGCTCAGAATAAGCCTCGCGGCAAAGGTAAGCCCAAAGGCAAGGGCAAGCCAGGCGGCCAGAATAAGCCTCAAAGCTATCAGGCCAAGCCAAAGAAAGAAAAGGCGATTGACCCCGACAATCCCTTTGCTGCGGCATTGGCTGGGTTCAAGAAGGATTGACCGATCCGCGTCCGACAATTCGTCTGGACAAATGGCTGTGGCATGCGCGCTTTTTCAAGTCGCGCAGCCTTGCCGCCGGGGTGGTAAGCGCGGGGAAGGTCAGGGTCGATAGCCAGCCTGTTAGCAAACCATCCCGCGCTGTGGGTCCGGGCAATGTGCTGACGTTCATACAAGCTCGTGAAACGAAGGTCGTGCGGATCATTGCCTGCGGTGACAGACGCGGGCCTGCCCCTGAAGCCCAAGCGCTTTACGAAGACCTGACCCCAGCCCCCAAAATACGCCCGACTGAAGCACGCGGCGCCAATCCCAAATACGAAAAGGGCGGTCGTCCGACCAAGAAAGATCGTCGGGACATGGGGTTGGACTAACGATTTTCATTATCGCCGGATGCCGTTTTGTCAATATTTTTCAGGTGCTTAATGTTTGCGAGTACTTTGATCATTTTGGTCGGCTCTCAAAAAATCTGATTTTTGCGGAACCGTTCCGGGCAATGTCTGTTGGCTATCCAGAAGCAGGAAGCAACAAGCGCTTTTTGCAAAAGATAGAAAGGACTGAGTTATGAATACTCTTATGAAAACAACCGCTATTATCGCAGCTTTGGGTCTGGGTACCGTTGCAGCGGCAGAAGCAACCTTCGGCCTCCAAAACACTGTCGATGATGATGGCCTGATCACGATCGAGCTGGTGACAACACCGCAAGATGGTATCTTGGCGATTTACGATTACTCGACTGGTGAGTTTGGCGAATTGCTGGGTACTGCTGACCTGCATGCCGGAGCAAACACTGACGTGAAAGTCAGCTTGGATCCCAGCGGTGCCGTTGATATCGCCGCTGTCGTATATGAGGGCGACCTTCAGGAACCGACTATGGCCTCTGCCTGGATCGAGCTGGACGTCAACGACAGCTAATCAATGCCGGACAGCGAGTTAACGGGGCGGCCGCATGGCCGCCCTTTGTCATTGCCGCGCAGCAACATGGCGCGATATCGTCAATCTGAAGCTATGGAAGTCTAATTCAGCGTCAATTGCTGGAAAAAAGTTCTGATTGTCGGGCGATTGCGCTGATGCGCTGACGTATCGCAGCGTTACTGGTGCGATGATGCTTGAACCTAGGGGGGGAGTGGCATAGCTAGACCTCTGGAAATAATCGGATGGCCCCATGACATATGTTGTGACTGAGAACTGTATCGCCTGCAAATACACCGACTGCGTTGAGGTATGCCCCGTAGACTGCTTCTATGAGGGCGAGAACACTTTGGTGATCCATCCTGATGAATGTATCGATTGCGGTGTCTGTGAACCTGAATGCCCGGCCGATGCAATCCGTCCGGATACTGAGCCGGATATGGAAAAATGGGTTGAGTTCAACCGCAAGTATTCTGAAATGTGGCCGGTGATCATTTCGAAGAAAGACCCTCTGCCGACCGCTGAGGAAATGGACGGTAAGGAAGGCAAGCTTGAGCTGTTGTCTGAAGCCCCGGGAGAGGGCGGTTGATTCGCGCTTGATTGTGCGAAAAGTCGCCTTTTTTGAGATACTTACGGGGATTTATACACCGCTTTCGAATGTGACAGTTTTGTGATATACTCGCTTTGATGGCGCGAAAGAGTTGACCAAAACGAAAACTCGACATGTCCGACGGTGATGTGAAATTCACCGGCGGTTTTTTTGTCGTTTGTTGCATGTGGTCTCGATGAAAGGACGATCATGAGTAAGAAGAAAAACGAATTTAGCCCTGAGCAGTTTGTGGTGTACCCCGCCCATGGGGTTGGCAAAATTGTTTCGGTTGAAACGCAGGAAGTGGCCGGCTTTGAGCTGGAGCTGTTTGTGATTGCGTTTGAAAAAGACAAGATGACCCTGCGTGTGCCTACCCACAAGGCCACCGAGGTGGGCATGCGTGCCCTGGCCACACCGGATATCGTGTCTCACGCGATGAAAACCCTGCGCGGCAAGGCGAAGGTCAAAAAGGCCATGTGGTCCCGCCGTGCCCAGGAATATGAGCAAAAGATCAACTCAGGTGATTTGATTGCGATCGCCGAGGTCGTTCGCGACTTGCATCGCCATGATGATCAGCGCGAGCAGAGCTATTCGGAGCGGCAGCTTTACGAGGCCGCGTTGGAGCGTTTGACCCGTGAATTCGCTGCCGTGGCTGGGAATGACGAAACAGCTGCAGCGTCAGAGATTGAATCTGTCTTGGTCGGCCGCGCCGCCTAAATAAGTAATTTACGGATTGAAAAGGCCGTACCTGATAAAGGGTCGGCCTTTTTCGACACCCTAAGTCAATCATAACGAACTTATCGCGCGCAGATAGAAACATGCCAGCTTGGTTGTTATGGTGTCGTTGTGACGCGATCAATCAATGTCAGAACGTAATTTGCGAATGTATATTCCATTCGTTCGCCTTGCACATTCGACCAAGGGCTGATCATCGCCTTGGCAATGCATTCGTTGGTGGCTAAGTCATCCAGCTGTGAGGTGTCGATCGTATGAAGAAGCATATTCCCGGGGACCGTTGTTAGTAGCAATTCTTGGCTACAAGGTGATTGACCCTGTCGAACCTGGCTTAACCTTTGCACAAAACCCACGCCGTCAAAATCCAAGTACTGGTCTGTTAGCCGGTCTTGAATGAATAGGTCATTTCCCGCGAATATCAGTAGTGTAGCAACTTCAGGCGACGCGACTACCTCGCCGCCGCGGTCAAGGTTTTGTAAAAGGTTCAGCTGTGAGGCCAGCGTTGTCATCGAATGTTGATCGCTTGCTCGGATCAAAATGTTTAGACCTCCGATAGTGATTGCAGCCGTTCTGGTCTTGTCCTCGGTTTGAGCCTGTGCAGATGATCCGGCGATTGCCATGGAAAATAGGGCAATCAATAGAGCATACAGCTTTTTGAGTAAGCCTATGTTACGGCTTTCAATCGCCACTATCGCCATCCTAAAGCGCCCGCCAGCCGATGTCGGAGCGGTAGAACCCTTCCTCCCATTCGATCCCTTGTGCCATGGCGTAGGCTTTTTCATGGGCCTCGGCTAACGTGCCTCCGCGTGCGGTGATGTTCAGTACCCTGCCGCCATTGGCCACGATTTGCCCGTCTTTTAGGGCGGTCCCGGCGTGAAAGACTTTGTGAAAGCTGTCATCAGGTTGGCTGTCCAGCCCGCTGATTGGCGTTCCCTTTACATAGTTTGCAGGATAACCGTTCGCCGCCATCACCACAGTGAGCGCGTGATCTTCGGCCCAGTTTACTTGCGCCTCGTCCAGTCTTTGCTCGGCGCAGGCCTGTAGCAGATCAAGAATTTGCCCGCCCAGCCGCATCATCAGGCATTGGCATTCAGGATCGCCGAACCGCACATTGTATTCGACCAGCCGCGGTTGCCCGTTTTGGATCATCAGCCCGCAAAACAGCACCCCTTGGAATGGTGTTCCCCGTTTGCGCATTTCATCCATTGTGGGCTGGATGATTTCATCAAGTGCCTTTTGCGTGATTTCATCGCTCATCACAGGGGCGGGGGAATATGCGCCCATACCACCCGTATTTGGTCCGGTATCCCCGTCAAAGGCCCGTTTATGGTCTTGTGCGGTACCGACTGGCAGGATCGTCTTGCCATCACAAAGCACAAAGAATGAGGCTTCTTCCCCATCCATGAATTCCTCAATCACCACCTCGGCCCCGGCGGCGCCAAAGCTGCCATCGAACATATCATCAATGGCGGCGAGCGCTTCGGCTTCGGTCATTGCGACGATCACGCCCTTGCCCGCGGCCAGCCCATCGGCCTTGACCACAATCGGTGCGCCTTGGTCCCGGATATAGCTGCGCGCGGCATCTGCGTTCGTGAAATGCGCATAGGCCGCTGTGGGCGCGTTTGCGGCATCGCAGATCGCCTTGGTAAAGGATTTGGAAGCCTCAAGCTGCGCGGCGGCCTCGCTGGGCCCAAAGACCAGCAGGCCGGCGTTGCGCAGCCGGTCGGCCACACCCGCGGCCAGCGGCGCTTCGGGGCCAATCACAACGAAATCAATTGCGTTCTCTTCGGCAAAGGTGGCCACGCTGCCGCCATCAAGGATGTTGATCTCAGCGCATTCGGCAATCTCGGCGATGCCCGCATTCCCCGGTGCAACGATCAGCCGATCGCATTTTGGGTTCTGCTTGATCGCCCAAGCCAGACTATGTTCGCGTCCGCCGCTGCCTAAGATCAGAATGTTCATGGCGCTGTGCCCCTTCATCGCAACTGATGTTCTTGCGGCTTCGGATAGACGATTGCCCGCGTGGGAACAACACCACGGTTTTACGCAAGTTGGCGGTCATGTCAGGCTTGGCGTTTAGGTCAGACCCAACTAGACTGCCGATTGGGGGCTTGGGATGAACAGAGATCGCGCATGAAAAGAACAAAGACGGATCGGCGCCTGTGGCATCGTCTGGAAGGGTATAGTTTTCACGAGCGGCCGTTGACCCGCTCATTGGTTGAAACGCTCGAAGAGGTGACCGGCCATTCGACGGATGTCTGCTATACATTGGTCGAGGAATATCGCCGCTTTATGTATCTGGTCGGAAGTACTGGGGATACGCTGGCCCCGTCGCCTATTGTTGACATTGTCTGGCGCCAACATGTCAAAGACAAGCGTGCCTATTACGAAGATTTCTGCCCGCGTATCATTGGCCGCACCATTCATTACACCCCTGCTGCAGCCCCGGTTGAAGAAGACCCCGCCTATGAGCGCACGTTGGAATATTACACGCGCGAATTTGGTCGACCTCAGGTGCAATATTGGCCTGATCCTGACGAATCTGCGGTCACTTTTTCGACTGCCATGATGTGGATTGTTGGTTTGGCGGCCTGTGCTTTGTCCTTTTTGCTGGGGTCGGCCATTTTTGCCATTTTTGGCGCTTTGGTAATTGCAGGTGGCCTGTTTCTGCGTTGGAAATTTTCATCTTTGCCACTGCATAACCCCAAGATCGAGGCCGAATAAGTGGACGATCTGTTTGACGACCCGCCTGCGGATAACACGCCGGAGTTTTCGGTTTCCGAAATTTCGGGCGCCGTAAAGAAGGCGATCGAGGGCGGGTTTTCGCATATTCGTGTCCGCGGCGAGGTGGGCCGGGTGTCCCGTCCGGCCTCGGGTCATATTTATATGGATATCAAGGATGATCGTGCTGTTCTTGCTGGCGTGATCTGGAAAGGCCGCGCGCAGGGCCTTGCCCATCGTCCCGAAGAGGGCATGGAGGTTGTTGCGACGGGCAAACTGACCACCTTCCCCGGTCAATCCAAATATCAAATGGTCATCGAGGACATCGCGCCGGCAGGCGCGGGCGCCCTGATGGCCATGCTGGAAAAACGCAAGGCGGCCTTGGCTGCCGAGGGTTTGTTCGCGCCAGAGCGGAAGAAAGAACTGCCCTATCTGCCCCATATCATCGGGGTTGTTACCTCGCCTTCGGGCGCGGTGATCCGCGATATTTTGCATCGCTTGCGCGACCGCTTTCCGCGAAAGGTACTGGTGTGGCCTGTTGCGGTGCAGGGCCAGAAATGCGCCCCCGAGGTTGCCGCTGCGATTGCAGGATTTAACCGTTTGACCCCGGGGGGCGCGTTGCCTCGCCCCGATTTGTTGATCGTCGCCCGTGGTGGCGGATCGCTGGAAGACCTGTGGGGTTTTAACGAAGAGATTGTCGCCCGTGCGGCCGCCGCATCGGATATCCCGCTGATTTCTGCTGTGGGGCACGAAACCGATACGACCCTGATTGACTACGTTTCTGATCGCCGGGCCCCAACACCAACTGCCGCTGCCGAGTTGGCCGTGCCAGTGCGGATGGAGCTCATGGCGTGGGTGGATCAGCAAGGTGCCCGTTTAAGCCGCTCGCTGAGCGTCGGTGTGCAGCAGCGCCAACAGCGTTTGCGCGATTTGGCCCGGGCTTTGCCCCAGGCAGAGACACTTGTTGACGTTCCGCGTCAGCGGCTGGACTACCTGGCCGAACGCCTGCCAAGCGCCCTGCGTGCGGCGGCGGCTGCCAAGCGTCTTAAGCTGTCAGAGGCCGCGCTGCGCCCTGCAGTGTTATCCCGCCGCATTGCAGAAGACCGCCGGCGCTTGCAGACTTTGTCGGACCGTTTGGGTCCTGCTTTGCAGCGCAGAACACGCGACGCTGCGACGACGCTTGAGAATGCTGGCCGGGGCTTGCGCCGTGAGCTTCTACAAGCCCGTGTTGATCGTCAGGCGGAACGTCTTGATGCAATATTGCGACGCCTCTCTGACCGCGCATCCCGCCAGCAAGCTGAACGCCGTGCCCGGCTGGCGGCTTTAGAGCGTTTGCGCGAAACGCTTGGCTATGTCGAAACGCTGAAACGGGGTTATGCCGTTGTGCGCGGTGATGGCGGTGTCGTGACAACCAAAGCTGCGGCGACAAAAGTGGCCCGTCTTGAGATTGAGTTCGCCGATGGCCGTCTGCCGGTCGGGCAGAGCGAGGCCTGATCAGTCTGTCAGGCCCGCCACCGCACATAGCATATCGAGAATGCGCATATGCAACGGCTGTTCGAAATTGCCCGCCCAGGTCATCGACAGCGCGGAGTGGGCGGCGGCCCAAGACAGGATCCGATTGGGTGATGTACCCCAATGCTGCGCCCAGATCTGTGCCAATTGCCTGGCCCGCGCGGGATCTGTCACCAACGCATCCGCACCAAGCGGATTTTGGAAGGCGGCGGCAAGTTCATACGCGCGATCACCGATCAGCCCCTTGGCGTCATAGGCCAGATATCCGCGCGCGCTATCTTTGATGTTCTGATGATGCAGGTCCCCGTGTAGGGCGCGCATGTCTTGGCTATTGTCAAGCAGCGCCCGTGCGGTCTTTCGCCCGAAGCTGATATTGCGCTGTGTTTGGGCTGGCCAGGATGGATCAAGTTTCAGCTGTATGAGCGCCGCGAAGTTTTCTGCCAGCGAAGGCAGCGTAATCGGGGGCGCGTTGGCATGGATCTGGTCGGCAACCTTGATCAATGTGGCGGCGGCCTGCAGGTCATTGCCGTTATGGCTAAGCGTGTCCAAGGATGGCCCGTCAAGCCATTCCAGGATGGCGACGGCGTCTGCGTAGAAATGCACCCGCGCGGCGCCGTGCCCGTTCAGGGCGCTGGTCAGTCGAAAGCCGGTCTCTTCGCCTTTCGTGTCACCGTTTTTATAGATTTTGAGCGCGGCAAGATCGCCATTTGACCGGTTGACCCGCCAAACATGCGCTATGGCTGTTTCAGCAATATGTACCGGCTTGGACAGTTGATGCTGTCGCAGCACGGCCAGAGGCGGTGTCATGACGACAGATCGTGGCAGATCAGCGGATCTTCCCGGTCGAGGATTTCGTAGATCACCGTAAAAGGGGGCCGTGTTGTGTAAACTGCGCGTATGCCGTCTGGTTCATTGAAGATCGACCAGCATTTATGCTCAGGATCGTTTTCATACCGAAAGCAGATATCGCCTTTGCTTTCGAACCAGACGCCATATTGGCAAATACCTTCGGCCGTGGACCACATCACGCGGCGCCCTTGCAAATAGCGTTCGACCCCAAATGACGGGTTTTGCGCGGTTCGGTAGGTCACGGTGCGCCCGGTGACGTAGGCGTCAAACTCTTCCGCAGTCATTTTGTCCTGTGCCAAAGCTGGCCCGCCCAGCAGGCTAAAGGCGATGACGCAGGCTGCGCCTATGATGTTAACTGATCGCATGGGAAAAGCTCTTTTTCATCGATGATGTCGATATTGTAGGTGCTGGTGAGATTATTGTCGAAATACCCGATGAGGTTCTCACTCTCGGTGTGAAATTGCCAACAGGTGGGGGTGGCATCGTCGTCGTAGCGAAAGCAAATTTGTCCTTTGCTTTCGTACCAGACCCCTGTGGTGCAACGCCCGTCGATGGTCGTCCAGAGTACGCGCCGGTTTTGCATATACCGTTCGGTGCCGTAAAAGGTGTTGGACTGTCTGCGATACCCAAGCGTCTTGCCTTGTGCATAGGCTTCGAAATCGGCGGCGCTTAACGCGTCTTGCGCTGCAAGCGGTGTCGTAAGGGTTATGGCGATCAGGGCGCTACGCATCCTTCCACCGCTCAGCCAAAGGGTCCATAATCCGTCGCCAGAGGGGCGGGAGCAACGCGATGCTGGCCATCACCGGCAGCGGCTTTGGCAGCATGGGGGCATCCTTTGGAATGGTCAGGGCCGGGTAGGGCCTGCCGGGATGGGCATGATGGTCTGAATGCCGCGTGGCGTTCAACATCATCGCCGATGACAACCAGTGCGGGCTGTTCCAACTATGACGCCCCGCAACTGGTTCGGGTTTGCCGTTGTTGAATTTTCGGGTCAGTCCGTAATGCTGCACATAGTCAGACATCAGAAGCTGCATTTGTGCATGTCCTGCCAAAAGCACATAGATCAAAGCGCCCTTGAGCCCGGCGACCCATGCCGCAAGCGCGATGAACACCACTGCGCCGCCAACATAGATCAGATAGGGGTTGCGCCATGCAGCGCGGTTGATCTTGGCCAGTCTTGTTGCCTCGGCCAGATAGCCCTGCCAGAATGATCCCCACCAGGCCCGCGGTGCGTAGCGGTAAAAGCTTTCGCCGCGTCGCGACGTGTTTGGATCATGCGGCGTTGCCACATGGATATGGTGTACCAGCACATGGGCTGAGGTATGATGCCCGAACAGCATGGAAATATAGACCCACATGCCCAGCCTGTGCAGCGATCTTGCGCTGCGGTGGATCAGCTCATGGGCGTTGGCGTTGCTGACTTGCCCCATGAAAAGCCCGGTTGCGAAAAACAGCCCGATCTTTTCGATCAGCGATAGGGTGTCCCCGGCAATGGCGATCACCGCGATGGGCATCAGTGCCAGATGGACCAGCGCAAGGATCACATTTAGCGGGCGGCCTGAGGGAAATTCATCATGCGGGCTGATCCGCGCGATGATCCGATCAAGCGCACTGACAAACACTGTCATATAAAGCGCTGCGAGTCCGATCCAGATTCCGCCCGCAAATGCGCCGATCCCGATCAGCAGGGCGGGGGTCAGCGTTGCAATTGAAAAAAGGCGGAGCGTTCCTGTCATGTTTCGTATAGTTAGCATCGGTTTCCCGAATGGTAAGGGTTTATCGCAAAGACAAACGCATTGGCGGTGTCAGATGTCGCTTTTGCGTGGTTAGGTCTGATTGCGCGCGATATCTTGGCTGCAATCTGACGAAGGAAGATGCTGTGGCTTTGGACAACCGTGATGGTGTTTGGAAATCTGGCAAGGGCAAGGGCCGCCGTACGCCTAAGGGCCGCCAATTGGACGATACCGCCTGGGCTGACGTTCAAGCGTTGCTGGGTGATCGTCCGCGTCGCCGGGATCTGCTGATCGAATTTCTGCATTTGATCCAGGATGCCTATGGCTGTCTGTCCGCCGCGCATCTGCGCGCCTTGGCCGAAGAAATGCGCCTAAGTCAGGCAGAGGTTTACGAGGTGGCTAGCTTTTATGCCCATTTCGATATCGTCAAAGAAGAAGATGCGCCGCCCCCTGCGTTGACCATCCGTGTGTGCGATTCACTGTCTTGCGAATTGGCTGGTGCAGCACAGCTGAAGACCGCGCTTGAGGATGGGCTTGACCCCGCAAAGGTGCGGGTTTTGCGCGCACCCTGTATGGGCCGCTGTGATACCGCCCCGGTGCTTGAGATCGGTCACAATCATATTGATCATGCCACCCCCGAGAAGGTCGACGCCGCCATCGCAGCCGGGGACACGCATCCACATTTGCCCGATTATGAAACCTTTTCAGCGTACCAAAAGGCAGGTGGATATGCCGTGCTGGCTGACTTGCGCGCCAATGGTGATTGGGAGGCCGTGCAGGACACGATTCTCGCTTCGGGTCTGCGCGGGTTGGGCGGGGCTGGTTTCCCGTCTGGTAAGAAATGGGGTTTTGTCCGCGGTAATCCCGGCCCGCGTTACCTGGCCGTAAATGGCGATGAGGGTGAACCTGGCACGTTCAAAGATCGCTTTTACCTGGAACGTCAGCCGCATCTGTTTCTTGAGGGTATGTTGATCGCCGCATGGGCCGTCGAGGCCGAAACGTGTTTTATCTATATGCGCGATGAATACCCGGCTGTTTTGCAGATTTTGAGGCGCGAAATCAAAGCGTTGGAAGATGCGGGGATCGTCGCCCCGGGCTATATCGATCTGCGCCGCGGGGCGGGCGCGTATATTTGCGGCGAAGAATCCGCGATGATCGAGAGTATTGAAGGCAAGCGCGGAATTCCGCGCCATCGTCCGCCATTTGTGGCCCAGGTGGGCGTTTTTGGCCGCCCGACATTGGTGCATAATGTTGAGACATTGCTATGGGTCGCCCGCATCAGCCGCGAGGGCCCGGAGGTACTTAGTAGTACTGAAAAGAATGGACGGACGGGTCTGCGTTCTTACTCGGTCTCGGGCCGCGTTGCGCATCCGGGGGTTTATCTGTTGCCCGCTGGTTCCACGATCACGGATATTATCGATGCGGCGGGCGGCATGGCAGAGGGCCATGTTTTTAAGGCCTATCAACCAGGCGGTCCGTCCTCGGGGCTTTTGCCGGCCAGTATCAACGATGTCCCGCTCGATTTTGATACATTGCAGCCGCTTGGTACATTTATAGGATCGGCAGCTGTTGTTGTTCTGTCCGATCAGGATCGCGCCCGGGATGCGGCGCTCAACATGCTGCGCTTTTTTGAGGATGAAAGCTGCGGCCAATGTACCCCGTGCCGGGTCGGCTGCGAAAAAGCGGTTAAGCTGATGCAGGCCGATGCCTGGGATCAGCCCTTGCTGACAGACCTTTGCACGGCGATGGCTGATGCATCGATCTGCGGGTTGGGGCAGGCGGCCCCGAACCCGATCAAGCTGGTGATGACGCATTTCCCGGATGAGGTTGACGGATCTGCGTGATGCCCTTGGGCTTTTCAATTGCGCCGCCAGCCATTAGGTCATTCACAGCAATGATTTAAGGCAGGCGCGCATGGCGTTTTTCAAAAAGCTGAAAGAGCGGATGTTTAAATCCTCATCCAAGATTGATGAGGGGCTTGATGCGATCGTCAATGATGGCGGCGAAGAAGAGGAAGTGGTGACCGAAGCGCTTGCGCATACGCAACCCGCACCCAATCCAATTCCTGAGCCTGAGCCTGAGCCTGAGCCTGAGCCTGAGCCTGAGCCTGAGCCTGAGCCTGAGCCTGAGCCTGAGCCTGAGCCTGAGCCGTCCGTTTCGACGCCGGTGAAATTTGACGTCGATCTGGCTGGTCCCTTGACCGAAGAATCAGCGGCGCCCACTGAAAAGAAGGGTCTTCTGGGGCGCTTGTTTGGCGGCGGTGAGGCCAAGACGGTTATCCGCCGTACCCTGGATGACGAGATGTTGGAGCAGCTCGAAGAATTGCTGATTACCGCTGACATGGGCGTGGAGACAGCTTTGCGTGTCACAGCCAATATGGCAGAAGGACGGTTGGGCAAGAAGCTGTCTGTTGTCGAGATCAAGCAGCTGATGGCCCAAGAAGTGGCGCAAATTATGGAGCCCGTGGCCCGTCCAATGCCCTTATACGCGAAAAAGCCGCAAGTGGTTTTGGTTGTTGGCGTGAACGGGGCAGGGAAGACAACGACAATTGGCAAGCTGGCCAGTCAATTCCGTGCCGCCGGCAAAAAGGTGGTCATCGCAGCAGGGGATACATTCCGCGCGGCGGCGGTCGAACAATTGCAGGTTTGGGGCGATCGCGCCGGTGTGCCCGTTCTGACCGCGCCCGAAGGGTCCGACCCGGCCAGCCTGGCCTTTGATGCGATGACAAAAGCGCAGGAAGATGGCGCTGATCTGTTGATGATCGATACTGCGGGCCGTTTGCAAAACCGGACAGATCTGATGGAAGAACTTTCCAAGATCGTACGGGTGATCCGCAAAAAGGACCCCGATGCGCCGCATAACACACTGCTCGTACTGGATGCCACGACAGGGCAAAATGCGGTGCAACAGGTGAAAGTCTTCCAAGAGCTGGCGGATGTGTCAGGTCTCGTTATGACGAAACTGGATGGGACGGCCAAGGGCGGCGTGCTTGTGGCGCTGGCCGATAAATTTGGCCTTCCGATCCATGCCATTGGCGTGGGCGAACAGATCGACGACTTGGCCCCGTTTGACCCTGAAGAGTTTGCAGCAGCTTTGGTTGGTGCTGAATGATACGAACAGCCATTATTTTAAGTGCGTTGGCCGGTCCCGTGGCCGCCGATATGAATGTCACGCGCACCGAATGCGCAGGAAGTTGGCTGCGTTTCACGGATCTGTTGATTGCGCCTTTATCTACGCTTGCATACGCGGCGGACGCTGAGGCAGAAATGCAGGCGCTATTGACCATCAAGGTCGAGATGACCCCTGATGGCTGGTGCCAAATCCGACCTGGCGAATTTGCCGCGCTCGCCGATGCCGAGCTTGAAGATATTCAATGGCGTGCCGACGGGCTGGATGCCTTTGCCAATGGCACCGGTCTGCCCCGCCGTTTGCAAATGCGTTTGACGGGCAGCCAGGAAGCGGTCTCTGATCAGATTTCCTATGTAGCCTTCACATTACAGCATGTCCCGGACCAAGGTCTGCTGATTTTGGAGAATTTGGATATCGGCCACCCTGAACATAGACCGATTGCGATCAGTGCGGTCTTGGGCGGCGCATATTTTGATGATGTCGGCTCTGCCGCCATGAGCTTTGGCGGGCTCAATCTGCAAGAGCTGGTGGCATCCATCGAAACAACGCCAGACCTGATCGCCGAACTCGCCCCCGATTTGACCAGAACCATGCTGGAAGGCGCTATTTCGGGACTGAGCTTTGCGCAGCTTGATCGACCCGACCGGCGGGCCGTGCTTGATTTTGCCAAGGCGTTGCCGGATGCGGTTGGCACATTGGATGTAGAGCTGCGGTCTGAGCGGGGATTAGGAATGATCCAGTTGGGGATTGCGCAAACCAAGGAGGGCCCAGAAGTTGTCAGCTTTGCATTGTCTGGTGCAACTGTCAGCGCTGATTGGACCCCAGAGTGAGTGAATGGCTCGTGTCAATCGCGGGAACGCAGGAAGGCGCGCGTCTGGCAACATTGCTCGCACTTACATCGGCTGTCGCGCATGCCGCCTTTGGTGCCTTGCAAAAGGGGCGCCATGATCCTTGGATGTCGCGCGGCGCAATCGATGCATGGCTGCTTGTTCTTTCGGCACCGATTGCGTTATTCGTGGTGCCTTGGCCAAATCTGCCCACATTTGTCATTCTGCTGGGCGCGATTGTCATCCATTTTGCATATAAGCTGACGATGGCACTGGCCTATGAACGGGCTGCGTATACGGTCGTCTATCCGGTCGTGCGTGGCACCGGCCCGCTGGTCACTGTCCTGGCCGCAAGTGTGATTTTCGGCGAGCATTTTACGCCAGTTCAATGGCTTGGTGTGGCATGTTTGTCGGGCGGAATTCTGCTACTGGCCCTGCGCAACCTATCGGAAGAAACCATTGATCTACCGGCCTTGAAGATCGGGTTGATCTGGGCGGGTATCTGCGGCGGACTGGTCGCCGTGTATACGACCTATGATGCCTATGGCATTCGCCAATCCCCTGATCCGTTCACCTTTTTGGCTTGGTTCTTTTTCGTCACTGCCTTTGATTTCCCGATCCTTGCTGCTCTGCGCTACCGGCGCATGGCTGCACCCCCGGTGCTGGGCCCCTTGGTTTGGCGCGGGCTTGCAGGGGCTTTGATCGCCTGGATCAGTTTTGGCGGCGTGATGATGGCGACAAGGTTGGACAAGGTTGGCGAAGCTGCTGTTCTGCGCGAAACCTCGACCGTGTTCGCCGCATTGATCGGCTGGTTCATCCTGGGTGAAAAAGTGGGGCCCCGGCGCCTTTTTCTAATGAGCTTGGTTGCACTTGGCGCCGTCATCGTGGAAATGGGCGGTTAATGCATTTTGCCCTTAACTGGCTATGACAGTCAGGTAAAAATGCTGGAGGGAGACACCTATGACCGAAAAGAAGATCAACCCTTTTCTAAAGCAAGTCCTTGAATTGGGGCCGACATTGGCGTTTTTTCTGATCTATCTGCGGATCAAGGATGATACGTTCACGATTGCTGGAACGGACTATTCTGGCTTCATCATCGCAGCTTTGGTCTTTGTTCCGATCCTGCTGGTCGCGATGGGTATCTTGTGGATCATGACCGGCAAGCTGAGCCGGATGCAGGTCTTTACGGCTTTTATGGTTATCTTTTTTGGCGGTCTGACCGCCTATTTTAATGATGACCGTTTCTTCAAGATGAAGACCAGCATCGTTTATGCGGTTATGGCTGGCCTGTTGGGCATTGGCTTGCTGCGCGGCCAAAGCTATCTGCAGTTCGTCATGGAAGAGATAATGCCAATGGAGCAGGAAGGTTGGATGATCCTCACCCGCCGGGTGACGATGATGTTTATCGTCTTGGCCATCGCAAACGAAATTATCTGGCGCACCCAAAGCACGGAGCTTTGGGTAACCCTTGAAACTTTTGCCTTCCCAGCGGTTTTGTTTGTCTTCTTGATGGCGCAGATTATCGGTTTGCAGAAATATCTGATTGAAGTTCCTGAAAGCCCTGAAGACTAACGCATCTCGGCAAAGCCAAATCCGACTGTGGATGGGCGTCTGCCGGCGCGTGCATCACGGCGGAAGCGCAAAGTGTCTACCTGATCATCATTGATCTGCGGCCGGAACGTGATCCCCGAAAAATTGGTGCCTGTCCATTGTACGACAGCCTCAATATTCACGTTTAACACTTTCATGCCTACCTTATCGCCGCGTTTCAGGCCGCGAAGCCCTTTGATCCGTGCCCCGACATTGTTTACATCCATCACTTGGGCCTTTTGTGGCCCAATAGGTGTCTGTATCATTATGGGGAATTCCGTGGGGTAGCGATGTGGTCGATATTGCATGGCGGTAACCGTAGTCCTTACAAACAAGGACAAGGTTACGCCTATGCAACTAACAAATCGTTATGATCGCTTTTGAAAAAGTACGTTTTGCGCGTTGCTATCTTTACGAAAGTCGCCGCGTTTCTCGGCGGCAAGCGCCCGTCCACGGACAACACCTGGTCGTGCGCCCATCGTCTTGAGCCAGCGGGCCATGTGGGGCTTATCGTCAAGTGTTTGTTGTTGCCCTTCCCAAAGCGAGGCCCACCCCCAGATCGACATATCTGCGATTGAATAAAAATCGCCAGCTACAAATTCATGCTCGGCCAATTGCCGATCCAGAACGCCATATAGCCGCGCTGTTTCGTTACGATATCGGTCTTTGGCGTAGGGCAGATCGTTTGGTGGGTCCATTGCTGGCGCATATTTGAGGAAGTGATGCGCTTGTCCCGCCATTGGGCCGAGCCCGCCCATTTGCCACATCAACCATTGATCAACGCTGATCTGATCCCGTGCCGTATGCCCATAGAACTTGCCTGTTTTGCGGGCCAAGTACTGCAGGATTGCACCCGATTCGAATATGGAGATTGGCGCGCCTTCTGGTCCATCAGGGTCAACAATCGCGGGCATACGGTTGTTGGGCGCGATTTTTAGAAAGTCTGGCTTGAATTGATCGCCCGCGCCGATG
The DNA here is from genome assembly GCF_038069655.2 of Yoonia sp. BS5-3. Lineage (NCBI taxonomy): Bacteria > Pseudomonadati > Pseudomonadota > Alphaproteobacteria > Rhodobacterales > Paracoccaceae > Yoonia > Yoonia phaeophyticola. The sequence goes on from NZ_CP150951.2 coordinate 2,580,992, forward strand.
TCGACGAGATGCAGATCATAGGGCAAATCCATTTCTTCGAGGGCAATTGAGATTTTCCATCCATTCGGAGTGGGCCAGAAGTAAAGATCGATCGGGGCGCTCATCAGAAATCCTTTGCTTTTACGCCCGCTTACAATGGCATGCAGACGAAAAAGGGCAAGGTTTCATAGACGTCAGTACGATGCTTTGGGAAAGGGTTGGTGGAGAAGTGAGGCCCGTCGTTTCATGTGCTTGGCCGACTTCAGGCGTGGATCGACGGGTCGGCGTTCTGACATAAAATGCTGCAAGACCCGGCCGCGTTGCTTAAATTTTAGTCTGAGGGTCGCAACAGTCGCGATTTTCTTGCGGTCTTAACTTTACGTTATTAGTTGATCTGGATCATCGCTGATGTGAAGGCGGCTGTCACGACGGTGTGATGTCCAAATAACGCGATGCAGCGTTCGTTTGTCAGTTCAAGGTCCGGCAATCTGTGTTGTTTGTTGTCGGGCAGTCTTGAAGCGGTGGGCCGCACAAACGCCACTCGTGAATAGTGCCTGGTTTCGAATAACAAACATGACGCTGTGGCGGCCTGGGGACTGCTGGCCGCTTGTCCGATTGCCCTGATCTCGCATTTTTGGGGCATGGTTCGCGCTGTCTGGATGGCAGCAATTCGATCAACAAGTGCGAAGATTGCTGCGGCACGCAATGTGCCTGCAATTGAGGTGAAACAATGACTTACAAGAACCTGGCAATGGCGGTTTTTCTTGCAGTAGCGGGGCCAGTGTCTATCTTGCCGGCCCACGCGGAAACCCAACCTGTTGCGTTTGTCCCAGACAATGCAGAACAACGTATCAATTTCTCGGGCAGATTGCGTATGCTGTCACAGCGTATCCCGGCGGCGGCCTGCCATCTGACCCAAGGCGTTGATGCTGAAGCTGCGACAACACTTCTTGCATCGGCCAGTACGGAATTTGAAAAAATCTTGACGGGGCTGGAGTTTGGCGATGCTGATCTGAATATTCAAGCCGCCGAGCAAAACCGGCGGACCCTGACAGCAATTGCAACTCTGCGTGAACGCTGGGAGCCGTTGAAAGAAGCCGCTGATGCGATGGCGGCAGGCGCAGCCACCGAGGCGCAACGCGACTATATTTTCAACGCGAACCTACAGGTTCTTGCTGCTGCGCAATCCTTGGTCGAGCAATTGGTGCGGCAGTATTCCAATCCAAACGCCATGACCTTTTCATCGTTGATGTTGATCGATATTTCGGGCCGCCAGCGCATGCTGACACAGAAAATGTCCAAAGAATCCTGCCTGATCGCAAGCGGCTCTGCATCTGAGGAATTGCAAGAGGATTTGCAGGGCACCATGGCTGTCTTTGAAACATCCTTGCACGCACTGCGCGACGGCATGCCGAATGTGGGTATTCAGCCGCCGCCCAATGATGAAATCCGCACCGGTCTAGAGGGCGTGACAGACGATTGGGAAACAGTGAAGCCGTATCTGTCCGATGTGCTTGCCGGTGTTTCATTGCCTGAAGACACCGATGCGCAGAAGTTCCATGGCCTTAACCAAACGATGGTCAATATGAATCGCGTTGTCGGGATGTATGCGGACGCGGCTCAGCGTCTGGTTCCGCTTACCCAGTAAACGGCCTTACGGTGCCAGGGGTATGCCCCTGGCATCGCGCGCCTGGATCTTGACCTTGGTCTTGGAGCGGCGTATTTGAACCTTCGTGGCGATTTGTTACCGGATTGCGGGCCACGTTAAACATGCCGCTAAAGAGGATTGCGGCTTTGACGCCCCGATGCCTTTTCCCGGTGTCGGGTTTTTTTATGCGTAACCGCGCGAAGGATGATGATGAAGACTTGGAATAAACGCACCAAAGCCGTGCATGCCGGTGCCCGCCGTAGCCAATATAATGAGCTGAGCGAGGCGATCTATCTGACACAAGGCTTTGTCTATGAGACTGCCGAAGATGCCGAAGCCCGGTTCATCAAGTCCGGTGAGGACGAATTCATCTATGCCCGTTACGGCAATCCGACAGTCGCGATGTTTGAAGATCGCATCGCTGCCTTGGAAGGGGCAGAAGACGGGTTCGCCACTGCCTCTGGCATGGCGGCTGTCAATGCGGCGCTGATGTCAATGCTGCGCGCGGGCGACCATGTGGTGTCGGCTCGGGCCTTGTTTGGGTCGTGTTTATATATCCTCGAAGAGGTCTTGACCCGTTTCGGGGTTGAGGTCACCTTTGTGGATGGCACCGATTTGGCCGCATGGGAGGCCGCGATCCGGCCTGATACCAAGGCAGTGTTCTTTGAGAGCATCTCAAACCCGACCTTGGAAGTGATTGATATCAAGGCCGTTTCGACCTTGGCCCATGCTGTGGGTGCCATCGTGATCGTGGATAATGTCTTTGCCACGCCTGTGTTTTCAGATGCTGTGGGGCAGGGGGCTGATGTGGTCGTCTATTCGACAACCAAGCATATTGATGGGCAGGGGCGTGCGCTGGGCGGTGTGATCTTGGGCACCAAGGAGTTTATTCGCGGCACTGTTGAACCCTATCTGAAGCATACCGGTGGCGCGATGTCCCCATTCACCGCCTGGATCATGCTGAAGGGGCTTGAGACCATGGATTTGCGCGTGCGTGCCCAGACCGCCAGTGCGCTCCTCATTGCCACGGCCCTCGAGGCCGACGGTATATTGCAGAATGTCATCTATCCGGGCCTTGCCAGTCACCCGCAGTATGACTTGACCAAGGCGCAGATGGGCCTGGGCGGCACCGTGCTGTCGATTGATACAGGCAGCCAAGCCGCTGCATTCAAGCTTTTGAACGCATTGGATATTATCACGATCTCGAATAACTTGGGCGATGCGAAGTCCATTGCGACCCATCCTGCGACAACCACCCATCAGCGCCTGTCGGATGACGTCAAAGCGATGCTGGGTATCACACCCGGGCTGATCCGGCTGAGCGTGGGTCTGGAAGATACCGATGATTTGATCGCAGACCTGCGCGGCGCGGTCGCTGCACAGTAGTGTCCTAGTCATATATCGCGACGATACCCCTTGGGTGTTGTCGCGATTTGAAAACGTGTCGCGGATTACGACCTCCTAGCTCAAAGCAGAAACGCGGGCTCCTCGCTTTGGTAGGAGTACAATTGATCCTTGCCGCCAAATGCGCCTAATGTGAGCGATCCCTTGCTGAGGTCCGATTATGACTGATCCGCGCCCCGAATTGTTGCGTATCTATGAGGATATTATTGGAAACTCCGATGATACGCCCCATCTAAGGGGTTCTACGACAGCTCAGGGGGGCGCAGATATGAATATTCATTCACCCGATTTGAACCGTGAACCAACGCGCGCGGAGGCCGAGGCGGCACTTGCGTTGCTCCGCCGTTGGGCTGGTGATGTGACTGCAGAAGAGGTCGCGACCCTTGATCCTTTGGTGTCTCGCCTGATCCCCGGCCAAGAGGTGTCGAATTATCCCGCTTTGGCCCGCGCGTATCCGGACGCGTTTGAAGTGGATGAGGCCTATAAGGAAACGATGCCTGATCTGCAAAATGGCCCGTCCAGCCTGATCAAAGGCGCGCAGCAGCAGATCCAGCATGTGGGCATCAGCAATTTCCGCCTGCCAATCCGCTTTCATACCCGTGATAACGGCGATCTGACCCTTGAGACCTCTGTCACCGGCACGGTGTCGCTTGAGGCCGAGAAGAAGGGCATCAATATGTCCCGGATCATGCGCACGTTCTACAAACACGCCGAAGAGACGTTTAGTTTTGAGGTGATTGAGCGCGCGCTGGATGCTTATAAGACCGATCTAGAGAGCTTTGACGCCCGCATTCAGATGCGCTTTAGCTTTCCGATGAAAGTGGAAAGCTTGCGGTCCGGTCTGGCGGGGTATCAGTACTATGATATCGCGCTGGAATTGGTGGAAAGCGCGGGCGTCCGTAAGAAGATTGTCCACCTGGACTATGTCTATTCCTCGACTTGCCCCTGTTCTTTGGAGCTGTCCGAGCATGCGCGGCAGTTCCGGGGGCAGCTTGCCACCCCGCATTCGCAGCGCTCGGTCGCCCGGATTTCGGTGTTGCTGGAAGATGGCGGTGATTTACTGTGGTTTGAAGACCTGATTGATCGCGCCCGGGCCGCCGTGCCGACTGAGACCCAAGTCATGGTCAAGCGTGAGGATGAGCAGGCCTTTGCAGAATTGAACGCTGCCAACCCGATCTTTGTCGAGGATGCTGCCCGATTGTTTACGCAAGCATTACAGCTGGATACGCGGATTTCTGACTTCCGCGTGATCGCCAGCCATCAAGAAAGCCTCCACAGCCATGATGCGGTGTCGGTCTTGACCGAAGGTGATACATTTGCGGCCGAAAGCCTTGATCCGCGGTTGTTCCAGTCGCTATTCCACGTTGGCTGATGTTTAGGCGATTGCCGGGGTCAGCCCGGCTTTCGCAAAACATCCCAGCACCAAATCCCAGCCGGACAGGTAGCTTGAGCTGACAGCATCTGCAGTGTCGCCAAGGATCTCAAATCCGCCGTGCGTCAGATCGCAGCGCGTCCCCGCCTCGGTCTGGGTGAACGTCACGGTGACCATGGTTGCCTCGTCCGCGTCGCGTCCGGGATGCCATGAAAATGCGAGGTATTTGCCAGGATCGTAGGCCAACAGGGTGCCCCAGACGTTGATGCTGCCGTCTGCGCCCGTCTCAACGATGTCGCCGCCTTTGTGATTGGCAAAGCTGACTTTGGATGTATCCCCGGTCACGGAAAACGGGTCTTTTGGCCACCATGTGTCCATGTTTTCGGTAAAGAGTTCAAAGGCTTCGGATGCGGTCAGGGGAACGATGAGCGTTTTTTCAATGGGGTTTTTCATTTTGAACTTTCCTTTGCTTTTTCTGCCGCAGCCCTGCCAAAAGCGGCAAGCGCATCATCCCAAAGCGTGTCCAGGTAACGGCGTAATTCATCCACCCCGTCTGGTGCGATCGCATAGAGCCTGCGATTGCCCGATGGGGTGACGGTGAGAAGGCCAGCGTCAGACAGCACGCGTAGATGTTGGCTAACTGCGGGGCGGCTGATGGGCATGCCGTCGGCGATGGCCCCAACAGCCAGTGGTCCGCTGCGTAGCCTGTCGATGATGTCCCGCCGTGTTGGATCGGCGAGGGCGGTTATTGTATCTTCGTAGGTCATGACTTACCGTAAGTCACTACTTACGATTCGTCAAACGTTTCGTGCTCCCCTTGAAGCCCCTGACACCCGAGACTAAGACTCTTTCAGGATTTTCGCAGTAGGACAGTTATGTCCAAACATGAGGCAGATAATATGCAAGACCCCGTCGAGACCTATATGAATCTTGTTCCTATGGTGGTTGAACAGACCGCCCGGGGCGAGCGCGCCTACGATATCTTTTCCCGTCTGCTCAAAGAACGGATCATTTTTGTAAATGGTCCGGTGCATGATGGCATGAGCCAGCTGATTGTCGCCCAACTGCTGCACCTCGAATCAGAGAACCCCAAAAAAGAGATCAGCATGTACATCAACAGCCCCGGCGGCGTGGTGACATCTGGTTTGTCGATTTACGACACGATGCAGTACATCAAGCCAAAGGTCAGCACGCTGGTGATCGGGCAGGCGGCCTCGATGGGTTCGCTTTTGCTGACGGCTGGGCATGAAGGGATGCGCTTTTCGTTGCCGAATAGCCGCGTGATGGTGCACCAGCCATCCGGTGGGTATCAGGGCCAGGCAACCGACATCATGATTCACGCCGCTGAAACGCAGAAATTGAAGACGCGGCTGAATGAAATTTATGTGAAACATACCGGAAACACGCTGAAAAAAGTTGAGGCGGCGCTGGAGCGCGACAACTTTATGTCACCTGAAGAGGCTAAAGAATGGGGTTTGATCGACGAAATCGTCGAAAATCGCCCAAAGTCGGACGAGTAAACGGTTTGTTAACGCTGCGGGCAGATGTTCATTTTTGACATTGTGGACCTTGGCGGGCTGTCCTAATGTTAGCAGTAAGGACGGCCCGCATTACGTTTGACCGGCCACATGGCCAAGAGGTTTGAGATGGCGAATACATCTGGCAACGACAGCAAGAATACTTTGTACTGCAGTTTTTGCGGCAAAAGTCAGCATGAGGTTCGTAAACTCATCGCAGGGCCAACGGTTTTCATCTGTGATGAATGTGTCGAACTGTGCATGGATATCATCCGTGAGGAAACGAAGACCGCAGGTCTGAAATCCGGCGATGGTGTCCCAACGCCGACCGAAATTTGTCAGGTTCTTGATGATTATGTCATTGGCCAGATGCACGCGAAGCGCGTGTTGTCGGTCGCTGTGCATAACCATTACAAACGCCTAAATCACGCCGATAAGGCCGATATTGAACTGGCGAAGTCCAATATCATGCTGATCGGCCCGACTGGTTGCGGTAAGACGTTGCTGGCTCAGACGCTTGCGCGAATCCTAGATGTTCCCTTTACCATGGCGGACGCCACCACGCTGACCGAGGCGGGTTATGTTGGGGAAGATGTTGAAAACATCATTCTTAAATTGCTTCAGGCCTCTGAATACAATGTTGAGCGTGCGCAGCGCGGCATCGTTTATATCGATGAGGTCGATAAGATCACGCGCAAGTCTGACAATCCATCCATCACCCGCGACGTGTCGGGCGAGGGTGTACAGCAGGCGCTTTTGAAAATCATGGAAGGCACTGTCGCATCCGTTCCGCCCCAAGGTGGCCGGAAGCATCCGCAGCAGGAATTCCTGCAGGTCGACACCACGAACATCCTGTTCATTTGCGGTGGCGCCTTCGCCGGATTGGATAAGATCATTGCACAGCGCGGCAAAGGCTCTGCAATGGGCTTTGGCGCGGATGTCCGCGAAGATGATGATCGCGGGATCGGTGAAATTTTCACAGATCTTGAGCCGGAGGATTTGTTGAAATTCGGGCTGATCCCGGAATTTGTTGGCCGTTTGCCTGTTATCGCGACACTGACAGATCTGGATGCAGATGCGCTGATCACGATCCTGACAGCGCCCAAGAACGCGTTGGTCAAGCAATACCAGCGCCTGTTTGAGCTGGAAGACACCAAGCTGACCTTCACCGAAGACGCGCTGAGCGCCATTGCGAACCGCGCGATCGAACGTAAGACAGGGGCGCGGGGGCTGCGTTCAATCATGGAAGATATCCTGCTGGATACGATGTTTGACCTGCCCGGTATGGATACGGTCACCGAAGTGGTTGTGAACGAAGAGGCTGTGACCTCAGATGTGGCACCGCTGATGATCCATGATGATGGCAAAAAGAAAGAGCCTGCGACAGCAAGCTAAGCCGATGTCTGTCAAACACATCACAACCGGATCGCCATTTGAGAAGCAAATCGGGTACAGCCGCGCTGTGGTGGCAGATGGCTGGGTATTTGTGGCTGGCACCACCGGTTATGACTATGCGTCGATGACTATGCCGGACAGTATCGAAGAGCAGTGCCGCAATACGCTGGATACGATTGCAAAGGCCTTGGAAGAGGCCGGTAGCGGGCTCGATCACGTTGTGCGCGTTAACTATATCGTGCCGAATACAGATGAATGGCCGGCCTGCTGGCCGATCACTTCGGCAGCGTTCGCCAAGGCACGCCCGGCGGCGACAATGATTTCAGCGCAGCTACAGAACCCTGAAATGAAAATTGAAATCGAAGTTACAGCGCGGGTTCCCGGCTAAGTATACTGGACCTTTCAGCTGTGTTCGTGCATGGATGAACCACGGTATTTGGAGACGCGCAATGGGCCTTGGTCACAACATCAAACGTATCTTTACCTGGTGGGATGGGCAGTCTTTTGGCACCCAGCTTTGGACCAGCCGCAATGGCGAAAAGGTTGGCGAAGATGCTGAGGGCAATGTCTATTATCGAAATGCAGATGATAGCCGCCGTTGGGTGATCTATGATGGTGAAAACGAAGCTTCGCGGGTCAGCCCTGAGTGGCATGGATGGCTACATCATACATGGGATGAACCGCCTACCGAGGTCGCTGTTTCGCACAAAGACTGGGAAAAGCCGCATCAAGAAAACCTGACTGGCACGCTTGCGGCGTATGCGCCAGCAGGCTCGATTCGCAAGTCAGCCCCGGCAGAGCGGGCCGATTATGAAGCTTGGTCACCTGAATAGGAAATCCACGATGCTATTGCGGGCGTTTGCACTCTTTGCCGTTTGGGGGACATCCGTTGTCGCGCAGGACCAAGTTGAAGCTGTGACCGCCCCAGGGGGTGATCTACGTGTGTTGGACAAGTTGACCGGCGATGTGACCGACCTATCCCTGCAAAATGGCGAAACGGCTGCCTTGGGCTTTTTGAAAGTGACTCTGAATGAATGTCGTTACCCCGCCGCAAACCCGTCAGGTGATGCTTTTGCAGAAATCGTGGTGACTTATCGGGACGAACCGCAGCCACTTTTTACGGGCTGGATTTTAGCATCATCGCCCGCGCTGCATGCAATGGATCATCCACGTTATGATATTTGGGCGCTGCGCTGTATCACGTCCTGAGCGTGGGGAATATGACGCCCAGCGGCATTGAAATATGCGGCTGTGTCTAGAGCGGCGGCGAGTTTTTCCTGAAAGACACGGCGCGGAATCTCGACCGCGCCAAGGCTTGCCAAATGCGGCGTGAGGAACTGCGTATCAAACAGCTGATAGCCACCTGACCGAAGCCGATCGATCAGATAGGCCAACGCAATCTTTGAGGCGTCTGTGGCTTTGCTGAACATGCTTTCGCCAAAGAACGCACCACCAATGGAAACGCCGTATACACCGCCGACCATCTTTTCGCCGTCCCAAATCTCGATCGAGTGGGCGTGGCCTGACTGGAATAATGCGGCATATAAATCGATGATGGTGTCGTTGATCCAGGTTTCGTCCCGATCGGCGCAGTTTTGCATGACATCCCGAAAGGCCCGATCAAAGCTGACCGTGAACTTTGTGCGGCGCATTGTCCGTGCCAGACTGCGCGAAATATGAAACCCGTCTAATGGAAAGATCCCGCGTCGCTTTGGATCGACCCAAAAGACCTCTGGATCGTTCCGACCTTCTGACATCGGGAAAACACCGACCCGGTAGGCCTGCAACAGCAGTTGCGGGGTGAGGGGCGGATCGGTGTCTTTCATACGGCCTAGTTCAAGTTTTGCTCAAGCCAATGTTCAAGCCAGTGAATATTATATTCGCCGGTTTGCACCGCCTCTTCCTCGAGCAACGCGTGGAACAAGGGGATCGTGGTGTCGACACCATCCACAATCAATTCACCCAAGGCGCGGGCGAGCCGGGCCAAAGCCTCTGGTCGGTCCCGCCCTTGGACGATCAGCTTGCCGATCAAGCTGTCGTAGTAGGGCGGAATACGGTAGCCATCATAAAGCCCGCTATCCATGCGCACCCCTAGCCCGCCGGGGGCGTGATACTGCGTAATGGTGCCGGGACAGGGGGCAAAATCGGGCAGCCTTTCCGCATTGATTCGTACCTCAATGGAATGCCCGTTGATTTTCAGGTCGTCTTGCGAGAAGGACATAGGCAGTCCAGCAGCAACACGCAGCTGCTCGCGCACCAGATCGACACCAAAGATGCCCTCTGTCACAGGGTGCTCCACCTGCAGGCGGGTGTTCATTTCGATGAAGTAGAATTCATCATTTTCGAACAGAAACTCGATGGTGCCCGCGCCGATATAATTGATCTTGGCGACCGCATCTGCGCAGACCTTACCGATCCTGGCGCGCAGCTCTGGCGTGATGCAGGGGCCAGGTGCTTCTTCGAAAACCTTCTGGTGCCGCCGCTGGAGCGAACAATCCCGTTCGCCAAGATGCACCGCGTTGCCTTTGCCATCGCCAAAGACCTGGATTTCGATATGCCGCGGTGTTGTGAGGTACTTTTCGATATAGACCTCATCATTGCCGAAGGCGGCTTTGCCCTCGGCACGCGCGGACATGAACGCCTGTTCCATGTCGCTTTCGGTCTGCGCGACTTTCATACCGCGCCCGCCACCGCCAGCGGTGGCCTTGATAATGACAGGATAGCCGATCTCCGCCCCGATCCGTTTGGCGTCTTCCAAAGTGGGGACGCCACCGTCCGAGCCGGGCACGCACGGCACCCCAAGCGCCTTCATTGTGTCTTTGGCGGTGATCTTATCGCCCATGACACGGATATGCTCGGCTGTGGGGCCAATGAATGTTAGGTCATGATCTTCGACAACCTGCACAAAAGCGGCGTTTTCCGAAAGGAACCCATATCCTGGGTGGATCGCCTGCGCGCCGGTGATTTCACAGGCCGAAATAATAGCCGGAAAAGACAGATAGCTTTGCGCCGAGGAGGGGGGCCCGATGCAAACGGCCTCATCTGCCATGCGGACATGCATCGCGTCGGCATCCGCCGTGGAATGAACCGCGACGGATTTCACGCCCATTTCCCGGCAGGCCCGGACAACGCGAAGGGCGATTTCGCCTCGGTTTGCGATAAGGATTTTATCGAACATGGGTGCGCCTTATTCGATGATCACAAGAGGGGCGCCAAATTCGACTGCGCCACCATCTTCGACCATGATCCGTTTGACCGTTCCGCTGCGTGGAGCTGGAATATGGTTCATTGTTTTCATGGCTTCGATAATCAGTAGCGTATCGCCTTCGTTGACGGTCGCACCGGTGCTGATGAAAGGGGCAGCGCCAGGTTCGGGGGCTGTATAGACCGTTCCGACCATGGGTGAGGTGACCGCACCTGGGTGGTTGGCAGGGTCGCCAGCGTCGGCAGCCTGCGCGGGCGCTGGCGGCGCAGCTGCGGGGGAAGCAGTTGGGGCAGCCGCTACAGGGGCCGGTGCTGCTGCGGGGACACTGGCCTGGACGATGGTCTGAATCTGCCGGCTGACCCGGACGTTAAGACTGTCATTTTCGCCATAGTCCCGTTTGACCTGTAATTCGGTCAGGTCATTTTCGCGAAGCAATTCTGCCAGTGCCTGAATAAAGCTGACATCGCTGTCGTGAGGGGTTTTGTTGCTCATTTTTTCCTCGGCCCGTTGCCCAATTCTGCGCGCTTCGCGACGTTACGTCACAAGCTTGGAACTGCTTATAGGGCAACCCGCCCGAGGTGGAAAGCGGGGGAGGATTGAAAATGTCAGGCGTCTGTATTGACAGGTTGCGCCGGATCCTGCGTTTTGGCGTCATTTTCGGCGTCAGGCGCGGCCGCCATTTCAGCCTCTGCATTTCCATCTGAGGGAAGCATCGGCGTACTATAGGGGCGCAACGTCCGTTCATCGGGCGCAATTTCGCCAGGCTGCTCTGGAAACTCTGTTCCAGATAATCTTGCACTGACGACTTGTGCGACAAAGGGTTTATTGGTGGGAATTGTCGCCGCACCTTCCATCTTTTCTACGATTGGAACTTTAGTATCCCGCGTTGGTTCCTTGTTTGGTACATAGGGCGCGGCCGCCACAGATTTGGGCGCAAAGGTTACTGAACTATCCATCTCTCGGCTCCGAAAAGCTACATTTATGATGGATTAAGAATCGCAAGCGGGCCTTACCAGTAGGTTAAGGCCCGCATCACTTGTTCCTCGCATTTTAGTAAAATGCGTAAGCCTTTGTCAGATCGCCAGATATTGCGCCCGCAATGCTTCGTCATCCAATACTTCTTGGGCCGATCCATCAAAAACAACGGTACCGGTATCCAGGATAACCGCCCGGTCTGCCAGTTTCAGCGCGGCCACGGCATTCTGTTCGACGATAACTGTTGTGATCCCCTGATCACGGATCACACCAAGCGTCTTTGCAATTTCCTGTACGATCACCGGCGCCAAGCCCTCATAGGGCTCGTCCAGCAGCAGAACCTTAATGTCGCGGGCAAGGGCCCTTGCAATGGAGAGCATTTGCTGCTCGCCCCCGGAAAGTGTCACGCCCTCCTGTTTGCGCCGTTCCCCAAGGCGCGGGAAAAGGTCATAGATACGCTCCAGTGACCATCCATGCGGCGGTGCAATTTGGGCGAGTTGCAGGTTTTCCTCGACGGTCAGCCCAGGGATAATCCGCCGGTCTTCGGGTACAAGGGCAATGCCATTTTGTGCAGCCTGATGGCTTTTCATTTCATGCAATGGCTTGTGATCAAGCCAGATTTCACCATGTGTCAGCTGCGGGTCGTCTAGCCGGGCAATCGTCCGCAGCGTGGATGTTTTTCCAGCCCCGTTGCGGCCCAGTAGCGCCAAGATCTCACCTTCATGGATGTTGAAGCTGACATTTTGCACAATGTAGCTTTCGCCATAATAGGCTTCGATTTCCCAAATACTCAGGTAAGCAGGATGGGTCGCCGCATTATTGGCGTGTTTGTTGAAAGGTGCATTCATTTTCGTGTCTCCTGCCAAATCATTTTTCGCGAAAAATGATCCGGGTTAAACCTGCGCCTCACCCAGATAGGCTTCGCGAACCTTGGGGTGGCCTTTGATGTTGTCAGGCGTGTCTTCGACAAGCGGGGTGCCCTGCGCCAATACGGTGATCCGCTCGGCCAGTGAGAACACCACATTCATGTCATGTTCGATAATCGCCATGGTGATCCCGCGTTTTTCACGAATTTCCTTCAGCAGGTTGATCGTGTTTTCGGTATCGGCGCGTGCCATCCCCGCTGTTGGCTCATCAAGGAGCAAAAGCTTGGGATCCTGCACCAGGCACATGGCCATTTCCAAACGCCGCTTGTCGCCGCGCGACAGGCTGGATGCAATCATCTCTTTTTTCTCAAGCATATTGACGTCCGCCAGAATGGCCTCGGCCTGTTCTTGAATGCCCTTTTCAGAAAAGATGCTTTCGATTGCATGCATCCGAAAGGCGCCATCCCGCTTGGCGAAACAGGGGATCATGACGTTCTCAAATACACTGAGATCACTGAAGATTTCCGGTGTTTGGAACACACGGCTGATCCCCATTTGATTGATCTCATGAGGTTTGCGCCCCAAGACCGAATGGCCGTCAAACATAACCGACCCGCTATCCGGTACGAGCTTCCCGACAAGCACGTTCAGCAGGGTCGATTTACCGGCTCCATTGGGGCCGATAATCGCGTGAGTGGTGTTCTCGGCCACGCTGAGGTTCACATCCCCTAGCGCTTGCAAGCCGCCGAACCGTTTATTGATGCCTTTGACTTCAAGGAGTCCCATATCCAATCCCCTTATTCGGCTGGTTCGGTTGCGTTTGGTTTGGCGTCTTCGGGCGATTTGCGCCGAAACGCCGAAGCGATCTTTTGTCCGCCCTGCACTAGGCCGCCGGGCAGGAAGATGACGACCAACATGAACAGGATGCCAAGCGTCAGGTGCCAGCCCTTGCCCACAAAGGGGTAAACGATGGCGACCAGAAAATCCTCGATCCCGTCAGGCAGGAAGGCGAACCAGTTGTGCAGAATATCCTTGTTGATCTTCGAGACGATGTTCTCGAAATATTTGATGAAACCGGCCCCTAGGACAGGACCCATCAGTGTCCCTGCGCCGCCTAAGATGGTGATCAGAACGATCTCGCCCGAGGCGGTCCAGAACATCCGCTCTGGTCCCGCTTGGGTGTCCATCGCCACCATCAGACCGCCCGCCAGACCGGCATACATCCCAGAGATGACGAAGGCCGCCAATGTGTAAGGCTTTGGGTTCAGCCCGGTATAGCTCATCCGGTTTTGGTTGGTTTTCACTGCCCGCAGCATCATCCCAAAAGGCGAACGGAAGATGCGGATCGACAAGTAGAAGGCCAGCAGCATCACCACGGCGCAGATGTAGTAGCCCGTGTTGAACGTGAAGGCCCAGTTGCCAAGCTCAAGCACGTAAGAGCTTTTCATATCCAGCCCGAAGAGATTGGCGCGTCCGATCTCGCCTGCTTCTTTGGCCCCGTCAAGAATGGGGGCATCGGTTGATTTTAGTTGCAACCCTGTCTCGCCCCCTGTCAGTGGTGTCAGAACCGAATAGGCCAAGGAATAAGACATCATCGCAAAGGCCAGCGTGAGGATCGAAAAGTAGATCCCAGAGCGCCGTAGTGAGATGAAGCCAACAACCAGCGCGAACAGGGCAGCTACGATGATCGCCGCAATCATGCCGGGGATAATGTTGGTGGTCACCAGTTTCATCATCCAGATGGCGGCATATGACCCCACTCCCAGAAACGCGGCGTGCCCGAAGCTCAGGTATCCTGTCAGCCCGAAGAGGATATTGAACCCAATCGCAAGGATCCCGAAGATCACAAAGCGCTGCATCAGGTCAGGATAGCCCGCGTTGAATTGCGCCATCGCGGAGCCTTCGGGGAAGGGGTTCAGCAGGAAAGGGGCCATCATCGTCAGGAAAAGGACGATCAGGAAGATCCGCCAGTCTTTTGCGTTAAGTCCGATCATTGGATTATTCCTCCATCACGCCTTTGCGGCCCATCAGGCCACGCGGACGCGTCAACAGAATGATGATTGCCACCAGGTAGATGACGATTTGGTTGATCCCAGGCAGCAGCTGCACCACACCGGGCATTGAGGCAAAGCTCTCCAACACGCCCAGCAGGAAGCCGGCCAAGACCGCGCCGGGCAGGCTGCCCATGCCGCCGACAACCACCACAACAAAGCTCAGTACAAGGAAATCCATCCCCATGTGATAGTTGGGCGCTACAATGGGCGCGTACATCACCCCAGCAAGGCCTGCGACCGCTGCCGCGATGCCAAACATGATAGTAAACCGCCGGTCGATATCGATGCCCAGCAGCCCAACCGTCTCGCGATCGGCCATCCCAGCCCGTACGACCATCCCAAAGGTGGTGAACTGCAAGAAGGCAAAGACGGCGCCGATGATGGCGATTGCAAAGAAGAAATAGACAAGCCGCCAGTACGGATAGATGATTGCGTTTGGATCAAAACCGAATGCGACGCCGAAATCAAAGCTGCCGACAAAGGCCTCTGGTGCAGGCGTTGGGATCGGGTTCGCGCCGTAGAAGTATTTCACGACCTCCTGGATCACGATGGCAAGGCCAAAAGTGACAAGGATCTGGTCAGCATGCGGGCGCTTGTAGAAATGCTTGATCAGTCCGCGTTCCATGATGAAGCCGATTGCGATCATGATCGGAATGGCGACCAGGATTGACAGCGGGACGGCCCAGTCGATGATTGCATTCCCGGCAGCTTCACCGAAAAAGTCGTACACATAAGGCACGTCCACTTGTAGCGGATTGCCCAAAAAGTCGGTGCGCGTTTCGTCGACAACCTTATGGCTGAGCGTCAAAACCTTGTTCAGGGTGACCGCGACGAAGGCCCCCAGCATGAACAACGCCCCATGGGCGAAGTTCACAACGCCCAGGGTGCCGAAGATAAGTGTCAAACCCAACGCGATCAGCGCATAGGCAGAGCCTTTATCAAGCCCGTTTAGAATTTGCAGTATGAACTGGTCCATTTGCATGACCTCTGATCGGTTAGAGACTGGGCAGGCCGCCCATCGTCCGTCCGCGCCGAAAGCGCGCTGATAATTTCAATGAAAAGGGAAGGGGGATCACCGGCCGATGGCCGATGATCCCATAATTGCCCTTAAGCGCCTGGGTTACAGGAGCCCAGCTCGCCGCCGAAGATCGAGGCGTCATAAGTGACCTGCGCCGCAGGTGTGACTTCAACGATTTCCAGAAGGTCGAACTCGTTTTCCGGGTTCTCTTTACCCTTCACAACCAGCACGTCTTTGAAACACTGGTGGTCTTCCGCACGATAAAGTGTCGGGCCGTTGCCCAGACCGTCAAATTCGAAGCCTTCCAGAGCTTCTGCAACGGCGCATGGGTTGAACGAACCGGCGCGGGTTACGGCATCTGCATACAGCAGGGTCTGCACATAGCATGTGTGCGCGGCCTGGCTTGGCGGGAAGCCGTATTTGGTGCCGAAGGAGCGTACAAAAGCCTGGCTGCCTGCGTCCTGCAGCGACCAGTGCCAATTGGTTGAACCGAAGATGCCTTTCACGTTCGCACCCGCACCTTTCGCCATCAGGCGAGAATACAGTGGTACGATGATTTCGAAGTCTTTGCCGTTGGCTTGTGCTTCGCGCAGACCGAACTGAACCGCGTTGGTCAGCGAGTTCACCATGTTCCCGCCGTAGTGGTTCAGCACCAGCACGTCAGCACCAGAGTTCAGAACCGGGGCGATATAGGATGAGAAGTCAGTTTGTGTCAGCGGTGTTTTCACAGCGTTCACAGTTTCCCAACCCAAAGCCTCGGTCGAGGTGCGCACGGCTTCTTCTGTGGTGTAACCCCAGTTGTAGTCGGCGGTCAGGTGGTAGGCGCGGCGGTCGGTGCCGTAGTTGGCAGCAAGGATTGGCGCCAGCGCGGCACCCGACATGTAAGAGTTAAAGAAGTGACGGAAACCGTTGGCCTTCTTGTCCTTACCGGTTGTGTCGTTCGAGTGGGTAAGACCTGCCATGAAGATCACGCCAGCTTCCTGACACAGGGCCTGCACGGCCACGGCCACACCAGAGGAAGACCCACCAGTGATCATGATCGCGCCGTCTTTTTCGATCATCGAACGGGCCGATGCGCGGGCAGCGTCAGATTTCGTCTGCGTATCGCCGGTCACATATTTAACTTCGCGGCCCAAGATGCCTGTGCCGTCCAGTGCTTTGGACGAGAAGGTGGTCAGCATGCCGCCATCGCCGCCGCCGTTCAGATGCTCAACAGCCAGCTCATAGGCGCGCAGCTCATCTGCACCCTCGTCAGCGTAAGGACCGGTTTGCGGTACGTTGAAACCCAGCGTGACCTCGCTGTCGCCTGGGGCGTTGGTAAAGCCAGCGTGCCCGTCTGCGCGCAAATATGTTGGCAAAGCAAGCCCTGCACCGGCAATCGCGCCGGTCTTCAGCACACCGCGCCGCGAGAAGTTCGATTTGGACATGAATATCCTCCCTAGAGTTTATAAGCCGATCCAGCCTCCTCACTGGCCCGACACGCACTTTACAATGCTCTTTCACTGTCGGGGAGAGATGGCAATTTGGGCAACAAGCCATTGGGGGTGCTAGACTTATTTGTAAATTTATGCACTAAGTGCGCGAAGATATGTGTAAAGCTGTTTTCTTGCGCCTGCAGAAAGCGATTGAAACTGTTAAGGGAATCCTAATTGCCAACCCGTCGACTTACCGGCTCACGGATCAGAGAAAAGCGACTTGATCAAGGGTTGCGCCAGGCCGCTGTCGCTGATGCCGTCGGGATTTCGGCCTCTTATCTGAACCTGATCGAACATAACCGCCGCAGAATCGGCGGTAAGTTGTTGTCGGATATTGCGCGCATCCTTGGGGTTGATCCGTCGCTTTTGACCGAAGGTGCGGACAGTGATCTGCTGGATCAGATGCGCAGTGCCGCTGCTGCATCCGATGACGGGGTTGAGATCGCCCGCACCGAAGAACTTGCCGCGCGTTACCCCGGTTGGAGCCGCTTGATCACATCTCAGGCCCGCCGCTTGGGTGAATTGGAAGAGCGGGTACAGGTCATGCAAGACCGGATGGCGCATGACCCCGAACTTGCCGATGCGCTGCATGATGTGATTTCGGCTGTGACCTCAATCAGGTCGTCCTCGGCAATTCTGACCGGACAAGAGGAATTGGATGCCGATTGGCAGCGCCGGTTTCACGAAAATATCCATAGTGACAGTATCCGTCTTGCCGCCCGAAGTGAGGCGCTGATCACTTATCTTGAAAAGCCGGATATGGATCTCGATACGTCAAATAGTCCACGCGCGGCGCTAGAGGCGTTTCTGGCTGTGACCGGCCATCATCTGGCTGATTTAGAAAACTCCAAGCCGGATGTTGCATCTGTCGTGGCGGGGTCCGGCCTAAACGGTAGTGCCGCCGACTTGCTGCGCGATTTTGCCATCCGATACAGCGCTGATGCGGAACTGATGCCTTTGACGGCTTTTTCCAAGGCCAGTGAAGCTGCAAAATATGACCCAATCGCCCTTGCTGGCCAGTTCAATGCGCCGCTTGATGCGGTTTTGCGGCGCATCTCAACACTTCCGGCAAACGCCGGTCATCCTCCGACGGGGCTCGTGATATGCGATAGTTCGGGCACGATTGTTTTGGCGAAATCGGTGCCGGGCTTTGTGTGGCCGCGCACCGGCGGCGCTTGTCCGCTTTGGCCGGTATTCGGTGCGCTGAGCCGCCCGACCCAACCTGTCCGGCAAGAGGTCGTTTTGCCCGGCGCGCCAGAGCCGCGTTTTCTAAGCTATGCTATCGCCGTGCCGATCAGTACCCCGCGCTATGACGCGCCGCCTGTTCTGCAAAGTACGGCTTTGCTGATGCCAGATCCGCCGCAGGGTACAGATCATCCTGTTGAATTGGGCATTTCTTGCCATATCTGCCCACGCCCGGCCTGCAATAGCCGCAGAGAGGCCCCCATCGCGGGCGTTGCATTGCAATCTGCACTTTGACAGCACGCCCGATTGCCCTGATAGTCAGCCCGAGGGGATCCTCGGGAGGGGATACGGGAGTAAGAGGAGAAACGATGGGATGGGCAAACGTGTCCTTCTGATCGAGGATGAGCCGAATATCATCGAGGCGATCAGCTTTATTTTGTCCCGCGATGGTTGGACAGTGCACACACATGAGGATGGTCAGACGGCCATGGAAAAAATCACGGCCACGCCGCCGGATATGATCATCTTGGACGTGATGCTGCCGGGGCGCAGTGGTTTCGACATCCTGCGCGATCTGCGTGATCATGACGTATCAAAGGACATTCCTGTGATGATGCTGACAGCAAAGGGCCAAGATAAGGACCGCGAATTGGCGCTGCGGCTGGGGGCGAACCATTTTATGACGAAACCCTTTTCCAATGCCGATGTCCGTGACCATGTGCGCAGCTTGATCGGCGCATGAGCAGCCCAAAAAACGCATCGGTTTTTCTAGAGCGGGCGAGCTACAAACAAAGGCGCTTGACCGATGCTGCCCGGCTTTTGCCTATTCTGGGCATGCTGTTATGGGCCATCCCCTTGCTTTGGGGCGCAGATGAACCCGTCCAAACATCAAACGCCCCCGCGCTGCTTTATGTGTTTGGCGTTTGGATGGCGCTTATCGCCGTCAGCGCGTTGATCGCGCGCTGGCTTGAGCCGGGTGAGGAGCCATTCGAAGCCGAAGGCAAAGAGTAATGGTTTCCTTTAACCTTCTGATCTTTGCGGCGCTGAGCTATGTCGCAATCTTATTTGCCGTCGCCTTTCTTGCCGAACAAAGGGCCGCCGCAGGACATTCTAATTGGCTGCAATCGCCGCTGATTTATACTTTATCGCTTAGCATCTATTGCACCGCCTGGACCTTTTATGGCGCTGTTGGGTATGCTGCGCGGTCGGGGCTTGAGTTTGTAACGATCTACCTGGGGCCAACGCTGGTAATGGTTGGTTGGTGGTGGCTGTTGCGCAAGCTGGTGCGGATTGGACGAACGCAGCGCTTAACCTCGATTGCTGATCTTGTCTCGTCACGCTTTGGTAAATCGACGCTTTTAGGGGTCATGGTCACTGTGATTTCAGTGATCGCAGCAACCCCTTATATTGCGCTGCAGCTCCAATCTGTGACCTTGTCTTTCGCTGTTTTCGCCCGCCCCAACGCGGGGTTATGGGAACCGGCTGATTATAATGCGACGGCAGTCTGGGTCGCGCTCGGCCTCGCTGTTTTTACGATTTTGTTCGGCACACGCAATCTGGATGTAAATGAACGTCACCATGGCATTGTGATGGCCATCGCGGTTGAGGCGGTCGTGAAATTGATGGCATTGCTGGCTGTGGGCATATTTGTTGTGTGGCAGGTTGCTGGCGGGCCCGGCGAGATGTTGCAGCGTATTGAAACCTCGGACATTACCCTATGGGAGCAAGATAACGGACGCTGGATCAGCCTGATCTTTCTCTCAGGTGCCGCGTTCATCTGCCTGCCCCGGATGTTTCAGGTGCTTGTCGTTGAAAACGTCGATGAGCGGCACTTGCGGATCGCCAGCTGGGCCTTTCCAAGCTACCTTTTTCTGATGAGCCTGTTTGTAGTGCCGATTGCGGTCGTGGGGCTCGATCTGCTGCCGACGGGAAGCAACCCGGATCTGTTCGTTCTGACGATCCCGATTGCGCAGGGCCGCGACGGGCTTGCAGTCTTGTCATTCCTGGGCGGATTTTCCTCTGCCACATCCATGGTGATCGTTGCGACAATTGCGCTGGCAACGATGGTGTCGAACCATATCGTCGTCCCAGCCTGGCTGCATATGCAATCAGGCGAGCATGCGATGATGTCTGGTGACGTTCGCCAGGTGATCTTGCTGGCGCGCAGGTTGTCCATTGCCGGGATTTTGATGCTGGGCTTTATCTACTACCGGCTTTCGGGCGGGGGGACCGCGTTGGCCGCAATCGGTCTGGTGTCATTTACAGGAACTGTACAGATTCTGCCTGCTCTGGTTGGCGGCATCTTTTGGCGTGGCGCGACCCGTATCGGCGCGGCGCTTGGGCTGGCGACAGGTCTGATGATTTGGACCTGGACTTTGTTCTTGCCAAGCTTCGGTGCTGATGCGGCGATCAGCCAAGCTGTATTTGCCCAGGGCCCATTTGGCATTGCCTGGCTGCGCCCGCAGGCTTTGTTTGGGATCGCGGGGCTTGATCCGCTGGTGCATGGGATCATGTGGTCGATGCTGTTGAATACAGCGATGTTTGTCATCGGATCGTTGCTAAGTTTCCCCGCTCCGCTTGAACGCTTGCAGGGCGCGCAATTTGTTAATGTGTTTGAACGCTCGGCCGCCGCCCCAGCCTGGAGCAGCGCCGCCGCAGATGCAGAAGATTTGCTGATTATGTCCCAGCGCATCTTAGGCAGCCGCGAGGCGCAGGCGATTTTCGAAGCGGAAGCGGCCAGCCAAGGATTAACAGGCTATTTGCCCGAAGTGACAGCCGGTTTCATTCAACGGCTTGAACGTGAGCTTGCGGGGTCCGTGGGTGCGGCGACCGCTCATGCCATGATCGGCCAGCTAACCGGCGGAAGCGGCGTGTCCGTGGATGATCTGATCGCGGTGGCCGACGAGGCCGCCCAGATTTTGGAATATTCCAACAAGCTTGAGGCAAAATCGGCTGAACAAGAACAGACGGCCCGGGCTTTGCGCGACGCCAATGACAAACTGACGGCGTTGTCGATCCAGAAGGATGCATTTCTCAGTCAGATCAGTCATGAACTGCGCACGCCCATGACCTCAATCCGGTCGTTTTCCGACATCCTGCGCGATGAAACCACACCGGCCCAGGCCAGAGAGCGTTACGCCGGGATCATCAATGATGAAGCTATGCGCCTGACCCGGCTGTTGGATGACCTGCTGGATCTTTCAGTGCTTGAAAATGGGCAGGTCGTGCTGAATGAGCAAAGCGGGGATCTGTCCTCTCTGATCGACCGTGCGGTTGATGCGGCTGGCGTGCAAGAGGGTGGATTGCGCGTAAGCCGTGACCTTGCGGCCGAGAAAGTAACGCTGTTTGCCGATTTGGACCGGTTGGCGCAGGTCTTCATTAATCTGATCTCAAATGCGCGAAAATATTGTGACGCGGCAGAGCCTGCTTTAACGATCACTGTCTCCAAGAATGAAGACTTCTATTTTGTTGATTTTATTGACAATGGCAACGGGATTTCACCAGAGAATGAAGAGCTGATTTTTGAAAAATTCTCGCGCGTGTCTGACCAGTCTCAGGCAGGGGGCGCGGGCCTGGGATTGGCGATTTGTCGTGAGATCATGCATCGCTTAGGTGGCGATGTGACCTATTTGCGCAGCGGTCCGGGGGCTGCTTTTCGGGTGACGTTGCCCATGTCAAAAATGCCTCATGCGTTAGGATAAACGTAACGCCTGTTCATTTAATGTTCAGTTGTAATCCCTGATAGACGGACCGATGGCCGACAATTCGCACACAAGCATTCTGCGGCGTATGACCGACCCGCAGGCGGATGAAGTAGCGCAAAGCCCGCTGACAACGTCGCGTGCCGTGCGCATGGCCATGACAAAGGCCGCGCACAGTGCTTTGGGGCTGGCTGTGACAGTAACGGCCATTGAAGAGGGTGCGCAGCCCTTGGATGCGATGTTGCCCGACTTACCCGATGATTTGATGATGGTGGCGCTGCATCGGCAAGGGGTGCCGGTTGGATTAATCGGTCTTGATATGCAAGTGCGCGCAGCGGTGGTCGAACTGCAAACCATTGGGCGGGTTGGTAAATTCGCGCCAGAGTTTCGTGTCGCAACCAGCACCGACAAACAGATGAGCGACCGTTTCATGGCCGCGCTTTTGCAGGACCTAACGGAATCTGTCGCAGGCACCGAATTTGAAGGTTGGCTGGATGGGCTGACGCATCAGGACATGATCGTCGATATACGGGCCGCCGCCCTCATATTGGACGACATGGAATATCGTACCTTGCGGATGAATATCGACCTTGGGGTTGAGGGGCGGGCGGGGCAGGTGCTGCTGGCATTGCCGCTGAATACGGCAGAGCCCGCACCCGTCACCCCCGCGGCCGAAAAACTGCCCTGGGATCCGTCCTTCCGTATGGCGGTTGCCGATGCGCCCTGCGTTTTGGATGTGGAGTTGCATCGCTTTAGCATATCGCTCGCCCAGGCCGAAAATCTGCAGGTCGGACAGGTTTTGGCCTTGCCCGATTGCACGGTGTCATCAGCGCAATTGGTTTCGACCGATGGCTTGGTCAGGCTGCCGGCAAAGCTGGGGCAGATGGGCGGAAAACGTGCCGTGCGCATCGAGCAGGCCCCCACGATGGGGATGTCTGATCTTGGCGCTCTTTCAACGGATCAAACGGCGGCTGCGGGCGGCCCGATGATCCCCGATTTGCCTAACCCAATGGAACACGATGCAGTTGATATGGCTCTGGAAGAGCCAGACATAGAAGCCGCCGTTGATGCGCCTGCCATAGAAACTGCCGCATTTGACGAAAGTGCCCTCGAGGCGGGGGCGTTTGACCCAAGCGCAATTGAAACCGACGCAGACCCCATGGACTTGCCCGAGATTGATATCGCGCCAATGTCACTAGAACTGCCTGAATAGGGCGGCCTTTAGCGCCCGGCAAGTGCATCCAGTTGCGGGCGCATACCAGCCAGATCATAGCCTGCGGCAGCAGTCGCAGCGATAATATCATCGGTTGTCATGTCGCCGGCCTGTCCCAAGGACCAAACGATCGAAGATCGCGTGCCAGAAGCGCAATAGGCCAGACAAGGACCATCTGACGATGCAAGCGCCTCTTTCTGGGCCTGAACCATATCTTGGTTCAGGCTTTGATGCGTTACGGGGATAATAACGAATTTCAAACCTGCGGCGGTTGCGGCGGTTTCGATGACATCTGCATGGTGGCTGGGCGGAATTTCCGCGTCCGGCCGATTGCAGATGATGGTTGTGAAACCGGCGGCAGCAATTGCGGGTACATCCTCAGCCGCGATTTGCGGCGAAACGGCGTAGGTCGGGCAAATTTGTCGAATATCCATAAAAGAAGTCTTTATACGGCTGCGCTCTGCGCGTCCAGACGGCTGCGTAACGTGGGGGCGGCGGCCATACCCGCCATCATCGCCACAAGAAACAAGATCGCGCCCGAACCTCCGAAGCCCAAAGAGGCCATAGCAGGACCCGGGCAGAGGCCTGCAAGCCCCCAGCCAGCCCCAAACAGTGTTGAGCCGATGACCAGGTTTCTGCCGGGCTTGGCGTCGGATTGCGGGGGGAACGAACCGCCGAGCACCGGTTTACGCCCAATCGTGAACCGCCACGCGATGGCCATTGGGATGATCGCACCGCCCATGACAAAGGCCAATGTCGGATTCCAGTCACCGAAAATATCAAGCCAACCTTGCACCTTGGTTGTGTCTGTCATCCCAGAGACAAGCAGACCAGCACCAAAAACCGCACCAGCGACAAAAGCAATAAGACCGCGCATCAGATGATCCCCAGAAGATGTTTGAAAATGATCACGGTAAGCCCGCCCGCTCCGATGTAGAAAACGGTGGCGACAATCCCCCGCAAGGACAGGCGCGATATGCCGCAAACCCCATGACCAGAGGTGCAGCCATTGGCCAGGCGTGTGCCGATACCGACAAGGATGCCTGCAATCAAAATAACCGCGATATTGCCGGTCAAATGCGTCTGGGCACCGCCCATGGCGAATGCGATGATGGCAGGGGTAACAACCAAGCCTGCGATGAACGCTGCTCGCTCGGCCCAATCATGTTGGCCCGTGCCATCGACAAGCCCACCCAACAGGCCGGACGCACCCATGATCCGCCCATTTGCCAAAAGAAAGATGGCGCCAGCCACCCCGATGAGCACGCCGCCAGCGAGCCCCATGATCCAATCGATATGCATGTTTTTCCTGTTGTTGTGATGTGCCTAGATCTGGTTGATCGGCACTTTGAAATAGCGTTGACCGTTGCCTTCCGGTTCAGGAAGATGTCCAGCACGCATATTGGTTTGCAGTGACGGCAGTATCAGCCGGGGCATCCCAAGTTTGGCATCCCGCGCGGTACGCATTGCGACAAATTCTTCCATTGGTCGCCCTGCGCCAATGTGAATATTCAGGGCTTTTTGCTCGCCCACTGTGGTTTCCCACGCGAATTCATCACGTCCTGGTGCCTTGTAATCATGCCCGACGAATATCCGGGTTTCGTCCGGCAGGCTGAGGATTTTCTGGATCGAGGCAAATAGGTCCTTGGCCGACCCACCGGGGAAATCGCATCTGGCTGTCCCGAAATCGGGCATAAAGAGCGTGTCACCCACAAAGGCTGTATCGCCGATGACGTAAGTCAGGCAAGCGGGTGTGTGTCCGGGCGTGTGCAACACATCTGCCCGCAACTGGCCGATATGAAAGCTGTCACCATCCTCAAACAGGGCATCAAACTGCGATCCATCGCGTTGAAATGCGGTCCCCTCGTTAAAGACTTTGCCAAACGTGTTTTGAACCACCGTGATGTTTTGACCAATACCGACTTTTCCGCCCAGATGGGTTTGCAAGTAAGGTGCCGCAGACAGATGATCGGCGTGCACATGGCTTTCCAAAATCCAAGCGACTTGTCGGTTTTCGGTTTTGACCCAGGCGATGATTTGATCGGCTGAGCTGGTGTCGGTTCGCCCCGACGCAGGATCGTAATCTAAGACACTGTCGATAATCGCACATGCACGCCCTTGTGGCTCGCAAACGACGTAGGACACGGTGTTCGTTGCGTCGTCGAAGAAGGCTTTCACGTCTGGTGTCACTTCGAATCTCCTTTATAGAAAGAATAGTGAACCCATCTAAACATTTCAACATTGGAATGTATTTTTCGACAGAGTATATGACCAGCATGACCAATAACACGCCAATCCTGACCGACCCTATGGACGCTGCCGCCGGTGAAGCCGCCGAGATGCTCAAAGCGTTGTCCAACCCCGGTCGGTTGCGGATCTTATGTGCATTGGTCCCCGGTCAAATGACCGTGGGCGAGCTTGAAAAGACGCTTGGGGCCAGTCAGTCTTATGTTTCTGGTCAGTTGTTACGTCTGCGTAACGAAGGCTTGGTCACATGTGATCGGGACGGGCGTAGCATGCATTATCGCCTGTCTGATCCGCGTGTGCGCCCCCTTCTTGAAAAGATTTACGAGCTGTTTTGCCCAGACGCATAATGCGCCAATTCCGCCCGCGCGACTTGCCTGCGATGCACGGCATCGGGGCCATCAGCAAGGCGCAGGGTACGCAAATGCGTCCATTGGCGGGCAAGCGGCGTGTCCTGCGAAACCCCCGCGGCACCGTGCATTTGAATGGCCATATCCGTCACGGCCAATGCGACTTGCGGCGCGACGACCTTGATTTGGCTGATCCAGGGCGCAGATGCGCGTTTGTCGCCCTGATCCATCATCCATGCGGCTTTAAGGCATAGCAAGCGCGCCTGTTCAATATCCATCCGGGCCTTCGCGATCAGGTCGAAATTCTCGCCAAGTTGGGCAAGTGGCTTGCCAAACGCATGTCGCGATACGGAGCGTGCGCACATCAACGAAAGCGCTTTTTCGGCCTGTCCAATCGCGCGCATGCAATGATGGATGCGGCCAGGGCCAAGCCGGTTTTGCGCAATTTCAAAACCGCGCCCTTCACCAAGCAGTAGGTTTTCTGCAGGCACGCGCACGTTGTCATAGCGAAAGTGAATATGCCCATGGGGGGCATCATCGTGGCCGTAAACCTCCATCGCGCGCAGCTTTGTGATGCCTGGGCTGTCTGCCGGCACAACGATCATGCTGTGTTGCTGATGTTTCGGGGCGTCATTGCTGCTACGCACCATCACAATATGTACGGCACAGCGGGGATCACCGGCACCTGTTGCCCACCATTTTTCCCCGTTCAGGACGTATTCATCGCCTTGGCGTTCACAGCGCATCGCGATATTGGTCGCATCCGAACTGGCGATGTCAGGTTCAGTCATCAAATAGGCTGATCGTATTTGCCCGGCCATCAGAGGCTTCAGCCAGCGTGTTTTCATCGCCGCAGTACCAAACCTGGCAAAGACCTCCATATTGCCGGTATCGGGCGCATTGCAGTTAAAGACTTCGGCCGCCAGGTGGCTTTTACCCATTTCTTCGGCCAAATAGGCATATTCGACCGTGCTGAGCTTGGGACCATCGCCCAACGTGTCCCAAAAGTTCCACAGACCTTTCGCCTGGGCGTGAGATTTGAGGTTTTCCAAAATCTCGCTCTGTCGCGCTGTCAGGACCCAGCGATCCCCTTTTTCGACCTCGGCCAAAAATGCTTCATCCATTGGGGCGATCTCATCTTTGATCATCGCCTTCACCGATGCCAAAACTGGCTTCAGCCGCTCTGTTTGACCCAGATCCATCACATGCCTCCCAACATTTGAACGGTATTGGCGCATCGGGCAGGGGGGATGTCAATCAACGGGTTGCACCGGGGCTGTGGATCGCCTCAAATGCAACCATGCAGGAAGCAGCACCAGATCTGGGGATGAACCACGCGCAGTTAGACGCGCACCTGACCGATGCAATCCCCGAGTTTGAGACCTTACAGACCGTCAGCAAATTTGGGACGGGGCAATCGAACCCAACTTACAAGTTAGAGGCTGCCAGCGGTACCTATGTTTTGCGCAGCAAACCGCCGGGCAGGCTGTTGCCATCGGCCCACGCAGTCGATCGCGAATATCGCGTGATGCAGGCTTTGGCGGGAACGGATGTGCCTGTTCCGGAAATGCTTTATCTGGCCGATGCGCAAAACGCGCCCAGCCGGCGCGCGTTCTTTGTCATGCGCTATTTGCCGGGACGCATCTTTTGGGACCCGGCATTGCCTGAGCAGGACAAGCCAGAACGCAAGGCGATTTATGACGCTATGAACGCAGCGCTTGCTGCTTTGCATGATGTTGATCCGGCCACCGTAGGTCTGTCCGATTTTGGCAAACCGGGAAATTATTTTGCCCGGCAGTTGGACCGGTGGAGCAGGCAATACCTTGCGTCGGTTGCTGATGCGCCCAGCGACGCGATGACCGCAATTATGGGATGGCTGGAACAGAACCTGCCTGCCGATGATGGCGCCATTTCGTTGGTGCACGGTGACTGGCGGCTGGACAATATGATCTTTGCGCCGAACAGCCCACAGATCGCGGGTATCTTAGATTGGGAGCTTTCAACTCTCGGGCATCCGATGGCTGATCTTGCCTATCAATGTATGCAGTGGCGTTTGCCCAATCGGGGGGATATGCGTGGTCTGGAAGGCATTGACC
Organism: Yoonia sp. BS5-3; assembly: GCF_038069655.2. Lineage (NCBI taxonomy): Bacteria > Pseudomonadati > Pseudomonadota > Alphaproteobacteria > Rhodobacterales > Paracoccaceae > Yoonia > Yoonia phaeophyticola. The sequence continues at coordinate 2,608,689 of NZ_CP150951.2, forward strand.
GGACGGAATATGGCCTGCCAAGCGAACGCGACTATGTCACCGATTACGCCAAGCGGCGCGGTTTGGTTGAGATTGAGAACTGGTCGTTCTACCTGGTTTTTGCAGTCTTTCGACTGGCCGCGATTCTGGCAGGTGTGGCAGCACGGGCGCGCGCAGGAAATGCATCAAATCCTGCGATGGCTCGCAAGTATGGCGCTGCTGTTCCTGCATTGGCTGCGATGGCTACGATCATTATCCATGAAGGGCCGGATCAATAAGGGCGCAGCCTAGGGTCAGGACCCACTAATCTTGCACCGTCAGTTTACCAGATTTTTGTCTCTGACAAGAAGCATCTGCGCAGGAATAGTGGTTCTATTTAAAGCAGATGTGCCGCAGATCAGAGGGAAAATCCGGCAAACCCGAAGGGCGGCGATTTCACTTCATCTCAGCGGCGTGCGCCGCTTGGCCGTAGATCAACTATGGCCGGCACGGCGCAAACCACTGATATTTCGTGAAATCGCCGCTGACGGTGCAAGATTAGTGGGTCCTGACCCTAGCTTGCCATGACACCTATGATGACGGCCATTAAGCCGATCATGGAAATAAACAGGGCACCTAGATTGATGGGAAGAATGCGGCTGATGCGTGCGCGCAATTCTTCATCTGGCAGGTTCGCGCGTTTGGCGCGCGAGACAGCGACAATACTGTAAACGATCCCAGCAAGCCCGATAGCAGACAGGGCCGCGCCCGCCCATACGACAATTTCCATCACTCACTCCGCGTTTTAGATGCCCTGCGATGACCCGATTTCTTGATCACGCTTCGGTTCATCAAAGTCGGGACGCTTTAACCTGCGTTTATGAACGCTGCAAGGGTTGCAGCCCTTTAGGGCAGGGGCTAGGGAAAGGCGATCACCAAGGAGAGCATCCATGAATGACGAGAGCACAGCGTCCAGTTCCACCGTTGCGGCCCAAGAGTTGCGTCAGTTTATTGAGCGTTTCGAACGGCTTGACGCTGAGAAGAAAGACATTGCCGACGCGCAAAAAGAAGTGATGGCCGAAGCCAAGGGGCGGGGCTATGACACCAAGGTCATGCGCAAAGTCATCGCGTTGCGCAAACGCGATGCAAATGACTTGGCCGAAGAAGAAGCTGTGCTGGACATGTATAAGTCTGCGCTGGGGATGTAAGCCTGCCGTTATGGGGTGGGATGGATCACGCCCCAAACGGAAGCATCAATTGGACGCCCGGTAGGGCGGCAATGACGTTCAGATCTTCCTCATAAGTCTGCGTCATCCGGTCAACCACATCGGATGGCAGCTCAAGCAGATCAATCTCGTCCTCAACCGCATCAGTGATGGCGTGCTTTTCCCATATATCGGCGATCATTTCATGCCGGTCGACATCTTTTTGGGGCGGTGCCTCAGCAAGACGAGCTTTCAGCAGTTTCAGACCATCGGCCGTCAGAACGTGCGAAAGCAGATCAAACCCTCCTGCGATGCCTTGATCCGGGGAAATGCCCGAAACGGACCGGATCAATTGATCCCACAACAGCGGGCTATCTTCGTTACACCAAACGACAAGTGGCACATCGGGCGCGCCTGATTTGATCCGCTTGATCATATCGGACCAGCGCAAATCTTCGGGCTGTAAGAGCCCAAGATATGTCTGAAAATCACCGGTCTGCGTGCGTTTATAGGTCTCTTGCAAAAAGGTGACAGGATTGCGAATGCTCAGATAGAGGGTGATTTCATCTTGCGGAAACAGGCGCCGCAGTCCGCGCACTTTATGTTCGGCCTGCGGATAGAACACGCCGTGGTCGAAAATGCGTTTGGGGATGCAGATGAAATTGTCGTTACTCAGTACGACGCGGCGCAGTTCGTCATTATCAACAATTGCGTCAAGCAGAATATCGCGCGCATCCGGTGCGGGGTCAGCCTGACCCAAACCTTGGATCGTTTCCCTGATCAAGCTGCGATAGCGGCTCGGGCCTGGCACGGCGATCCCTTGTTTCAATAACGGATCGGCATTTTTGAGAATCGATTTCAGCAAGCGATCTTCGTCTGTGCAGTTTGCGCCAATATGAAATGCGATCTGCATCAAAGCCTCGTGCCTTTGGTCTGGATGGTCTCATCAACATAGATGAATTTCGAACCAGTTAAACCGAATTCAGATAGCACAGAACACCGCTGCGGTCGCTAACGGCAGAATGTGGGAGGTCGCATAATTTTTTCGATCAGAGTGCATAATCAGGATTGCGCTTCTGACTTTACCCCTGCTATATGCCGCCCAGTCTTAGGACTGACGGCGCTGCACGGCGCTGATGTGCCCCTATAGCTCAGCTGGTAGAGCAACTGATTTGTAATCAGTAGGTCCGCGGTTCGAGTCCGTGTGGGGGCACCATTTCCTAATCCAGATTGATCCAGTGAGATCCGATAGAGCCTTGCATATAAGGCTTGTCATGAGGTCGTTCGTCCTGCACCATTTCACAATGTCCGATAACGTACCCCCAGATTTGGGGTATGATTGGGGGTACGATCAGTTTCAGAGAAAGAGCGTACCCCCACCGTGCCCCTAAGCGACATCAAAGTGAAGAACCTGAAATCCGGTGAAAAACCTTACAAGGTCGCTGACTTCGAGGGTCTATTCGTCTTGGTGAAAGTGAGCGGTGCCAAGTCTTGGCGCTTCAAATATCGGATCGATAGGAAGGAAAAACTTCTGGTCATTGGTGACTATCCGGCAGTTAGCCTCGCAAAGGCGCGACAGGCACGTGATTTGGCCAAAATGCAGCTAGCCGACGGGATCGACCCAAACGAAGCCAAGCAAGAGCGAAGGAGGCTTCGATTAGAGGCGAAGGGTCACACATTCGAAAAGGTCGGTACGTCGTTCCTCGCCAAGCAGCGCAAAGAGGGGAAATCTGCGGCGACTTTGTCCAAAACAGAGTATCATCTCAAACTTGCTAATAGCGACTTTGGCCGCTGTCTGACGTCAGCGCCTATGGGACAGTTTAGGCCGATTTGATAAGGGAGGATTTCTGGCACATCGTAACCACCAAGGAGTGGAGATGAGACAGAAACCCGGAACACGTAAGAGCCACGGTGATAAGGTCGTCAAAGACATCCGCCGTGCGACGCGCAAACAGTATTCCGCCGAAGAGAAGATTAGGATCGTGCTGGACGGCCTTAAGGGTGAGGACAGCATTGCCGAGCTTTGCCGTCGAGAGGGCATTGCTCAGAGCCTGTATTATAGCTGGTCCAAAGAGTTCCTTGAAGCGGGCAAGAAGCGTCTGGCTGGCGACACGGCCCGTGCAGCGACGTCGACCGAAGTCAAAGACCTTCGTCGGGAATCCCGTGATTTGAAAGAGGTCGTCGCTGAACAAGCCCTGGAGCTACGGCTGCTCAAAAAAAGCATGCTCGGGGATGGGGAGGACGACGAATGAGGTACCCCGCATCTGAGAAACTGGAGATCATTCGCCTGGTCGAAGGCTCGCATCTCCCGATCAAGCGAACCCTGGACAAGCTGGGGATTCCCAGGACCACCTTCTACCGCTGGTACGACCGGTATATGTCAGGTGGCCCCGAGGCGCTTGACGATCGTAGTCCGATACCGTCACGGGTCTGGAACCGCATTCCCGAGCCCATTCGAGAGAAGATCAGGGACCTGGCTTTGCAGGAAAGCGACCTGTCTCCGCGCGAGTTGGCCGTTCAGTTTACTGATACAGAAAAGTATTTTGTGTCAGAGGCTTCCGTATATCGCATCCTCAAGTCTTATGATCTGATCACCAGCCCGGCCTATGTGGTTCTGTCAGCCGCCGACGAGTTCAAAGAAAAGACAACGCGTCCCAACGAGCTATGGCAAACCGACTTCACATATCTGAAGGTCATCGGATGGGGCTGGTTCTATCTCAGCACTATCCTCGATGATTACAGCCGCTACATCATCGCCTGGAAGCTCTGCACAACGATGAAGGCCGAAGATGTGACCGATACGCTCGACCTCGCGCTGCAGGCTTCGGGCTGCGATCAGGCGACGGTGCTGCACAAGCCGCGCCTGCTCAGTGACAACGGGTCGAGCTACATCTCGGGCGAACTGGCTGATTGGCTGGAAGATCAGAAGATGGATCATGTTCGAGGTGCGCCATATCACCCGCAAACCCAGGGCAAGATCGAAAGGTGGCATCAAACGCTAAAGAACCGCATTCTGCTTGAAAACTACTACCTGCCCGGTGATCTCAGACAACAGATCGATGCCTTTGTCGATCACTACAACCACCGGCGTTATCACGAAGGCCTGCAGAACCTCACGCCTGCCGATGTCTACTTCGGGCGCGGGGAGACTATTTTGAAACAACGAGAAAGGATCAAGCGAAAGACCATCGAAACGCGACGCTTGCTTCACCGCAAATCCGCCGCATAATCACGACAGCCAGATGCGCCAGACCCTCTCTTAGGTTAGGCAGCCATCTGTCCCAAAATCCCTGACGACGGACACTGGGAATCCCCAGCTTGTCCAGGGTTCGCTTGATCGGGAGATGCGAGCCTTCGACCAGGCGAATGATCTCCAGTTTCTCAGATGCGGGGTACCTCATTCGTCGTCCTCCCCATCCCCGAGCATGCTTTTTTTGAGCAGCCGTAGCTCCAGGGCTTGTTCAGCGACGACCTCTTTCAAATCACGGGATTCCCGACGAAGGTCTTTGACTTCGGTCGACGTCGCTGCACGGGCCGTGTCGCCAGCCAGACGCTTCTTGCCCGCTTCAAGGAACTCTTTGGACCAGCTATAATACAGGCTCTGAGCAATGCCCTCTCGACGGCAAAGCTCGGCAATGCTGTCCTCACCCTTAAGGCCGTCCAGCACGATCCTAATCTTCTCTTCGGCGGAATACTGTTTGCGCGTCGCACGGCGGATGTCTTTGACGACCTTATCACCGTGGCTCTTACGTGTTCCGGGTTTCTGTCTCATCTCCACTCCTTGGTGGTTACGATGTGCCAGAAACCCTCCCTTATCAAATCGGCCTAAACTGTCCCATAGGCGCTGACGTCAGACATGACGATATGGTTGGGGTGACGCTTTTCACATGCTCTCGGTTTGATCTGGACGCCGGGCAGGCGGAACGTATCTACACAAGTGATGAGCTGGCCTATCCGTTGACAGGATTGAAAGACATTGTGCCCAATCGGTGGACCAAAACGGTCCTTGATGGGCGCGATCCGTTTTTGTCAGAGACGGTTGAGGGGCTACGTGACGTTTTCCCAGATCACGAAAAAATCGAAGACTTGGGCCTTGGCGCGGCGATCAATATTCCTGCTTTTGTGAATGGTAAGTTATTGGGCACAGCAAACTTGCTCGCCCCCGATCATGCCTATTCTTCAAAAACGCTAGAGCAGCTTGCGCCCCTGTCCATCTGCTTATCAGTCACCTTTCTGGCCTATACATTCAACACATCGCGGGTGGCGGGGGAGTTCACTTAGATCTTGTTCTTTGCCATTTCTTCATAGGCGGGCAAGGCCGCCGCGCAGAGATCAGCATCGCGGCCCCTGAGGTCCGGCAATGGGCCTTCGGCGGTGGCAAATCCAGTCGAGCGATGTACCGCGTCATACCAATGGGGTGCCCACACTCCGTCAAACGGTTTAGGTCCTTTCGGCCAGCTGAGCATCGCAGGATCGAAATCTACTCCAAGGGCGTTGCACAGTTTTTCCAACATGCCACGCGGGTCAAGACGGATATCATAGGAACTCACGACAGGTCCCGGGAACCGGCGATAGATGTCCAGATGCGCGGCAAACCCGATGTCTTTCAGCGTTGGGCTTTCGCGCTTTTGGGAATAACTCGCGATCACCCGGGCCGGATGCCGGATCAGGTGGAAATGCTGGCAGTCCTGCCCCCAATCCATCGGGAAGCCATCCAACATATGGAACGTCATCAACTTCAAAAACTGCCCGTCGCCGCGTTCCGCGATCTGATCTGCGACGGCCTGCGGGTCAGTTGGGCCTTGCGCCAAAATCTCGGCCTGCATCGGGTGTTCGAGATTGGTTTTATCAAGGTAGGCCGCGTAAAACGGTTCATCCCAAGGGCGCAGATCGCCGCGATTACCAAAGCTATACATCATCGCCGTCGACAGATTGCGCGGCCCGGACCACATGGCAATTTTCATGCGCCGGTCTCGATCAAAGCTTTGTAGAGGCCGCGAATGCGCGTGGTGACGGGCCCGAGGTCTCCGCTGCCGATGACGCGCCCGTCAATCTCGCCGACAGGAGTTTGCGCCCCGAACGTCCCTGTCAAAAAAGCTTCATCCGCGCCGTAGGTATCAACCAACGAGTAGTTGCGTTCATAGACCGGAATGTCATTGGCACGGCACAGATCAATCACCTTCTGGCGGGTGATCCCGTTCATGCAATAATCACCGGTAGAGGTCCAAACCGCGCCCTTGCGCACGATGAAAAAGTTGCAGGCATTCGTCGTGTTCACGAACCCATGGACATCCAGCATCAAGGCCTCATCCGCACCCGCCTTTTCGGCTGCGATACAGGCCAGAATGCAGTTGAGTTTAGAGTGCGAGTTGAGCTTCGGATCCTGGGTCATCGGCAAGCCGCGCATATGCGGCACCGTGGCCAGTTTGATTGGGCGTGGCCAGCTTGGGCGCGAATGCTCCATGATAATCACAAACGTCGGCCCCGACCGGCTCAGCCCTGGATGCTGAAATGGCCGCGCTTTGACCCCACGCGTGACCATCAACCGCACATGGGCGTCGGTGGTCATGCTGTTGGCCTCTTGGGTCATCTTTAGCGCGGCAATCACTCCGGCACGATCCATCCCGATATCCAGATCGATAGCTTTCGCCGCCTCAAAGAGACGGTCGATATGCTCGTCTACAAAGGCCCACGTCCCATCATAAAGCCGTAGTCCTTCCCATACACCATCGCCGAGCATAAAGCCGCTGTCAAACACACTCACCAATGCTTCTGCACGCGGTTTCAGCACGCCGTCGACATAAATCAAAACGCTATCATTGCGCGCATCTTCCTCGGCCTGGTGAGTACTGACGTGATCTTCCATGGGGGTCTCTTTCAACTTGTTAGAGTCATCTTGGGTGAAGGGCGGAAGAACCTCAAGAGTGGTCAGCTGCAGCATGCTTTTTAGCAGAGCAAAGATGGGTCGAGGTTACTTAGAAAGTTATGCGCATGCTGCGAATGACCGGCTTCCGCCCGGTGTCAGCAAAAGCCAAGAATTTGCTTCAAACGACTGCTAACGTCGTCCAAGGGGGGGATCTACGGGTGGACAGATTTAGGTCCAATTCCCTTGGGCGTTTATGATTATGAATTTTTTAAGAATAATGGTGCCCGGGGGCGTGGTGTATTAATCCTGATATTTGAAGGTGTTGCAAAAAGTGGGACTCTGGAAATCCTCCATAACTTCGTGTTGTTTCACAGAATTCTGTCCCACCCCTAAAAGTATCTAAAGTTCATTCAACTCTTGGGCTTGAGGCTGCCAAGCGAATTTTTGAGAAGTCCGTCCGTAGGTCACCTTGTTCGAGAGATCGCTCTTCGAGCCTTTCAACAATCTTGTCCATCGCCAACCTAGAGTTCAGCGACTGGAAGCCCAAAATTTCCCTCAGGCGGTCAGAAAATCCCTCAGGGACGATTTTTATGTCTGAAACTACTATGTCTTCCCTAAGGCAACTGACTTCCACCAAGACGTCCGGAGCGATATCACCAGCCTCTCCAGTCAAACGGATTGAAGCCACAGGGAACTCTTCTGCAATGGGCCATGGGCGACCCTTTAGGAATGTGTCATCGAGTGGTTCAAACTCTATTGAGTAGCCGTTTTCGAGCGGTTGGCCCGAGAATTGGACGGTTCCGAACTCAAGCGTCTCGGTAAGTGATCGCTCATTGTTCTTTGTCACAGACGCTGAAACCCCGAGAGCCTTCAGCGCCATGGAAGTAGTGGCAGACCCAACAGTTTCGCTGGACTTACTCGACGAGGTCGTGTTGCTGGATGAAAACTGGAGTTGTCGATTGGTGACAACTCCATGTCTAGGCCTGACAATTCGATAAGGCCCTTCTGCTGGCATAGTTATATCTATGTGCGCCCTACGAAGCGTGATCTTACATTGCAAGAAGTGAGAATCACCAAGTTCAACCGAAAACCTCTCGGTGCCAAAGCTAACGTCAATGAAGAGATCACTGTAACCGTCTTTGTCGCTGAACTCGTTGCGCCAAACATCTATGTTAACTAGGCCCGGAAAACCCATGCGAGGCTTTTGCGCCAATTTGGATCCAACAAAGTGCTTTTCAGATAGATCAGGGTACTCCTCTTCACTATCCAACAATGCTCCGTTCAAGTTGTAATCAGACTTGTTTGTGCCTCTCCAGTCGACACTGCGGAGGTCAGTGTATTGCAAGTCCTCCTTGGGATCTAATCCTGCTGCGCTTACCAGCTCGTCGATTGTGGGGTTTTCAACAGTCCGGATAGCGCGAAGTGCATCAAAATCTGGTACAAATTTCTTGTCGTCAGTCATCGGCGGCCTCAACCTGTATTGCTGCACGCGCCAAGACGATCTCGCCCGGCGGGGGTCTTGAACCGACCCCCACTTTGTGTGCCTCGAGCATTTTGCCCACGAGAGCGCCTTCGATAGCGCGCTTGTTTCGTTCCCGCCAGTCGGCCAAATCTCGATTTTCGGCAAGAGGGAAGTAGACGCAATCGCGCTTCTTGACTCTCATTTCCACTAAAGCAGAGTAGGGTTTGGATGTGTCCATCGGCTCCAAAAAACACAGTGGGTTATCCTCTTCGTCTAAAGGCCGATCAGGAGCTTCAAGCAAATAATCACCTTTCAGCAATGCATCGAATTGTCTGGGGTCACCAAGCACCTCATGTCCAATTTCCCAAGTTGGGCCGCTGGATTTCGTAACGATCTTTATGCTGATTTTTTGTGACAGGTTGTCTTTGTCCTGATCGTCAGACTGCCTTCCGCGCTTACGGCTGACATCCATGCCAACCTTAAGAATTTTATGCGCAACAGCAAGGTTTGCTACCCCCGCAAGTTCTTCCGACGAAGTCGATTTGTGTAAGCTTAGCTTTTCCCGAAAAATTGAAACTTGGTCTTCGGTCAGAGTCTTCTCGTACCGCCCCAGTCGTGCGATCGTACAATTGCTGAGGACTAAGTCGATGATAATTCTTCGAAACCGCAACCGGAAACTTACGTCAACATCTTCAATAAATTCTTGTTCGCCAGCAGAAACTACCAAGTTCAATGGTGAAAGGTTAAAGTTCTCCTGACCTTGATTTGGTAAGAACAGCTCCAAGAAAGCAGCCCGCTCTAATGTGTGAGCGCTAATGGAACGCGAATACTTGGCAGTCAAAGCAATCTCCAAATGGCGAATTTTCGATCCAGCATAATGTCGTTTCAGTCGAGATGCAGAGTTTCCTAGAGCGGGCAACTCGTGGGTGACCCTTTCTCGGCAATAAATTGATTTTTGTTCCATTTTTTGGTAACATTCATACATGACTTGGGCAACGGGGTTGGTCGAGTCTGGTGCCGGGGGCATCCAATTTTTTCCAACGGAAACTCGCAATGGACAGCTTCACGCTTTCCGTGCGCGATCTGAGACGTGCCACTGGTTGGGGCACTCATCGTGCGCGTTCGATCATCTCGCGGCCTTATCGGCTGGCTCATAAACTAACCTCGCCCGGTCCTAAGGGCGGTGGGCGAACTCGCCTATTTCGCTTGCACCGAGCAAGAAATCATGGCGATTACGGGTCATTGCACTTCGAAAGAAGTAACGCGGTACACCCAAAGCGCCAGCCAGCGGAAACGGGCTGAAAGTGCTCTAGCCCGCATGTCTTATCGCTCCGCAAAGGAACGGTAGTAGAACGAAAAAGTCCCACTTTGCATGCGAGTCTATCGGAGTGGGACTTTTCAGATCCGCAACCATCTAAAAACAAAGGATTTTCATAACATGATGGTGCCCGGGGGCGGAATCGAACCACCGACACGAGGATTTTCAATCCACTGCTCTACCCCTGAGCTACCCGGGCATTGGGTTAGCAAGGCTTGCCTTGCTACTGGGTAGCGGCGTTTTAGACGCGCCTGCGAGGGGTGTCCAGAGGGAAGTTCCGGCCTTTTTGTGTTTTTCGGCCGCTGCTAACGCACCGCCAGTCGCAGTGCATTGGAAAATGGGAAAATCCTGCGGGGTCGACGAGAACAGGATCGCGCGCTAGAGCCGCTGCGGGAATGGTGATCAGCAGCGCAATCGGCATCTGTGGTACACAAACGGCGGTTCAAAACCCGTGATCAGAAGTCGGGGCGCAAGATGCATGCCACGCATCGTGGTTTCGGCCGTGCGCAACCACGATCGCGCCGATGATACGCCTTGGTTACCATTCCACCCCGGCTCTCTAGAAGGCCATCAGCCTTCAGCGCAGTATTTCGATGATTGACTGCTCCTGAATTATACGATTTGCTATGCGCCGATGGTTCTCTGACGCCAAAGCGCTGACGAGATGAAAAGGGAACACGGTGAGGCGTAGCCAGTAGGCACCAAATCCGTGACTGCCCCCGCAACTGTGAGCGGAGAGCGACCCCGATATGAGCCACTGGACATTATGTCCGGGAAGGTTCGGGGAAGCAGCGACCCGCAAGTCAGGAGACCTGCCATCACCGTTGCGCAAACGCGCATCGGCATTTCAACACGATGCAGGCGGGGTGTCTGGTCAGGAGCATAAGATGGCACAGCGGTTTCGCCGCCAATGGCACAGTTCTTCCTTCGCCCGTCTGAAAGGCGGAGGGCCGAATGAAGCATCGCATTACAATTTGTACATCCTGTCGTAACAAAGGCACTGCGTGCCGCCCGGGCTATGAGCTGATCACGCGCCTGCGGCAGGCGATTGCAGCCGCCGGGGATGCCATCCCCGAGGATTTTGAAATATCAGGCGTGGCCTGCATGGCGGGCTGTAGTCATCCCTGCACCGTGGCCTATCACGGCACAAAGAAAGCGAGCTATCTTTTCGGGGATATCGATCCGGGCGAAGACATCGACGATCTTGTCACCTTCGCCAGGCAATATGCCTATCTGCAGGATGGCTGGTGTTCCTCGGTGGATCGGCCCGGCAAATTGCACAAATCCACTTTGGCCCGCATCCCCGCTGCAATCATGGCGATTGAAGAAGACGGGGTGCGCGCGTCGTGAGTGCGGCTGCCCTCTCTGTCCGGGACCTGTCCTGGTCGCCCGGGCGCGGGACCGACACGCTTTTGCACCCCACCAGTTTTACGCTGGGTGCTGGGCGGGTGCTGGGCATTGTCGGGCCCAATGGAGCGGGCAAAACCACCCTGCTGCGATTGCTCTACCGGTTTAACCGCCCGTTGACAGGGCAGGTCTGTCTTGACGATACCGATATCTGGGGCCTCTCGGCACGCGCCGTCGCCCAGCAAATCGCGGCGGTCTTGCAGGAACAGCCCAGTGATTTTGCCCTGACAATCGGTGAAATCGTCGCTTTGGGACGCACGCCGTACCGACGCGGCTTCGCGGGAAACACAGGGTCCCGTGACCAAGAGATTATCGACCAGGCCCTGGCGCGGCTTGATCTGCATGGGTTGGCAAACCGCCATCTGGGCACTTTGTCAGGGGGCGAGCGTCAGCGCGTCATGGTCGCCCGCGCCCTTGCGCAAGAACCGCGCCTCTTGATCCTTGATGAGCCGACCAATCACCTTGATATCCGTCATCAGCTTGAGGTGCTGGACCTGATCCGAAACCTGCCGCTGACGATTGTCACATCCTTGCATGATCTGAACCTCGCGGCGGGGGTCTGTGATGACATTCTGCTGCTGCGCGCCGGGGAAACCATCGGCTTTGGGCCGCCTGATCAGGTGCTGTCCGAGGCCGCCGTCTCGGACGCTTTCCAAGTCACAGCACGCCGCGAACGCCTTGCGCCCAGCAATGCGGGCCATCTCACCTTCCATCTTCCAAACAAGGAACCACACATATGAAAAAGGCACTCCTTTCCTCTGCTGCGCTGATCCTCGCAGCCGGGGCTGCCATGGCCGAAACCACCGTTCAAAGCTGTGACCGAACGGTCACCTTCGACGCCCCGCCGGAGCGGGCGATCTCAAACGATGTGAACCTGACCGAAATGATGCTGGTGCTGGGTCTTGCGGACCGGATGGTTGGCTACACGGGCATTTCGGGTTGGAACAAGCTCGATGCTGAAATGACCGCCGGTGTTGCCGAGCTGCCGGAACTATCCGCCCAATACCCCTCAAAAGAGGTGCTGGTCGGCGCTGACGCCGATTTCTTTTTCGCAGGCTGGAACTACGGGATGAAGGTCGGTGGCGAAGTCACGCCCGCGACATTGGACCCCTTCGGCATCCAGGTCTATGAGCTGACCGAATCCTGCATCCACATCATGGACAAGCAAAAGGCCAGCATCGAAGACATGTATGCGGACCTGATGAACCTTGGCACGATCTTTGATGTGCAAGACACAGCAGCCGCGCTGGTGGATAGCTACCGCGCCGAACTTGCCGCCTTCACAGGCGATCTGGAAACCGGTGATCCCTTGCGCGTCTTTGTCTATGACAGCGGCGAAGACACACCCTTCACCGCCGGGCGCTACGGGATGCCCACGGCGCTGATTGAGGCGGCAGGCGGCGTCAATATCATGGATGATTTCGAAAAAAGCTGGGCTACTGTCACCTGGGAAGAGGTTGTTGAGCGCAACCCCGAGGTCATCGTGATCGTCAATTACGGCGAGGTCACCGCCGCACAAAAACGCGATTTCATGATGTCCAACCCGGCCTTTGCGGGCCTTGATGCGATCAAGAACGACCGTTTCGTGACGCTGGAATATGTCGAAGCCACACCGGGGCCGCGCAATATCGAGGCGATCAAAACCCTGGCAGAAGCCTTCTGGGCCGAATGACATGATGGGCGGGATCAAAAGTTTCAACAAAACCCTCGCCCTTGTACTGGGGGCGCTGGCCCTGCTTTTGGTCTCGCTTTCATTTGCGATCTCGGTCGGGGCCGTCCCGGTGCCGCCGGGGACGGTCTGGGGGGTGATGCTGAATCGCATCTCGCCAGACCTGATTGCGCAAACCTGGTCGCAAAGCCGCGAGGCGATCGTCTGGGAAATCCGGCTGCCCCGCGCGCTGTTGGCGATGATGGTTGGGGCGGGGCTGGCGATGGTCGGCGCGAGCCTTCAGGCGGTGACGCGCAACCCTTTGGCCGACCCGCATCTTCTGGGGATATCCTCTGGCGGCGCATTCGGGGCCATCCTTGCGCTGCTGCACACGGGGCTCTTTATCGGGCCTCTGACAGTGCCCTTGCTGGCCTTCCTTGGCGCGCTTGGGGCGACACTGATCGTGCTTGCCGTGTCCCGTTTCGCCAACGCGATGAGCGCGGATCGGCTGGTCCTTGCAGGTGTCGCTGTGTCTTTCATCATCATGGCCTGCGCGAATGTGCTGATATTTCTGGCCGACCCAAAGGCCACCCATATCGTTGTGTTCTGGATGCTCGGCGGGCTGGGGCTCGCGCAATGGGGGCAGTTGATCTACCCGCTGGTGATCCTGCTGGGATGCGCCGGATGGCTGATGCTGCGGGCGCAGGATTTGAACGCGATGACAGTAGGGGATGAAACCGCCTCAACCCTTGGCATTCCGGTCGCGCGATTTCGACTGTCCGTCTTTGTGGTCGGCGCGCTGATCACGGGCGTTATGGTCGCATTTTCAGGGATCATCGGCTTTGTCGGGCTGATGGTGCCGCATGTAGCGCGGATGCTGGTCGGCGGCGATTATGCGCGGGTTTTGCCGGGCTCTGCGCTGATCGGGGCGGTCTTCCTTCTTTGGGCGGACATCGCTGCGCGCACCGTCATGGCCCCCGAGGACATGCCCATCGGCATCGTCACGGGCCTTGTGGGCGGGGTCTTCTTCGTCTGGCTATTGGGGCGACAACGGGTCGTGAATTAGACGCAGGCGGGCACCCGGGGCCTGTCGTGCATATTCCCTAAGGATTGAGCAGCCCGGTCTCACTTGGTTGTGCGCACAGTCTTTGCGAGACTTCGCGCACTCACGAACCGGACCTACGCTGTGCAATGCTTCGATGACCGCAAGGCGGGACGAACCGGACTCCTGTCGTTGGAGTTACAATGGCCGCTTTCAGAATTTGGGTGGCGTTGGCGGTTAGCGCGTTCCAAGCACACGCGTCATTACCTTTGACCAAAAGGTCGGAGAAATCGGTTCCTCTTTCATAACAGAAGGGTCAGTAGATGGCACTGCGGTTCCGCGCAAATCCTCTATGTAGGCGTCTAGGAATGCTTGATCACCAATGAGACCTCCGGTGTTGAGCCAGTAGTCAGCGATCATTGAGGGATGGATCTCATTTATCGCTTCCAGTGCACGTCTAAGTGCAAACAACTCTTCTTCCACGTTCGATCTTGTGTCAAACCAGATTGCTTTAAGGTAGTCGCCATCTGTTTCCAGCTTGAGGTACACCGATTGTCCGAAGCCATAGCATGTTGGATCAAGGTCTTTGTAGTGAAAGGGATTGTTGGTGCCGAAACCCACCTCAAATTCCTTGATCCTAGGTAGAACTTCGCCGATCGCGTTCGCAACGCTTTGCCACTCCAATCCGATCTCTAGAAACGATTTTTCAGGTTCTTGGATTGCGTGTACATCTGTCCAGCCAACGCCATTTGGTGCAAGATTTTCCACCGAATGAAGTTTCGCTGCTGCAATGTCATCCATCACGTCACTTATCGCATTTGCTGGATAAACGTTCCGCATTCCTTCATCGTCTTCATGTATGTGTACTTTTGACATCTTTGTCTGCTCCGCCGTTTTATCGACAGGCTAGACGAAATGGTGCACACCGAAAACCGCTATAAGCTGCCTTTCTTGGCTTCCATAGTATGAAGGTGGTTGCCAGCAACCAGAAGCTGTCATTTGTGGTTTACGCAGCATCACGCACCTTGGGCTCTCTGCCGGCGTTCGCTGCAAAACACCCGAACGTCAGTTTTTGGTATGCCGCCCAGTCTTAGTAAGATTGGGCGGCAACGTTATCGGGATCGGGGCGGCAATCAACTGAGAATATGCATGTGGCCTCTCTACTCGCTTTCGCCCATTTCCTCGCGCCAATGCTTGCGGCAAAGTGAAACGTAACGATCATTGCCGCCGATAGCGATTTGATCGCCGCTCGTCAGTACCTGACCATACTCATCCTTGCGCACAACCATGGTGGCCTTTTTCCCGCAGTGACAAATCGTGCGGACCTCGCGCATTTCATCGGCCAAGGCCAAAAGCGCGGCCGACCCGGGGAAGAGTTTTCCAAGAAAGTCGACCCGCAGGCCATAGGTCATCACCGGAACTTTCAAATCGTCAACAGCCCGGGCCAGTTGCCAGACCTGTTGGCGTTCAAGGAACTGCGCTTCGTCGACAAAAACGCAAGCGCAGGGGCCTTCGTTCAGCCGGGCCTCGATCTTGTCGTAAAGATCTTCGCCGGGGGCAAATGTATCCGCATCGGCGCCGATGCCAATGCGGCTGCCGATCCGGCCTTCGCCTGCGCGGTTGTCTAGCTGGGCAATCATCAGATAGGTTTTCATGCCGCGCTCAATATAGTTGTGCGAGGCTTGGAGAAGCACGGTCGATTTGCCCGCGTTCATTGTCGAATAGTTAAAATAAAGCTTAGCCATAAAACGTCATTACCGCCGGTCCTGCCATTTTGGCAAGACCGGTGGGATAATGACAATCGGCCACCGGCGCGGAGAAGCAAGGTCCAAGACTCCCGCGCCTAGCGGATCGCGATCCTAAACCAATATCATGCTGATCCACACGATCACTGGTGAAGCAAAGCAACAACTCGTTAAGCGTCTCAATCACACGAGACATGTTTATCAATGACATCAATGAATTTAGATATTAATGGGAAATGACGTTATCATTTCCCCGGTCGTGACAGGCGACAGACCAACAACGGAGTACAACCATGGCAGGGCATGTCGGTTATCTGAAGAAGCACACCGAGGCTTTGGTTAAAGACGTTGGGATCGAAGCCGCCTGTGAGTTGACAGGAAAATCCAAAGCGACTTTGGGGCGCTACTATTCGGATAATGCCGAACATGCAGATCGGTTTATTCCGATCGATGCTGTTGCAGCGCTTGAGGCGGCCGCCTCTTATCCGCATGTCACCTCTGCTTTGGCGGAAATCCGCGGTATTACAATGTCTTACGACGCCGACCGCAGTAATAGTGAGGGCGAGATCAATACTGACGTGATCAAGCTGAGCCAACGATTTGCGTTGTTGATGGCCGAGTATAACCAATCGATTGCCGATGGGGTGATCTCAACCAATGAAGCAAAACGCCTTTTGCGCGAGACGACGGCGCTGCAAAAAGTGCTGATTGATATGAAACTGCGTTTGGAAGATGAAGACGAATGACGCTTGATACGTCAGATATGCCGAACATCGTGCCCGGCGCGCTGCAACCTCTTGATATCCCTGCACTTGCTGGCCCCGATCATCCAAGCCATGCCCCGCGTATCTTGCTGCTTTACGGATCCTTGCGTGAAACAAGCTATTCACGCCTTTGCGCCGAAGAGGGGGCCCGGGTCCTGCGGGCCTTGGGCTGCGAGACCCGGTTTTTCGACCCATCCGGTTTACCTTTGCCCGACGATGCAGATGCAGATCACCCCAAAGTTGCCGAACTTCGCGATCTGGTCATGTGGTCCGAAGGGATGGTCTGGTCCAGCCCTGAACGGCATGGGGCGATGACGGGGATTATGAAAACGCAGATTGACTGGCTTCCCCTGTCACCCATCGGCGGTATCCGTCCGACGCAGGGCAAGACCCTGGCGGTTATGCAGGTCACTGGCGGTTCGCAATCTTTCAATACTGTCAATCAGTTACGCATACTTGGGCGGTGGATGCGTCTGGTGACCATCCCCAATCAGTCCTCAGTCCCGATGGCTTGGAAAGAGTTTGAGAATGGGCGGATGAAGCCGTCATCCATGTATAACCGTATCGTCGATGTGATGGAGGAGCTGGCCCGCTTCACCGTGATGACCCGTGGGCGCAGCGAGATGTTAACCGACCGGTACTCCGAGCGGGTTGAAACGCTTGCAGATGTGCATCAACGGGTCAGCGGTTAGACCAAAGGAACAAACGGCACACCGCATGCGCTGAGCGTCAGGAATAAGGCGAGAACAGCGATGGGTTTCATGAAATACCCTCTGATTTCATTGCGTTATGCACGCTCAACGATGACGGACCCAACTGAATAACCCGCGCCAAATGAGCAGATCAAACCCTTGTCTCCGGATGCAAGATCATCGGAATGTTTGGAGAATGCAATAATCGATCCGGCGGAAGAGGTATTGGCGTAATCCTGTAGGATATTGGGCTGCTCATCCGGGGCGGGGACGCGGCCCAGTACCTTTTTGCCGATATAGTCATTCATCGTCTTATTGGCCTGATGCAGCCAAAGCCGGCGTAGATCTGCTGCATCGATTCCGGCATCGGCCATATGGTCCGCGATATGTTTGCTGACCAGCGGCAGAACCTCTTTAAACACCTTGCGGCCATTTTGCATGAACTGCATATCGCGCCGGTCTTCCATGTGATCATGAGTGCGACGTAAGTAGCCGTTATTATTGCGAATATTGTTGCTGAACTGCGTCGCGCAACGGGTCGAGAGTAGCTTGAAATGCGGGGTTTCTAGCGCGTCATCCCGTTCAACCAATGTGGCCGTGGCCACGTCGCCAAAGATAAAGTGGCAATCGCGGTCACGCCATTCCAGATGGGCGCTGCAAATCTCGGGGTTGATGACGAGTGCGGATTTGACCGAGCCTGCGCGGATCATGTCGGCGGCAGTTTGGAGGCCAAAAGTCGCGCTAGAGCAGGCGACATTCATGTCAAAGGCGAAGCCGCCCGCGCCCAGAAGCTGTTGAATTTCCACGGCAATTGCCGGGTACGCGCGCTCCATATTTGAGGCGGCGCATATGACCAGGTCAACATCCGCCGCGGCGCGGCCAGCGGCGGCCAGCGCCTTTTGCGCGGCATCGACACCGATTTCAGCCATGTAACCTGGCGCATCATCGGGGCGACCGGGCAGGCGGGGGAACATCCGGGCGGGGTCAAGAACGCCTTCTTTATCAAGGACATAGCGCTGCTCAATCCCAGAGGCCGCAACGATAAAATCGCTTGAGGAATGCTCTTTCGCGGCCGCGTTACCTGCGGCGATGGCGTCCGCGTTTTCGGCGTTCCACAGATCGGCATAGGTGTTGAAAGCCGCGACCAACTCATCGTTGGAAATGACCGCTGATGGGGTGAAAACCCCGGTTCCGGTGATGGCGACGTTATGCATCAGAAATCCCCAAATTCAGTCAAACTACCCTAGGGGGAGCCTGCAAGACTGTCCACTGCCGCCGCTGCGTCAAAGCGCGTATGTTTCGCGTACAGATGCTGTATTGCGGGCGTACGTATCGCTTTGGGCTTGTTTACATTGTGACGTCACCCTGCCGCCAAAACAGGAGACCACGATGACCAAGCCCAAGAAGAAGACCAAGACCCAGGCGATCCATTGGAATTATGCGATCGACGCCCACCGGATGGTGGAACATGACCTGCACGCCGCGATTGGCCAAGCGGGCGGGCTCCCCCCGGGCTGGAACGAGATCTGGCAAAACCGCGACCGGCGCGACCCCAAACGCGTGCCGATCACAATCCGGCTTGATGCGGATGTCGTGAAGTTCTTCAAAGGAATGGGCGAGGGGTATCAGGGACGCATCAACCGGGTCCTGCGGATGTTCATGCACTACCGGCTGGCCGGGATCGTGGAAGGGCCGGATACGACGGATTACGTGCTGCGGCCCGAGACATTGGTGAGCGAAAAGGCGGGGAAGAGGCCCGAATGGGGGGATTATGATCGGTTGCAGGCGGCGGTTGCGGAGCGAACTCGGGAACGTTGAGGTACGACCACATTCGTAATGTACAGCGACAGTGCCGCGGACATGTACGCGCCGGAAAAATGTTAGCCCCCTCCCGAGGGGAGGGGCGGGGGCGGCCCGGGCCTTGGGCCCGGTCAGGGGTTATTGGATAGAGATCGTGCTTAGCCTTGTAGGGCACGCACCCCAACGTCCCCTTCTTCCCGTGCCTGCATGGCCAGCACGGCGGCTTGCGCGGCGGCGGCGGTCGTGAAGTAGGGGATTTTGTCGTAGAGCGCGACGGCGCGGATGTCGCGGCTGTCGTCGACCGCTTGCGCGCCTTCGGTGGTGTTGAACACCAGCGCCACATGCCCGTCTTTCAGCCGGTCGACGATGGTCAGCCCGCCCTCATAAACCTTATTCACCACTTCGCAATCAATTTGGTTTTCACTCAGCCAAGCGGCGGTACCGCGTGTGGCCAGAATATTGAAACCAAGCGACAGGAGGGTTCTTGACGCATCCAGCATGTGCGCAGTCTTGTCATCATCCTTGATCGAAATGAACACAGTGCCCGCCTCGGGCAGCTGCGTGCCTGCGCCCATCTGCGCCTTGAGGAAGGCACGGGGGAAAGACCGATCCCAGCCCATGACCTCACCCGTGGACCGCATTTCCGGCCCAAGGATCGTATCGACCCCGGGGAACCGGGCGAAGGGCAGCACGGCCTCTTTGACGCTGAACCACGGCGTGGTTGGATCGGCGAGGGTGAAGGCGTCGCCCTGCGGCAGAACGGCCATCGGGTCGTCATTTTCGGGGTAGGGCGCGCGCAGCGGGAAGTTTGACAGCGGCTCACCCGCCATCAGCCGTGCGGCGATTGACGCGATGGCCGAGTCCGTCGCCTTGGCCACGAAGGGCACGGTGCGGCTGGCCCGCGGGTTCACCTCAATCAGGTAGACTACCTCATTCTTGACGGCGAATTGCACGTTCATCAGCCCGATGACGTTAAGCGCCTTAGCCAGCGCCTCGGTCTGGCGCCGGATCTCGGCGATCATCGCGTCCGAGAGCGAGTAGGGCGGCAGGGAACAGGCGCTGTCGCCAGAGTGCACGCCCGCCTCTTCGATATGCTGCATGATGCCGGCGACATGGGTGTTTTGCCCGTCCGACAGGCAGTCAACATCCACCTCAACCGCGCCGGATAGATAGCTGTCCAGCAGCACCGGGCTGTCGCCCGACACAACGACCGCCTCGGAGATATAGCGTTCGAGCTGGGCCTGATCGCGCACGATCTCCATGGCCCGCCCGCCCAGCACGTAAGAAGGCCGGATCACAAGCGGGAAGCCGATGCCCGCGGCGATCTCTAACGCCTCGGCATCGGAATGGGCGATCCCGTTAATGGGCTGTTTCAGCCCCAACCGGTTGACCAGATCCTGGAAGCGCTCGCGGTCCTCGGCCAGGTCAATCGCGTCAGGTGTCGTGCCCAGGATCGGGATACCCGCATCATTCAGCGCATTCGCCAGCTTCAGCGGCGTCTGCCCGCCGAATTGCACGATGACGCCGTGCAGCGTGCCGTTGTCCTGTTCGACTCGCAGAATTTCCATGACGTGTTCGAATGTGAGCGGCTCAAAGTAAAGCCGGTCGGACGTGTCATAATCGGTGCTGACCGTTTCGGGGTTACAGTTGATCATGATCGTCTCATACCCCTGATCGGTCAGGGCGAAACAGGCGTGGCAGCAGCAATAATCGAATTCGATCCCTTGCCCGATCCGGTTGGGTCCGCCGCCCAGGATGACGACCTTTTTGCGGTCGGAGGGCCGTGCCTCGCATTCCGCCTCGCCCATCACGGGGGTTTCGTAGGTGGAATACATATAGGGCGTCTGCGCCTCGAACTCGGCCGCGCAGGTGTCGATCCTTTTGAAAACGGCCTTGACCCCAAGGTTGTGCCGCGCCCGTCTGATCTGGTCCTCGTCGCGCCCGGTCAGCGTGGCGAGCCGTGCGTCGGTAAAGCCGAGCATCTTGATGGCCCGCAGCCCGGTTTCGTCGACGGGTAGGCCGTTTTTGCGGATATCCGCCTCGGTGTCGACAATCTCGCGGATGCGGGCGAGGAACCATGGATCAAAGCTGGTGACGGCCTGGATGTCGTCGTCGGACAGCCCGTGCCGCATGGCTTGGGCGATGACACGCAGCCGGTCGGGCGTTTGTTTGGCCAGCGCTTTGGTGATCGCGGCCTTGTCCGGCGCGCCGGGAATTTCGATATCGTCAAAGCCAGTAAGCCCGGTTTCCATCGAGGCCAGCGCCTTTTGCATGCTCTCATGGATCGTCCGCCCGATGGCCATCGCCTCGCCCACCGACTTCATGGCGGTGGTCAGATAGGGCTCGGATCCTGCGAATTTCTCGAACGCGAAGCGCGGGATTTTGGTGACGACATAGTCGATTGTCGGCTCAAAGGACGCAGGTGTGACGCCGGTGATGTCGTTGTCGAGCTCGTCCAGCGTGTAGCCCACGGCCAATTTCGCCGCGATCTTCGCGATGGGAAAGCCAGTGGCCTTGGAGGCCAGCGCGGAGGACCGCGACACGCGCGGGTTCATTTCGATCACGACCATGCGCCCGTCGGCGGGGTTAACCGCCCATTGCACGTTGGACCCGCCGGTTTCCACCCCGATTTCGCGCAGCACGTTGATGCTGTGCGTGCGCATAATCTGATATTCTTTGTCCGTCAGCGTCAGGGCCGGGGCGACGGTAATGCTGTCGCCGGTGTGCACGCCCATCGGGTCGACGTTTTCGATGGCGCAGACGATGATCGCGTTGTCGGCCTTGTCGCGCACGACCTCCATCTCAAACTCTTTCCAACCCAGCAGGCTTTCGTCGACGAGGATTTGGCCGACGGGTGAGGCATCCATGCCCGAGCGGCAGAAGAACTCGTATTCTTCGCGGTTATAGGCCACGCCGCCGCCGGTGCCGCCGAGGGTAAAGGCGGGGCGGATGATCGCAGGCAGGCCGATTTCCTCCAGCGCTTCCAAAGCGATTTTGACGCCTGCGTCCAGATCGCCATCGGGTGCGGTCACAATGGTGGCCTTGGGGTTTTCGATGCCGAGGCGGTCCATGGCTTCGCGGAACAGCTTGCGATCCTCGGCCATTTCAATGGCTTCGCGCTTGGCCCCGATCATTTCGACGTTGAACTTTTCCAAAACGCCCATGTCGGCAAGCGCCAGTGATGTGTTCAGACCGGTCTGACCGCCCATTGTGGGCAGCAGCGCATCGGGGCGTTCCTTTTCGATGATCTTGGCGACGACCTCGGGCGTGATCGGCTCAATATAGGTGGCGTCTGCAAGGCCTGGATCGGTCATGATCGTGGCCGGGTTCGAGTTGACAAGGATGACCCGGTAGCCTTCTTCGCGCAGCGCTTTGCAGGCCTGTGCACCGGAGTAATCAAACTCACAGGCTTGCCCGATAATAATTGGGCCCGCGCCGATGATCATGATCGACTGGATATCGCTACGCTTTGGCATGGCAGTGCCCCCTAATATGCAAATTGTTCTGCGTTATAGGGATGGCGCGTCTGGGTGCAAGCGACGTGGATCAAATTTCTAGAAATTTGATGCCCAGACCTTGCGTATTTTGCGCAGGTTGCAGCAGGAGGTTGACATGCGGCGGCCAACGGGGTGTATCGGACCGACTGATTGAACCCGTTGAGGATGATAAAATGCACGCCTATCGCAGCCATACCTGTGCCGATCTGACCGCCGCCAATGTCGGCGATACTGTCCGTTTGTCCGGCTGGGTCAATCGCGTGCGCGATCACGGCGGCATTTTGTTTATCGATTTGCGTGATCATTACGGGATTACGCAGGTACTGTGCGATCCGGATTCGGCGGCTTTTGCGGATGTGGAAAAGGTCCGGTCTGAATGGTGTATCCGCATCGATGGCGAGGTGAAGGCGCGGGACCCGGAACTGGTGAACCCCAAACTGCCCACCGGCGAGGTTGAGGTTTTCATTCGCGGAATTGAAGTTTTGGGTGCGGCCAAGGAACTGCCGCTGATGGTGTTCGGGGATCAGGAATACCCGGAGGAAACCCGCCTGAAGTACCGCTATCTGGACCTGCGTCGCGAGGCGATGCAGAACAACATGAAGCTGCGTTCGGACGTGGTGGCAGCCATGCGCCGCCGCATGTGGGACAGCGGGTTCCGCGAATATCAGACCCCCATTATTACGGCGTCTTCGCCGGAGGGCGCGCGCGATTTCTTGGTCCCGTCACGCCTGCACCCGGGTAAGTTCTATGCCTTGCCCCAGGCCCCGCAGCAGTTCAAGCAGCTGATCATGGTGTCTGGTTACGACAAATACTTCCAGATTGCCCCCTGTTTCCGCGATGAAGATCCGCGTGCTGACAGGTCGCCCACGGATTTTTATCAGCTGGACATGGAGATGTCCTTTGTTGAGCAGCAGGATGTATTTGACACGATCCAGCCGGTCATAGCCGGGATTTTCGAAGAGTTCGGCGGCGGTCGCAAGGTTGACCAGACGTGGGAGCAAATTTCCTATCGCGATGCCGCACTTTGGTACGGCTCTGACAAGCCGGACCTGCGCAACCCTATTAAAATGCAAGTGGTCTCTGACCACTTCCGCGGTTCTGGCTTTGCGATTTTCGCAAAGCTGTTGGAGCAAGAGGGCACCGAGGTGCGCGCCATTCCCGCCCCAACCGGTGGATCACGCAAATTTTGTGACCGGATGAACAGTTTTGCGCAAAAAGAAGGGTTGCCCGGCATGGGCTATATCTTCTGGCGTGAAAAGACCGCTGATGCGGTCGCCCAAGAGCTGGGTATTTCCGTGAAAGAGGCTCAGGCCAAGTTGAAATCTGGCGAGGTCGCAGGTGGCATGGAAGCCGCCGGTCCGCTGGCCAAGAACATTGGCCCCGAGCGTACCGAAGCCATTCGCCAGCAGCTGGGTCTGGGTCTGGGTGATGCGGCGTTTTTCCTGGGCGGCAAGCCGAAGGCCTTTGAACCTGTGGCGGGCCGTGCCCGGAATGTGATTGGCGAGGAATTGGGTCTGACCGATCTGAACCGCTTTGCCTTTGCCTGGATCGTGGATTTCCCGATTTACGAGCAGGATGAGGAAACCGGCAAGATCGATTTTGAACACAACCCGTTCTCCATGCCCCAAGGTGGGATGGAGGCCCTGCAAGGCGATCCGCTGAAGGTCCTTGGTTACCAGTATGATCTGGCCTGTAACGGGTATGAGCTGGTGTCGGGCGCCATTCGGAACCACCGCCCCGAGATCATGTTCAAGGCCTTTGAAATTGCCGGTTACGGCGAAGATGAGGTGAACAAGCGCTTTGGCGGCATGGTCAATGCGTTCCAATATGGCGCGCCGCCTCATGGTGGCTGTGCTGCGGGTATTGATCGGATCGTGATGTTGCTGGCCGATGCGTCGAATATTCGCGAGGTCATCATGTTCCCGATGAACCAACGTGCGGAAGATTTGATGATGGACGCCCCGTCAGAGCCGCAAAATGAACAATTGCGCGAGCTGCGCTTGCGCGTGTTGCCGCCCGAAAACTGATGTATCAGGCGGCGGTTCCCGTTGTCCGGCAAGCGCTTGATCAGGCGCTTGTCTTGCTGGATCATGCGACGCCGGATCAACTGGCCGCGCGGCTGCATCCCAACATGTTCGACTGTGCGACCCAGTTTCAATTGGTCGCCGGTTTTGCCTTGCGTGCAACTTTCCCGCTTGTCGGGCGGGACGTTCCAGAGCTCAGCTCTGGAAAAGATGCGCCTGCGCTGAGGGATGCTTTGCTGCGCGCCCAGGCAGAAGTGTCGGCATTGACCCCTGCGGATTTTGCAGAAGCCGGCAAGCGCCGAATTCAGCATCGGGCCGGGTTTGCCGATCTGGATCAATCGGGCACCGCGTATTTACAGCATTTTGCGCTTCCAAATCTTTGGTTTCACTTATCCATGGCCTTTGCCATCCTCCGCGCAGAAGGTGCCCTCGTTGGCAAAGCTGAATTTGATGGCTTGCATCGCTACCCGGAAGGTTTTTCCTGGTAGCGGGCAATGATTTGCCCAAAAGGCCACATCTTCGGACCCTTTACAGTGGACCGGCAGCCGCGATCCGTGTGTTCACCAGTTCAGATAACGCATCCATATCTGGTTTCACACTCGTACCATCGGTCCGGGACTTCATCAGATCGCGGACGGCTTGGTTTAGATCATCGTCCCGCGCGCTGCGGGCGATGCCGCCTAGAAACTGCGTGACATATTCAATGTCACAGCTTTCATCGTCGCGCAGAACCTGGGCGATATGGTTAAGATCATCCTGATAGGCAACATCATCAGGTTTGACCGTTTCGTCTTGCAAAAGACGCGGCCCGGGGGGTTGTCGGTCTTGCGGCAGATGCGCCAGAATGGCGTGCTGGAACGCGGCGAGATTGCTGATGGGCTTGGCGATAAATCCATCAGCACCTGCAGCGATGACCGCATCTTCGGTGCTGGGTTCGCCACTGATCCCCAAAATCACATCAATACGCGGTGCAGCCGAAGCCAGAGCCTCAATCAATGCCAACCCGGACCCATCCGGGAGCCCCACATCGATCAATGCGACGGTTGGCCTATAGACGGCCAAATGCCGTTTGGCGGTTTCCAGGCTATCGGCCCGTCTGATCCGCGCCCCCGACCGCAGGCACATCAGGCGCACGGCCTCGCTTGCGTAGCGGCTGTCTTCGACAACCAAAACCGTCACCCCGAGCAATGGTCGACGCGCGGTTGGCGCCTGTATTGGCATCATGCTTGATAATGCATCCATGGCGATTCCCCCTTCTGGGTTTGCAGCTGGAAGCATTGAAACCATCTCAAGGTGAACAGAACCTTAAATCGAACGCACGTTGCAGCTTTTTCCAAGGCAGGTCATAACCCGCCCGAGGAGAAATGCTATGATTGGTCGCCTTAACCATGTTGCCATTGCCGTGCCTGACTTGGAGGCGGCAAGTGCGCAATACCGTACGATGCTAGGCGCTGATGTCGGCCCGCCGCAGGATGAGCCGGACCATGGGGTCACTGTCGTATTTATCACGTTGCCCAACACCAAGATTGAGCTTCTCTATCCGCTGGGTGCGGGGTCTCCGATCCACGGATTTTTAGCTAAAAATCCGGCTGGCGGCATCCATCACATCTGTTACGAGGTTGATGATCTCCTGGCTGCCCGCGATCATCTATTGGCGGAAGGCGCACGGGTTCTGGGCGACGGTGCGCCCAAGATTGGCGCCCACGGCAAGCCGGTTCTGTTTCTGCATCCCAAGGATTTCAATGGATGCCTGATTGAGCTTGAACAAGTTTGACACCTTGCCCCGCGGCGCAACCGGCGTATGTAAGCTGTATTGGTTGATCTAAAGGAGTGCCCTGATGGGACCCGTTTCAGCACTTGTTCTATTTGCCGTCGTCTGGGCGATGGTGTTTTTCATCGTGCTGCCTTTGCACATGACCTCGCAAGGGGACACGGGCGAGGTGGTTCCCGGCACCCATGCCTCGGCCCCAGCGGATGCGCAGATCGGGCGCAAGGCCAAGATCACAACCATGTGGGCTTTGCCGATTTGGGCCGTGATCGCAGGCACGATCCTTTCGGGCGTCATCACTGTGCGCGATATCGATTGGTTCGACCGGATGTCGACCCCGGCGATCAGCGCTGATTGATCTGATGATAAAGATGGGTGAAGGTCGCAGCACCCAAGATCGGGATCACCAAGTTGATAAGCGGAAATGAGAGCGGCACGGCCATCAGACATCCGGCCAACCAGATCTTCCCCCGGTGCTTTTTGCGCATCTCGCGCGCGGCATCCCGCCCGATCCGCCGCATCGCGGCCAGTTGAAAATATTCCTGTCCCAGCAAATAGCCGTTGAGCCCATAAAAGATGAACACGGCCGCAAAGGGCAGCGCAAGATAAAGCCCAAAAGCCAAGATATTGGCGCCCAGTAACACGCCGAGAAAATTGACCGTATCCCGCAGCCCGTCGCCAAAGCTGATCCCGGGGACGTCCGGCAGATGTGGGAAGTGCTTATCTTCCACTGCCTGGGCGACCTCATCAAGAAAAAGCGATGTGATCGCCGATGCGACCGGGACCATCAAAAAGATCGATAAAACGATCATCATCAGAAATGATCCAACGCCCAGAAGATCACCCAGCCAGGTGATTTCGCCGACGATGGGCAGGCTGATCGGCTCTTGGATGAGCCATGTGATCAGTTGCAAAAGACCTGCATAAACACCGATCAACAGCGCAATGGTTAAACCGATGCCGCGCCAAAGGACGCGGCGAAATCGGCGGTCGGGCAGCTGTGCAAGCGCTTTGAAAAATGCGGATAGGATCACGCGTCAACCCATGTGGTGATGGCTGCCAAATCGGGCCGTGGCCGTTCGGGCGGGGCGCTTTGTTCTGTGCCGAGATGGATGAAACCGGCGATGTTTTCATGCGGGGCAAGCCCCAGCCCGTCACGGATGAAATCGCGGTCATGGCTGGCCCAACCGGACAGCCAGTTTGCCCCCCAGCCGGCTGCAAGGGCCGCGTTGAGCAGCGCAAGGCAAACGGCGCCTGCTGAATAGACCTGTTCAATCTGCGGGATCTTTTCCGACGGTTTGGGGCTGCTGACCACCGCAATGGCCAGATCGGCATTGGCATATTGATCGCGGGCTTTGATGATCTTGTCTGGATCGATTTGCAGGGCCTCGCCGCGTGCGGGGATCAGTTGCGCAAGCCGGGCCAAAGCGCCCTTTTGCAGAACGATAAAGCGCCAGGGTTCAAGCTTCCCATGATCCGGAGTGCGGGCGGCCGCCGTCAACAGCGTTTCAATCATCGCCCGATCCGGCACCGGTGTTGTCAGGGTCTTGGCCGGGCGCGAGCGCCGGGTCATGAGAAATTCAAGCGCGGTGGGGTTCGGTTTGGGCATGATGGCTCCTGCAGTTTTGCATCTGTCAGATATGTCGGGGGGCAGGGCAGAACAAGCTTTGCGGCTGGCGGCACATCTTTGATCGTTGGAAAGCTGCCACGATGCGGCCCAAGCGGCACCGATCAAACGTGTCACCCCAGCAAAAGTACAACACCTGTTGCTGCGTTCAATTTTAGGTTTGCACGAATCGCAAGGGCGGCATAACTGCGCTGGTGCAGGTCAAAAGACCTTATTCGTAACGCCAACAAAGGAGGGCAACAAATGACCAGTCAGATCGCAACCCTTCGCGGGCGCATCACAACTTAAGTCAGGGACCTGACCTGCTGTGATGATACTGGCCGTTGGCCAATCCAAAATTTACGAACATAGGACCATTTCACATGGGCAATCCTGCTATGGATGGCGGCCGGTCTGCATCGCAGACTGGCGCGACCATCACACAATTTTATACATCCGAGGCATGGATCGAAGGCCGGGCTGAGGATCAACTTCATCACGTCAGCACATGGGCGGGGGTCAAGCGTATCGCGGCCTTTCCGGACCTTCATCCGGGCAAATATGGCCCGGTGGGCTGTGCCGTGTTAGCGGACCGAATCTATCCGCAATTGATCGGAAACGACATCGGCTGCGGTATGTCGTTGTTTCAACTTGATCTTCCTGCGCGCAAGCTGAAGCTGGAAAAGGCGGTGCGGCGGATCAGATCGTTGGGCGATCCAATGGATGGGTCGCAATTTGCGCGTTTGGAACAGCTCGGCCTTCCGGTTGATCGAAGCGCCAATGCGTTGGGGACGATCGGCGGCGGCAATCATTTCTGCGAGGTACAGACCATTGCCGAGGTGCAAGAGGGTTGCGATCTGGATCACAGCCTGACATATCTGCTTGTACATTCGGGGTCGCGTGGATTGGGCGAGGCGACGCTGAATGCCTTGCCTCAGGGGGCGTTCGATGGGCTGATGCCGGGTGGCGTTGATGCGGCTTATTACATCGCAGCGCATGATATCGCCGTACAATGGGCCAGATTGAACCGCCAAATTATTGCCGAGCGGGCAGCAGATGCGCTTCGGGCGGATGTCCGGTTGATCAGCGATGTGCCGCACAACATCCTCTCGGACATTCAAGGTGGCTGGTTGCACCGCAAAGGCGCCGCTATGGCCGCCGATATTGTGCCCGTCGCAGGGTCGCGTGCGACGTCCAGCTATTTGGTTGCGCCGTTGGGGCTACCAGGCGCTATGGCATCATTGGCCCATGGGGCAGGGCGGCGTTATGATAGGTCTTCGATGCATGGCCGGGTGCGCGGTAAACGCTCTGATATCGCAGCGATGGAACGGACGCCATTCGGTGGCCGGGTCATCTGTGAAGATAAGGACATGCTGATCGAAGAGGCACCGCAAGCCTATAAATCTGCCGAAACTGTCCTGTCCGACTTGGAAAGCCTGGGTGTGGCGCGGCGCATCGCGACGTTGAACCCTTTGATCACCTTCAAGAAAACGCGCCGGGGGGATATGTGATGCAAAAAGCAGATCACCTTTCATTGCTTGTCACAGCGGGCGATGGTCCGGCTGAATGTAATCAGGCTGTCGGGCATATTCTTGACCGGATGCAGGATGAGGCCGAGATGTTCGGCCTTAGCTTGTCTGTGCACCGCGCAGAAGGCAAACATGGACCCAGATCGGCCGTTGCCGTTGTCCATGGTCCTGGGCGTCAGGCATTCGCGACGTCTTGGGTCGGGACGATCCAGTGGCGCATGCAAAGTCAATTGCGTCAGCATCACAAGCGGGCCAATTGGTTCGTTGGGGTCTTTACGCTTGCACAGCATCCGGGGCGGGCCGCGGATATCCGGCCTGCGGATGTTACCTTCTCAACCCTGCGTGCCGGTGGTCCCGGCGGGCAGCACCAAAACACAACCGATAGTGCCGTGCGCGCAGTGCACAAATCGTCAGGTTTGAGGGTTGTTGTCCGCGAGGCTCGGTCTCAGCACCGCAATAAAGCGTTGGCATTGGAACGGCTGCAAAGCCTCGCCGATGCACAACAGAGTGCTGACCAGGAGATGCGCAAAAACGATCAGAACAAACTGCATCATGCATTGGAACGCGGTAATCCCGTGCGGCGATTTGTCGGTGAGCGGTTCAAGGAGGACGTAAGAGACCGGTGATACATCTGCGCGGTCGCGGTCAGAACAGGCTTTCCGCGACCGCAAATATACCAAAGGCGTGTTTGGGCGCTGGCAATAGCACGCAAATTCAAATGTCTGTTATGGATGAGTGGTGGGCGACCCTGGAATCGAACCAGGCGTGCGTCTCCGCGAGGGAGTTACAGTCCCCTGCCACACCTTGCGGCCTGTCGCCCACTGACGGGCTGATTACCTGCGACCCTTTAGGCCGTCAACCGCAAAAGTAGACCGCGCTTCACAGTCTTCGATTTGTCAGGTATCGGCTCGGATATATCCGCCAAAAATGGAAGATCGCATGAAAAAGCCAAAATGGGTCATCGCCAAGGAACAAGCCAAACGGGCCGCCGCGCATGAGACCGTTTGGCTCTTTGGTTTGCACGCTGTACGCGACGCATTGGAAAACCCTGACAGGGTCAAACTGCGTCTTGTTGTCACCCGCAATGCGCTTGAGCGGCTGGGCGATGCCGTCACCAAGGTGGACCTGACCCCGGAAATTTCCGACCCGCGTAAATTTGCAGCGCCGCTTGATCCGCAATCTGTCCATCAGGGGGCCGCGCTTGAGGTGAAACCGCTTGATTGGGGTAGCCTGGAGGATGTCGCGCTGGGCGAGGGGCCAACACCGCCGCGTATTGTCTTGCTCGACCGGGTGACCGATCCGCATAATGTGGGCGCGATTCTGCGCTCCGCAGAGGTCTTTGGCGCACGCGCCGTTGTCGCCGTGCAGCGCCATGCCGCGCCGGAAACGGGCGCTTTGGCCAAGACCGCCAGTGGCGCATTGGAACGGCAACCCTATATAAGGGTGCGGAACCTTGCCGATGCGATGGAGGCGCTACGGGCTATGGGATATATGGTGCTGGGCCTTGATGGCGAGGCGGACACAACGATTGAAACGGCTCTTGCGGGCAAAAGTGACCGCGCTGTTGCCTTGGTGCTCGGCGCCGAGGGGCCGGGCCTGCGTGACAAAACCAAAGAGACATGCGATCAATTGGTCAAGATTGATGCGGCATCGGGCTTTGGGTCTTTGAACGTCTCAAATGCTGCGGCTGTGGCACTTTATGCGGCGAAAGGCAGCTAAATGGGCGCGACCAAGATTACGACATGTTGCTATTGCGGGAATCGTGCGGCGTTGGTGCTGCGCGGCAAGGAACGGCATGAGCTAAGCTGCAATGCCTGCGGCGCTCCGCTTCATGCGATGAAAATGTTACCAAAGGACGGTGGCGGTAAAAAGCGGTCGTCCAAGCCCCCAAAACACGACGACCCCCGTGCAAAAAAAGAAAAGAAACGCAAGAGCTTCGGCAGCCGGGTCGTGTCGGGCCTTTGGGACGTCATCGAAGATGTCGTGGATGAGGTCTTTGACTGACCACTTATCACCTCTGGTCACGGCTTGGAGAGGCACCTAGGCGTCGGGGCATGCTCTATGCATATTAAAGGGGAATCGACCCCATGCAGGAGCTGCCTACACCATGATCACCCGCCGCCACATACTTGCCACCCTTACTGCAACCGCCTTTGCGGGACCGGCATTGGCAGGACCCTCCCGGATTTTTGCAAAATCCGGCCTGGCGATCTGCGGCTATGATCCGGTCGCTTATTTTCGTGATGCAGAGCCGGCATTGGGCGCATCTGCTTATCGTATCGGCTGGCGCCGGGCGGTTTGGCAATTCGCATCGGCAGAGAACCTGGCCCTGTTTGAGCGTGATCCACATGCCTACGCGCCTCGATATGGCGGCTATTGCGCGATGGCGCTTTCACGGGGCGAGGTGGCCTATAGCGATCCTGAAATGTGGGCGATCCATGATGGCAGGCTTTATCTGACCCATTCAGCCACCGTGCGCGAACAGTGGCTTGATGATCCCGATCAGCATATCGCAGATGCCGATTTGCACTGGCCCGCGCTTTTGCTGGGCTGATCACGCGCCTTAGCCAAATTTTGACACGCCGTTCACGTTTCGCTGAGCATGTATTCCGACACGGGCATTACACCCTAAGTATGTATCACGGAGGCCCGCAACGGAACATGCGTGTCTCAACTTACTGTCCCTCGTTCCGAAACTGCGCCCGGCTCAGGTCGGGCGCCTTTTTTACGGGGGGTATTATTATAAGGGGCATATTTTGCTAGGCTTTTTGCATGACCTATACGGATGATCATCTGCGCGGGATTCTCACACGAACCAAAACCATCGCGGTTGTGGGTGTGTCATCCAATCCGGTTCGTCCCAGCTACTACGTCGCCCGCTATCTTGGGCTGAAAGGCTATCGGGTGATCCCGGTGAACCCGGGGCTGGCCGGGCAAGAGCTGCTTGGCGAAACGGTCTATGCCGATCTGGCTGCGATCCCGTTTGATGTGGATATGGTGGATATTTTCCGGCGGCCTGACGCCGTGCCCGCTATTGTTGATGCAGCATTGGCGCGCTGGCCGGGTTTACAGACGATTTGGATGCAAATCGGGGTCGAACATGCCGAGGCCGCCGCCAAAGCGACTGCGCGCGGCGTTGATGTGATCCAAGACCGCTGTCCGAAGATCGAATATCAACGTCTGTTTGACGAATTACGCATGGGCGGGTTTGTGACGGGTCGCGTATCGGCGCGAATCTAGCGCGATGCCTTTTCGGCAATGCCTGAGACACCTTGCCGACGTGCTAACTCTGCCATCACCGTATCGAAACTGACGCCACGCGCGGTCAGCATGACAAGCAGGTGATACAAAACATCAGCAGCCTCAGCCGTCAGACCGATATTGTCGCCCTTCACGGCCTCAATGACGGCTTCGATCGCTTCTTCACCAAATTTTTCAGCGCATTTTTCGGGGCCCTTGGACAGCAGTTTGGCCGTCCAACTGGTTTCAGGGTCAGCATCTTTGCGGGACGCGATGAGATCTGCCAGTTCATTCAGGGTCATGAGAGCCTCACAGGGATGCCGGCTGCGGCCATATGGTCTTTGGCCTGCCCGATTGTGTAAGTGCCAAAGTGAAAGATGGACGCGGCCAGCACAGCCGATGCGCCGCCTTCGGTGACGCCTTCGACAAGGTGGTCCAGCGTACCAACACCGCCCGAAGCAATGACCGGGACCTCAACCGCATCCGAAATGGCGCGGGTCAGGGGCAGGTTGAACCCGGCCTTTGTTCCGTCGCGATCCATTGAGGTCAGCAAGATCTCACCGGCGCCTTTTTCAACCACCTTGCGGGCGAAATCGACCGCATCAATACCGGTTCCCCGGCGACCGCCATGGGTGAAAATCTCCCATTTTCCCGGGGATACGGTCTTTGCGTCGATGGCGACCACAATACATTGCGAGCCAAAGCGCATCGCGGCCTCTGCCACGACATTGGGGTCGGCCACAGCGGCAGAGTTAAAGCTGACCTTATCTGCGCCCGCCAAAAGCAGATCACGCACATCGTGATGCGTACGCACGCCGCCGCCAATGGTCAGGGGCATGAAACACTGCTCTGCCGTGCGGGTGGCCAGATCAAACATCGTGCCCCGGTTTTCATGGGTGGCCTTGATATCCAGGAACACCAATTCATCCGCGCCAGCCGCATTATAGGCGATGGCCTGTTCCACTGGATCGCCAGCATCGATCAGATCAACAAAATTTACGCCCTTGACCGTGCGCCCTTCGGCGACGTCCAGGCAGGGGATGATGCGGGTTTTCAACATACCGTGAGGTCTAGGAGGAATAGCAGGAAATGGGAAGAGCAAGATGTTAACCAGCCCCCACTGGAATAGGGAGCATCACATGAAATACCTCATTGCCTCAGCCCTGATTGGGCTTTCTGCAACAACAAGTTGGGCGCAAGACATGATCAAACCATCGCCGCATTCTGTCGGTGACACAATCGACGCCCTTGAGGCCGCCGTTGCTGGCGCTGGCGCGACCGTGTTCGCCCGTGTCGATCACGCACAAGGGGCCGAGAATGTCGGCAAATCCATTCCTGACGCGCAATTGCTGATCTTTGGCAATCCGGCTTTGGGAACGCTTGCGATGGAGGCCGATTTGCGCGCCGGTCTGGTCCTGCCGCTTCGCGTGCTGGCCTATCAGGACGCAGACGGAAACACGCAGCTGACCTGGTCCTCAGCAGAAGAGCTGTTCGATGGGCTTGATATCCCCGCCGATGCCGAAGTTGTCGGTCGCGTGAACGGCGCGCTGAACATGCTGACGGATAAGGCCGTCAGCCAGTAGCGTGCGCCACCCTTGCCAGCGCGTTGCGCGCGATCGCAATGTGGAATGGCATGATCGCCCCCAGGTAGATGCGCCCACCGATATTGTTGGGCGACACCCAGGTCGCAAGGTGGACTTTGCCTTCATGGCTGAGGACAGAAACACGGAAATCGAGGTGCTTGTCGTCAAACCCGGCAATCACTTCGGTTTCCGTTTCGCTTTCCACGGGGAAAATCCCGATCTTATCGGCGGAGTCCGGCCCATCATTGTTCAGCCCGAAAGGGGCGGTTACGATGCGCCGGATGACCAGCAGAAACCGGCCCCAGCTTGGAAAATCTGTAATAATCTCGCCGGCCTGGCGCGGGGACATGGTGGATGGGACGCTGAAACAATCAAGAAAATCAGTTGCGGCTTTGCGTTGATGCAGGGCGCTGATTTCGGGAAGTTCGGTGGCGCGTACTTGGGCCATGTCCTATCCTTTCAAGGTCTCCAATGCAGAGCTAAGATCGATGGCCCCATCATACAAGGCGCGGCCCGAAATCGCGCCTGAGATCACGCCGGTGGCCTTCAGCGCCGACAGGTCCGCCATGGAAGAAACACCGCCCGATGCAATCACCGGGATCTCAACCGCGCGGGCCAGGTCAGCCGTCGCGTCGATATTGGGGCCCTTCATCGCCCCGTCCCGCAGGATATCAGTGTAGATGATCGCAGCGATGCCCGCATCCTCAAAGGATTTTGCCAGATCCGTGACCATCACATCGGTTTCTTCGGCCCAGCCGCGCGTTGCGACTTTGCCGTTGCGCGCATCAAGGCCCACGGCGACCTTGCCCGGAAATTCGCGGGCCGCTTCGCGCACCAGATCAGGGTTTTCGACCGCCACAGTGCCCAGGATCACACGGGCAAGCCCCTTATCCAGCCAGCGTTCAATCGTGGCCATATCCCGGATGCCGCCACCCAATTGCGCAGGAACGGGGCAGGCGGCCAGGATCGCCTCAACCGGGGCGGCGTTTACGGGCTCACCGGCGAAGGCGCCGTTGAGGTCCACAAGATGCAGCCATTCGCAGCCCGCGTCGACAAAGGCACGTGCCTGGGCCGCGGGGTCATCGTTGAAAACGGTTGTCTGATCCATATCCCCATGGACAAGCCGGACGGCATTCCCGTCTTTAAGATCGATTGCAGGGTAGAGGATCATGGCAAGCCTTTCGTCATTTTGCGTGTTTTATGCACGGGGCCTAAGAGAATGCAATGTGGCGTTCGGACCCAACGTTATAGTTGATCCCAAATAGGGGCAGGGCGCATGCTGCATTCAATTTCTCAGGGAGGAGACGAGATGAAAAAGATCATGATGGCCGCTATTGGCGCGATCGCATTTGCAGGGGCGGCTTTTGCTGACCCGCTGGAAGGCCTGTGGCAGACTGCGCAAGATGACAACGGTAATTTCGGGCATATTCAGGTTGCGCCATGTGGGCCTGCGCTTTGCGGGACACTTGTGCGGTCCTTCGATGCATCGGGCAATGAGATTGCTTCGAACTTCACTGGCCGGAACATCATTTCCGAAACAACGCCCAGCGGCGGCGGGCAGTATCGCGGCAAAGTCTATTCGCCCGATCGGGACAAGACCTATAATTCGCGGCTGCAGCTGAACGGCAACAGCCTGTCGGTCTCTGGTTGCGTGCTAGGGATTTGCCGCGATGGCGGGACGTGGACGCGAGTGCAATAATTAGATCAGCCAACAGATGACGTGCCCGGGCAAGTTTCTTGGCCGGGCCAAGCGCCAATGGCGGACTTACACGCCCAAACGGTGACTATTAGCCATCGAGCAGCCGGATGGTGCCTGCGTCGGCAAGACTGTTCAACGTGTTTTCAAGACTTGCTTTCTTTCCGGCGCTGGTGACGAATTGCAATCCAAATTCAGAGCCTCGTTGCCAAATTTTCTTGGCGCGGAGGCGACCAATACGGTCGATGACGAGGTCCCATTCATCTTCACGAAAGCTGGAGATCAGGGAAGGGGCGACCCCGATCTTCGCACCGGTTGCCGAAATGTCGACGACCCTGCAGGAAAAATCGAAGGTCTTCGTGCGTACGCGCGCCACAGCAAAACCTGTGTATCGGCGCGCTGATCTACGATCGACGACTGAAGTTGCAAAAGCCATGCGCATTCCATCTCAAAGATATAGCGTCTGGAATGGCATAGAATAATTATCAAAACCTGAAGGAATTTTGGCCCCCTTCAAGCAATCCAGGATTACGCAATGATCGCGCCAAGGTATCTGCGCGGCCAAGGCAGGTTCACAGCTGACCGCATTATCAGATAAAGCCGGTCAGACCTTCGCGCGTTCGGCAAAGCTTAGTGCGATAAATGCAGGCGGCTCATCACCCATGCCAACGACCTCGGGCTCGTTCCGACCGCGTCCGCGATTACGTTCGCGCCGCGGTTTTTCTTCGCGGGCAGGCGCGGCGTCTTTTGGAGGTGTTTCCGTCTGCTCGGGTGCGGCAACATCTTCCTTCTTGCGCCGACTGCGGCTGCGCTTGGGCTTTTCCTCTGCCTCTTCCTTGGCCGGTTCGGCAGGTGTCGGATTGTCGAGACGGGGGATTTCCTGTTTGACCAGGGC